>CANGPN010000007.1 GCA_947456305.1 Comamonadaceae bacterium | reverse complement strand
CCGCGATCCAGAACCAAGGCTTCAAAACCCTGGCAGAAGGTCAACGCGTTAGCTTTGAAGTGACCACCGGCCCCAAAGGCCTGCAAGCGTCCAACATCAAGTCAGCCGATTAAGCCGCAAGCTTAAAGGCAGCCGATGTCCAAAGAAGAAATGCTGGAAATGTCCGGCATGGTGCGCGAGGTGCTTCCCGACTCGCGCTACCGTGTCACTTTGGACAACGGCCACGAACTCGTGGCCTACACCGCAGGCAAGATGCGCATGCACCACATTCGCATTCTGGCCGGCGACAAAGTCACCTTGGAACTCTCTCCTTACGACATGACCAAAGGTCGAATCACCTTTAGACATATCGAAGGCAAGGGCCCGAGCGGACCCCGTCGCAGACGGTTTTGACCCCGAGCCCGTCCGATACCGGATGGGGCTATCTGGTCAAGCAAGAGTGCATCGCCATCGACGGCGGTGCCGCATTGAACATACGTTCACTCCTCGACAAACAACAGTTTCATGACCCGCTAGGCATTGCCCTGGCTTTAGGCGTTTCATCGGCCACATGGCCGCTGTTTGGCTTGGTCTGGCCATCGGCTCGCAAAATGGCCGATGTCATGCAAACGTGGCCGATTGCCAATTTGCGTATTCTTGAAATCGGCTGCGGCTTAGGGCTGGCCAGTCTGGTGATACACCGTCGTTCAGGCAATGTCACTGCTTCCGATTACCACCCTTACACAGACCGTTTTTTGCGTGCCAATGTGCTGCTCAACGACATGCACGACTTGCCTTATGTCAGCGGCCATTGGGAAAGAGCCAATCCCTTGTTGGGCGAATTTGATTTGATCATCGGCAGCGATGTGCTTTACGAGCGCGACCACCCGCAGCAACTCGCCGGATTTATCCAACGCCATGCAGCAGCGCATGCCCAAGTGCTGATCATCGACCCCAACCGTGGCAACCGCGCAGCGTTCCATAAAGCCATGGAGCTCAATGGTTTTGGTTTGACACAAACGGATTTGCTCACGCCATTGCAAGATGACACGCCTTACCGGGGCCGCATGTTGAGCTACCAACGCGACTGATTTCAGCGCCTGCATGGGTTACATTGCGGCGCATGAATGACGAAGATTTCATGCAACAAGCCATTGCGCAGGCGAATATGGCGTTGGCAGTCGGTGAAGTGCCCGTAGGCGCAGTGCTGGTGCGTGACGGTGTGGTGATTGCCCAAGCGCACAATGCACCGATTGCACAGCACGACCCTAGCGCTCACGCTGAAATGCAGGTGATACGACAAGCTGCTGCTGCAATTGGTAATTACCGCTTAGACGGTTGCACTTTGTATGTGACGCTGGAGCCTTGCACCATGTGTGCCGGGGCCATATTGAATGCGCGTTTGTCCAAAGTGGTGTGGGGCGCAGCCGAGCCCAAAACCGGGGCTTGTGGTTCAGTGATGGATGTGTTTGCACAACCGCAGTTGAACCACCACACCAGCAGCCAAGGCCATGTGTTGGCCGAAGAATGCGCATTGCCGCTGCAAACATTTTTCAAGCAACAAAGGCATGCGCAAAAAACCAAGGCTGCCGCCACGCGCTTGCGGGATGACGCAGTACGCGCACCTGACTCTGCGTTTAACAACTTGCCAGGCTATCCATGGCAACCGAACTACATCAGCGATTTGCCCTCACTGAACGGTTTGCGCATGCATTATTTAGATGAAGGCCCTGTGGATGCCGACGTCACTTGGTTGTGTTTGCACGGTAACCCTGCTTGGAGTTACTTGTACAGACAAATGATTCCGGTGTTTGTGAGCGCAGGACACCGGGTGATTGCCCCCGACATGCCAGGTTTCGGCAAAAGCGATAAACCGAAAAAAGACAGCGCACATACGTTTGAATGGCACAGAAACGTATTGCTTGAATTTGTTGAAGCCTTAGATCTCAGAGGCATTCAACTGGTGGTGCAAGACTGGGGCGGCATACTCGGTTTGACACTTCCCATGGCACAGCCTTGGCGTTACGAATCTTTGTTGGTGATGAACACCACCTTGGCTACAGGCGAACAGCCCTTGAGCGATGGTTTTAATGCATGGAAAAAAATGTGCGCGGACAAACCCTTGTTTGATGTGGGCAAGTTGTTTGCCAGAGGCAACCCGCAGATGAGCGCTGATGAATGCGCAGCCTATAACGCACCGTTTCCCGATGCCGGGCATCGTGCTGCATTGAGAGCGTTTCCGCCCATGGTGCCTTCGGGTGTTGACAGTCCCGGCGCTGCTGTGTCCCGCGATGCAGCCCGTTTTTTAAAGCATGATTGGCAAGGACAGAGTGTGATGTTCATCGGCCAACAAGACCCGGTGTTGGGTGAAACGGTGATGCGCGAATTGCAAAAAAACATACGCCACTGCCCCGAGCCAGTGCTGTTGCCGCAGGCAGGCCATTTTGTGCAGGAACATGGCCGTGTCATCGCACTTCAAGCCGAGCGAACATTTTTCAACTCGAACCCAGCAGGAGCAATGCCGTGAAGTCCGGAAATTCAAATACCCAACGAGTCGCTGTGATCACTGGCGGCGCCATGGGCATAGGCGGTGCAGCGGCACAACATCTGGCGGCAGCGGGTCACCGGGTCATCATTGCCGACCGCGACAAAGCGGCAGCAGATCAAACCGTGGCTGCTTTGCGCGCACAAGGTCACCAGGCCGACGCTGTCAGCGTGGATGTCGGTCTGCCCGCATCCATAGAAGCCGCTTTCAAACAGATAGACACACTCGCCGGTCGCTGCGATATTTTGGTGAACTCAGCCGGTGTGGCCACTGTCTCTTCCTTCCTTGATTTTCCGTTGGCAGAGTTTGAGCGCACCATGAACATCAACGTCACCGGCACGTTGTTGTGCAGCCAATATGCGGCGCGGTTGATGGTGAAACACCAATGGGGACGCATCATCAATATCGCATCTGTCGCTGGCTTGCGTGCGGTGGGCAGCGGCCGCACCGCTTATGGCACCTCTAAGGGCGCGGTGATTGCGTTGACACGGCAAATGGCTGTAGAACTGGCTGAGCACGGCATCACCGCCAATGCGGTTTGCCCGGGTCCGGTGGACACGCCGCTCACGCAACAACTGCACAGCGCGCAATTTCGCCAGGAATACTCAAAAGCCATTCCCATGGAGCGTTACGGCAATGTGGATGAAATCGCTGCTGTGGTGCAGTTTTTGGCATCCGAGCCAGCGTCTTACATCACCGGTATTGCCATGCCTGTCGATGGTGGATTTTTCGCCAGCGGCGCGCGAGGTCTGTGAGTTTTAGGCAGCTACATATAAGGTTTCAAAAGAATGAGTGACCGCATCACCGCCACATACCAGATCAGTACTTCGGCGGATCCGCAGCGCACCGCAGCCTTGATTGCAGGCGAACAATCCAGCGGCACCTTCATAGCGATTCCCGGCGAAGACGAGCTGTTGAAAGCGCGCGCAGCAGCCACCTACGACATACAGGCGTTGGATGACCAGCCACCAAGCGGTGATCTGCGCCATTACCGTTTGACACTGTCCTGGCCGCTGGCCAATATCGGCCCGTCTTTGACCAACCTCATGGCCACTGTCGCTGGAAATTTGTACGAACTGCGTCCGGTGCACAGTTTGCGTTTGCTTGACATGACACTGCCGCAGGCGTTCGCCGATGCCTACCCGGGACCGGCATTCGGTATCAGCGGTACACGCATGCTGTGTGGCGTGCCGCAAGCGCCGTTGATAGGCACCATCATCAAACCTTCGGTGGGCTTGAGCGCTACAGACACAGCCGCCATGGTCGAGCAGTTGTGTGCAGCAGGGATTGATTTCATCAAAGACGATGAGTTGCAAGCCGATGGCCCTGCCTGTCCGTTTGAGGAACGCGTGCGACTGTGCATGGCAGTGATACGTCAACACGCTGAACGCAGTGGTCGCAAAGTAATGTATGCATTCAACCTCACCGGTGAACTCGATGAGATGCGCAGACGGCATGATCTGGTGATGGCCGAAGGCGGCACTGCGGTGATGCTGAGTTTGAACTCGGTGGGCATGAGCGGCTTCAATGCGTTTCGCCAACATGCGCAACTACCCATTCATGCGCACCGCAACGGCTGGGGCTATGTGCGGGAAGGTTGGTCATACGTGGCTTGGCAAAAACTGTGGCGGCTGGCCGGGGTGGACCATATGCATGTCAACGGCATAGCCAACAAATTTCAAGAAGATGACGACAGCGTCATCGCTTCTGCGCGTGCCTGTCTTCAACCGATGTTCAATCACAAGCCTTGCACAGTCATGCCTGTTTTTTCATCGGGTCAAACAGTGATGCAAGCGCATCCCACATGGGACCAATTGCAGTCCTCAGACTTGCTGTTTTTGGCCGGCGGCGGATTGTTTGCGCACCCCGGCGGCGTTGCTGCGGGCGTGAACGCTTTACGTCAAGCGTGGGAAGCGGCCATGGCCGGTGTGCCGTTGCAGCATGCGGCAGCAAGCCAGCGGGAACTGCGGGAAGCCATCGCCACTTTCGGCTCCTTGGGTTGATGCCATGACGCAAAAAATTTCACCACGTGCCCGCGTGCTGTTTTACGGCGACGATTTCACCGGCGCATCCGACAACGCGGCGCAATACGCCCGCCATGGTTTGCTGACGCGTTTGTATTTCAGCAACCCGGGATTCGATGTGCTCAGGCAAGCAAGCTTGGAATGCGATGTGGTTGGTGTGGCCGGTACAGCACGTTCATTGGACACACATGCCATGACCGCAGAATTGCTACCAGTGTTGCAAGATTTCTCGCGACTGGCCGTGCCGTTGGTGCAATACAAATGCTGCTCCACATTTGACAGTTCGCCACACACTGGTAGTTTGGGGCACGCCATCCATTTGATGCGCCAAGTCTGGCCGGAAAGTTTTGTGCCTGTGCATGCAGCCGCGCCCGAATTCGGTAGGTACACGCTGTTTGGCAACCACTTTGCCCGTGCCGGTCAGCAGGTATTTCGGTTAGACCGGCATCCGGTGATGTCAGTCCATCCTGTGACACCCATGCATGAAGCAGATTTGAAGGCGGTGTTGTCAGCGCAGGGGTTTTCAGTGGAAACGCAAGTAGATGTGCGAATGCTTGAGCAACATGTGTCAAGTCACGATGAGCTGGCTTTGTCATTGCATGAATTCAGCAGCGCAGTGTTTGATGGTTTGACGCAGCAACACGTGGTCACAACGGCTGCAACTGTGTGGCAGCTTTCGCAAGCGCAACAGGTCTGCGCCATGTCGGCGCAAGGACTGGCCCATGGTTTGGGACAGTTTTTGCGTGAAGACGGACAAGTTCAAGGCCAAACCCCGGTGCAGCAACTGGCAGCCACCGACAGATTGCTGGTGTTGTCCGGCAGTTGCTCTGCCTTGTCGGCGGCCCAAATTCACCATGCCCGTGAATGCGGTTTCGTGTGTCTGCGTTTAAGCAACGATGTCTTGCTAGGCACAGACGATACTGGGTTTGCTCAGTTGCAGCAGCAAGCGCTTGATCTGTTGAACGCCGGTCAAAGCGTGGTGGTCTATACCGCCGAAGGCCCGCATGACCCGCACACAGCGCAGCTCAGGGCGTTCACCGCCGACTGGCCGGCTGGAGGGTTAGCCCAGCGTATCGGTAAGTGTTTTGCGCAACTGGCTGGCCGCGCTTTTCGTGAAACACCACTGAAGCGATTGGTGGTGGCGGGTGGCGATTCATCGAGCTTCACCATGCGTGCGCTGGGGGCTGAGGCTTTGCAAATCAAGGCCAGCCACTTTGTACAAAACGCGCATTTCGCCAGCCTGGTTTCATCCGACCCGCAAATACACGGTAAAGAAGTGCTGCTCAAAGGCGGTCAAGTGGGCACAGAGCAGTTGTACCAACTTGCACTGAATGGCTTCGGTCCCGGCTGAAGCCAATATTCAATGTCAAGCTGTTGTGAGTGGCTGTACAGTCAGACCCGGCAGGCTTGTTCACACACAGCCTATGTTGAACTGATTTTTAAACACACATGCATATTTACATTTACTCCCCGTCAGGCGCTGTTCGCGACAAAGCTGCACTGCGCCGCAGTGTGAAGCACCTGAGCAAACAAGGGCATGACGTTGAGCTTGATCCCGACGCTTTAACCAGCGAACAACGTTTTGCAGGAGATGACGACACACGCTTGCTAGCAATTGCCCGGGCAGCGGCCAGCGGCGCGGATGTGGTCATGCTGACGCGCGGTGGTTACGGCATCACGCGCTTGATGAAAAAGCTGCCCTACAAAGCGATTGCAGCTTCGATCAAGCAGGGCAGTCGCTGGGTCGGGCACAGCGACTTCACGGCATTGCAAATGGGTTTGCTGGCGAAGACAGGTGCTCAGACTTGGGCCGGTCCTCATGCATGCGCCGACTTTGGCGCGAATGACATCGATGACATCATGCAAGATTGTTTTGACGACATGGCACAGGGCAGGGGAGAGGGCGCGGGTTGGCGGTTGCCGACCACCGATTTAGCGCATTTGCCCAAACTCGCCATGCTGGCTGAGGAGGCCGTGTTGTGGGGTGGCAACCTGAGCGTGTTGTGCAGTCTGGTGGGGACACCGTATTTGCCGCCGATTGAGCAGGGCGTGTTGTTTCTGGAGGATGTGGCCGAACACCCTTACCGCATTGAACGCATGTTGACGCAGTTGTTGAACGCCGGTGTGTTGGCCAAGCAGCAAGCCATAGTGTTGGGGCAATTCACGGATTACAAACTCTCGTCACATGACAAGGGCTACAAACTTTCATCGGTCGTGAGTTGGTTGCGCAGTCAGGTGAAGGTGCCTGTGTTGACGGGTTTGCCATTCGGTCATGTGGCGACCAAGCTGTGTTTGCCAGTAGGGCGCAAGGTCAGTTTGCTCAGGGAAGGGTGCGAGGCGTTTTTGCTGTGGGCGCATCACGGGCATCATTCGCACTGAACGCGCCAGTCCGCTTTAAGTGATGTGCTCACGCCACGCCGGGTCGGTCGCCGCTCACCACGGCGAAGCCGTAACGTTCGCGTCGGCCCGCCCGCCATGTCGTTTGTCCACTCGCACTTTTCTCCGACTGCGGATCTGCGGCTATCACTTTATTTTTGCCACTCAGCGTTTCTGCAGTTCGTCAAACTAATCTATATTGAAGTCAGAAATTTTTCTATTACGGAAGCATCACATCAGGTCGACTCGGAGGGGGTGTTTTTTTCCAGCGAAAGCGCAGAAAAAAAGCACACCGGATGGGTCGACCAAGCGTGCCTTCAAACTACAACTGCATAAATGCCAAACCCTCCGGATGGGTCGACCAAGAGTGCCTTAAATCCTAGCAATGCACACTTCAAGCCGCATCTACAATGCCTTGAGCATTTAAACAACCCCGAAGTCCCTATGACCAGCTACAACCAACACTACATCAACGGCCAATGGCAACAAGCCACATCCAAAGCCCATTTTGAAGTTCACGATGCCAGCACAGAAGAAGTGATGGCCACGGTACCGCAAGGCACGGCAGAGGAGGCTGCGCAAGCTGTGTTGGCTGCCCGGGCTGCATTTCCAGCTTGGTCTGCACTCAGTGTCGAGGAACGCTGTCAATACATAGACAAGATCGTCGCCGGTCTGAAAGCACGTACAGACGAGATGGCCACAGCGATTGCCCGTGAGGTCGGCATGCCGATCAAAATGGCCAAGATGATCCAAGTAGGCGGGCCGGTGTTCAATTGGGGCAATGCCGCCAAGGTTGCTAGAGCCTATTCCTACGAAGAAAAAGTGGGTAACTCGCTGGTGGTACGCGAGCCGATTGGCGTGGTCGGTTGCATCACGCCGTGGAATTTCCCGCTGAACCAAATCACTTTGAAAGTGGCGCCTGCATTGGCCGCCGGTTGTACCGTGGTGCTCAAGCCCAGCGAGATTGCCCCGGTCAACGCCATGATCCTGACGCAAATCATCCATGAAGCCGGTCTGCCTGCCGGTGTGTTCAATCTGGTCAACGGAGCCGGACCAGTGGTCGGTGAAGTCTTGGCCAGCCACCCTGAAGTTGATATGGTCAGCTTCACAGGTTCAACCCGCGCCGGTAAACGCGTCGCTGCACTGGCTGCTGAATCGGTCAAGCGCGTCACTTTGGAGCTGGGTGGTAAATCTGCCAGCGTTGTGCTGCCGGATGCAGACATGGCAGCCGCTGTCAAAGGCACCTTGGCCGCGTGTTTGCTCAACAGTGGTCAAACCTGCTCAGCGCACACACGCATGTTGGTGCCCGAAGCGCGCTATGGCGAGATCAAATCTTTGTTGCAAGCAGGTATCGCCAAATATCCTTTAGGCCCCAGTCTGGATGAAAACTCCCGCTTAGGCCCGTTGATCACGGCCACCCAGCGTGACCGTGTGCTCGGGTTTATCGAACAAGGTTTGAAAGAAGGCGCTGAATTGATTGCTGGCGGCGCTGACAAACCAGCGTTCGACAAAGGCTATTTCGTGCATCCCACGGCCTTACGCGTACAACCGGATGACACGCTGGCCCGTGAGGAAATTTTCGGTCCTGTGCTGGTGGTATTGACTTACAAAGATGAAGATGATGCCGCTCACATTGCCAACGACACCATTTATGGTCTGGGTGGCGGCGTTTGGAGCGGTTCCGACGAACACGCGATTGCTTTTGCACGCCGCATGCGCACCGGCCAGGTGGACATCAACGGCGCGCCGTTCAACGGCAATGCGCCATTCGGCGGCTACAAACAATCCGGTAACGGACGTGAAAACGGCAAATACGGGTTTGAAGAATTTCTGGAACACAAAGCCATACAACTCAAACCGGCCGATAAAGCCTGAACCCACCCTCAATTCCATTTAATACGATGCATATTATGTTAAGTCAAAAAAACACAGTTACTGTGAATGCAGCCAAAGCGCTACTCACAGTCATGCTTATATCCGGTTTCGCTGTCAAGGCACAGCCGGGACCTGCGCGCAATGAATCCGCCATGCAAGAAACCCGTGATATCGGAGCGGCCATGCTCAAGGAATTAAGCCAGACTTTGCAAGCCGCCATGGCTGACGGCGGTCCGTTGAATGCCATTGGTGTGTGCAAAACCAAAGCGCCTGAAATCGCCATGACTTTGTCGATGAAAAACCAGGTTCAGGTTTACCGCGTGGGCACCCGGGCACGCAACCAGGACATGGGCACGCCCAACGAATGGCAAACCAAGGCATTGGAAAAATTTCAATCCAGACTGGCTGCAGGCGACAAGGCCTATGACATTGAATACGTAGAAGTCATTAAAACAGGCGCCTACGACTTGGAGTTACGGTACGCCAAGCCCATAGTTTTGCAGCCCATGTGTACAGCCTGCCATGGCACACCTGAGCAAATCAGCCCGGAAGTCAAAGACAAGCTTGCGAAACTTTACCCGAACGACAAAGCCGTTAATTACAAACCCGGAGAATTGCGTGGTGCTGTGATCGTGACCCGATTGTTATCTCATTGACCGGGTCTGACATCCTCATTATTGACCTCAATGATGTCAACGGTCACCACACGGCGGCTTTGTAATTGCCTTGTGTATGAGGTATTTTTGTTGTTCGTGTCTAATGGTTTGACCCTGACTGCGCCGCCATTGTGAGCGTCTGCTTTTCTAATGATTTCTTTGATTGCTTCCGAGAGACCCGGTGTGTTCGGCTTGACTGGTGATGCACCGGTGGTATCACTTTTTGATGGCATGACTGGTTCATCCGGCAATTTGTAAACCGGTCGTACAGCTTGCATTTCTATGTTGATGGTGTGTTGGACCGGTTCGGTAACCGCCTCCTGAATATCTTCTTCTGTCGGTTGTAGCTGATCTGGATTCGCAATTTGAGGCGCGGCGGTCAATGAGGCCTGGCTTCCAGGGACTTCGGTCATAACCCCTGCGGGTTCTTGAGTTTGCACGTTTTCAGCTTCGTTGAAAGCATTCAACGCAATCCCCTGCTTTTCCGATTGAACTGACTCGGTCTCCTCGGGCTCGGCTTGTTCAATACTTGATTGTTTGATTTGATTGCTAGGTTTGGTGTACTTTTGCTCCCAAGCCAATAAAAACGCCTGTAAATATATTTTGGCTTCTGCTTTTTCCGGCTGTTTAGCCATGTCTAAAGCGCTCAAGCCCAGTTTATTGCGTATGCGCGGGTCTGCACCCTCCTCCAGCAGCAACTTCACCGCCATGGGACTGCCGTAACCGCTTGCCATCATCAAGGGGGTGGTGCCATTGGGCGACTCTGCATCCAGATAGGCTTGTTGATCAAGCAGCAAGCGCATCATGTCAATCAGACCTTTACTGGCGGCGTAATGCAAAGCGGTCCAACCCGGTTTGTTGACATCCGCGCCTTTGCTGATCAATTTATCTGCCAGCGCTATCTGATTATTAATAGCAGCCAGCATCAACAGGTTTTCACCGTCGGCGCTTTGCACGTTCAAATTGGTTGTTTTCCATTCAACCAGTACATCAAGGACTTTGAAGGATTTTTTTTGGTAGGTCAGAATCAACGCAGGCGTGCCCTTGGGGCTGGGGCTGTTGGGGTCAAAACCACGAGCCAGCAATTGGCTGACGACCTCAGGCTGGTCCAGTTCTATGGCTTTGAAAAAATCATCGTATGAACCAGCGGATGCGCTATTAAATCCAATAATAACAATAAGATATAAAAGGTATTTAAAGTAATTTATCAAATTAAAACCCCCTTGAATAAGCGGTCAAAATTGACTGAAGTCAGCTTGGCTACTGCCAAATCATCCAGTTGTCGGATACCAGCGATTTGCTTGGCTACCCAAGGCACCAAGGAGGGGTTGTTGGTTTTGCCGCGGTGAGGAGCCGGTGCCAGATAAGGGCTGTCGGTTTCAATCAATATTCGATCCAAGGGCACCCACGCCGCTATATCGCGCAAATCCTGAGCGTTTTTAAACGTCAAAATACCGGAAAAAGAGATATAAAAACCGAGTTCTAAGGCGGCTTTTGCGACCTCTGCGGTTTCGGTGAAGCAATGAAACACGCCGCCGACCGAGCCGCTGCCGCCGTTTTCGCCCTCTTCTTTTAATATGGCCAATGTGTCTGCACTTGCATTGCGTGTGTGTATGACCAGCGGCAATTGGAGTTCCCGGGCGGCACGTATATGCAATCTGAAGCGTTGTCTCTGCCATTCCATGTCGGCCAAAGAGCGCTCCCCCAGACGGTAGTAATCCAGCCCGGTCTCGCCTATTCCGACAACCTTGGGACGCTGACCTGTCCGCAGCAAGTCCTCCAGTGTCGGCTCCTGAACCTGGTCTTCATCCGGGTGAACGCCGGC
Organism: Comamonadaceae bacterium; assembly: GCA_947456305.1. GTDB lineage: Bacteria > Pseudomonadota > Gammaproteobacteria > Burkholderiales > Burkholderiaceae_C > Limnohabitans. The sequence continues at coordinate 126,520 of CANGPN010000007.1, read as the reverse complement.
AGTACACCAGAAATTGTCATAGGCCATGGCCAGTCGGTGCACATCCTCGAAAGTTTCTAATTGGGTGCTGATCAACAATGCCCGGCTGACCTGAGCAGCTTGCATCTCCTGTCGTATTTCGCTCATGCGCGATTGCAGTTGGGGGAAATTCAAATGGCAGTGTGAATCTGTATACATGCTCAGCCCCTTGCACTCAACGCGACTTGAGCGCGGTTCACCCAGGCCTCGAGCAGCAAACCCTGCTGGTAAGGGTGATCCACAGATTTAGCGCTTTGCAGCAGTTCGCGCGACCACTGGCTGAGCGCTTTGAAGTTGGCGGTTTTGGGCAGATCGCCTGCTTGAAAATAACGGGGCGGGCCGCCGACACTGGTTTGCAGCATGTCATGACAAAGTTTTTGCAAGCTGGAGAGGACCAATGCCGCCGGGTTATCAGCCAAAGCGCCGGGATCGCCGCGGCTGAGTTGCATGGGCAAGGCGCGCCATTGGCTGGCTTGGATACCTGCCTGGTACAAAGCCAGCGCATCCTCTGGCCGGCCTCCGGCGGCCTGCAGCAAAACCAGGGTTTGCAGCTCCGATACGCCTTGGGACTGCAGCCACTGACCGGCCTGCTCAACCGTGGGCCACAGCATGCTGTGGTTTTGGCAGCGGCTGCGTACCGTCGGCAGTAATTCGTGCGCTGCGTGACAAGCCAATATGAATCGGGTATTGCCGGGCGGTTCTTCCAGGGTTTTCAATAAAGTATTGGCGGTGATGGTATTCATGCGCTCCGCTGGGCTGATCAACACCACTTTGCCGTTGGCGCTGCTGCCGGTAGTCTGGGTAAAACCCAGCAATTGACGCATGGACTCGACCCGTATCTCCCGGCTGGGTTTGCGGTTTTTCTCGTCTATGTCTTTTTGCGCTTTCTCGCTCAACGGCCAGCCCAGCGCCAACATCTCAGTTTCAGGCATGAGCACGGTCAAATCGGAATGCGCGCGGACTTGTATGCCGTGGCAACTCGGGCAAGTGCCGCAAGCTCCGTCAGACGTGGGTTGCTGACACAGCCAGGCGGCAGCCAGGGCCAAACCGAGCTCGTATTGCCCTAAGCCTGAGGGCCCTTGTAGCAAAAAAGCATGGCCTGAACGCAGCATCAAGGTCTGCAATTGGCTTTGTAACCAGGGCGCAAGCAAACTCATGTCGCCTCCGCCTGCAGCAAACCGCTCGCGCTTAAGGCATTCAGTACCGCTTGCCTCACCGCCTCCATGGGGGCATCGGCTGCAATCCGAGCAAAGCGCTGCGCTTCCGCCCGCGCGCGCGCTTCATAGGCTTCGTGGACCAACTGAAAAAACGTCTGTGGCTGAGACTCGAAACGGTCCGGAACCCTTGCCGCTGCCAGTCTTTGTGCAGCCACTGCCGGGTTAATCTCAAACCACACGGTCAGATCCGGTTGCCTCAAGCGGCCATCCGGCAGTGCCTGCACCCATTGCTCTAATTGAGACAGCACTTGCAGGTCAAAGCCTCGACCGCCACCCTGGTAGGCGAAAGTGGCATCGGTGAAGCGGTCGCACAAGACCACTTCGCCGCGCGCCAAGGCGGGCTCAATCACTTGTTGCAAATGGTCGCGTCTGGCGGCAAACACCAGCAGCGCTTCACAAAGGGGATCCATGGCATCGTGCAACACCAACTCCCGCAATTTCTCTGCCAGTGCTGTCCCGCCGGGTTCGCGCGTTTGAACCAATGTTTTTCCTTGCAGGCGAAAGGCATCGGCGACTGCTTGTAAGTGGCTGGATTTTCCTGCGCCGTCTATACCTTCAAAACTGATGAAAATGCCTGTTTGCATAAGGCTTATTGTGCCTTGCCGGTAGAGACGGATCGCTGGTAGCGGTCCACGGCAGCGTTATGGTCGGCCAGGTTCTCACTGAACTGGCTGCTGCCGTCGCCGCGCGCTACAAAATACAAGGCTTTGCTGGTGGCCGGGTGCAAAGTGGCCTGTAAAGCGGCCATCCCGGGCATGGCGATAGGAGTAGGCGGCAAGCCGCGGTGCACATAAGTATTCCAAGGGTGATCGGTTTGCAGATCGATACGTCGCAGGTTGCCATCAAAGGAAGCACCCAGTCCATAAATGACGGTAGGGTCGGTTTGCAACGGCATGTTGATGCGCAAGCGGTTGTGGAACACGCTGGCGATCATGCTGCGGTCGCTGCTCAAACCGGTTTCTTTTTCAACAATGCTGGCCAGCGTCAAAGCTTCACCGGCATTTTTCAATGGCAGGCCCATGTCGCGGTTAGCCCAGGCTGACTCCAAACGTTTGTCCATGGCGCGGGCCGCACGGCGCAACAGGTCCAGGTCAGAGCTGCCTTTGCCGAAGTTGTAGGTGTCCGGAAAAAACCGGCCTTCTGCGGCCACACCTGCTTTGCCCAAATGACTCATGATTTCTTCGTCGCTCAAACTGGATGAATCATGTTTGAGAAACGCCGATTTGTCCATGGCTTGGCGCAGCGAACGCCAGTTCCATCCTTCGACGATAGTCAGGTTTTTCAGGTTTTCCTCGCCGCGTACCAGCTTGTTCAATAAGTCGTAGGCCGAATTACCTTGGTTGATTTCATAACTGCCGGCGCGAATTTGCCGGGATTGGCCGCTGAGTTTGAAAAAGTAATACAAGGCGGTCGCAGGCACTTCCACACCCGACTTCACGATGATGTCGGCAATGACTTTGACCGGTTGACCGGGCTCGATGGACAGATCTACGGTTGCAGCATTCAGGGGCAGCGGACGCCAAATCCACCAGGCAGCGGCAGACAAAACCAAAATGGCGGTCAACAGCAACAGACTGACCAAGCGCCAAAACCAAGTAATCACGAGCCTGTCCTGATAAATAAGTAAAGCGGACATGATAATAGAGGCATGATGTCTTCCTTCACTGAACTTGCTTTACCGGTCTTGCCCGCCACGGGTTTCTGCGCTCTGCCACATTTAAGTGTGATAGCAGCACGCGGACCTGAAGCCGCACTTTTTTTACACAACCAGCTCACCCAGGATTTTCTGTTGCTGGGTATGCAGCACGCCAGGCTGGCGGCGTTTTGTAACGCCAAGGGCCGCATGCAAGCCAGCTTGGTCGGATTCAAAACCTCAGAAGAAGAAGTGCTGCTGGTGATACGCGCCGATTTACTGTCGCAAACCCTGAAGCGATTAAGTATGTTTGTGCTGCGTGCGAAGGTGAAACTCACTGACGCCTCTGCCGAATGGACGGTCAACGGGCGCTTGGCTGCCCTGACTGAAAAACCTGCACCGTGGCAGTTAAGCCGTGAAAAGGACAGTTGGTCTGTCAGTCTTTACCCCGCTGCGGGTCTTGTCAGGTCTTTGCTGATTTCGCCATCCATCGCGCCTGTGCAAAACCAAGGTTTGTCTATTGACGATTGGTTGCTATCCGACGTTTTGAGCGGCATAGGCGATGTACAAGCCGCCACCTTCGAAGCCTTTGTGCCGCAAATGCTGAACTACGAATCGGTGGACGGTGTGAATTTCAAAAAGGGCTGTTACCCGGGGCAAGAAGTGGTGGCCCGCAGCCAATTCAGAGGTATTTTGAAGCGCCGTACCTACATAGCCAGCAGCGCCCTGCCTTTGCAAGCAGGACAAGAAATTTTCAATTCAACCGATGCCAGTCAACCGGCGGGCCAAGTGGTGCAATCCGTATCTCATCCACAGCATTGCCATTGGGCGCTGGTGTGTTTACAAACTGCCTCTACTGAAACGGGTGATTTACACCCCGCCGATACCACTGGCAGTGTGCTGAGGCTGCACCCCCTGCCCTACGCATTACGCGACGATATTTAATTCACATGGCTGCCAGCAACATGGCGCGGTAATCGGCCACGCTGGCATCACGCGGATTGGTTTTGTGTGAATGGTCAGCCAATGCGCCTTTGATGATGTCGTCAAACTGCGATTCGGTCACGCCCATGGCCGCCAAACCAGAGGGCAAACCCAGAGCCGCGCTCATGTGTTTGATGGCATCGCCCAAAGTTTTCGCCGGGTCGTTGCCGGGCGTCAAACCCATGGCTTGCGCCATGCGAACCAGCCGGTTTTCTTTTTTCATGGATTCGGCCTGCGCATTGAAAGCGATGACGGCGGGAAGAAACATGGCGTTCAACGTGCCGTGGTGCAAACGCGGGTTGATGCCACCCAGGCTGTGGCTGAGCGAATGCACGCAACCCAAACCCTTTTGAAATGCCAACGCGCCTTGCATGGACGCGCTCATCATTTGCAAACGCGCGTCGCGGTCTTGACCGTTGCGCGTGGCATTTTCAATGTTGGCCCAGCCGCGTTGCAAACCGTCTAATGCGATGCCGTCAGCCGGTGGATTGAATGCGGCTGACATGAAAGTCTCCATGCAATGCGCGATCGCGTCCATGCCGGTGGCCGCTGTCATCAAAGGCGGCAAGCCCAGCGTCAGGTCCGGGTCGAGCAACGCGGTTTTGGGCACCAGATGCCAGGAATGGAAACCGAGTTTGCGGCCGTCGTCGACGATGATGATGGCCCCACGCGCCACCTCGCTGCCGGTACCAGCGGTGGTGGGAATCGCTATCAATGGCAACACCTTGTCGGTGATGCGTGCGGAGCCGCCTTCGATGGTGGCGTAAGTCGTCAAAGGACCCGGGTGCGTCGCAGAAATGGCCACGCCTTTGGCGCAGTCCATGGAAGAACCTCCACCGATGGCAATCAAGCCGTCGCATTGGTGCTCATGGCACAAAGCAGTCGCTGCCCGCACTGCGGCTTCGGTGGGATTGGAAGGCGTGCCGTCAAACACGGTGCAAGTCACGCCGGGCAAAGCGTCCAACGCCTTTTGCAATAAACCGACTGCTTTGATGCCTGCATCAGTGACGATCAAGGGACGGCTGATGCGGTTGCGTTGACATTCCTCAGCCAGACGATGAAGTGCGCCGGGTTCGATATGGATTTGGGTGATGTAGAGAATGCTGGACATGGAGCTTGCCTCGAATGCGTTGTAGGATGCTGCGACTTTAACGGACGGCGGCACCCCATCATGCAAAAACAGGATTTCCGATTTTTCCACCCGCTGCGCGTGCGATGGGTGGAAGTGGACATGCAAAAAATCGTGTTCAACGGCCATTACCTGATGTACTTTGACACGGCGGTCGGTGACTACTGGCGCAACCTGGTTCTCCCCTATGAGCAAACCATGCATGACCTCGGCGGCGACCTTTATGTCGTCAAATCCTCACTCGAATACAAAGCTTCAGCCGTGTATGACGATTTGCTGCACATAGGCATGCGTTGCCAACGCATTGGCAACTCCTCCCTCACCTTCCAGGCCTGCGCATTTCGCGGCAACCAGGTGCTGGTCACCGGTGAACTGGTGTATGTGTACGCCGAGCCCAGCACCCAAACTTCCAAACCCGTGCCGCAAGAACTGCGCGACACTTTGCTGGGCTATGAACAAGGCGAGGCCATGGTCAAACTGCAACTCGGTAGCTGGGGTGCGTTGAAAAATGTGGCCGGTGCTTTGCGCACTGAAGTGTTTGTTGAAGAACAAGGTGTGAGCCAGGAACTGGAATGGGACGAATTTGATGCCCGCAGCTTGCACGCAGTGCTGCACAACCGCATGGGCTTGGCGGTGGCAACCGGGCGTTTATTGCCTGCTGTTGACGGTGTGTCCAAAATCGGGCGCATGGCGGTGAAACGCAATTTGCGCGGCTTGAGGTTGGGCGATCAGGTGTTGAGCGGTTTATTGGATGCCGCCAAAAAACGCGGCGACCGTGAGGTGGTGTTACACGCCCAATGCAATGCTGAAAACTTTTACAAGCGTCAAGGTTTCATAAGACGCGGTGAGGTGTTTGTGGAAGCAGACATGGGCCATGTGGAAATGTTCATGCCACTGTCAATCGGCGCAGCCGTGGAGTCTTTGCGTTCTTGAATGGCGGCGAGCCTCTTGGCTTGCTTGACATACACCGACCGGAATTGAACCCGGCTCAGTTACAAAGCTTGAACCAACTTGGCATCCGGCCTGAGCAACCACTCGGCCAGTTCATCTGCCAGTCTGCCGGACTCTGCTATCGCGGTCTGCCAAACCCTCACCCGACCCGCCAGATCGCGGTTATAGGTCATGAAATCGGTGCGGTCAGGCAGTTTTCCGTTAGGCAATGTTTTCACCCACTCTGGGTTGGGCGACAACACGATGGTGGTGTCTAAAAAAGGCGTGGCCGCGTGGCGACAACTGAGTTTTTTATCGAGCCAACCCGGAACCAGATTTTTTTGAAAATGCGGGTACAGCGTCAAACCTTTGGCAGCGCGGTAGTCCAAATGCAAGTGGTAGTCCGTGATGCCACCGTCCCAATAAGCGCCGCGCGGAGCGCCATCTATGTCGTGCACCGCTTTCAACACAAATGGAATAGAGCAACTGGCAAGCACTGCATCTAAAAAATTATCTTCAGACAAAGCGAACTGCTGTGTTCTGTAGTCACCGGTATGAAACGGCAGCGGTTGCGGATGCCCCAGGAAAGCAGATGAAAACACCACCCTCTCCAACCACAAACCCATTGCGCGACGGTTAACGGCATTCGTCAGATAAGCACCCGCATAGCCGATGGCTGTTCGCAGCGCCGTGCCACGGTGCAAGACGCCCCGACCGTGCGAGGTCATCACATGTAAACGGTAGCGCGGGTGTTGCAAAACCTTGTGTATACGCTTGTCATAAAAGCGGTGTAAGTTGGCAGAGAAATCGTCGCTGACTTGTTGCGCAGTCGGTCGGTTTTGTCCCGGTGCCAGTTTGTAATCCTGGTGCACATAAGCCTCTTCCAAAGCCAGCAACTCGGCACGCGGGTCTGGCAAACATGCAGTGGCCATGCGCCATGCACCAATGGATGCGCCGACCAAATCGATAGGCTGGTTACTGCGCGGCAGCCATTGGTCAAACAAATAACGATCCATCGGCCCGAGTATCAAACCTTTGGGGCCGCCTGCCGCACCGGGTATCACGCTGATGTCTTGCGGTTTCAATCCCTTGGCTTCGATGTGCGCCAAGGCTGCGGGTCCGGCGTGAATTTGCAGTGCTTTCATTTCTTCAAACCTTGCAATTTGGCGAACGCACTTGCCATGGCCGAACCACTGGCAGCTGGAGGTGCGGTGTAACCGCCCGCGCTTTTAGGTCTGTGGTCACGGGGGCTGTGTGCCTGGTTTTTGTCTGACTTGGCGGCTATCGGTGACGCATCGGTTTTCATCGACAAGCTGATGCGCTGGCGTGCCACATCGACTTCCAACACTTTCACTTTGACGATGTCACCGGTTTTCACCACTTCGCGTGCATCGCTGATGAATTTGTTGCTGAGTTGGCTCACGTGTATCAACCCATCCTGATGCACACCCAAATCGACGAATGCACCGAACGCAGCCACGTTGCTGACAGTGCCCTCCAGCATCATGCCGGGTTTGAGGTCAGCCACGGTTTCCACGCCTTCGTTGAAGCGTGCCACTGCAAATGCAGGACGCGGATCGCGTCCGGGTTTTTCGATTTCTTTCAGTATGTCGCGCACCGTGATGACACCAACGGTGTCGTTGGCAAACATCTCTGGCCGCAAGCTGGCGAGCATGTCGGCGCGGCCCATCAGACTTTCAATCGGTTGACCGCTGTGCGCCAATATTTTTTCCACCACAGGGTAACTCTCGGGGTGAACGCCAGTCATGTCTAAAGGGTTGTTGCCGCCGCGTATGCGTAAAAAACCCGCGCATTGCTCGAAGGTTTTAGGACCCAAGCCCGTCACATCCAACAATTGTTTGCGGTTGGCGAATGCGCCGTGGCTGTCACGCCAGCGCACCACCGATTGCGCCAGATGTTTAGATAAGCCGGAAACTTGGCTCAGCAAGGGCACGCTGGCGGTGTTCAAATCCACGCCTACGGCATTCACACAATCTTGCACCACCGCGTCCAAGCTGCGGTTCAAATCGAAGGCGTTCACGTCATGTTGGTACTGCCCCACGCCTATGGATTTCGGGTCAATCTTCACCAACTCAGCGAGCGGGTCTTGCAAACGGCGAGCAATGCTGGCAGCACCACGCAATGACACATCGATATCGGGCATTTCCTGACTGGCCAATTCGCTGGCGCTGTAGACCGAAGCACCGGCCTCGCTGACCACCACTTTTTGAATGCTGATTGCATCTGGCAGTTTGCCCAACCGTTGAATCAATTCAGCTGCCAACTTGTCGGTCTCACGGCTGGCTGTGCCGTTGCCGATCGCAATCAAACTCACACCGTGCGCCACACACAACTGCGCCAGTGTGTGCAGAGCGCCTTCCCAATCGCGGCGCGGCTCATGCGGATACACGGTGTGCGTGGCCACCAATTTGCTGGTGGCATCGACCACAGCCACTTTCACACCGGTGCGAATGCCGGGGTCTAAGCCCATGACCACGCGTGGCCCCGCAGGTGCGGCCAACAGTAAATCACGCAAGTTGTCGGCAAATACTTTGATGGCGACTTTGTCGGCTGATTCGCGCAAGCGGGTCAACAAATCACGTTCGCATGACAAACTGAGTTTGACCTTCCAGGTCCAGTCTATGCATTTGCGCAAAAAATCATCGCCTGCGCGGCTTTGGTGTCGCCAATTCAAATAACCGGCGATGCGGCCTATGGCTAGCGACTCAGGCTTGGCTTTGCTATCGGACGGCGGCTCTGTGTGCGGCACCGCCAATTTCACATCCAACAACTCTAATGCGCGTCCGCGAAATACCGCCAAGGCGCGGTGCGAAGGCACTTTGCACAGCGCTTCTTCGTAATCAAAATAGTCTCTGAACTTGGCAACATCCGCGTGGTTTTCATCTTTGCCTTTGGCCAAGCTGCTTTTCAAACCTGCTTCCTGCCACAGCCATTCGCGCACAAAGTTGATCAAGCCCGCGTCTTCGGCCCAACGCTCAGACAGCAAATCGCGCACACCGTCCAACACTGCATTCACGGTCGAAAAATCTGCGCCTTCAATCGCATCTGCCGCCAGCACAAACGCCTGTGCTTCGTGCAGCGGGTCAAGCTGCGGTTGTGCAAACAACTTGTCTGCCAAAGGCTCTAAACCGGCTTCACGCGCAATCATGCCTTTGGTGCGACGCTTGGGCTTGAAGGGCAAATACAAATCTTCCAGCTCTTGTTTGGTGGCGGCTTGAAACAAGCTCTGGTGCAGCTCGGGCGTGAGCTTGCCCTGCTCTTGAATACTGGCAATCACCGTTTCGCGCCGCGCCTGCAATTCACGCAAATAAGCCAAACGTGCTTCGAGTTCACGCAGTTGTATATCGTCTAAATTGCCCGTGGCTTCTTTGCGGTAACGCGCAATAAAAGGCACGGTGGCTCCACCATCCAACAAGGCCACGGCGCTTTGTATTTGCTCAGGCCTGACCTTCAGCTCAAGCGCGAGCTGGTTTTCAATCGTCAACATCTCTCAACCCCGCAATGCTTGTCTCAGTTGTATGCCGATGTCAGGACGTTCTGCAAACGGGTCCGGCGGATTGGTACCGGCCACGATGGCATCAAAACGTGTTTTCGCATTGCCCAAGGCTTTGGGGTGGCTGTAAATATAAAACTGATTCACGCGTATGCCGTCAAACACCATTTGTGCAACTTGGGCAGCAGTGACTTTGCCGCTGCTCACCGCTTTGTCACTCATGGCCTGGCCGATGAGCTGGCTTTGCGTGGGTTGGGCGGCGGCCAAATGTCCGGGGCGGTTACGCTCACTTTGGTTGATGCCGGTGGGCACAAAATATGGACACAAGACACTGGCACTCAACTGGTCGCTGACCAGATGTAAATCTTGGTACAGGGTTTCAGTGAGAGACACCACCGCGTGTTTGGTGACGTTGTAAATGCCCATGTTCGGGGGTGTCAGCAAACCGGCCATGCTGGCGGTGTTGACGATATGGCCTTGCCAATGCGGGTCTTGTTTGGCGGCTTCCAACATCATCGGCGTGAACAAACGCACGCCGTGAATCACGCCCCAAAGGTTGACACCCAGCAGCCACTCCCAGTCTTGCACAGAGTTTTCCCACACCAGTCCGCCTGCGCCCACGCCTGCGTTGTTGAAGACAAAATGCGGCGCACCAAAACGTTCTTTCACATCATGGGCCAGTGCTTGCATGTCATCTGCATTGGACACATCGACACGCTTGGCCATGACTTGCACACCCAGCGCTTTCATTTCATCGTGTGCGTTTTTGAGTGCGTCTTTTTGCACATCGACCAGCACCAAATTCATGCCAAGTGACGCACCTATGCGCGCACATTCCAAACCGAAGCCGGATGCGCCGCCTGTCAATACAGCTGTTTTGCCTTTGAACTCCGTGATCATGCGTCCACCTTTTTCATGATGAAACCCATGCGGGGGAAATGCACGTGCACCGTACCTGTCAACGGGTCATTGCGCTCTAGGGTCAAGCGTGTGCGCGTAGCAGCGACCAATGTGCCGGCGGTGGGTTCGGTGCCGAAACTGTCGGCGGCCACGGTGACTTGGGTGCCTAAAGGGAAACCGTGCTCATCTTGAAATACGTCATCAGTCAATGGGGCAGGCTGTGCTGCTTTGGCAACTTTAATAGCTTGAGTAGCTGGAATTAATTCGTGTTCAGCGTGACCGAATTCAGCCATGCGTGTGGCCCATGCGCGCACCAACGGCGTGGCATCCAGAATGCCGTCGATATTCGGCACTTTGGCAAAAGTGAACCACACCGAGTGGTAGGCAGAAAAGTCAGCCAAACATGGCGTGTCACCCAATAAAAACAACTGGCCTTCCAGCATGCTGGAGATGCGGCGCAAATGGCTTTTGTACATGGCGGTGGCATCCGCAGGCGGCATGCGGGCAGCGCCGCCGCGCATGGCCTGGCGATCCGGCGCAAACGCCTTGACCAAGTCCTCAGGCATGTCAGCCATGACGTGTTGCGCACCTTTGGGTTGAAAGTTGTAAGCCATGGCCACGGGGAACAGCAAGCTGTCCGCCCATTGCGCCAAGCAGCGCACCAGACCTTTGGGCGCGTTGTTGTACAGCGATGGTGTGGGCACCAGATGTTCAAGCACGTCACAAATCAAAGCGGTGTCGCAGTAAATGTCAGCGCCGATTTGCAACACGGGGGTTTTTCGGTAACCACCGGTCAACGGCATCAAATCCGGCTTAGGCATGACCATGGGAATGTGTACGCCTTGCCAGTTGATATTTTTGTAACCGAAGATGAGGCGGATTTTTTCGGCGAACGGCGATGTGGGGTAATGGTGAAGAATCATGGTGGCTCAGATCTTGACGACTTGCTTGCCGAAGTTTTTGCCCTTGAGCAAACCGAAAAATGCTTCTGGTGCATTCGCCAGACCGTGGGCAACCGTTTCGCGCGGTTTGAATTTGCCGCTGCCCACCAACTCACCGAGTTCTTTCAACGCCACCGGCCAATCTGCCGGGTGTTCACTGACGATAAAGCCTTGCACTTTCATGCGGTTGACCAGAATCAATGACGGGTTGGCCATGGGAATCGGGTTGCCGTTGTAGCCAGAGATCATGCCGCAGACTGCAATGCTGCTGAACTGGTTCATGCGCAACATCACCGCATCCAGCACCATGCCACCGACGTTTTCAAAATGGCCGTCGATGCCGTCAGGACAGACTTCTTTCAAGGCCTTGGACAGCGACAAGTAATCGGCATGCTGTTTGTAGTCTATGCAGGCATCAAAGCCGAGTTCTTTTTCCACGTAATCGCATTTGTCTTTGCCGCCTGCAATACCGATGACGCGGCAACCACGTGCTTTGGCCAAGGCACCGAATGCGCTGCCGACTGCACCGCTGGCTGCACTGACGGTCAATGTTTGACCGGCCTTGGGTTCAATGATGCGCACCAGTCCGTGCCAAGCGGTCACGCCGGGCATACCGACCGCGCCCAAGAAATGGCTGATGGGCACATGGGTGGTGTCGATTTTGCGCAGCATGCCGGGGGTATCTGCATCTACCACGCTATAGGTTTGCCAGCCGCCCATGCCAACCACTTTGTCACCGGCTGCAAACCCGGGATGGCGGCTCTCCACAACCTCGCCCACAGTGCCGCCAATCATCACGCTGTTGAGCGGTTGTGGAGCGGTATAGCTTTTGACATCGTTCATGCGACCGCGCATGTAGGGGTCTAAGCTGAGGAACTCATGTTTGACCAGCACTTGTTTGTCTTGCAAGGCAGGTGTGTCCAACGAGAGCAATTGAAAGTTTTCTGCCAAAGGTTCTGCTTTGGGGCGGCTGACCAAATGGATTTGTGGATTGAGTGGCATGTGTGTCTCCTGTAGGTATTTTTAAAAAATGAATGGTCTGAATTAACCGCCGGAGATGCAACTGACACCACCGTCCACCGCCAACCATTGGCCGGTGATGTGTTTGCCTGCATCGGATGCGTACAACAAGGCCAAGCCTTTGAGGTCTTCGTCGTCGCCCAAACGGCGCAGCGGCGCATGAGAGGCCAGCACATCTTCGCCCATGGCTTTCAATGTACCGGCAGTCATCTTGCTGGGGAAAAATCCCGGGCAAATGGCGTTCACTCGTATGCCGTGTTCGCCCCACTCGCCTGCCAATGCGCGGGTGAAATTGATGACCGCAGCTTTGGACGTGTTGTACGCCACGGTTTTCATGCCGCTGGGGTTGCCGCCCAGTCCTGCGATGGAAGCCACGTTGATGATGCTGCCACTGTGGCGCGGAATCATGCTGTGTTTACCAATGTATTGGCTGAGAATGAAATAGCCGCGCACATTCAGGTTCATCACTTTGTCCCAGGCGTCGATGGGATGGTCCTCGGCAGGTGCGCCCCAAGCGGCACCGGCGTTGTTCACCAGAATATCGACATGACCAAATGCTTTGAGGGTTTCTGCGCCCAATCGCTGAATGTCTTTTTCATCCGCGCAATCAGCGGCCATCCATTGCACATCAATGCCTGCGGCTTTCAACTCTGCGGCAGAGGCTTGCAAATCAGCAGCTTTGCGAGAGCTGAGCATGATGCGCGCCCCCGCCTCGCCCAGCGACTGCGCGAGTTGCAGTCCCAAGCCTCGTGAGCCGCCTGTTACCAATGCGGTCTTGCCGGTCAAATCAAACAGTTGTTTCACATTGCGTGTCATGGTAAATGTTCCTTTCAAGATAAATCAAAAAGCGTCTTCGGGCATGTCGGTGCAAGTGGCATCGCGTGATTGCACCACGTTCAACCATGCCCCGGTTTTGGGTAATTCGTAATTGAAAAAATACTGACAAGCTTGGCGCCTGCCTAGGCTTGCAGCGTTGTTGCCCTGGCTTGACAAGGACACATCCAACCAGATCCATGCCAATACTGTGTGACCAAAGGCCTGCATATAGGGCACTGCATTGGCCAGTGACAGCGCAGTGTCGTCGCCCTTCCATGCATCTTGGGTGGCATGAAGCACTTGAGTCCACGCCGTTTGCAAAGCCTGGGCTTGGTGTTGCTGTGTCGGTGTGCTTGCGCGTTCGCAGGTGGCGAGTAAACGTTGACCCAGCAATTGCAAACCCAAGCCTTTGTCCAGCAAGACTTTGCGACCCAGCAAATCCATGGCTTGAATGCCATGCGTGCCTTCATGGATCATGTTCAAGCGGTTGTCGCGCCAGTATTGCTCCACCGGAAAATCGCGGGTGTAACCATAACCGCCGTGTATTTGTATGGCCAGACTGTTGGCCTCTAAACACCATTCGCTGGGCCAGCTTTTGACTATCGGTGTCAGCACTTCCAACAACCATTGCGCTTCATGCTTTTGAGCTTGATCACCAGTGTGCAATTCATCGACCAAGCGGGCGCAGTACAAACCCAAAGCCAATGCACCTTCACCGTAGGCCTTTTGCGCCAACAGCATGCGTTTGATGTCGGCGTGTTCAATCAAACGCACAGGCGGTTGTGCCGGGTCTTTGCCTGCGGGACCGACGGGGCGGCCCTGGGTGCGTGTGCGCGCATAGTCCAATGATGCGTAGTAACCGGCCAAGCCCAGCATGGTGGCGGCCAGCCCCACTCCGATGCGCGCTTCGTTCATCATGTGGAACATGCATTTCAAACCTTCGCCGGGTTTGCCCACCAAATAGCCAATGGCACCGGCACCGCCACGTACCGGGTAGCGGCCTTCACCGAAATTGAGCAAGGTGTTGACAGTACCGCGCCAACCGAGTTTGTGGTTCAAACCGGCCAAAGCAACATCATTGCGCTCGCCGGTCAATTCGCCTGTCTCGTTCACCAAATGTTTGGGCACGATGAACAGCGAAATGCCTTTGGTGCCTGCAATGGTTTTGCCGTTCTCGTCTGGAATTTTGGCCAGCACCAAATGCACAATGTTTTCTGTCAATTCGTGGTCGCCGGTAGAGATCCACATTTTGTTGCCCTTGAGCCGGTAGCGGGCCCCGAGCACATCGTCAGCAAAATCAACACCATCGGGCGTGGCGCGTGTGGCCACATCTGACAGCGACGAGCCTGCTTGTGGTTCAGACAAACACATGGTGCCTGCAAACCGGCCGGAAAATTCATTCAGCGCAAATACTTGTTTTTGCAAATCGCTGCCATGAGCCATCAACAAATTGGCATTGCCGACTGTCAACATGCTGGCACCAATGCTGACAGAAGCACAGGCGAAAAAACCGTTTGCTGCTGCTTCTACCGTGTAAGGCAATTGCATGCCGCCGATGTCGTAGTCTTGTGCTGCGCTGAGCATGCCGCTTGCGGCATACGCATTCAACGCATCTTGGGTGCACGCAGGCAATATCACTTTTTCACCATCAAACGCTGGCTCTTGTATATCCACCGTGCGGTTGAAAGGTGCGTATTTTTCACGTGCAATCCGCTCGCAAGTGTCTAGCACTGCATCAAAGGTTTCGCGGGTGTGTTCGGCGTAGCGCTCGCGTTGACATAACTGCTCGGATGACAGCCATGCATAGAGCAAGAAGTCGGTGGTGTGTCTGAGTGTCATGGCTTAACTTTAAAAGAAAAAACCCGTCGCTCAGGACGGGTTGTCTTATGGATGACTGTCAGCGCTCACAGCACTTCAAATATACCGGCAGCTCCCATGCCGCCGCCAATGCACATGGTGACGCAAACGCGCTTGGCGCCACGGCGTTTGCCTTCAATCAAGGCGTGTCCAGTCAAGCGTTGACCGCTGACACCGTAGGGGTGACCGACAGCAATTGCACCGCCGTTCACATTCAGCAACTCGGGTGGAATGCCGAGTTTGTCTCGGCAGTAAAGCACTTGCACGGCAAACGCTTCATTCAATTCCCACAAATCGATGTCTGAAATGGTGAGACCTAAACGCTTTAAGACTTTGGGAATAGCGTAGACCGGACCGATACCCATTTCATCAGGTTCGCAACCCGCGACAGCAAAACCCAGGAAACGACCCAGTGGTTTGAGGTTGTGCTTGGCTGCATATTCTTCGCTGGTCACTACGCAAGCGCCTGCGCCATCCGAAAACTGAGAGGCATTGCCCGCAGCGATCACGCCACCCGGAACAGCAGGTTTGATGCCCGAAATGCTTTCCACCGTCGTGCCTTCGCGCAAACCTTCGTCCACGCTGACCGTGACTTCTTTGGTCATCATGCCCATGATTTTGTCGACCACACCGGCTTGAACGGTAATGGCTGCGATCTCGTCATTGAACTTGCCTGCAGCTTGGGCTGCACACGCTTTTTGCTGGCTGGCTGCACCATATTCGTCCATGCGATCACGACCGATGTTGTAGCGCTTGGCGACTTGTTCTGCGGTTTGCAGCATGTTCCAGTAAATCTCGGGCTTTTTCTTCATTAAAGCAGGGTCGGACAACATGTGCTGGTTCATTTCCTGTTGCACACAAGAA
Organism: Comamonadaceae bacterium; assembly: GCA_947456305.1. GTDB lineage: Bacteria > Pseudomonadota > Gammaproteobacteria > Burkholderiales > Burkholderiaceae_C > Limnohabitans. Next base: position 110,697 of record CANGPN010000007.1, on the reverse strand, counting down.
ATGCTTTCCACACCACCGGCGACAAACACGTCGCCTTCTCCGGCGATCACGCGTTGGGAAGCCAATGCAATGGTTTGCAGACCCGATGAACAAAAGCGGTTGACGGTCAGGCCGCTGACGCTGATGGGGCAATCGGCCATCAAAGCGATTTGACGCGCGATGTTGGCTCCGGTGGCACCTTCAGGGTTGGCGCAGCCGATGATGACGTCTTCAACTTCAGCGGCTTCAATGCCAGCGCGGGCAATCGCGTGCTTGACCGCGTGGCCGCCTAGCGTGGCGCCATGGGTCATATTGAATGCGCCTCTCCAGCTTTTAGCCAGCGGCGTGCGTGCAGTTGAAACAATGACGGCGTTAGTCATGGTGTGTCCTTAGTTGAAATTTTTACCTTCGGCGACCAAGCGGGCCAGCAGCGGTGCCGGTTGCCAGAATGTGGCGTCGTCGTGCGGGTTACGTGCAAAGCGGTGCATGGCTTGAACCATATTGAATAAGCCGAATTGATCGGCATACATCATGGGTCCGCCACGGTACACAGGGAAGCCATAGCCGGTGACGTACACCATATCGATGTCGCTGGCACGCGCTGCAATGCCTTCTTCCAGAATATGTGCAGCTTCGTTAACCAATGAAAATACCAGGCGTTGCACGATTTCATCGTGGCCGATTTTGCGGGCAGTCATGCCAAGCGTTGTGCGGTGGTTTGCAATCATGTCTTCGACTTCCTTGCTGGCAATCGCATCGCGTTTGCCGGGCAGGTAGTCGTACCAGCCCTTGCCTGCCTTCTGACCGAATCGTCCCATTTCGCACAGCAAGTCGGCAGTTTTGCTGTATTTCATGTCTGGCTTTTCCACATAGCGGCGTTTGCGAATGGCCCAGCCTATGTCGTTGCCCGCCAAGTCACCCATGCGGAACGGGCCCATGGCGAATCCGAATTTCTCTATGGCTTTGTCAACCTGTTGCGGTGTGCAGCCTTCTTCAATGAGAAAGCCAGCTTGGCGGCTGTATTGCTCGATCATGCGGTTGCCGATGAAGCCGTCGCACACGCCAGAAACCACAGCGGTTTTTTTGATTTTTTTGGCTACTGACATGACGGTGGCCATCACGTCTTTGCCAGTGTCTGCGCCGCGCACGACTTCCAGCAATTTCATGACGTTGGCCGGGCTGAAGAAATGCAAGCCGACCACGTCTTGCGGACGCTGTGTGAAATGGGCAATCGCATTCACATCTAAGGTGGATGTGTTGGAGGCCAATATGGCACCGGGTTTCATCACTTCATCGAGTTTTTTGAACACCTGTTCTTTGACACCGATTTCTTCAAACACAGCCTCAATCACCAGATCAGCATCTTTCAAATCGTCATAGTTCAAGGTGGTGCTGAGCAAATCCATGCGCTGCTTGAATTTGTCTTCTTTGAGTTTGCCTTTTTTGACTTGCGCTTCGTAATTACCGCGAAGAACAGCCACGCCTTTGTCCAGCGCTTCCTGCTTCATTTCCAGTATTTTGACGGGAATGCCTGCGTTCAAAAAATTCATGCTGATGCCACCGCCCATGGTGCCGGCGCCAATGACAGCCACAGACTTGATCTCACGCTGTGCTGTATCGGCAGGCACATCATCAATTTTGGAGGCAGCACGTTGCGCCACAAACATATGGCGTAAAGCGCGGCACTCGGGCGTCCACATCAGGTTGGTGAAGATTTCGCGCTCGGCTGTCATGCCTTGATCAAACTTCATACGGGTAGCGTTTTGTACGGCTTCAATACATTTCAAAGGTGCGGGGTACTTACCTTTGGTCATACCATTGACCATGTTCACGCTGAACTTGAAAAACGCATCTGCACTCGGGTGTTTGCATGGCAAATTTCGAATCAAAGGCAGCGGTGACTTGCCGGCCACGGACTGCGCAAAAGAAATCGCTTCCTGTAACAAGCTGTCTTTGGACTCGCTCAGCAGATCAAACAAAGCTTGACCCGGCAATTTGGCCAGCATCTCACTTTTCACCGGTTCGCCGCTGACGATCATATTCAACGCCGCTTCGACACCGATCACACGCGGTAAGCGTTGAGTGCCGCCTGCGCCGGGAATCAAACCGAGTTTGACTTCTGGCAAGGCGATATCTGCGCCAGGAGCGCACACACGGTAATGACAACCCAAAGCGAGTTCCAAACCACCGCCCATAGCCACGGAATGAATCGCAGCAACTACTGGTTTGGTCGAGTTTTCAATCGCGTGAATGACGCTCAGCAAATGTGGCTCTTGGGTGGCTTTAGGTGTGCCGAATTCTTTGATGTCTGCTCCGCCGGAAAATGCTTTGCCGGCACCCGTGATGACCACCGAGGTCACAGCATCATCAGCCTGCGCCTGGCTCAAGCCTTGCACAATTGCCTGGCGTGTAGACAAACCCAAACCATTGACCGGCGGGTTGTTCATCGTAATCACAGCGACGTTGCCGTGGACAGCGTAATCAGCACTCATGGGGAATGTCCTTCAGAAAACAAAATAGAACGGTCGTTCTTTTTAAGACAATTGTAGACGCTCGCCAGGCCGCGCTGTTCAAACTTCCAGCCACTCTTTGCGAATGCCTGCGTCCTCGCGCAAATGCGCCGGTGTGCCGTCAAAAACAATGGTGCCGTGCCCCATCACCAATGCCCGGTCTGAGATTTGCATGGCGATGGTGAGCTTTTGTTCAATCAACAGCACAGACACACCGCGGGTGCGAAGTTCGCGCAAAAACTGCCCTACCAGTTCAACAATTTTGGGGGCCAAGCCTTCAGTTGGCTCATCAATGATGATGAGTTCAGGGTCACCCATGAGTGTGCGACACAAAGTCAGCATTTGCTGCTCACCGCCGGAGAGCACGCCGGCTTCAGTGTGTTGGCGTTCACGCAAACGCGGAAACAACTGGTACATGTCGTCAAAATGCCAGCGCCCGGCGGGTTTGTCACCTTTCAAGCCTAACAATAAATTCTGATGCACGGTCAGTTTGGGAAAAATATCGCGGTTTTCAGGCACGTAGCCCAGACCCATATGAGCAATATCAAAAGGTTTACGGTGCAGCAGACTTTGACCTTTGAACCGCATGTCTCCCTCGCAATCGACTAGGCCCATGATGGCTTTGGCAGTAGTGGAACGTCCTGAACCGTTACGCCCGAGCAAGGCCACGATTTCGCCTTGCCCGACCTTGAAACTGACGCCTTGCAGCACATGGCTTTTGCCGTAGTAGGCGTGAAGCTGGTCTATCTGCAACATGGTCAGTGGCCTTGTTCTTCTTGGCTGCCGAGGTAGGCCTCTTGCACCAGCGCATTGGAGCGAATGTTATGCGGCGTGTCATAGGCGATGATTTCGCCATACACCAGCACTGCGATTTTGTCTGCCAGTCCGAACACCACACCCATGTCGTGTTCAACTGTGAGCAAGGTTTTGCCTTTGGTGACCGTTTTGATCAATTCGATGAATCGTTCGGTTTCACTGGAGCTCATGCCGGCCGTGGGTTCATCCAGCAAAACCACGTCAGCGCCTCCAGCCATGGTGATACCGATTTCCAACGCACGTTGTTCCGCATAGGTGAGGTTCATGGCCAACACTTGGCTTTTGTGCGTCAGATTGATGCGCTGCATCCATTCATTAGCCAAATCGTTGGCATCTTTCAGTCGACTGAGAAACGACCAAAAACTGTAGCGGTGCCCCAGGCTCCAAAGCACCGAGCAGCGCAGGTTTTCAAACACGCTGAGCTTGGGAAAAATATTGGTGATCTGAAAACTGCGCGACAAACCCTGGCGGTTGATCTCAAAAGGTTTCGATCCGTCTATGCGTTGCCCATGCAAATGGATGGAACCGCTGCTAGGGGCAAAGCGGCCGCTGATCAGATTGAATAAAGTGGATTTGCCTGCCCCATTGGGGCCGATGATCGCAACGCATTCACCGGCGGCCACCTCCAGGTTGACACCGCGAATGATTTCGGTTTTACCGAACTGCTTGCGCACATCGCGCAATACCAGGGAATGCATAGGGCTCATGCAGACTCCTCGCGCGCTTGTTGTTGTGCCAGTTCGGTTTGAATCAAATCCCATTCGTACACGAAACGCTTCCGTAACCATTCAAATGCCCCTGCGCCAGTCAGCAACACAACCGCAGCAACAATCCAGGTGAGCGGGGCATGCGTATCCAAGGCCATGCCTGCAAAATTCAACACAGACCCTAAGGCTTCGTTCAATTGGCGGTGGTAAATCATCTCTATCAATGAACTGGCACCAGCCAGCATCAACAACGCCGAAGCACCAAGCCCGGCATACAAACTACGCAAACGTGTGAAAGCGCCGGCTTGTATGACACGAAGATTCATCATGATGAGTCCCGCAAAACCGCCAGGTGCATACACCACCATGAAAAGAAAAATCATACCCAGGTACAACAACCAGGCCTTGGTCAATTCAGACAACAACACAAAAGCCAGCACCATCAGAATACCGCCCAGAACAGGTCCGAAAAAGAAGGTTGCACCGCCTAAGAAAGTGAACAACAAATACGCACCGGAGCGCGCCGGGCCGACCACTTCGGCGGTGACGATTTCAAAATTCAATGCGCCGAGTCCACCGGCGATGCCAGCAAAAAATCCGGCGATGATGAAAGCTCGGTAGCGCACTTGCTGCGTGTTGTATCCAATGAACTCGACGCGCTCCGGGTTGTCGCGCACCGCGTTCAAAATCCGTCCCAGCGGTGTTTGTGTCAAGGCATACAACAAACCCACTGACACAAAGGTGTAAGCCGCAATCAAATAGTAGACTTGGCGCTGCGGCCCGTAATTGATACCCATGAAAGCATCGCCTGCCACCCGGTTGGCAGATACGCCGGCCTCGCCGCCGAAAAACTCGGCAAACATCAAGGACATGGCAAACACCAATTCGGCCATGCCCAAGGTAATCATGGAAAAAGCCGTGCCGGATTTGCGGGTGGTGACAAATCCCAGCAACACGGCAAATGCCATACCAGCCATACCGCCAATCAAAGGCAAGAGAGTGACTGGTAAATGCACCCCCCCTTGGCCAACGGCATTCAATGCGTGGATGGTGAAGTAGCTTCCCATGCCGCTGTAAACCGCGTGACCGAAACTCAGCATGCCACCCTGCCCCAGCAACAGGTTGTAAGACAGGCAAGCGATGATGGCTATCCCCATTTGCGACAACATGGTCATGGACAAATTGCTGGTGAACACCCAGGGTGCCAGCAGCAAAATCAAGGCAAAGCCCAGCCATACAGACAGTTGCAGTGAAGAATCGGTTGTGCTGCGGTTTGGCATCTCAGGTTTCCCGCTTACCTAGCAATCCACGCGGACGGAATATCAAAATCAACACCAAAAACAAATAAGGCAGTATGGGTGCCGCCTGCGACACCGAGAGTTTCAGCATGGTGTTGTTCTGAGATTCGGCCGACATGGCCCAACCGGCATCCTTGAGCAATTGCAATAAGGAATAGTCCACTGCAACGGCAAAGGTTTGCACAATGCCAATGAGCAAGGAGGCCAGAAATGCACCGCTGAGCGAACCCATGCCGCCGACAACCACGACGACGAACACGACTGAGCCGACAGTGGCCGCCATAGCCGGTTCTGTGATGAAGGTGAAACCGCCGATCACACCTGCCAGCCCTGCCAGACCGGTGCCCATGGCGAATACCAGCATGAAAATACGAGGCACGTTATGCCCCAGGGTTTCAACGGTTTGCGGGTGTGTCAGTGCCGCTTGAATAATCAGTCCGGCCCGGGTGCGTGTCAGCACCCACCACAGACTGACGACCATCAAAATGGCAGTCAGCATGACGAAACCACGTGTGGCGGGAAACGGCGAACACACCACACGCACGCCCTCTGCGGCGGCATTGCAAATAGCGCCCGCTTCGCCACTGACCAGGGACAAGCCTTGATGCGAATGGTTGATCAGCGTGAATACCGGGCCTTGTAAAAACGCTGGCGGATTGAATTCCACCGCCACCCGGCCCCAAATCAATTGCACCAGTTCAAGAACGATATAAGACAAACCGAAGGTGACCAGCAGTTCGGACACGTGCCCCATTTTGTGTACTTTGCGAAGCACCTGGCTTTCAAACAGCGCACCGGCTGCCCCGGTCAAAACGGGTGCCAGAACCAATGCAGGCCAGAAGCCGGTCACGCCGCTCAGCGTATAGCCGAAATAAGCGCCTAGCATGTAAAAACTGGCGTGCGCGAAATTAAGCACGCCCATCATGCTGAATATCAAGGTCAGTCCTGAACTGAGCATGAACAGCAGCAGACCGTAGCTCAAGCCATTGAGCGTGGAGATAAAGAAAAACTCCATCAATCAGATACCGTAGGGCATGGCCAGGCTACAAATCATGTCAAAACACAAAAAACGAGTCACATCAAGGCATTTTCATTTGACAGCTGGTCGGCGTGCTCGACACATAAGGCTCGAAAGTTTTCACTGGTGCCAGGGTCATGCCGGTGTTCTCCGGGCTGTAGGGGTATTTTTTATCCGCCTTTTGCCAAACTGAAATAAACAAGGTTTGTTGCAGCTGGTGGTCATATTTGCGCATTTCCATGTCGCCGTTAAAACCTTTGAATTTGTATCCGTGCATAGCGGCAGCCACTTTCACCGGGTCGGTTGATTTAGCCTGGGCCATAGCGCCTGTGAGCACATCAAAAATACTGACCATGGATGAGGTGTACAAATCGTCGTTGAACTTTGCTTTGAAGCCGTCGCGGTATTTGGCCATGGGGCCGGTCATGTTGTAGTGCGCGTAAGAGACTTGAAATACACGCCCTGCACCGCCTTGACCCAGCGCTGTCGGTGTACCGCTGACGCCGGTGTAATAAGTAAAGAATTTGCCTGTGTAGCCGCCCTCGTTAGCTGCCTTGACCAGCAATGCCAAGTCTGAGCCCCAGTTACCCGTAATCACGGAGTCCGCACCGGATGCCTTGATCTTGGCGATATAGGGCGCAAAGTCGCGCACTTGCGCCAAAGGGTGCAGGTCTTCGCCAACGATTTGTATATCTGGGCGTTTGCGTGCCAGCGTTTCCTTGGCGTATTTGGCCACCTGCTGACCGTGGGCATAATTTTGATTCAACAGGTAAATCTTTTTCACGTCCGGCAAATCTTTGATGAACGTGGTCATGGCTTCCATCTTCATAGAGGTGTCTGCATCAAAGCGGAAATGCCAGTAACTGCATTTGCTGTTGGTCAGGTCGGGATCAACAGCGGAGTGATTGAGGTAAACGATCTCCTTGCCGGGATTGCGTTCATTGTGTTTGTTCACCGCGTCAACCAACGCACCTGCCACCGAAGAGCCATCGCCTTGGGTGATGTAGCGCACGCCTTGGTCCAGAGCAGATTTCAACTGGTTCAGGCTTTCAGCCGGACTGAGTTTGTTGTCCATGCCGATGATTTCGAATTTGACGCCAGCCGGGTTGCTCTTGTTGTATTCCTCGGTCAGGTATTGCAAAGTTTTCAGTTGATTGGAGCCTACAGGTGCCATCAAACCAGACATGGGATCGATAAAAGCAATTTTGACTGTTTCGCCTTTTTGCGCAAACGCAGTTACAGAAAATAAACCACCCAATAACAAAGCCAAACCGGTTTTGCGAAGCACCATTTTTTATCTCCAGAAAAAACTCAAAGTAGCCTAACGTGAATTACGGGTTGTCCCTGCTAGGGAATGCCCTAGAGCGGCAAAGCGCTCATAAAGATGGCAAACGGTAGCCGGCCAGTTGCTCGCGTAAGCGAGTTTTCAGCATTTTGCCGGTAGCGCCTAAGGGAATCGCATCGACAAACACCACATCGTCCGGCGCCTGCCACTTGGCGATCTTGCCATCGTAGAACTTCAGCAAATCATCGCTACTCAATGTACAGCCGGGTTTTTTCACCACTACCACCACAGGTCTTTCGTCCCATTTCGGGTGAGGCATACCGATACAAGCCGCCATCGCCACATCAGGGTGCGCCATGGCGATGTTTTCCACATCAATAGAACTGATCCATTCGCCGCCGGACTTGATCACGTCTTTGCTGCGATCGGTGATTTGCATAAAGCCTTCCGGATCGACGGTGGCCACATCGCCGGTGGGAAACCAGCCGTCCACCAAGGGTGACGGGCCTTCTTGTTTGAAATACTCGCGTATCACCCAGGGGCCTTTGACCAGCAAGTCACCATAGGCTTTGCCGTCGTTCGGTTGTTCTGCGCCTTGATCGTCTACGATTTTGAAATCAATGCCGAAAATCGCACGCCCTTGTTTCAACCGGATTTTCATCTGCTCATCAGGCGCTAACTCCAAATGCTTGTTTTTCAAGGTACACAATGTACCCAGAGGACTGAGCTCGGTCATGCCCCAGGCGTGCAGAACTTCCACGCCATACTCATCGTTGAATGCTTGAATCATGGCCGGTGGACAAGCAGAACCGCCAATCACTGTGCGCTTAAGGTAGTTGAAACGCAAACTCCCAGCTTTCAAATGGCCGAGCAGCATTTGCCAGACGGTGGGCACACCCGCAGCCAGTGTGACTTTTTCTGTTTCCAGCAGTTCATAAACGGATTTACCGTCCAAGGCCGGGCCGGGAAACACCAGTTTGCAACCAACCATGGCTGCGCTGTAGGGAATGCCCCAGGCGTTCACATGAAACATGGGCACCACGGGTAATACGCTGTCGCGTGCAGACAAGCACATCACATCAGGCAAGGCGCAGGCATATGCGTGCAGCAAGGTGGAGCGGTGGCTGTACACAGCAGCCTTGGGATTACCGGTGGTGCCACTGGTGTAACACATGCAAGACGCCGTATTTTCATCCAGTTCGGGCCAGGCGTAACTGTTTGACTGGCTGGACATCCAAGCCTCGTAGCTGACCAGTTCCGGAATGCCGCTGTCAGCCGGCAGTTTGTCGGCATCGCACATGGCCACCCAGTGTTTGACGGTCGGGCAATGCGAATGGATATTTTTCACAATGGGAAGAAACGTCATGTCAAAACACAGGACGCTGTCTTCTGCGTGGTTGACGATCCAAACCACCTGCTCCGGGTGCAAGCGAGGATTGAGCGTGTGCAATACCCGGCCGCTGCCGCTGACCCCGAAATACAACTCCAGATGACGGTAACCATTCCATGCCAGCGTGGCTACCCTGGCGCCAGCGGGTACGTGCCAACCGTCCAGGGCATTAGCAACCTGACGTGAACGGGCACCTATCTTGGCCCAGTTGCTTCGGTGTATGTCGCCCTCTACTCTGCGGGAAATGATTTCAGTGTCGCCGTGGTGTTTTTCAGCGAATTCAATCATGTCTGAAATCAATAAATTTTGCTGCTGCATCAATCCCAACATGGGCGTCTCCTAGGTACATTGGGGCACTTGTGTGCGCTTTGTTTTGCGTATTGTGCACAATCAGCCTATGCCTTCAGTCGAATCAACTCTATTGCCCTTGAATTGGCGACATCCTTATGACGCTTTGGGGACAGCTTTTTACACCCCGGTACAACCCGCTCCCTTAACCAATGCGCATTGGGTAGCGCAAAACCACATGCTTGCCCAATCCATGGGCTGGCCTTCCAGCGTGTGGAGTTCAGACGAACTTTTGTCCGCTTTGACGGGAAACGAGGTTTTACAAGGCAGCCAGCCTTATGCCACTGTTTATAGCGGCCATCAGTTTGGCGTCTGGGCGGGTCAACTTGGCGATGGTCGCGCTTTGTCCCTGGGCGTGTTGGATACCCTTATCGGCCCACAGGAGTTGCAACTCAAAGGCGCCGGCAAAACGCCTTATTCGCGCATGGGGGACGGCCGCGCGGTGCTGCGCTCCAGCATCCGCGAGTTTTTGTGCAGCGAAGCCATGCACGGCCTAGGCATTCCCACTACCCGTGCGCTTTGTCTGACAGGTTCACCTGACAGGGTGCTGCGCGAAGAAGTGGAAACTGCAGCCGTGGTGACCAGAGTCGCGCCTAGTTTTATGCGCTTCGGTCATTTGCAACATTTCGCAGCCAATGGCGATACCGCCAGCTTGCAACTGTTGGCAGACCACGCCATCACGCAATATTTCCCCGAACTGTTGTCGTTGGAGGGCGGGCCCAAGCGCTACACCGCTTTGTTGGCTAGAGTCACCCGACTGACCGCTGAACTGCTGGCGCGATGGCAGGCTGTCGGTTTTTGCCACGGCGTGATGAACACCGACAACATGAGCTTGCTGGGCCTGACGATTGACTATGGGCCGTTCCAGTTTCTAGACGGTTTTGACCCGGCGCATATTTGCAACCACTCCGACCACCAGGGGCGTTACGCCTACGCCAGACAACCGCAAGTGGCGTACTGGAATTTATTTTGTCTAGGCCAGGCTATGCTGCCGTTGATTGAAGACCAGGACATGGCGATTGCAGCGCTTGAAACATTCAAAACCGATTACCCGTTGCTGGTCGATCTAGCTTTTGCTGCCAAACTCGGATTGACCGGATCACGAGCCGACGATCACACTTTGATCGATGCGTTGTTGCAATTGCTGGCTCAGGAAAAAACCGACTTAACTATTTTCTGGCGCAGATTAAGCCATGCCACCGGACAACTGGCGGTGAAAAGCCTTGAGAAAGCTTTTGAACCGGTGCGCGACCTTTTTATCAACTCCGCACCGTGGGACAAATGGCTACCGGCTTATGTGCTCAGGTTGCAGGCACAGGACTTGGCTCAAACCTCTGCGCAAATGCTGAAAACCAACCCCAAATTCGTTTTGCGCAACCATTTGGGCGAACAAGTCATACAACAAGCGAAAATAGGCGATTTTTCCGGTGTGCAAGATCTGCTTCAGGTTTTGCAGTCGCCGTTTGACGAGCATCCGGCCTTTGAAACATGGGCCGGGTTTCCGCCCGATTGGGCATCTTCCATTTCCATCAGTTGCTCCTCATGAAATTACCTGACAACAGCGCCGAATGGCGGGCCCATCTGGCAGCCAAAGACGCCGAACCAGTGGCCTACGAAGTCACCCGACATGCCGCGACCGAACGCCCATTCACCGGTCGCTACGAATCACATTGGGACAAAGGCATTTACCGCTGCATTTGCTGCGACAACACTTTATTCACCTCTGAAACCAAATTTGATGCCGGTTGCGGTTGGCCGAGTTTTTACCAGGCCAGTGATCAGGCCGCCATCGAAGAGCGCGTCGACCGCGCCCACGGCATGCTACGCACCGAAACCGTATGCTCAGTTTGCAAAGCGCATTTGGGTCATGTATTTCCCGACGGCCCGGCCCCGACCGGCTTGCGCTATTGCATGAATTCAGCCGCTTTGTCTTTTGTACCGCAAGAGGACAAGCCATGAAAATGTTCATGGATTTTTTCCCTATCGCGCTGTTTTTCATCGCCTTCAAACTTGGTGGTATTTATATCGCGACCGGCGTAGCCATGGCTGCCACCTTGTTGCAAATCAGCTGGCTGTATTTTCGTCACGGCAAGGTAGAACCTATGCAATGGATGAGTCTGGCCATCATCACTTTGTTTGGCGGCGCCACCTTGCTAACCCATGATGAAACTTTCATCAAATGGAAGCCCACTATTCTTTACTGGTTGATGGGCGGCGCACTGCTGGTTGGCCAGCTCTTGTTCAAACGCAATCTGCTGATGAAAATCATGTCAGCCCAGTTGAACCTACCCGACCCGGTTTGGTTTCGCCTATTGTTTGCCTGGGTGGCGTTTTTTGCCGTCATGGGCGTGGTCAACCTGTGGGTGGCGTTTAATTTTGATACCGACACCTGGGTGAGTTACAAACTGTTCGGCGGTATGGGTTTGATGCTTGTGTTTGTGTTGCTACAAGCGGTCTACTTGAGTCGACATATCAAACTGGAAGATACAGAAAAATCGGCAGACGAAACATGAACATCACAAGCCAAGCTATTGAATCCAAGTTAATTGCAGACTTAAAACCCTTTTTTTTGCAAGTTGATGATGAAAGTGCTGCCCACGCCGGGCACGCCGGTTCCGACGGCAGCGGCCAAGGCACACACTTTCGGGTACGCATAAGCGCAGGGGTTTTTACCGGCTTGACCCGTGTGGCCAGGCACCGGCTTGTGTATGATTCTCTGCAACAATTCACCGACCAGGGTTTGCATGCACTGGCCATTGAAATTGTCGAATTACCTGCTTAATGCACGGGTTGGTTTTTCTTACCCGACTTACACTTTTGAAAGTTCTTCATGAAAATCTCTTTGATCCATCCACTGCTTGCAGGCTTGTTAGCTTGTGCATGTCTGAGCGCCCAGTCGCAAAACGTGGCCATCGTCAATGGCAAGCCGGTTCCCAAGTCACGTGTGCAGGCATTGGCCGCTCAACTTGAGCGCTCTGGCCGCGCAGTCACTCCTGAAATGGAACAACAACTGCGTGAAGAAGTCGTCATCCGTGAAGTGTTTATGCAGGAAGCGCAAAACCAGGGCATGGACGCCACTGAAGATTTCAAAGTGCAAATGGAACTCGCTCGCCAAGGCTTGTTGATCCGCGAACTGTTTGGCGAATACCAGCGAAAAAACCCGGTGACCGACGCTGATGTCAAAGCTGAATACGATAAATATGCAGCCACTAACAGCGGCAAGGAGTACAAGGCCCGCCACATTCTGGTGGAGAAAGAAGAACAAGCAAAAGCCATTCTGGCCAGCTTGAAAAAAGGCGGTAAATTTGAAGAGATTGCCAAAAAACAATCTAAAGACCCTGGCTCAGGTGCCAAAGGCGGCGACTTGGACTGGGCCAATCCGAACAGCTTCGTTAAAGAATTTTCAGTGGCTATGACTGCTTTGAAAAAAGGCGAGACCACTTCCGCTCCGGTTAAATCACAATTCGGTTTTCACATCATCCGTCTTGACGATGTTCGCAGTGCTGAATTGCCCAAGTTTGAAGATGTCAAGCCGCAAATCCTGCAGCAATTGCAGCAAAACAAATTGGCTGAATATCAGCAGACTTTGCGAGAGAAAGCCAAGATCGAGTAAGTATCGACGCGCTTCTAAAATCAAAAGCCCTCTTCATTATGAAGAGGGCTTTTTTCATGGGCCGGGGTTTACTTCAGCAGTGGTGTGCCGTGTGACTGATCGCTGCCATTGACGGGTATGACATGGGCCAGCGCAAAGGTTTCGCTCATCAATAATTTGCTTGTGCGGATTTTTTCGAACTCGTTGATGATGATGCTGGCATCAGTGTGGTTTTGAATCAGCAGTTTGATGATTTGCACCAAATGCTGTTGTAAAACCACGGTTTTTTTCTGGGCGCTGGTGAGTTTTTTTTGTGCTTCAGTCGGGGGTGCGGCATGGGCATCGTGGGTGTTTTTGTCGTGATCGTGGTTTTGCACCGCTACCGTATGTTGGGTATGGAGCTCGGCCAAGCTGCTCAAATCAGCCAGCAGTAACGAAAGATCCCCGTAACTGTTATAGAGCAAATCAGCCAATTCACGGTCTCTGGTCAAGCTCATGGGTACTTCCTTGTTGTTGATTGATAAACGGTGTCAGTGCGTCAGTCTATCCAACGCCTTGCATTTCGCCACATGCGCATCCAGGGACTGAAGTCTGTGGATTTTTGAAAATTGCTGTGGGCGGTCCAACTGAATTGCAATTGCCGGAACACGCGCTCCGGGTGCGGCATCATGGCGGTGAACCTGCCGTCCGCTGTGGTGACCGCCGTCAAGCCGCCAGGGCTGCCGTTGGGGTTGAACGGATAGGCTTCGGTGGCGTTGCCGTTGTGGTCAGTGAAACGCATCGCAGCCAGCACTTGGTCCGCGTCGCCGCGTTCGTTGAAATTCGCATAGCCTTCGCCGTGGGCCACAGCAATCGGCAGTCGGCACCCTGCCATGCCTTGAAAAAACAAACTGGGTGAATCCAGCACTTCCACTTGCGACAAACGCGCTTCAAAGCGTTCACTTTGGTTGTCGGTGAAGCGCGGCCAGTCTTGCGCGCCTGGGATCAACACAGCCAATTCAGCGAACATCTGACAACCGTTGCACACGCCGAGTGCAAACGTGTTTTGTCTGTGGAAAAATGATTGAAACTGGTCTGACAACGCATGATTGAATGTGATGCTGCGAGCCCAGCCTTTACCTGCGCCTAACGTGTCGCCATAGCTGAAACCACCGCAGGCCACTAAGCCTTGGAAGTCTTTCAAATGGGCCCGGCCCGATTGCAAATCAGTCATGTGCACGTCATAGGCTTCAAAGCCTGCTTCGGTGAACGCATACGCCATTTCCACGTGTGAGTTCACGCCTTGCTCGCGCAACACCGCCACTCGCGGGCGTTGCTTATTGATATAGGGCGCGGCCACGTTATCCAGTGCACCTGGCGTTAGATGCACATGCAAGCCCGGGTCTGCTGCAAGACCCGCCGCAGCGTGTTCAGCATCTGCGGTTTGCGGGTTGTCGCGTTCGCGGCAAATCTTCCAACTGACGCTGTCCCAAACTTGGTGTAAGTCGTACAACGAAGCACTGAAAATTTCTTTGGCATCCCGCCACACACTGAGCTCGCCCAAGCCTTTGTTGATACTGGATGTGGCAGGCCGCGTTTTGCCAATGACATGGCTACAAGCAGACAAACCGTGTTGACGCAGCAATTGCATGGCCTGGTCGCGCACCTCGGTGCGCACCTGAATCACTGCGCCGAGTTCTTCGTTGAACAAGGCTTTGAGTGTGAGTTCTTCGCGTCTGGCGCTCACCTGTTGCGACCAGTTTTTGCTGTCGCCGTGATCGGCACGGCTGTCGCTGATGCCGTCGCCTTCGGTGACCAATAAATCCACATTCATTGCCACTCCCACATGACCGGCAAACGCCATTTCGGCCACACAGGCCAGCAAGCCGCCGTCGCTGCGGTCGTGGTAAGCCAGCATCCAGCCCTTGGCGCGCAAATCGTTGATGGCGATGACCAACTGTTTCAAATCTTGCGCATCGTCCAGGTCGGGCACGGCACCGCCTGCTTGCTCTGTGGCTTGTGCCAATATGCTGCCGCCCATGCGGTGCTGACCGCGACCGAGGTCTATCAATATCAAGCTGCTGTCTTCAATCGTTGCGTTCAATTGCGGCGTGACATTGCCACGCACATCGTCCAGCGTGGCGAATGCAGTGACGATCAAACTCACAGGTGAAGTGACTTGCACAGACTGTCCGCTGTCTTGCCAACGGGTGCGCATAGACAAACTGTCTTTGCCCACAGGAATGGAAATACCCAATGCCGGGCAAAGCTCTAAACCCACGGCTTTCACGGTGTCAAACAAGGCCGCGTCTTCGCCGGGCTCGCCGCATGCCGCCATCCAGTTGGCAGACAACTTGACCCGCTCCAAACTGATGGGAGCCGCCAATAAATTGGTGATGGCTTCGGCCACGGCCATGCGCCCTGAGGCAGCCGCATTGATGGCCGCCAATGGCGTGCGTTCGCCCAAAGACATGGCCTCGCCCGCCACGCCTTTGTAATCGGCCAAGGTGATGGCGCAATCGGCCACAGGCACTTGCCAAGGGCCGACCATTTGGTCTCGGTGACTCAGCCCGCCCACCGTGCGGTCGCCAATGGTGATGAGAAAACGTTTGCTGGCGACAGTGGGATGCGACAACACTTTGAGCACAGCGTCTTGCAAGCTGATGTCGCCTGTATGAAAGTCTTGCACCGGGGTGTCAAGCCGCTTGACATCGCGTGTCATCTTCGGCGGCTTACCGAGCAACACCTCCAAAGGCATGTCCACGGCATCTGCTGTGTCCGTGTGTTTCACCGTCAGGTGCCTGTCGTCCGTGGTGACACCAACGACCGCGAACGGGCAACGTTCACGTTCGCAAAAAAACTGAAATTGCGGTAATGAATCCGGCGCAATCGCCAGCACATAGCGCTCTTGGCTTTCGTTGCTCCAAATTTCTTTGGGTGACAAACCGCTTTCTTCTAAAGGAACCTTGCGTAAATCAAAACGCGCTCCACGGCCTGCGTCATTCACCAGCTCTGGAAATGCATTTGACAAACCGCCTGCGCCTACATCGTGTATGGCCAATATGGGTGTGTCTTTGCCCAAGGCGTTGCAATGGTTGATGACTTCTTGTGCGCGGCGTTGAATCTCCGGGTTGCCGCGTTGCACAGAGTCAAAATCCAAATTGACTGCGTTGCTGCCGCTGGCCAGCGAGCTGGCCGCACCACCGCCCATGCCTATGCGCATGCCCGGGCCGCCGAGTTGTATCAACAAGGTGCCTGCGGGAAACAACAGCTTGTGCGTGAGTTCATCGCGGACCACGCCCAAACCACCGGCCAGCATGATGGGCTTGTGGTAACCGCGTTGCACACCGTTGACCACTTGCTCAAATTCACGGAAATAGCCCAGCAAATTGGGTCTGCCGAATTCGTTGTTGAAAGCCGCGCCGCCCAGCGGACCTTCGGTCATGATTTGCAATGCAGACGCCATGTGCGAAGCCTGACCGATTGAGCTGCCCCACAGCTTTGACACGCTAAACCCTGTGAGACCAGCCTTGGGCTTGGCACCGCGACCGGTCGCGCCTTCGTCTCGGATTTCCCCTCCTGCGCCGGTGGCGGCTCCGGGAAACGGCGAAATAGCGGTCGGGTGGTTGTGCGTTTCCACCTTCATCAAAATGTGTTGAACACTATTGCTTTTGTCATAGCGCGGCATATAGCCTGTGAGTGCAGCGGTGAATCGCTCAACCTGATGGCCTTGCATGATGGCGGCGTTGTCCGAATACGCCACCACGGTATGTTGGGGATTGGTCTTGTGCGTGTGGCGGATCATGCCGAACAAACTGTGTGTTTGCGCTTGGCCATCAATGATGAAATCGGCATTGAAAATTTTGTGCCTGCAATGCTCGCTGTTGGCTTGGGCAAACATCATCAACTCAGCATCGGTGGGATTGCGCTTGAGCCGGGTGAACGCCGTCAGCAAATAATCGATTTCGTCGTCAGCCAGTGCCAAGCCATAGTCAGTATTGGCTTGCAATAAAGCCTGCCTGCCCTGCTGCAACATATCGACACTGACCATGTCCGCACCAGCCAGGGTTTGCAACAGCCCGGATGCTGACTGCACGTCAAGCCAGACCGACTCTGTCATGCGATCATGTAGCAAAGCCTGTATCGCTTGCGCCTCTGCAACTGTCAACTGGTAATCAGACTGCAAATACAGGTTGTATTCAGTCAGACGCTCTAAACGGTGAAGGTTAAAACCGCAATTTCGAGCAATATCACCGGCCTTGGATGCCCAGGGTGACACCGTGCCCTGCCGAGGCGACACTACCACGGTATAGCAATGGGGCAAAGCAAGGGGTTTGGCGCTGTCGGGAGAAGCATCGAGTAATTGAGCCATTCGCCCGGAATCTTGGGCTTTCACCGGCGTATCTGTTGCCAGCAAATAAACAAACGCAGTTTGCAATGATTGAATGGCCGGACAAACAGCTTGTAATCTGCTGAGTAACCGACGTGTTTTGAAACTGCTTAAGGCGGGGCCGCCCTGATAGTTACGGGTATGAAGGGTCACGGGTGGCCTTGGGGTTGTGAGTGCGTGGCTGTGAACAAATACAGCATGTCATAGCGCAATTTTAACGACTCTGACAGCTTGGCCCTGAGTTCAAGTGTGAGCCTGAGATAATTAGGCCATGAGCATCACCTACAAAAATCAACACGGCATCGACGGCATGCGAATCGCGGGCAAACTGGCATCCGAAGTGCTGGATTACCTGACTCCGCATGTACAACCTGGTGTCACTACCAATTTTCTGGACAAATTGGCGTTTGACTACATCACCCAGGTGCAACAAGCCATACCTGCGCCGCTGAATTACAACCCCAGCGGCCACAACCCCTACCCCAAATCGATTTGTACCTCCATCAACCACCAGGTATGTCACGGCATACCGAGTGACAAGGTGCTTAAAAAGGGGGACATCGTCAACATAGACATCACCGTCATCAAAGGCGGCTGGCACGGCGACACCAGCCGCATGTTCATCGTCGGCGAAGGCTCCATCGCCGCCAAACGCTTGTGCCAATTGACCTATGAAGCCATGTGGCACGGCATTGTCAAAGTCAAACCCGGGGCACGCTTGGGCGATATCGGCCACGCCATTCAAGTGTTTGCCGAAGGGCACGGGTTTTCTATCGTGCGCGAGTTTTGTGGACATGGCATAGGCCAGGTGTTCCATGAAGAACCGCAGGTGCTGCACTACGGCAAACCCGGCACACTGGAAGAGCTCAAACCCGGCATGACCTTCACCATCGAACCGATGGTGAATGCTGGCAAGCGAGACATCAAAGAAATGGGCGACGGCTGGACCATCATCACCCGCGACCATTCGCTGTCTGCCCAATGGGAGCACACCATTCTGGTCACACCCACAGGCTATGAAGTGCTGACCTTGTCCGAAGGCAGCCCGCCTTTGCCATCTTTTGTCACCACCACGGTGTGCTGAGGCGTGAACCGCAACGCGTCTGATTTCAGACAACGCAAATCTCAACTGCTGGCAGACTGCGCCGCAGCTCAAAGTGTTGCCCGTGCAGCGCGTGTGCATACGCATTTGAAATTGCTGAGCGACTTGTGCGACGACACCTTGAAAGCTTTGTGGCTGCAAGCACAACTACCTGCCAGCATGTGTTTGGTGGCAGTCGGCGGCTATGGTCGGCAAGCCTTGTTTCCTTATTCTGATGTGGATGTGCTGGTGTTGATGCCCGACAGCTTACACACCGACCATGACGCAGACTTGAAATCGCGCATCGAAACCTTCATCGGCAGCTGCTGGGACACGGGTTTGGAAATTGGTGCCAGCGTGCGCAATTTGTCTGAGTGCGTCAGCGAAGCAGCAGCCGACATCACGGTGCAAACCGCCATGCTGGAATCACGTTTTCTGACTGGCGAACCGTCGTTGATGCAAAACTTCAGCGGCACTTTTTCAGCCCAACTCGATCCCAAAGCTTTTTTCACGGGCAAAACGCTGGAAATGCAGCAGCGTCACAACAAGTTTGAAAACTCGCCTTATTCTTTAGAACCCAATTGCAAAGAATCGCCCGGCGGTTTGCGCGATTTGCAAATGCTGTTGTGGCTGGCCAAAGCCAGCGGCTTGGGCACCAGTTGGAAAGATTTGTTTCACAAAGGCATGGTGACTGCCCTGGAGTT
The DNA here is from genome assembly GCA_947456305.1 of Comamonadaceae bacterium. Classification (GTDB taxonomy): domain Bacteria; phylum Pseudomonadota; class Gammaproteobacteria; order Burkholderiales; family Burkholderiaceae_C; genus Limnohabitans. The sequence continues at coordinate 91,600 of CANGPN010000007.1, read as the reverse complement.
GCGCCAACTGCAACGCAACGAAAGCATGTTGTCTCTGTTGCGCTGGCGTTTGCATTGGACCGCCAAACGCCGCGAAGACCGCTTGGTGTTCGATTTGCAAACCCAGTTGTCTGAAGGGCTGGGCTTGGCACCACAAACCGGCGAAGGCGTGCACGCACGCGCTGCCAGCGAAGCCTTGATGAAACGTTACTACTGGGCAGCCAAAGCGGTCACGCAGTTGAACCAGATCATTCACCTGAACATTGAAGACTGGTTGTTCCAACAAGCACAGGCACATCCGCCACGTCACTTAAACCCGCGTTTCCTCGATAAATCGGGCATGCTGGAAGTGGTGGACGATGACTTGTACCAACGCGAGCCTCACGCCATTCTGGAAACTTTTTTGGTCTACCAGGAAACTGTGGGCATCAAAGGTTTGTCGGCCCGTACCTTGCGTGCCTTGTACAACGCCAGAGGTTTGATGAACGCTGCGTTCAGACGCGACCCGGCCAACCGCGCCATGTTCATGCGCATTTTGCAAAGTCCCCAAGGCATCACACACGCCATGCGTTTGATGAACCAGACCTCGGTGCTGGGGCGTTACCTGTGGGTGTTCAGGCGCATCGTCGGGCAAATGCAGCACGACTTGTTTCACGTCTACACCGTCGATCAACACATACTCATGGTGTTGCGCAATGTGCGGCGGTTTTTCATCGTGGAACACGCGCACGAATACCCGTTTTGCTCGCAGTTGGCCGCAGGCTGGGAGCAGCCTTGGATTTTGTATGTCGCCGCTTTGTTCCATGACATTGCCAAAGGGCGCGGCGGCGACCATTCCGATCTGGGCGCGCATGAAGTGCGCGTGTTTTGCCGTCAGCATGGCATTGCCAAAGCCGATCAACAGTTGATTGAATTTTTGGTCAAGCATCACCTGACCATGAGCCATGTGGCACAAAAGCAAGACATGAGCGACCCGGATGTCATTCACGCGTTTGCGCAACGCGTGGGCAACGAACGCAATTTACGCGCTTTGTATTTGCTGACCGTGGCGGACATACGCGGCACCAGCCCCAAAGTGTGGAACGCATGGAAAGGCAAATTGCTGGAAGACCTGTACCGCGCCAGTGCCGCCGTACTGGGCGGGCAAGCGCATGACCCGCATGCTTTGGTGGAGCAACGCAAACGCGAGGCGCTGGAAACCCTCAACCTGTATGCCATGCCTTTTGAGGCGCACAAAGATTTGTGGGACACCTTGGACGTGGGTTATTTCATGCGCCATGATGCGTCTGACATCGCCTGGCACACGCGCCAGTTGTCCCGCCCTTTGGCCTTGGCCAAAGCACAAAACCAAGCCGCAGGCGTGACAGTGAAAGCGCGCTTATCGCCACTAGGCGAAGGCTTGCAAGTCATGGTTTACACACCCGACCAAACCGATTTGTTCGCGCGCATTTGCGGTTATTTCGACCAAGCCGAATTCAGCATCCTGGATGCCAAAGTGCACACCGCGAAGAACGGTTATGCGCTGGACACGTTTCAAGTGGTGACACCGATGTTGAACGTGCATTACCGTGAGCTCACCCCGATGGTTGAAAACGGATTGAAGCAAGCCATTGAACAAGGCGGCCCTTTGCATCAACCGCGCAAGGGCGGCCGTGTATCTCGCCGGGTGAAGAGTTTTCCTGTGGCCCCACGCGTGCGTTTGCAACCGGATGAAAAAGCCCAACGCTGGTTGCTCAGCATTTCAGCCACCGACCGCGCCGGCTTGCTGTATGGCGTGGCGCAGGTGCTGGCGCATCACCACATTAACGTGCTGTTAGCCAAAGTCAGCACACTGGGTGAGCGCGTGGAAGATACGTTTTTGATTGACGGCCCGGCCTTGCAGCACAACAAAACACAAATTGATTTGGAAACGCAGTTATTAGCGGTCCTCGGCGGCGCCTGAAAGCATTATTCACTCAGCCAGGCAGCACCGCGCACACCCGAAGAATCCCCGTGTTTGGCCTGGCGCAACGGTGTGGTCGCCCGTATAGAGAAACTGTAGTTCGCCATCACCTCGCAGGTGAGCGTATAAATCTCAGGCACATTGCTCATTCCCCCGCCGAGCACGATGCAATCAGGGTCCAGCAGATTGATGATTTGGGCCAGTGCTCGGCCAAGTCTGTGCACATAGCGCTGCACGCTGGCTGATGCTTGGGCATCACCGTCGCGCATGGCTTGCACGATATCTTTTGCAGCCAAGCTCAGGCCGGTGTGTCTGGTATGGTCTTTTGCAAATCCGCTGCCGCTGAGCCAGGTCTCCAGACAACCGGTTTGACCGCACCAGCAAGCAGGCGATTGCAATTCACCGGTATCCGGCCAAGGTAAAGGGTTGTGTCCCCATTCTCCACTCAAGCTGTGTCTGCCGTTCAACAAACGGCGGTTGACCACAATGCCGCCGCCGCAACCTGTACCCAGAATAGCGGCAAAGACCACATTAGCATCGCTGGCCGCGCCGTCAATGGCCTCACTCAAAGCCAAGCAGTTGGCGTCATTTTGCAAACGCACTTCGCACCCTAGGGCGTGCATCAAATCTTTCTGGAACGGTTGTTGATTCAAGACCAAGGTGTTGGAGCCTCGTACCAGCCCGGTCTGCGTATCCAGGCAACCCGGCATGCCTACACCCACGCAGCGGGGAGTATCCACGCCGAACTGAGTGCATGCTGTGGTCAGCAACTCAGCCATGGATTGCAGAATCAAGGAATAACTTTCACGCGGTGTGGCAATTCGTTGTCTAAAAAGGAATTCACCTTCGGCATTCAACACAGCCAACTCGGTTTTGGTGCCGCCCAAGTCAAAACCGAATTGAAGTTTCACGGCGCTTTGACCAAGGCCAATAAGCCTGCTTCATCCAAGACGGGAATACCCAAAGACACGGCTTTGTCCAGCTTGTTGCCTGCCGCTTCTCCGGCAATCACACCGGTGGTTTTTTTGCTCACACTGCCGGCCACTTTGGCACCTGCAGCTTCAAGCATCGCCTGCGCCTGGTCCCGCGACAGCGTAGGCAAAGTGCCGGTGATCACGTAGGTGTGTCCGCTCAAAGGCAAATCCAAACGTGCACCGGGCGCAGCTTCCTCCCAGTTCATGCCACAAGCCATGAGTTGTTCCACCACTTCACGGTTGTGCGGCTGGTCAAAAAAGGTGCGCAGGCTGTGAGCCACTACCGGGCCTACGTCGTTCACAGTCAACAGTTGATCGATGCTCGCGTCCATGATGGCCTCTATGCCACCGAAATGCCTTGCCAAGTCTTTGGCCGTGGCTTCGCCCACATGGCGTATACCCAAACCGAATAAAAAACGCGGCAAGGTGGTGTTTTTAGAGCGCTCCAAACTGGCCAGTAAATTGTTGGCAGATTTTTCGGCCATGCGATCCAAAGCCGCTAAATGGCTAAACCCCAGTTTGTACAAATCCGGTAAGGTCTTGACCAGACCGGCATCGACCAGTTGATCCACCAGTTTTTCACCTAAATCGTCCACCTCAACCGCCCGCCGGTGGGCAAAATGCAAAATAGCCTGCTTGCGTTGCGCGCTGCAAAACAAACCGCCGGTACAGCGGTAATCGGCTTCACCTTCTTCACGCAAGGCCAGGCTGCCGCAAACCGGGCAATGCGATGGCATGGTGAATAACTGCGCGTCCTTTAATCGTTTTTCTGCCACCACAGACACCACTTCAGGAATCACATCGCCGGCACGCCGCACTACCACGGTGTCTCCCACACGCACGTCTTTGCGTCTGGCTTCGTCTTCGTTGTGCAAAGTGGCATTGGTGACGGTGACGCCGCCGACAAATACAGGAGCGAGTTTGGCCACAGGCGTGAGCTTGCCGGTACGGCCGACTTGCACTTCAATGGCTTGCACCGTGGTCAGTTCTTCTTGCGCCGGGTATTTGTGCGCGACCGCCCAGCGCGGCTCGCGGCTGACCATTCCCATGCGTGCTTGTAAGCTGATGTCATTAACTTTGTAAACCACCCCGTCAATATCAAACGGCAGACTGTCGCGCATGGCGGCAATATCCTGGTGAAAAGCTATCAAACCCTTGGCGCCGCTGACTTGTCTGCTGTCTTCAGACACAGGCAAGCCCCAGTCTTTGAGCGCTTTGAGCACTTGGTGGTGGCTGACGTAGGTTTGCAAACCGTACAAAGTGGCTTCCACAGGACTGAACGATTGCGCTTGCTCAGGATGAAAATGCAGCGCATAAGCAAAAAAACTCAACGGTCTTTGCGCTGCAATTTTCGGGTCGAGTTGCCTGACCGCGCCGGCAGCGGCATTGCGCGGATTGACAAAGGTTTTTTCATTTTTCAAACCTTCGGCAATGCGTTTGCGCTGACGCTCATTCAGTCTTTCAAAATCGTCGCGGCGCATATAAACCTCTCCGCGCACCTCCAAATCAGCTGGTGCGCTTTGTGGCAAACGCAAAGGGATTTGTCCGATGGTGCGGACATTGTGGGTCACGTCTTCGCCGGTCTCGCCGTCGCCGCGTGTGCAGGCTTGCACCAGCATATGGTCCCGGTACAGCAGGCTGATGGCCAGCCCATCGAATTTCAACTCGGCCACATAGTTCACCGGCGGGTCTGTGTCACTCAGCTGCAATTGCTTGCGCACACGGGTGTCAAATTGCACCGCGCCCTGCTCGCTGATATCGGTTTCGGTGTGAATGCTGAGCATGGGCACGCGATGGCGCACTTGGGTGAACGCTGCCAAGGGAGACGCGCCTACGCGTTGTGTGGGCGAATCCAGCGTCATGAATTCAGGGTGCGCAGCTTCCAATGCCTGCAATTCACGAAACAAGCGGTCGTACTCGGCATCGGGTATCAGCGGTTCGTCGAGTACATAGTAATGGTGGCCTGCCAGTTGCAGTTGCTGCCGCAGTTGCGCCATCCTCTCAAACATGGCGGCCTGTCAGCTGAACAATCGACGCGCTTGCAACGAACCGGCAGCCAGATCGCGATCTGCCAATTCATCGTAGAGTTTGCGCAAATCCTGGTCGATCATTTGGATGGCAGGTTCAGACAAGGGCTGACCGTTGTCGTCAGTGACCATACCGTCCATGGCATCCGCCAGAGATTGTGCGGTTTCGCACATGCGCGCGAATGCAAGTTCGGTTTGCGCGACTTGCGGCACGTCCAGCGTCAGACTGATGCTGCGCAAGGCCGCCTGGTTAGGGTCTTCAGCCATGGCAGCGCGCGCGTCAAAATGCAATACCAGCACAGGCGGCAAACCGGTATGTGAGGCTGGCACCACCATACGCCCGGGTATCACCCCGGGCACAAAACCCTGGCGCGCCGCTTGTTGCTGCACATAGCCCGGACTCCAAGCCGATTTGCGCGCTTGCAAGGTAAAACTGAGTTGAGCATCGTGGGCATTGGCAAATTGGTCTAACTCGCGCGCGTGGGCCAGTGCCTCGTGCATATCGGGAAATTCAGGCGTGGCTGAAAAAGTTTCGGCAAATGCCTGGGCTTTGACGACAAATTCAGAGAATTCGATTTCGGTGAGCGGGCCTTGGCGGTTTGCCACCTGAATTCCGGCTTGGAAAGCACTGTAATAACGTTGGGCTTGCAACAATTCCCAGTTGCCATTGTCGGCATTTAAGCCTTCAACCACAAACAACTTGTTACCCACACGCCGAATCGGCGGCAAGGCTGCCAAAGCTGCTTCGCCGGAAACCGGCCCGTCAAGCTCCATGGTGGCAATCACGTCGATCAAAGCATCAAGTTGGGATGACACATCCCGCTCCAGGGCTTCACCATGCAATTCGTTGTCCAAGACGGGTTCTTTTCTGTCGCCCTCCCTGGCGGGCAATACGTCCAAGGCCTGTAATTCGTCTTGACTCAGTAATGGCTCGGCCTGTTTGGGCTGACTTTGTCGGGATGTCCAAGTGCTGTGAGCCACTACCAGCACCAATACCAAACCACCGGCTATCGCCAGCCAGATTTGCAAATTGCTCATGTGGCTTCTACCAAAGAAGCCGCCGCTTCCATGTCAACCGCCACGATACGCGAAACGCCTTGCTCTTGCATGGTGACGCCGATGAGTTGTTCAGCCATTTCCATGGCGATTTTGTTGTGGGAAATGAAAAGGAATTGGGTTTCTTTGGACATGCTGGAGACCAGTTTGCTGTAACGCTCGGTGTTGGCATCATCCAATGGTGCGTCAACCTCGTCAAGCAAGCAAAACGGCGCCGGATTGAGTTGAAAAATAGCGAAAACCAGAGCAATGGCAGTCAAGGCTTTTTCTCCACCTGACAGCAAATGGATGGTCTGGTTTTTCTTGCCCGGCGGTTGCGCCATGACTTGCACACCGGAGTCCAGTATTTCATCACCTGTCATCACCAGTTTGGCATTGCCTCCGCCGAATAACTCGGGGAACATGAGGCTGAAATGGTGATTAACGGTTTCAAACGTCTGCCCCAGCAGGTCGCGGGTTTCTATGTCGATTTTGCGGATCGCGTCTTCCAGCGTGTTGATGGCTTCATTCAAATCGGCAGATTGCGCGTCGAGGAATTGTTTGCGTTCGCTGGCCACGCCAAGTTCATCCAAGGCCGCCAGATTGACTGCGCCCAAAGACTGTATCTCGCGCTGCAATTGGTCAATCTCGGTTTGCAAGCCATGCAATTTCACTTGATCGGCTTGAATCGAAGCTTCGATCGCCGCCACATCCGATTGCGCTTCTTCTAAGAAACGCTCGTATTGCTCAAAGCCCAAGCGCGCAGCTTGTTCTTTCAATTGGGCATCGACGATGCGTTGACGCAACGGGTCGAGTTCACGTTCAATTTTCAAACGGTCTTCATTGCTGGTGCGCAGTTGGTGGGTCAAACCGTCATATTCAGAACGCTTGGCGGCCAGCAGGTTTTCACGTTCCACCTTGAGTGCCAGCGCGTCTTGCAAACCAGCTTGTGCCGCTGTGTCTGACAAGGTGTTGAGTTCGGTTTGCTGACGTGTGAGTTCTGCGGCGAGTTGTTCGATTTGTTGTGCAGCAGTGTCTTGGGTGCGTTGCAATTCAGCCAGCTTGGCGCTGAGGCTGCGTTGCTCAAACTCGGTTTCCTGGGCTTGCCGTTCAATCATGCGCAAGGCTTCACGCGCTTGCTGTGATTGTTGTTCGGCCTGTGCAGCTTTTTCTTCCAACATGACCTGACGGTCCTGTGCCTGCGCCAGCTGCATGTCCAAGCCTTCAAAGCTGGCTTCATCGGTTTGCGCACGTTGTTGCAACTGTGCCAGTTGGGCTTGCAATTCATCGACTTCTTCAGCCAATTGACCTTGACGTGTGCGCACTTGTTCAGCCAATTGCTGGGCTCTTAAAAATTCGACATTCAAACTGTGGGCCTGGGCCTGGGTCTGGGTGGCTTCAATGCGTTTTTGCGAACGTTGCTGGGCCGACTGTGCGGCAGCAGACTCGGCGCGGGCGAGTTGCAGGCGGGCTTCTTCCGCCATCAAGGATTGCGCACGGATTTGTTTGTCCAGGTTTTCGATTTCTTGTGCGCGGGCGAGCAAACCGGCTTGCTCGCTGTCCTGAGCGTAAAAGCTCACGCTGTGCAAACCGACTGCATGGCCTTGCGGGGTGAAGATGTATTGACCGTGTTGCAGTTGCGCGCGGGCAGCCAAGGCTTCATCTAAAGTTTTGGCAGTGAAACAACCGGTCAACCAGTCGTTGAACACGCTGTTCAAATTGGCATCATTGAGCTTGAGTTGGTCAAACAACTTGGGTAAACCGCTGTTGCTCTGACCGCTAGGGGTGACCGCCGTGGTGTAAAAACTCAGCTTGGCAGCAGGTGCGTCTGCGGCAAAAGATTTCACACTGTCGAGTTTGGAGACTTCCAGCGCGGCCAAGCGTTCGCGCAAAGCCGCTTCCAACGCCTGTTCCCAGCCGGGGGTGATATGCACTTTGCTCCACAGCGGCTGCAGCGATTGCAAACCATGCTTGTTCAACCAAGGTGTGAGCCGCTCATCGGTGCGCAATTTCTCTTGCAATGCTTTCAACGCTTGTTGACGCGCTTGCAGCTCCACCAACTTGGCTGATTCTTGGTTGGCGTGGTCTTGGGCGGTGCGTCTGCCGGACTCGATCTCATCCACCATGGCTTCGAGTTCGTCAAGTTGGGCTTGTGTTTGAGCAGACAAATCATTGGCTTGATCGAGCTGCTGCTGCAACTGGGTTAGCTTGCTGTCGTCGGGCGCGGCCAATGCATTGCGGTCGGTGTGCAGTCTTTCCAAACGCTGTTCAAGTTGGCGGGTCTGCTCTTGCACACCGCGTTGTTCGGCTGCCAGCACTTTCATTTGCTGTTGAATCTGGTTGACCGCCTCGCCCTGCTGCTGCACCTGTTTTCTGGCATCAGTCCAAGACTGCTCTAACTCAGGCAAACGCTGTTGGCGGTCTTGCACATCGGTTTGCAACTGAAATAAGCGACCGGTCAATTCACCGCTTTTGTCTTCCAGCTCCAAGGTCTGCGCTTGTGCTTGCTCGGCTTGTTCCTGCCAATGCTGGGTTTGTTGCTGGATTTGCAGTAAACGTTCTTGCGCACGTTGCTTGCCTTCGACCACAAACCGGATTTCAGCTTCCAGGCGACCAACTTCCGCACTGGCTTGGTACAACTGACCTTGCGCTTGATTGACTTGTTCGCCGGATTCGTAATGCGCTTGTCTGATGTTTTCCACACTGGCTTGAATTTCACGCAACTCAGCGGTTTTGGACTCCAGCGCATTGGTTGCCAATTCGGCTTGGTGGTGAACAGTGGCTTGCTCGGCTTGCGCTTGTTCGCGCTTCAAATACCACTGCTGCTGCTGTTTCAGTGTGGCTTGCTGCTGCAACTGGTTAAAGCGTTGCGCCACCTCGGCTTGACGTTCGAGTTTTTCCAGATTGGCATTGAGCTCACGCAATATGTCTTCCACCCGTGTGAGGTTTTCGCGGGTGTCGCTCAAGCGGTTTTCGGTTTCGCGGCGACGCTCTTTGTATTTGGACACACCGGCGGCTTCTTCCAAAAACAAGCGCAGCTCTTCGGGTTTTGATTCGATGATGCGGCTGATGGTGCCCTGGCCGATGATGGCGTAAGCACGCGGCCCTAAACCTGTACCAAGGAAAACATCTTGCACATCGCGGCGACGCACCGGTTGGTTATTGATGTAGTAGCTGCTGGTGCCGTCGCGGGTCAGCACACGTTTGACAGCAATTTCTTCAAACTGGTTCCATTGACCGCCTGCGCGGTGGGTCTGGTTGTCAAACACCAATTCCACACTGGCGCGGCTGGCCGGTTTGCGTGTGTTGGTGCCATTGAAGATCACATCTTGCATGGACTCGCCGCGCAACTCGCTGGCCCGGCTTTCACCCAAAACCCAACGAACAGCGTCAATGATGTTGGACTTGCCGCAGCCGTTGGGGCCGACCACGCCCACCAGTTGACCAGGCAATAAAAAATTGGTGGCATCTGCAAACGACTTAAAGCCTGATAACTTGATGGAATTAAGACGCACTTTCAGCCTTTTCTAAGGGGGGGGTGAAGCAGGAGTAACGGTGATTAAGTCAGGAATGGTTTTGCAAAACCGTGCTTTTCCAGTGAATCACTTCCGAATGCAACAAACTCAACAAAGGGCTCAACGCATTCACACGGGTTTGAATTTGGGAGAAATCCAGGCTGCGGCTGTCAGCCTCCAGTTGTATCAGCTGTTGGCCTAATTCTTCTGTACATAAAAAAGTCACATAACCCTTCAGGGTATGCAGCAATCGACGCAATGCGTCCATGTCTTGGCCGATCAAGGCGGCTTCGATAGACAGTAGGTCCTTGTCGAGACTTGATACGAAAGTATTTGCCAGATTCAGCAACTGTTCGGGATTCATGGCGAAATCGCTGGCTTTGTCAGGATCAAGGTGGCTGTACATGGCACCGATAATATCAGCCATGAACCCCCTTTTATCCCGACTCCACCCTTATCCGTTCGAACGATTACGTCATTTGTTTTCAGACGTGAAGCCCAGTGCAGATTGGGCACCGGTCAGCCTAGGCATAGGCGAGCCACGCCACGCCACTCCAGCTTTGATTTTGGATGCATTACAGGCCAATACAGTTGAATTGGCGGCTTATCCTGCCACTGCCGGTTCATTGGCTTTTCGTCAGGCCTGTGCAAACTGGGTGAAAAGACGCTACGACGTCAATGTGGACCCCGCTACACAAGTGTTGCCAGTGAACGGTTCGCGCGAAGCTTTGTTTGCATTCACTCAAACCGTGCTGGACGGTCAACCCGGTAGCGTGGTGGTGTCTCCCAACCCCTTCTACCAAATATACGAAGGCGCAGCGTTGTTAGGCCATGCACAGGTGCACTATGTGCCAAGCGTGGCCTCTCAGAATTTCGCTGTGGACTGGGACAGCGTACCGCCGGATGTCTGGCAACAAACCCGTTTGCTGTTTGTGTGTTCACCCGGCAACCCCACAGGTGCGGTGATGACATTGAGTGAATGGCAAAAGCTGTTTGCATTGAGTGACCAATACGGGTTTGTGATTGCGTCTGACGAGTGTTACAGCGAAATTTATTTTGGCGACACGCCGCCTTTAGGCGGTTTGCAAGCCGCAACTTTGTGTGGCCGCCCGAATTTCAAACGCCTGGTCTGCTTCACAAGTTTGTCCAAGCGCAGCAATGTGCCCGGGCTTCGCAGCGGTTTCGTCGCCGGAGATGCGGCTTTGATTGCGCCGTTTTTGCTCTACCGCACCTACCACGGCAGCGCCATGGGCGGCATGGTCCAGCAAGCCAGCATCGCCGCTTGGAATGACGAAGCACACGTCGATGCCAATAGAGCGCTTTACAAACAAAAATTTGATCAAGTCACCCCCATGCTGGCCCAAGTGTTGGATGTGGCTTTACCGGATGCCGGTTTTTATCTGTGGGCCGGTGTGCCGGGTGGCGATGACGAGGCTTTCGCCAAGGACTTGCTGGCTCAATACAATGTCACTGTGTTGCCCGGTCGTTATCTGGCCCGCGAGGTCAACGGCATCAACCCCGGACAAGGCCGAATTCGCATGGCCTTGGTCGCGCAACCCCAAGAGTGCCTCGAAGCGGCACGCCGTATCGTTCAATTTGTTCAAACCCACTATCCACCAAAACCATGAGCCAACAACTGCAATCCATCATTGATAACGCTTGGGAAAACCGCACCCAATACAGCCCATCAGCGGCACCCAAAGAACTGGTCGATGCGGTCGAGCACGTCATCGCCGAACTCAACGCCGGTCGTTTGCGCGTGGCTACCCGTGAATCAGTGGGCCAATGGACCACGCACCAGTGGCTGAAAAAAGCCGTGTTGTTGTCATTCCGTTTGAAAGACAACAGTGTGGTGAAAGCCGGAGATCTCGGTTTTTACGACAAAGTGCAAACCAAGTTCTCCCACATGGACGAAGCACAAATGAAAGCAAGCGGCGTGCGCGTTGTGCCGCCTGCAGTGGCGCGTCGCGGCAGTTACATCGCCAAGGGCGCGATTCTCATGCCCAGCTATGTGAATATCGGTGCTTACGTCGATGAAAACACCATGGTCGACACATGGGCCACAGTGGGTTCATGTGCGCAAATCGGTAAGAACGTGCACCTGTCCGGCGGTGTCGGCATTGGCGGCGTGTTGGAACCCGTGCAAGCCAATCCCACCATCATTGAAGACAACTGTTTCATAGGCGCGCGCTCCGAAGTGGTTGAAGGTGTGATCATCGAAGAAAACTCAGTCATTTCCATGGGCGTGTACATCGGTCAAAGCACCAAAATTTACGACCGCGCCACTGGCGAAGTGACCTACGGTCGCGTGCCTGCGGGCTCGGTGGTGGTTTCTGGCAATCTGCCCAGCGCCGACGGCAAATACAGTTTGTATTGCGCCGTCATTGTCAAACGCGTGGATGCACAAACCCGAGCTAAAACCAGCCTCAACGATTTGTTGCGCGACTGACCATGTCGCACACGCTGGATCTGGCCGAGCAGTTGATCTCGCGTCCTTCGGTCACACCGGAAGATGCGCAATGTCTGACGTTGATTGCTTCACGTTTATCGGCTTGCGGTTTTGACTGCGAACGCATGGACCACGGCCCAGAGAATGCACGCGTCAGCAACCTGTGGGCCATCAAACGCAGTGCGTCTGCAAACGCCAAAACATTGGTGTTCGCCGGTCACACCGACGTGGTGCCAACCGGTCCGCTGGACAAATGGCACAGCGATCCTTTCACGCCCACGCACCGCGATGGCAAATTGTTTGGACGCGGTGCCAGCGACATGAAAACTTCACTGGCCGCCATGGTGGTGGCAACCGAAGAATTCATGCGCACGGAAAACGCAGCCGCTTTCAATCTGGCCTTTTTGCTCACCAGTGACGAAGAAGGCCCGTCAATAGACGGCACGGTGAAAGTGGTTGAAGCGTTGAAAGCGCGTGGCGAACATTTGCATTGGTGCGTCGTCGGTGAACCCACCTCTGTTCACCGCATTGGCGACATGGTGAAAAACGGCAGACGCGGCACCATGAGCGGCAAACTCAGCGTCAAAGGAGTGCAAGGCCATATCGCCTACCCGCAACTCGCACGCAACCCTATTCACTTGCTGGCCCCCGCATTGGCTGAACTCACCGCCATCGAATGGGACAGGGGCAATGACTATTTCCAACCCACCGGTTGGCAGGTCAGCAACATACACGCAGGCACCGGAGCCAACAATGTGATTCCCGGCGAAGTCGTGCTTGATTTCAATTTCCGCTTCAGCACCGAATCCACTGCCGAGAGCTTGAAACAACGCTTGGAAGCTGTGTTGGTCAAACACCAACTGGACTACCAACTGAAATGGACCTTGGGCGGTTTGCCATTCATCACCACGCCCGGCGATTTGTTGCAAGCTGTGCAGCAGTCAATTTTGGATATCACCGGCATCGCCACAGAGCTCTCCACCACCGGCGGCACCAGCGATGCACGTTTCATCGCGCAAATATGCCCGCAAGTGATTGAATTTGGTCCGCCGAATGACAGCATTCACCAGATCAATGAGTTTGTGCGATTGAGCGACATAGACACTTTGAAAAATATTTACTTAGGCGTGCTTCAGCGCTTGCAGGCAAATGCCTTGAAAACGGCTGGTGCATGACAGCGCTTGAATGGATACAACGATGCGCAAATGAACTGACTCAAGCCCAAGTGGCTTTTGGTCAGGGCACCTTGTATGCCCAGGACGAAGCCGCCTGGTTGGTGTTGTGGGCTTTAAAGCTTCCACTGGACACTGACACCACTGAGTTGCACGCATCACTGACGGAACAAGAATCACAAGCGGTACTTGAACTGTTGCAACAACGCATTGGTACACGTCAGCCTATGGCCTACTTGACGCACGAGGCGTGGCTGCAAGGCGTGTCTTTTTATGTGGATGAGCGTTGCTTGATACCGCGTAGCCTCATCGCAGAAGTGATTGCAGACGGCAGCGTAGACCCGTGGCTCAACCCTGACAGCCAGCGCGCGCTTGATCTGTGCACTGGAGGTGGCAGCTTGGCTGTGCTGCTGGCGTTGGCCTATCCGCAGTTGCATGTGGATGCACTGGATATTTCTGAAGATGCGTTGGCAGTGGCTCGCATCAACATTGAACGCCATGGTTTGCAACAACGCATCACTGCCTGCCTGTCTGATGCACTTGACAATGCCAGCGGTGCATACGACTTGATTGTGTGTAACCCGCCGTATGTGAATGCACAAAGCATGGCCGCCCTGCCCGCCGAATTTTTGGCCGAACCCGCTTTGGCACTAGAGGGCGGCACAGACGGCATGGACTTCATACGCCGCTTGCTCGACCAAGCACCTCGGTTCATGTCAGATGATGCTGTGCTGGTGCTGGAAATCGGGCATGAAATCGAACACTTTAACCGCGCATTTCCTACTCTTGAGGTGATGTATTTGACAACCAGCGCTGGTGATGAACAGGTGATGCTGATTACCAAACAGGCTTTGCTGACATGATCACTCTGAAAAATATTTCGCTGCGTCGCGGTGCCAAATTGTTGCTGGACCAGGCATCGGTGACTTTGAACCCGGGCGAGAAAGTCGGACTGGTCGGGCGCAATGGTGCTGGCAAGTCTTCATTGTTTGCATTGCTCAACCGCAGCCTGCAAGAAGACTCGGGCGAGTTCTACATACCCACACAGTGGCGCATGGGTCAGGTGGCGCAGGACATGCCAGAAACATCGCAAAGCGCCACTGAGTTTGTCATTGATGGTGATACCGCCTTGTTAGCTGCTCGCGAAGAAGTGACAGCCGCAGAAGCCACAGACGATGGCGAACGCATGGCCAATGCCTACATGGCTTTGTCGGATGCAGGAGAACACGACGCGCCTGCCCGCGCCCAGTCATTGATACTTGGCTTGGGTTTCAAAACCACCGAACTGGACAACCCGGTCAACAGCTTTTCCGGCGGCTGGCGCATGCGCTTACAACTGGCCCGCGCGCTGATGAGTCCGTCCGATTTGCTGCTGCTAGACGAACCCACCAACCACTTGGATTTGGACGCATTGGTGTGGCTGGAGAGCTGGCTCAAACGTTACGAAGGCACCTTGCTGGTCATCAGCCATGACCGTGAATTTTTAGATGCAGTCACCAACGTCACCTTACATATCGATGCGGCCAAACTGATGCGCTACGGTGGCAACTACAGCAAGTTTGAAGACATGCGTGCCGAGCAAATGAATTTGCAACAAAACGCATTTGCTAAACAGCAAGACAAGATTGCGCATTTACAAAAATTCATTGCACGCTTCAAAGCCAAAGCCAGCAAAGCCAAGCAAGCGCAAAGCCGTGTCAAAGCGCTGGATCGCATGGAAAAAATTGCGCCATTGCTCAGTGAAGCGGATTTTCAGTTTGAGTTCAAACCACCGGCGCATTTGCCCAACCCCATGTTGTCCATGCAAGATGTCAGTTTCGGTTATCCCGCTGAAGACGGACCACCCACTGTCATTGTCAACAACATCAGTCGCTCAGTACTCGCTGGTCAGCGTATAGGCATATTGGGTGCAAACGGCCAAGGTAAATCGACCGTAGTGAAAACGATTGCACGCAGCCTGGATGCTGTGGCGGGTGAAATCACCGAAGGCAAAGGTTTGAACATCGGCTACTTCGCACAACAGGAATTGGATGTACTACAACCTGCGGATAACCCGCTGGACCACATGATTGCCCTGGCCAAGCGATTAACACAACTGGGCATGTTGTCCGGCCAAACCACACGTGAACAGGATTTGCGAAGTTTCCTCGGCCAATTCAATTTCAGCGGCGACATGGTCAAGCAAAGCGTGGGCAGCATGAGCGGTGGTGAAAAAGCCCGGCTGGTGTTGTGCATGCTGGTGTGGCAACGGCCCAACCTGTTGTTGTTAGATGAGCCCACCAACCATTTGGATTTGGCCACGCGTGAGGCTTTGTCAGTGGCTTTGAATGAATTTGAAGGTACCGTGATGCTGGTCAGTCACGACCGTGCTTTACTGCGCGCGGTGTGCGATGAGTTCTGGCTAGTCACGCGCGGCGGCATAGAGCCGTTCGAAGGCGATTTGGATGATTACCAGAAGTTTTTGTTGGACGAAGCCAAGCGGATGAAATCGATGGCCAACGTCACGCCAGCATCCACCCCGGCACCTGCTGCTGTTGTACAAAAAAGCAAACCGATTTCTTTGAAACATATTCAAAAAGAATTGGCTGAGCTCGAAGCCCGTATCCAGAATCTAGAAACCCAGCGCAACGAGTTACACCAATTGTTGGCTGCCCCGGTTTCCGTTGCAGAAATGGCAGACAAGGCGAAACGCTTGAAAGATTTGGATCTGCAATTGCCCGAACTTGAAGCCCGTTGGCTCACCCTCTGCGAACAATTAGAAAGCGCGTGAAAAGCCAAAAAAAAACCAGTTCTGTTTGAACTGGTTTTTTTGAATGAGGGTGGTAGGACGTACAAGATTCGAACTTGTGACCAACGGATTAAAAGTCCGCTGCTCTACCAACTGAGCTAACGTCCCATCATTGCGCCTTACAGTTTTGCTGTCCGGCGAAGCCACAAATTATAACTGGTTTTTTGTGCGGTTTTTTAAAAAAACCATAAAGTGATTATTTAGAAAAATGGTTCAATGCCCAGCCCGCAGCACATTGCCCGAATGTGGCCGTCACAGCCGCCAATGATCCGTAACCATGACAGTTGAGAGTGTTGTCAGTTGACTGCGTTTCGTTACTGGCCATTGGCCGGGTCACTGGCTCTTTACTGAAAACAGCGTGAATGCCACAAGGTGTTTTAGGCTTGAGTTGAAATTGCATTTTACGCAAACTGTGCCTGACATGCGCTAGCAATGGGTCGTGGGTGACATCGGATAAATCCGCCATATCAACCTGATGAGCCCATTTTTTTCCTCCTGCAGCGCCCACCATGACCAATGGTGTTGCCGTTTGTAATGACCAGGCCGCCATGGCTACCTTGGCACTGACCTGGTCAGTGGCATCAATCACCAGGTCAAGTCCGTGTTGTAAATGTTCATGGATATTGTCTGCATTGATAAAATCTTCCACAGGTGTGACGACGCAATCCGCATTGATCTGTTGAATCCTGTCTTGCATAGCCAAAACTTTGGCTTGACCAATAGTGCAAGACAGTGCGTGCAGTTGTCTGTTGATATTGGATTCAGCGATATGATCCATATCAACCAAAGTCAACCGCTTCACGCCACTGCGAGCCAATGATTCGGCTGCCCATGAGCCGACGCCGCCTATGCCAATTACCGCCATGTGAACTTGTTGAATGCGCTTAGCACCCAGTTCACCGAACAGGCGACTCATGCCACCGAAACGACGCTCGGTAATTTTAGATTCAGGAGATAAAAGGCTCAAGGGAATTTAAGCTTGGCCAAACGCTCAGTTGCCACTTTGGCTGCTTCGGAACTTGAAAAGTCACGGATCAGATCTTCCAAGGTTTTCTTGGCTTCGGCTGGCATTTTGAGTTCGATCTGCGCATTCGCCAATGTCAACATGGCTTCGGGGTAGCGCGAATGCATTTCATTCATGGCCAGAAAGGTCCGTAACTGGCTAGCGGTATCCGAGTAGTCACCTTTGACAAATTTAGCACTGGCAACCCAGAACAAAGCACTTTGTCTGAAACCACTGTTGGGGTATTTGCGTAAAAACACAGTGAAAGCATTGATTGCACCTGTGAATTCACCCCGTTTGAAAGTGGTTAAGGCTAATTCAAAGTCTTTTTTCTCAGCTTGATCGGATTGGAATTCCAGGCCGTCAATTTGAATCATGACGGGCTCTATTTTGGTAAAGCGTTGATCCAGTTTGAATATGCGGTCTTCCAAACCTGCTGAAAAATCTTTTTGACTGCGCTGCAGCACCGTTATGTCTCTGGTCAATTGCTCGCGTTCGCCACGCAATTCAGCAATTTGCTGCTTCAATGCATCATTGTCAGACTTCAATTGCAAAACTGCTTGGTTTTGCAAGCGAGTGAGCTTGTCGAATTCCTGTTGAAGGCGTAAAGCTTCAAGTTGTGAATCCCGTAACGATTGCTGCAATTTGGCAATCAAATCGTTGGATTTTTTTAACTCTAAATCAGCTGCCTGCTTGTCGGACTGAATTTTGTCGAAGTTCTTTTTGTTGTCTTCAGAGATTCTTTTGACGTCTGCCCGCAAATCCAAAATGGCTCTGCGGGCTTCGTTGTCAGGAAATACTTGTGCTTGTGCCAACCCGCTGACAAGCAGGGGAAGGCAAGCAAAGTAGTATTTGAACCGGGTGGTCATTTGTAGAAGAATTCAGCCCGGCGATTTTTGGCGTAGGCGGCTTCATCACTGCCTTGAAGAGCTGGCTTTTCTTCTCCAAAACTGACCGATTCAATTTGGGCTGTACTGACACCTAACAAGGTCAGGCTTTGACGCACTGCATCAGCGCGTTTTTGACCCAAGGCCAGGTTGTATTCGCGGCTACCGCGTTCATCGGTATGGCCTTCAAGTGAGACTTTGGCGCGCTGGTTGGCTTTCAAATATTGAGCGTGCGCTTCAATGACTGACTGAAATTCAGGCTTGACTGTATAGCTGTCGTAATCAAAGTAAATCACTTTCACCGCATTCGCCGGACCAGCCAGGCTATTGTCCGAGGCAGGAGCGCTTACCGCAGCTGTTGCATTTTTGGCATCTGACAAAGAAGACGCAGAGACACTGCCTGTGTTGGATGTGCTTGGGTTTGTAGACGAAGCTGGAGCAGAAGAACTGCTAGAGGCCTTTGAACTGTCTTTACCAGTCGCATTGTTTACCTGCGAGCCTGATTTATCTTCCACCGGCACATCATTGAGCTTGACGCCGGATGCACAAGCTGACAGCAGACCAACTATCAGCAAAGACCATATATATTTTTTCACGAGGGAGACTCCATTCATCACGGTTTTAAAAAAGGGCCCCAGTGGGGCTCTCGAATATTGGCGGATTGTCCCGCTAATCTGGTGCCTATTTTGCCATCAAGCGTGACGGTCATTAGAACTTCGCGCGATTGGGATTTGGTAGCGTACATGATCAGCTTGCCGTTAGGCGCAAAACTCGGCTTTTCATCCTGAGTGGTATCTGTGAGAGCAATGGTCTTGTCATTGGTTAAATCCATCAAGTGGATTTTGTAACCACTGGGGCCCCGGGACACATAACTTAGCCAGCGTCCGTCGGGACTAATTGCCGGTGATACGTTGTAACTGCCATTGAATGTCACGCGTTGCGCGGCACCGCCCGCGACCGGTACGCGGTAAATCTGCGGCGAGCCACCTCTGTCGCTGACGAAATAAAGAGTTGCACTATCGGGGGAAAATACGGGTTCAGTATCAATACTTGGGGATTGGGTGATGTGCCTTGGCTCGCCGCCTTTGGCATCCAATACAAATATTTGAGTACCGCCGTCTTTGCTGAGTGCAATGGCAAGGCTTTTTCCATCAGGTGCCCAGGCAGGCGCGCTATTAGAGCCTCTGAAATTGGCTATTACACGGCGTTTGCCGGAACTCACATCGTGTACGTACACCACAGGTTTGCGCGACTCGAATGACACATAAGCCAGTTCGTTGCCGTTCGGCGCCCAATTGGGGGAAATAATGGGCTCAGGACTGGTGAGTGCCGCCTGGGCATTTTCACCATCGGCGTCAGCCACCCATAGCATGTAGCGGTTATTTTGCTTGGTGATGTAGGTGATGCGGGTAGAGAAAATGCCTTTGTCGCCAGTCAGTTTTTCATAAATCTGATCGGCAATTCTGTGAGAGACTAAACGCAAATCGCCAGGCATCGCCACAAAACTTTGGCCCCCGAGATCCTGGGTCTTGACAGCGTCCCAAAGCCTGTAACGAATATCAAACCGGCCATCGGCAAGCTTGGTGATACTTCCAGTCAATACAGCATCAATATTGTTTTGTTTGATAGTGTTGAAATCAGGATGGCTGTTTTCATCAAGCACTAGACCGGTGGATGAACTTTTGAATTGACCACTTCGCTCAAGATCCGCGGTGATGATGCCTGCAATTTTTTGAGGCGCTGCGTCCTGGCCCCGGAACTCAGAAATGGCAATCGGAATCTGGGTGATACCTACGCCTGAAATTTCTACTTTGAATTCAGCATGCGCCAAACTGGTGCTTGCACAGAGAAAACACACGAGTTTAATTAAGAATGCAACTGATCGTGACATGTTTTTTCAAGTTAGGTAATGTCTGAGCATTCTAACCAAGACACTTTTAGTAAAGGCGATAATCGCAAAAGACAAAATTCAGATTGCCAATGCGCCTTCTCCCACCCATTTTCCATCGACTCATTCGCTGCGGTCAATTTTTCATACACCCGACTTACGCTTGGATTACTGCGGTGGTCTGCATGGCGGTGGTCGCGATTTGTGAGCCCATGGTGCCAGCCTTGCTCCAGCCTTTGCTGGACAAAGGGTTCCAACAAGCCGACTTTCCTGTCTGGCTGGTGCCGGTCGCGCTGATCGGACTGTTTGGTGTGCGCGGTACGGGCATGTTTATCGGCCAAGTGGCCATCACCAAAGCCACACAAACCGGTTTGCTTAATTTGCGTATGCAAATGTTTCACCGTTTGCAGGACGCTGACCTTGGGCTTTTTCGCCAGCAAAATGCCAGCGCGCTAGGGAATACCTTGGTCTTTGAAGTTCAAATCGGCGCCCAAACACTGGTCGGCTCTCTCATCGGCATGGTCAGAGACAGTTTGACACTGGTGGCGCTGATCGGCTACTTGCTTTATCTGAACTGGAAATTAAGTTTGATTGTGGCTTTGCTGATTCCTTCGGTGGCCTGGTTGATGAAAGTGCTGAGCAAACGCTTGTACAAATTGACGCAAAACACCCAGACGGCCACAGATCAGCTTTCCTATGCAGTGGAAGAAACCGCTTTGGCTCACAGAGAAATACGCTTGCATGCCGCTCAATCTATGCAAATCCAACGCTTTCGACAGTTGGGTCAATCCATGGTGAGATTGGCGATCAAAACCACGGTCGCCAACGCTGGTATCACGCCTTTGACACAACTGCTATCTGCCGTGGCTTTGTCTGCGGTGATCAGCATCGCTTTGTTGCAAAGCCACGAAAACCACATGAGTGTGGGCGGTTTTGCGGCGTTTGTGACCGGCATGCTGATGCTGGTCAATCCCATTAAACATTTATCGGAAGTCGCCGGGCCAGTGACCCGTGGTCTTGCGGCTTTAGAAAGAGCCTTGGAACTGATTCATGAAACCCCAGTTGAGTCAGGAGGAACATACACCAGCGACAAAGTGCAAGGCCGTATCGAACTCCATAACGTCAGTCTGCGCTACCAAGCGGATCTTCCCATGGCGCTGGATTCGGTCAGCCTGACGATTGAACCCGGGCAAATGGTGGCGTTGGTAGGCAGCTCGGGCTCAGGCAAAACCACATTGGCTAATTTGCTGCCCCGGTTTGTAGAACACTCTCAAGGCGAAATTTATCTGGACGGCGTTTCCATACGCGATTGGCAACTGGCTGATCTGCGTCAGCAAATCGCCTTGGTAAGCCAGACTGTGGTGGTCATGAATGACACGCTGGCCTCTAACGTCGCGTTGGGACAGGCGGCGGACCGGGATAAAGTCACGCAGTGTCTTCTGGCAGCTAACCTGGGCGATTACCTGGAAAGCCTGCCGCAGGGCATAGATACGCTGGTGGGCCACAACGCCGCCACCATGTCAGGCGGACAACGCCAGCGACTGGCCATCGCCCGCGCCATGTACAAAAATGCTCCGGTCTTGATACTTGATGAAGCCACGTCTGCACTTGACAACGAATCAGAACGCATGGTGCAAGATGCATTGCAAACACTTCAGACGGGCCGTACTACGCTGGTGATTGCGCATCGCTTATCAACCATTGAAAAAGCCGATTTGATCGTGGTTATGGACGCCGGGCGAGTGATTGAAAGCGGAACACATGCTTCGTTGATACAAGCTGACGGTGCTTACGCTCATATGTTCAGGCTGGGGCAAACCGGGCAAAGCCAGGACCTCAGCGCTTAAGCACACTGCCCTACAAAAGCACAATATTGAATTGCTCGTCGCCAATGCCGAATTCGGCTTGCAGCGAAATGGGTTTGCCTATGAATTCACTCAAACCGGCCAGGTGCAGGCTTTCCTCATCCTGTAATAAATCGATCACCCGGGGCGCGGCCAATACACGGAATTCGCGTGGACTGAACTGACGGGCTTCGCGCAATATTTCCCGCAATATGTTGTATGCCGTGGTTCTGGCGGTATTCACAATACCTCGACCTTGGCAATGCGCACAAGGCTCGCACAGCAATTGCGCGAGCGACTCGCGAGTACGTTTGCGCGTTAACTCCACCAAGCCCAGCGCCGAAAAAGGACTCATCGTGGTTTTCACTTTGTCACGGGAAAGATGCTTTCTGAATTCGGCCAGAACCGAGGCCTGATGTTCCTGGGTTTGCATATCGATGAAATCGGTGACGATGACACCGCCCAGGTTTCGCAGCCGCAGTTGCCTGGCAATCGCGCCTGCCGCTTCCAGATTGGTTTTGTACACCGTATCTTCAAAATTGCGCGCGCCTACAAAGCCGCCGGTATTCACATCCACCGTAGTCATGGCCTCGGTCTGGTCAATGATGAGATAGCCTCCGGACTTCAACATCACTTTGCGGCCAAGCGCCTGCTTGATTTCTTCGTCAATGTTGAATAAATCAAAAATCGGGCGCTCGCCTTTGTAGTGTGCGAGTTTGACAACCGCAGACGGCATGAACTCCAGCCCGAAGCGGTGCAACATATCGTGCTGTTCCTGCGAGTCTATGCGTATGGTCTGAGTGAACTCATCCACCATGTCGCGTAGTACACGCTGCAACAAATTCAAATCTTGGTGCAGCAAAGAAGTGGGCGGCATTTGCAAGGAGGCGGTTTTGACTTTGGCCCAGGTCTTGCGCAGGTAATCAATATCCTCTTGCAATTGCGCATCGCTGGCGTCTTCGCCGTTAGTGCGCAAAATAAATCCGCCCTTTTCATCTTCACTGTGCGCCAGATTGACCAGGCGCAGGCGCAAAGCCTCGCGTTCTTCCAAAGGAATTTTTTGGGACACGCCGACGTGGTTGTCCTGTGGCAAAAACACCAGCAAGCGCCCAGCTATGCTGATTTGCGTGGATAACCGCGCACCCTTGCTGCCAATCGGGTCCTTGATTACCTGCACCATCAAGGACTGGCCTTCGAACACCTGTTTTTCAATGGGGATCACAGGCGCATGTTGGCCGTTCACATCTGTGTGTTTAGGAAGTGCGCCGGTGAATACATCTGCCACGTGCAAAAAAGCAGACCGTTCCATACCGATGTCTATGAATGCCGATTGCATGCCGGGCAAAACACGAACCACTTTGCCTGAATAAATATTGCCAACCATGCCGCGCTCCAAGGAACGCTCCATATGGATTTCTTGTAAAGCTCCGTTTTGCACCAAAGCCACACGAGTCTCTTGTGGCGACCAGTTGATCAGGATGTCGTGTTGCATGTCTGTTCCTTGACCACATGTTGCAGCAAACGGCGGGTTTCATACACAGGTAAACCCATGATGCCGGAATGGCTGCCGTGTATTCGCTTGATGAACACAGCAGCATGACCTTGTATGGCGTATGCGCCGGCTTTTCCCATGGGTTCACCAGTTTCCACATATGCTTTGATTTCATCTGCTGTGATGTCAGCAAAAGTCACGCGCGAATGTTGAACGGTTGACCAGGTTTTGCGCCCAGAGCGCAAAGCCAATGCAGTGAAGACGTTGTGGGTTCGCCCGGATAAAGCTCCAAGCATGCGCATAGCGTCATCTTTGTCTTGCGGTTTGCCCAGAATGTGACCGTCCAAGGCCACGGTGGTGTCAGCGCATAACAAAGGTCTTGCTGGCAAATTGTCATGCTGCATGCGTGCATAAGCCGCTTTGAGCTTGAGCAAGGTCACTCGCTTGACATAAGTGGATGGCGGTTCACCCGGAAATTCGATCTCAAGCGCTTCGGCGGCTGTGACATCGCGCGGTAGCAGCAATTCAAACCGCACGCCGATTTGCATCAGCAATTGCTGTCTGCGCGGGCTTTGCGACGCCAGGTAAATCAAAGGCAGATTCATCACTCGCGATGGTAAGGATGATTGTTGAGCATGGACCAGGCCCGGTAGAGCTGCTCGACCAGCAACACCCTGACCATGGCATGCGGCAGCGTCAGATTGGACAGCGCCAGCAATTCATGACCACCTTGTCGCAGCACCGGGTCAAAGCCATCGGGACCGCCGATGATAAAAGCCACGTCTTGGGCGTTGTCCTGCCAGCCGCGCCATTTGGCAGCCAATGCGGCAGTGCTGATTTGCGCCCCTTTTTCATCCAGCCACACACGCAAACAGTCTTTGGGAATGGCAGCATCGATGCGACTGCGTTCTGCAGCCCAGATTTGCGGCAATGTTTTTGAGGCCCGGGGTTCTGTCTTGACTGTTTTTAAAGTCAGTTTGCAATCAGCTGGAAAACGTTTGGCGTAGTCGTCCCAGGCCGTCTGGGCCCAGGGAGGCACCCGTTGGCCGACTGCGACTACCCAGAGTTTCATGCACGCGGCTTGCGGGCGGCGCTATTAGCTGGCGCTGCTTTTTTCGCGGCAGGCTTTTTGGCTGTCGGTTTTTTGGCCTCGGTGGGAGGATTGATCACTTTTTTCACCACGGCTTTGGTCGTGGCGGATTTGCTGTCTGCCGAAGATTTAACCGTGCCGCCAGCACGACCCGCAGATTTGCCAGGTGTTTTGCCGGCGGGTTTTGCAGAACTGCTTTTTGCCGAAGCACCGGTGGCGGCAGTGCCGGGTTTGCGTTTGGTAGCTGGTGATTTGGTGGCGGATTTGCGCGTGGCTTTTTTGACCACTGGCTCTTCCTCCACCACCAGCTTAACCGGTTGTTTGGGTGAAGGCGCGCCGAGTTTGATGCGCACCGGTTTATCGCCCCAGATTTCTTCCAGGTGGTAGTACAAGCGAATGGCCGGCTGCATGATGTGCACGACCACCGGACCGCAATCGACAATGATCCATTCACCGTTTTCTTCTCCCTCGATACGCGGCTTGCTGAAACCGCCATCGCGTACATCGTCGCGCACATTGGCTGCAAGCGCCTTGGTCTGGCGATTAGACGTACCGCTGGCAATGATGACCCGCTCAAACAAAGGCGAAAGGTGCTCTGTATTAAAAACGGCGATGTCTTGCGCCTTCACATCTTCAAGACTGTCGACAACAATGCGTTGCAATTTTTGTACGTCTTTTTTTTCAGAGACTTCAGTCATGGTGGTCCATATAAAGATGATGATGTTGAATATATTGAAAAACAGCTGGCTTCAAAGTCTGTGCAGGCTCTGAGCCTTGTTCTAAGCCGGTACGTATGTCGGTGGCGCTGACGATGGCCAGCGGCATGTTCAATAGCGTGGCCTTGATCAATGTGTGATTGTGCCACTCATGCGGCAAAGAACCGGATGAGGATGCGGTTTGTCTCGGAGCTACCGCCAGTTGCGCCAGCCGAGCTATCTGCTGCCAGTCTTTCCAGGTTTCAAAAAGCAGTGCCTGATCAGCTCCCATGAGTACGAAAAACTCGGCGCCCGGGTGTGCGTCGAGAAGTTCTTTCAAACTGTCTATGGTGTAGCTCGGGCCTTGACGCAGCATCTCACGCTCGTCAATGACGGCTTGGGTCAAATCCTCAAAATTCAATCTAGCCATGGCCAATCTGTGCCGTGCCGGGGTCAGCGTTCGGCTTTTGTGCCAGGCCTCCCCTGTGGGCAATACATACAAGCGATCAAGTTTCAATTGCGCAATAGCGACTGCTGCCAGTTCATGGTGAGCGGTATGCGGCGGGTCGAAAGCGCCGCCGTACACACCGATGCGCGCAGGTGAGGTGTGATTCAAATCCAGGCTTTGGGCTTGAGGTAATCGGTATAGAGACGGTGTTCAGGCGAGCCGGGCTCGGGTTGGCGCTGATAAGACCAGGTCACCAGCGGCGGCATAGAGAGCAATATGGACTCCGTACGTCCCCCCGATTGCAAACCGAAATGCGTGCCCCGGTCAAACACCAGATTGAACTCCACATAGCGGCCGCGTCGGTACAACTGGTGTTCACGTTCGCGTTCGCCGTAGGGCATGTTCATGCGCTTTTCGACAATCGGTAAATAGGCTTTGACCAAATGGTCGCCGACGCTTTGCATCATTTCAAAACTGCGGTCAAAACCCAGCTCAGAAAAATCGTCGTAAAAAATACCGCCTACACCACGCGGTTCATTGCGGTGTTTTAAAAAGAAATACTCGTCGCACCAGGTTTTGAACCGGGGGTATAAGTGCTCGCCAAATCCGTCCAGCGAATTTTTGCAAGTTTGGTGGAAGTGCACTGCATCCTCATCAAACCCGTAGTAAGGGGTCAGGTCCATACCGCCACCAAACCAAGCCACCGACTCCCCGCTGGCGGTATTGGCCATCAACGCACGCACGTTCATGTGAACCGTGGGGACATAAGGGTTACGCGGATGAAACACCAACGACACGCCCATGGCTTCAAATGGCGAACCGTTCAATTCCGGCCGGTGCTGGGTAGCTGAAGCCGGTAATTTAGGGCCTGTCACATGGGAGAAGCCCACACCTGCACGTTCAAACACATGGCCCTGCTCCATGATCATGGTGATGCCATTGCCTTGCAAAGTTTCACCTTTGGGTTTTTCCCAGCTGTCGGACAAAAAGGTGTGGCCGTCGATATCGACCAAGGCTTGTGTGATGCGTTGCTGCAAACCCATTAAATAGGTGCGCACAGGTGAGAAAGCTGGATTCATTGAGGAAGTCCTTGAATCATGAGTGCAAGGGTTAACGCTTGACGCCCCGGTGACCGATATCGCGCCTGACCTGCGCACCGTCAAAGTGAATAGCGTCAATCAATTCATAGGCATGTGCCTGCGCCTGGCGCACCGTATCGCCTAAAGCAGTAGCGCACAACACCCGTCCGCCTGAAGTGACAATCTCGGCGCTTTGCATGGCGGTGGCCGCGTGAAATACCATGGCGTCAGGCTTGTCGGCTTTCAGGCCATGGATGACATCGCCACGGCGCACGGTGCCGGGATAGCCATGGGCGGCCATGACCACGCCAAGCGCAACGCGACGGTCCCATTCAAGTTCAGTTTTAGAGAGTTGACTAGGCTCAGGCTCAGTGGCTGCCAATAGCAGCGCGAGCAAATCACTTTTCAAGCGAATCAATATAGGCTGGGTTTCGGGGTCGCCCATGCGGCAATTGAACTCCAGCACCTTGATCTGGCCTTGTTTGCCGATCATCAAACCTGCATACAAAAAACCTGTGTAGGGAATACCGTCTGACTCCATGCCTTTGAGCGTGGGTTGAATCACCTCACGCATGACGCGAGCGTGAATTTCAGGCGTGACCACCGGTGCAGGCGAATACGCCCCCATGCCGCCGGTATTGGGGCCTTGGTCTCCATCAAGCAAACGTTTGTGGTCCTGTGAGGTCGCCAACGGCACGGCCACCTGACCGTGGGCCACCACCATGAAGCTGGCTTCTTCGCCGTCTAAAAACTCTTCGATCACCACCCGGGCTTTGCCGCCTGCGTGCTGAATGCCTGTGTGATCGGGAGCCAGCATATGGTCAATCGCCTCGTGGGCTTCTTGCTTACTGGTGGCAACGACCACGCCCTTACCAGCGGCCAGGCCATCGGCCTTGACCACGATAGGTGCGCCTTGTGCGTCTACATACTCGTGCGCAGCTTTGGCATCTTCAAACACCTGATAAGCGGCGGTTGGAATGTGGTGACGCTGCATGAAGGCTTTGGAAAACGCCTTAGAGCTTTCCAGTTGTGCCGCTGCTTTCGTAGGTCCAAAAATACGCAAGCCATGTGCGCGGAATTCATCCACCACACCGGCGGCCAACGGGGCCTCGGGCCCAACCACGGTCAAGCCTATGTCATTGGATTGCGCCCATTCGCGCAAAGCCACGATGTCGGTCAACGGCAGAACTTGTAAATTTTTGTCAAGCGCCACACCTGCATTGCCCGGTGCCACGTAGACCATTTGCACTTGCGGGGACTGGGTCAGTTTCCAGGCCAGTGCATGTTCACGCCCGCCTGAGCCGATGACAAGTACTTTCATAAGGCTGCGTTGTGGTAGACCTCTTGCACATCGTCAAGATCTTCCAACGCGTCAATGATTTTTTGCATTTTCAAACTGTCTTCTTCGCTCAGTTCAATCGTGATGTCTGCACGGTAAGTGATTTCTGCCACCGCAGGCTGCATGCCGGCTTTGTCTAAGGCGGCTTTGACCACTTCAAAATCGGCGGGGTCGGTCAGCACTTCAATCGCACCGTCTTCATCCGTCACCACATCTTGTGCCCCTGCTTCCAAGGCCACTTCCATCACCGCATCTTCAGAGGTGCCGGGTGCCAAAATCAACTGACCGCAATGTTTGAATTGAAAAGCCACTGAGCCGTCAGTGCCCAGGTTGCCGCCGTGTTTGCTCAATGCGTGGCGAACTTCAGCGACGGTGCGCACTTTGTTGTCGGTCATGGTGTCGACCATCAGGGCGACACCGCCAATTCCGTAGCCTTCGTAGCGGATTTCTTCGTAATGCACACCTTCGAGGTTGCCGGTGGCTTTGTCGATATTGCGCTTGATGGTGTCGGCCGGCATATTGGCCGCTTTGGCTTTTTCAACCGCCAGTCTCAAACGTGGATTGACTTGCAAATCGCCGCCGCCTGCGCGCGCCGCCACCATGATTTCGCGAATAACCCGGGTCCAGACCTTGCCGCGCTTTTCATCTTGTCGGCCTTTGCGGTGCTGGATATTGGCCCATTTACTGTGTCCTGCCACGTTAACTCGCCTCTGCTTCTTCGGGCTCAGCCGGTTCGGATTTGGAAGAACGGCTTTCCTTTTTTGGCAGCGGCTGAATGTCAAGCAGGACTTCGTCTTTGTCGTCCAAGCCCACCGTCAAGCGACCGCCTTCGGTCAAACGACCAAACAGCAATTCGTCGGCCAGCGCACGGCGGATCATGTCTTGAATCAGGCGTTGCATAGGACGAGCACCCATGAGCGGGTCGAAACCTTTCTTGGCCAAATATTTGCGCAAATCGTCGGTGAACGTGACATCAACTTTTTTCTCAGCCAACTGTGTTTCCAGTTGCAACAAAAACTTATCGACCACGCGCATGATGACGACTTCATCCAGCGGTTTGAAGCTGACGGTGGCATCTAAGCGGTTGCGGAACTCGGGCGTGAACAAGCGCTTGATGTCGGCCATTTCGTCGCCGGGTTCGCGCGCGTTGGTAAAGCCTATGGTCGACTTGTTCATGGTCTCTGCACCGGCATTCGTCGTCATGATGATGATGACGTTGCGGAAATCGGCTTTGCGTCCGTTGTTATCCGTCAAGGTGCCGTGGTCCATGACTTGCAACAGCACATTGAAAATATCCGGGTGAGCTTTCTCGATTTCATCCAGCAACAACACGGCGTGCGGTTTCTTGGTGACGGCTTCAGTCAACAAACCGCCCTGATCAAAACCTACATAGCCGGGAGGCGCGCCAATCAACCGGCTGACCGCATGACGCTCCATGTATTCCGACATGTCGAATCGCAGTAATTCGATACCCAAGATGTAAGCCAGTTGTTTGGCAGCTTCGGTTTTGCCCACACCGGTGGGGCCGCTGAACAAAAACGCACCGATCGGTTTGTCTGCTTTACCCAAACCGGAGCGCGCCATCTTGACCGAAGAGGCCAACACTTCCAAGGCTTTGTCTTGGCCGAAAACCACGCTCTTCAAATCGCGTTCCAAGGTTTGCAGCTTGCCGCGATCATCGTTGGACACACTGGCTGGCGGGATGCGCGCAATTTTGGCGACGATGTCTTCAATCTCGGACTTGGTGATGGTTTTCTTGCGTTTGGACACCGGCAATATGCGTTGCGCTGCACCGGCTTCGTCGATCACATCAATGGCTTTGTCGGGCAAATGGCGGTCGTTGATGTATTTGGCACTGAGCTCTGCCGCAGCTTGCAAAGCAGCCACCGCATATTTCACGCTGTGGTGCTCTTCAAAGCGCGACTTCAGGCCTTTGAGAATATCCACGGTTTGCTCGACGGTGGGCTCGACCACATCCACTTTTTGGAAGCGTCGTGACAAGGCCGCGTCTTTTTCGAAGATGCCACGGTATTCGGTGAAAGTGGTGGCACCAATGCATTTGAGCTGACCGCTGGACAAAGCGGGCTTGAGCAAGTTGGAGGCATCCAAAGTACCGCCAGAGGCCGCACCTGCACCGATCAAGGTGTGAATTTCGTCAATGAACAGCACGGCATTGGGTTTGTCTTTGAGTGATTTCAACACACCTTTGAGGCGCTGCTCGAAATCGCCACGGTATTTGGTGCCGGCCAGCAATGCGCCCATGTCCAAGGAATACACCTGGGACTCAGCCAAAATTTCGGGCACGTCTTTTTGCGTGATACGCCAGGCCAGTCCTTCGGCAATCGCAGTTTTACCAACGCCTGCTTCACCCACCAGCAACGGGTTGTTTTTGCGGCGACGGCAAAGGATTTGGATCACTCGTTCAACTTCGTATTCACGGCCGATCAGCGGGTCGATCTTGCCGTCTTTGGCCATTTGGTTCAGGTTTTGGGTGAACTGTTCAAGTGGCGAGGTTTTTTCAGATTTGTCTGTGTTTTCTTCGGCTTCAGGCGCACTGGATTCAGCACCTTTGACAGGCTCTTGCGGGTCGGATTTTTTGATGCCGTGCGCAATGAAATTCACCACATCCAAGCGAGTGACGCCTTGCTGATGGAGGTAGTAAACCGCGTGCGAATCTTTTTCTCCAAAGATGGCCACCAGCACGTTGGCACCGGTGACTTCTTTTTTGCCGTTACCAGTGGATTGCACATGCATGATGGCGCGTTGTATGACGCGTTGAAAGCCCAGCGTGGGCTGGGTGTCAACTTCATCAGTGCCTGCAACTTGCGGCGTGTTGTCTTTGATGAAGTTGGACAGCGACTTGCGCAGGTCATCAATATTGGCTGAGCAGGCGCGCAACACTTCAGCGGCGCTGGGGTTGTCAAGCAATGCCAGCAGCAAATGCTCAACGGTGATGAATTCATGACGCTGCTGCCTGGCTTCTACGAAGGCCATGTGCAAGCTGACTTCAAGTTCTTGGGCAATCATGATTTCTTCCTTGGTGCGATCTTGGGTTCAACTGTATATGGAAACGGATGGGATTTATTCAACGGGTTCGGCCAAACATTGCAAAGGATGCCCGGCCTGGTGGGCCGCATCCTGCACCTGATCCACTTTGGTTGCGGCGACGTCCTTGGAATAAACGCCGCAGACACCTTTGCCGTCCAAATGGATCTTCAACATGATTTGGGTGGCAGCCTCGCGGTCTTTGCTGAAAAACTCTTGCAATACACGCACCACGAACTCCATGGGGGTGAAATCATCATTCAACATCACCACTTTGTACATCTGTGGCGGCTTGGTTTTCAGGGTTTGGCGCTCAAGAACCACAGAGTCGCCGTTGGAATCCCGGGCCGGCGCGATGGAGGGAGGTTTCGGTGATTGGGTTGCCATGCATTGATTCTATCGGTGTCCCGAACAGACCCGATTTTTAAAAAAAAGCCGGTACTTGATAATAAATAATAATTCTAATAAATAATTATGTGTAATAATTATTTATTGTAATAATTAGAATTTCATTAAAAATTAAGCAATTAAAACTCAATTTCAAGAACAGGGGTATGTATGGCTTATGGCATTGTGAAATGGTTTAACAACCACAAAGGCTTTGGTTTCATTGAATCCAACGAATTTGACTCTGATGTGTTTGCGCATTTCAGCGAAGTAGAGATGGTGGGGTTCAAAACGCTGCAGCAAGGCGCGACCGTGGTTTACGAACCTATACAAGGCCCGCGCGGATGGATGGCCAAAAGCATCAAAGTCATAGCCGCACCTGCCATACAAGAAGAAAAACGCCCGGCAGCAGATTGCAAAGGCTCGCGCCTGAGAACCCCGCAATTCCGGGCGAATCTGATCACGCAACAAGGCTACTGAAAGCCTTGTTCAGGCTTTACATGTGATCAATCATCACTTGACCGAAGCCCGAGCAACTCACCTGAGTAGCGCCTTCCATCAGGCGGGCAAAGTCGTACGTCACGTGGCGGCTCAAAATAGACTTTTCCATAGAGGAAATGATCAGATCGGCGGCTTCAACCCAACCCATGTGACGCAGCATCATCTCGGCGGACAAAATCTCTGAGCCCGGATTAACGTAGTCTTTGCCGGCGTATTTGGGCGCCGTTCCGTGTGTGGCTTCGAAACAGGCCACTGAGTCAGACAAATTCGCGCCGGGTGCAATACCAATTCCACCGACCTGAGCAGCCAACGCATCCGATACATAGTCACCATTCAAATTCAAAGTGGCAATCACGCTGTATTCAGCGGGACGCAACAGAATTTGCTGCAGGAAGGCATCGGCAATGCTGTCCTTGACAATGATTTCGCGACCGGTCCGAGGGTTTTTGAAACTGCACCAGGGTCCACCGTCAATCAACTGTGCGCCGAATTCTTTTTGCGCCAGTCCGTAGGCCCAGTCACGGAAACCACCTTCGGTGTATTTCATGATGTTGCCCTTATGCACTATGGTGACGCTGGGCTTGTCATTGTCAATAGCGTATTGGATGGCTTTGCGCACCAGGCGTTCGGTTCCTTCACGGGACACAGGCTTGATACCGATGCCTGATGTGTTGGGGAAGCGGATTTTGGTGACACCCATTTCATCGATCAAAAACTTGATCAATTTTTTGGCTTTGTCTGACTCGGCTTCGTACTCGATACCGGCGTAAATATCTTCGGAGTTTTCACGGAAGATGACCATGTGGGTTTTTTCCGGCTCTTTTAAAGGAGAAGGCACGCCTTTGAAATATTGAACCGGGCGCAAACACACGTACAAATCGAGTTCCTGGCGCAAAGCCACGTTCAAAGAGCGGATACCACCGCCGACGGGTGTGGTCAACGGTCCTTTGATGGACACTACGTATTCTTTCAAGGCTGCCAGTGTTTCCTGAGGCAACCAGACATCCGGACCGTAGACCTTGGTAGATTTCTCACCGGCATACACCTCCATCCAGTGAATCTGACGCTTGCCGCCGTAGGCTTTAGCAACCGCCGCGTCAACCACTTTAAGCATGACCGGTGTAATGTCCATGCCGGTGCCATCGCCTTCGATGAAAGGAATAATAGGTTGATCCGGAACTTTCAATGACATGTCCGGATTGACGATGATTTTTTCGCCCTTGGCGGGCACCTTGATATGCTGGTACAAGTGACAATCTCCAGAAAAAAATAAGCTGGGCCGGTGACAGGCAATTCCTGAGGCCTCTTTCGAATCATTCTAACCATCGATGCTGACCTGAACATGACCTCGTACCTTTTCACACTGCTGATTTCTGTGTGCACGTTTGCAAGCTGGGCTCAAACGGCTCAAACCGAGTTGCCACGTGTTCTGTTGCAGGCCGGTATGTACCAAATTCAAGCCCAGGTTGCTTCCACCCCTGAGCAACGCGCCATAGGCTTGATGAACCGGCCGGACATGCCGCAACACGAAGGCATGTTATTTGTGTTCGATCAACCCCAGGTTCAGTGTTTCTGGATGAAAAACACCCTCATGCCTTTGACTGCGGCTTTCATCGCTGACGATGGCAGCATCGTCAATCTGGCGGATATGAAGCCGCAAACCACAGACGCTCATTGCTCTGACAAACCGGTGCGTTATGTGCTGGAAATGAAGCAAGGATGGTTTGCCATCAAACAAATCCGAAAGGGCTATGTACTGAAATCAAGCGTGTTCAACAACAAATAAGCCCAAACAAGTACACCTGCATAAAACAGAAAGTGTGATTCAAGCGCTTGGAGTTTTGGTCACAGACTGCTTGCCGTCCACCGTCAAACTGACCTGGCCGTCGGCCAGCCTGGCCGTTACATGCAAACCGGAGTGAAATTCACTGAATGAACTCAAAGCCAGGCCTTGGTCGTTTTGCAACCAGGCATAGCCCCGTTTTAAGACCAGCGCCGGGTCTAATGAACGCAGCAGCCATTGCGATTTATCCAGACGGTGTGAAAGTTGTTTGGGCAGATTCAGCGCCGCCTGTTTCAAGCGCAATGCCATGGGCTGCAAGCGCATTTGGCGTTGGTTAATGTTGACGGCAACCCCGCGTTCCAGCCTGTGCGACAGTTTGTTGCAAATCAATTGCTGTGCATGCAACCAAGCGGAGGGTCTGCCGAGCTGGCGTTCGGCCCGGTCCAGCCTTTGCCCCTCTCGCTCCATGTGGGCGTGCACCACCGCCATCAGCGCTGATTGCCAATCATCCAAATCGTCCAGATCAGACGCTTGGGTCACCGCACACAGTTCAGCTGCGGCTGTCGGCGTGGGTGCACGCAAGTCAGCGCAAAAATCCGCAATGGTGAAATCGGTCTCGTGCCCTACCCCGGTGATCACAGGCAGTTTGCAATCGACGATGGTTTGCGCCAATCCCTCGTCGTTGAAAGCCCATAAATCTTCCATGGAGCCGCCGCCGCGCACCAGCAACACCACATCCACGCCGGGTAAGGCCTGCACCGACGTCAAGGCCGCGATCAAATTTACCGGTGCATCTACGCCTTGCACTTGGCTGGGCACAATGCGCACAGGTATGTGCGGCACGCGCCGCTGTAAAGCGGTCAAGACGTCGTGCAAAGCGGCAGCTGACAACGAGGTCACCACGCCGATACCGCGCGGGCGCATTGGAATATTTTTCTTGCGGGCCTCGTCAAACCAACCCCGAGCTTGCAATTTGGCCTTTAGTTTCAAAAACGCCTCGTGCAACTGCCCCGCACCAGCCGGGCGCATGGCCTCGATCACCAGTTGCAGTTCTCCGCGCGGTTCGTACAACCCGACACGGGCCTGCACTTGCACCAGGTCGCCGTTGCGCGGCTCGAAGTTCAAAGATTCAGCAACCCGCCTGAACATGGCGCAACGCAGCTGCCCTTGCTCGTCTTTCAATGTCAGGTAGCAATGGCCGCTGCCCGCGCGGGTC
The DNA here is from genome assembly GCA_947456305.1 of Comamonadaceae bacterium. Lineage (GTDB taxonomy): Bacteria > Pseudomonadota > Gammaproteobacteria > Burkholderiales > Burkholderiaceae_C > Limnohabitans. The sequence continues at coordinate 57,022 of CANGPN010000007.1, read as the reverse complement.
ATGCCGGATATTTCGCCTTCTACCACCACTAGGTTGAAACGCGCTTTGAGTTGATCGCTGATCGCGCGGCACAAACCGGCAACGCTCCAGACCCGACTGGCGGCGGTTTCTGTGGTGTAGGGTTGTTCGCTCATAGCTGCTGGGTTGAAGAGTCTGCGGACCCGAGTGGGCCATAATTGACAGCCTATATGACGGGAGAATACTTTTGCTTGGCATCATACAAGCGGCCGGTTGGCCGATCTGGCCTTTGCTGGCTTGTTCCATCGCGGCGCTGGCGCTGATTTTCGAGCGGATTTACAGCCTGCAAACCCACAAGGTGATTCCTGCGCGTCTGCTGGATGAGGTCTTGTCTTTGTCGCAGCCCGCCCTGCTCAAACCCGAATCCATCGAACAATTGAAAAGCCACTGCGCTTTGGGTGAAATCATTGTCGCCGGTCTGCATCACATGCAACACAAACCTGCTTCCACCGAGAGCGAATTGCGCGCCGTGGTAGAGGCCAGCGGCCGTCGCGTCAACAGCAAACTAGAGCACTACCTGAGCGCCCTCGGCTCTATTGCTTCAGTGGCACCTTTGCTCGGTCTGTTTGGCACTGTCATCGGCATGATCGAAATTTTCGGTGCCCAAACCCCCGGTGCCGGAAATCCGGCACAACTCGCGCACGGTATTTCCGTGGCTTTATACAACACCGCCTTCGGTCTGGTCATCGCCATTCCTAGTCTGGTCATGTGGCGTTATTTCAGAAACAAAGTAGACTATTTCACGGTCGAACTGGAAATCGCCGCCGAGCGACTGGTACGCCATTTTTACGCTGCCAAAAGCAGCATTCGTTAAGCCATGCGATTCGGTCGTCCCAAGTCCTCAGAGCCCGAGATCAACCTGATCCCGTTTATCGATGTCTTGCTGGTGGTACTGATTTTTTTGATGCTTACCACCACGTATGGACGTTTGACCCAACTGGACATGCGCCTGCCCAAAGCCGATAGCGCCGCTCAAGACAACCGGCCGGACGACTTGCGCGTAAGCATCAGCAGCGATGGTCAATATGTGGTTCAAAAAACAGCGTTGACCACGTCCGATATAGGCGCGTTGTCCCAGGCCATCAGTGCTGCAGCTAACGGTAACCGCGACAGCTTGCTGGTCATCGCAGCCGACGCGCGTGCCAGCCACCAGGCCGTGATGCTGGTCATGGAAGCGGCTCAAAACGCAGGGCTGCAACGCATCACTTTTTCTGCACAGGCGCGCACGAGCAACACGGTTTTACCCTGATCGGCCATGCCTTTGTCTGTTTATCTCTCCCGACACGTGTGGCTTGGACGAGGCGCAACAGCTTGTCTGCTGTGGCCGCTGACACTGCTCAGCCGTGTCTGGCTGATCGTGAGTGCAGTTTTAACGAAACTGGGCGTGCGTCCGGCAACTCGCCTGCCCGTGCCAGTGCTGGTAGTGGGCAATGTAGTGGCGGGCGGCACCGGCAAAACACCTGTTGTCATCAGCTTGGTTGAATTTTTCAAGGCGTCGGGCTGGCAACCGGGCGTGATTGCCAGGGCCTACGGAACGGACAGTGAGCCGGTTCGCGAGGTCCAAACAGACAGTCCGGCGCAAGAAAGCGGTGACGAGCCCCTGCTGATCAAACAGCGTTGCAATGTTCCTGTGTTCACAGGCCGCGAGCGCAGCAAGGCGGCTCAGGCTTTGCTGCAAGCCTACCCGCACACCCGTTTAATCATCAGCGACGATGGTTTGCAGCACCACGCTTTGATGCACGATATGGCCATCTGCGTGTTTGACGACCGCGGTTTGGGCAACGGCTGGTTGTTGCCGGCGGGGCCGCTGCGTGAACCGTGGCCGCGACTGCCCCAGCCCGGGGTGGTTCAGTACGTATTGCATACCGGCAAACAGCCTTTTGAGAACAGCTTAGCGGCAAAGCGTCAGTTGTCACTGTCAGCCCGCAATGCTTTGGGAGAGCAACGCCCGTTGTCGAACTGGCAAGACTGCCAGGTGCAAGCGCTGGCGGCGATTGCCCAACCGCATGTGTTTTTTGCCGCCTTGGAAAAAGCCGGATTGCACTTACAACAAACGCATGTGTTCGCAGACCATGCCGACCTCTCGCAATGGATACCTGCCGATGACGCGCCGGTTTTTTGCACCGAAAAAGACGCGGTCAAACTTTGGCCGCACCTGCCGCAGGTCTGGGCGGTCCCTTTAGATTGCACATTGCCCGCACTCTGGCTAGATCAACTGCTCGCGGATGTGCAGCGACTATCATTGGTTCATGGACAAAAAACTTCTTGAATTGCTGGTCTGCCCGGTTACCAAAGGCAGTCTGATTTACCAGCGCGAAACCCAAGAACTGGTTTCCCGCAGCGCCCGTCTGGCCTACCCGGTTCGCGATGGCATTCCCGTTTTATTGGAAGTTGAAGCACGCACCTTGAGCGACGACGAGCTGGAAAAACTGCATGAGTGAACCGGCGTTCGTGGTGCTGATTCCCGCGCGACTGGGTTCTTCCCGATTGCCGGACAAACCGCTGGCCGATATCGCCGGACTGCCTATGGTGGTTCGGGTGGCGCAACAGGCCTTGAAATCCCGTGCACATCGCGTGGTGGTTGCTGCTGACGATGGACGCATTTTGTCGGCATGTAACGCTCACGCAATTGAAGCCATCTTGACGCGTACCGATCATCCCAGCGGCAGCGACAGATTGTCCGAAGCTGTGAAGTTGCTCGGCCTGTCGCCGGATACCATCGTGGTCAATGTGCAAGGCGATGAGCCGTTGATAGACCCAGTGCACATCAATGAAGTCGCCCACTTGCTCGCCGCACAAGACCAGCTCAGCATGAGCACGCTGGCCCACCCGATCACGGATTTGCAAGACTGGCACAGCCCGCATGTGGTCAAAGTCGTGCTGGACGCACACGCTAACGCCAGCTACTTCAGCCGCGCATCTATCCCCTGCTGGCGCGATGCACAAGCCGGTCAATTGCCGCCCTTTCCGGTTTACCGGCATGTCGGCTTGTATGCCTACCGGGCGGCTTTTTTAACGGTGTTTCCACAGTTAACCCCGGCGCCATCCGAACAACTGGAAGCACTGGAGCAATTGCGTGCGATTTGGCATGGTTATCGCATCGGTGTACACGTGTCTGAGCATGCCAGTGCCCCGGGTGTAGACACGCCGGACGATCTGCTTCGAGTCAATCAGTTACTGAGCGCCTGAGCTTGTCAGTCTTTGTCAGGCTGTGCGTGCTATTCTCAGGACTTATCAAGCGACAAAGCACTGCAAAGACAGTGCCTGTCATTACAAGCAAGGACGACAATGAGATTGATTCTGTTGGGTGCACCCGGTGCCGGTAAAGGCACTCAAGCCACATTCATTTGCCAAGCCTACGGCATTCCTCAAATATCCACCGGCGACATGCTGCGTGCAGCGGTCAAGGCCGGCACAGAGATGGGTCTGGCGGCCAAAAAAATCATGGATGCCGGCGGCCTGGTCAGTGATGACATTATTATTGGACTGGTCAAAGAACGCATTACCCACGCCGATTGCGCCAAGGGTTTTTTGTTTGACGGCTTTCCCCGCACTTTGCCGCAAGCTGACGCGCTGAAACACGCAGGCGTCAAGCTCGATTGCGTCTTGGAAATCGATGTGCCTTTTGACGCCATCATCGAGCGCATGAGCGGCCGCCGCGCCCACGTGGCCAGCGGACGCACCTACCATATCCGTTTCAATCCGCCCAAAGTTGAAGGCCTGGACGACGTTACCGGCGAGCCCTTGATTCAACGCGACGACGACAAAGAAGAAACTGTCAAAAAACGGCTCGAGGTTTACAACTCACAGACACGTCCGCTGGTCGACTATTACACCCAGTGGGCTCAAACGGATCCGGCCCATGCCCCCAAATACCGCGCCATCAGCGGCCAGGGTAGCGTCGAAGAAATCAAAGACCGCGCTTTGAAGGCTTTAAGCAGCTGAAGCCGACTCGTCCTGTGCCATCAGGTGCAGCGACAATGCCACACAGGCCTTGGCAGGCGGCAAATCTACCAATGTTCCAGCTACTTGCTGCGCCTGGGACAGTGCCCTACCCCAGGTACAGCGACTGGTCAGCCAAACTTCCACACCCAGCGCCATGGCCAGTTGTAAAGCTGATTGCCACGAGGGTTTGACTGTGCCTGCACCTGTACCTGCTACCACCAGACCACGCAGCGGTGGCGCAGAGTCCAGCGGTTGCAACAAAGCCTGAATCAATGTCGGGGTACTCGCTGCGTGATGGGTCAGCCATTCAACTCTGGGCCACAGGCTTTGCTGTAAAAACCATGTCTGGCTCGGCTTCTCCAATAACAGTTCAGCTAATAACAGAGGCTGGAGCTGCCACCCTGCTGGAGTTTTGAGTGCAGATACACCTTGCTCGCCGCTGCTGAATGCCTGCAACACATCGGTACTGGTTTTTTGCACATGCAAGGCATGGTGGGCTTTGGCATTGAACACCACATGCACACCGCTCAAACCCGGGTTGTCAGCCAGTGCCAAGGCGTCTGCCAGATTGCCGGGTCCATCAGCCTCAGGGTGGTCTGCGGGTTTCATGGCACAAGTCAAGAGCACCGGTTTAGGCCAAGGCCCCAAAGCGTGTAATAAAAAGGCAGTTTCCTCCAGCGTATCGGTGCCGTGGGTGATCAATACCGCGCCTACATCGCTGCGCTGCTGGGCCTGAGTCACGGCCTTGAGCAGGTCTTGCCAGACCGGCAAACTGATATTTTTACTGTCAATTTGTGCCACATCCTGGAATTCAAGACCGGACACATCCACACTGGCAGCTGCCAATATGTCAGTAATCCCTAACCGGCCGGAGTTGTAAATATTTGGGTTGTCCGGGTCATTTCGGGTGCCAGCTATGGTGCCGCCTGTGCCCAGAATCACGGTTTTTGAATTATTTTTGAGCGACATGCTTGCCAAACCTTAAAAACTGGTTAAAAATACAGTTACTGGATATCCGAACAGCTTTTTGTTAGGTGTTCGGTCACTTTTTTCAACCAACCTATTGTGCAGGAGCCCCATGGACACTATCAAGCTCACGGCCCGTCAGCAGCAAATTCTGGAATTAATACAAACCGCTTTGCACAACACCGGTGCGCCGCCCACACGCGCAGAAATCGCCGCCGAACTCGGCTTCAAATCTGCCAATGCCGCCGAAGAGCATTTACAAGCCCTGGCCCGCAAAGGCGTCATACAACTGGTCAGCGGCACATCGCGCGGCATACGCCTCAAGCAAGCTGCGGGCGACAGCTTCAACACCACAGGGTTCAAACAATTCCAACTGCCGGCTCAGGCTTTGGCGCAACTGTGCTTACCGTTGATAGGCCGTGTGGCCGCAGGCTCACCCATACTGGCGCAAGAGCACATAGAGCAAAACTACACCGTCGAAGCCTCGCTGTTCTCACAGCAACCTGACTACCTGCTCAAAGTCAAAGGTTTGTCCATGCGCGACATAGGCATCATGGACGGCGATTTGCTGGCTGTCAAAACCACCCGCGAAGCCCGTAACGGCCAAATCGTGGTGGCACGCGTCGGCGAAGAAGTCACCGTCAAACGCTTTCACAAAACAAGCGAAGGCATAAGCCTGTTGCCTGAAAACCCGGATTTCTCACCTATTAAGGTGCCCACCGGCGAAATCTTTGAAATTGAAGGTCTGGCCGTCGGCCTGATCCGCAACCAGTTCTAACCCAGGAGATCACTATGTCACTAGCCCTTTGGAGCAGCCAGCAGGTTTTTCAGCGCGTCGATGCCGCCGTGCGTTCTTTGTTGCCACACAAGCGCGTTCAAGCAGCGCCTAAGACTTCACGCTGTATGTCAGACCGGCCTTTGCGAGTAGTGCACATCGCCGAAGAACAGCGCCCGCCTTTGCACACAGCGGGACGCATGGTCATCTCCGGTCGCATGGCCGATGTATGCGCAGAACTCGACCGGTTGATAGATCTGGACAACCAGCGCCAGATCTACCCTAACTGAGGTTTAAGTCTTGCTGGCACGCAAGGCCGCCATCAATTCACTGTTGGCCTTGCGATCCTCTTGGATTTTTTTCATGTTCGGGTTGTCTGCCCACTGCTGGGTATAGGCTTTCACGGGCAAGCCTGCGAACAAGTCTTCACCCAGCACCAGCTTGCAAGCCGACACCGCAATGGGCAAGTGAAACACAGCAGCGCAATCGGCTAAAGTGAAGGTGCTACCCGCCACATAAGGTGAAAATTTGGCCAGCTTAGAAAACGCTGCGATGTTTTTAACCAATTGCTTGTGTACCCTCTCCTTGGTGGCATCGCTGGCCTGGCCACCGAAAAAAGCCTGACCGTACAACTCCCGTACCACCAATTCAATGTGCAACTCTATATAAACAATCAACTCTCTCACTTTGCCTGCCTCAAACGGGTCGGCAGGCAACAAAGGGTGTGTCGGGTATTGCTGCTCTATGTATTCTGCGCAAGCCATAGATTCAGATATGCAACCGTGCGGCGTCTCCAGAAAAGGCACTTTTCCCATGGGCGACCGGTCTATGAGCTTGGGATGTGAATTGCCGGTCCACACCAGCTCTTCTTCAAACGCCACTCCTTTTTCCATGAGTTGAAGTTTGATTTTGTTGTAATAGTTGCTGAGTGCAAAACCGCAAAGCTTGAGTGTCATTCGAAAGTCTCCCTATGTATAGATTGTGGCGGGCATTTTGCAGCAATTTGCCACTGCGGACGGCTGACCAATGTCAGCCATAATTCTTTGATATGAATACCAACTTTCAATTTGTGGCTGTGATCGGTGCCGGCGCAATGGGCCAAGGCATTGCACAAATGGCTGCCCAGACCGGCGCCCGCGTCAAACTGCACGATGTCAGTCCAGGCGCTGCTGACAAAGCCTGTCAGGCCATACATGTCCAATGGCAAAAAATGCGCGACAAAGACCGCTTGAGCGCGGCCGAGTTCGAAGCTTTGAAAGTGCGGCTTTCAGCGGCAACGGGGTTGAGCGAGCTCGCCGTTTGCGATTTGCTGATTGAAGCTGTAGTGGAGAACACCGGCATCAAAAAAAACCTGTTCGCTGAATTAGAAACACTGGTGAACGCAGAAGCGATTATCGCCACCAACACCTCTTCACTGTCTGTGACAGCCTTAGCCTCTGGTCTGAAACACCCGGGCCGATTTGCGGGCCTGCATTTTTTCAACCCTGTCCCCTTAATGAAAGTGGTTGAAGTCATACCGGGATTGGCCACGGACAAGGCCGTGTGTCTTCGACTGGGTCAATTTGTCAAAGCCATGGGTCACCAATCGGTACAGGCTCAAGACACGCCGGGGTTTATCGTCAACCATGCCGGGCGCGGATATGGCACCGAAGCTCTGCGTATCGTTTCAGAAGGTATTGCAGACTTTGCCACCATAGACCTGATTCTCAAAGACCAGGCCGGTTTCAAGCTCGGGCCTTTTGAATTGATGGATTTGACGGCGCTGGATGTGTCGCATCCGGTGATGGAATCCATTTACCACCAGTATCACGAAGAACCCCGATACCGGCCCTCGGTGATCACCGCGCAACGTTTAGCAGGCGGCTGGCTGGGTCGTAAAACTGGGCAAGGTTTTTATACCTATATTGATGGTAAAGCACAGCTTTGCCCAGAACCCCCCGCGCCGATGGTGACTGCACTGCCACCTTTCTGGGTCTCTGCACGTGCGGCACGCCGCCAGGACCTGTTTCAATTGCTCAAAGACCTGGGCGCGCAGATCGAGACCGGCACCGCCCCTTCCAACCAGGCCTTGTGTTTGGTGGCACCCTTGGGTTTTGATGTCACCACCTGCGCCATTGTTGAACGCCTGGACCCGGCTCGTACCTTGGGTATTGATATGTTGATGCCTGATTCGGCGACCAAGCGCCGCGTGCTGGCAACCAATCCGGCTACCCGTCTGGATATGCGGGATGCCGCACATGCGTTGTTTGCGGCCGATGGCAAAGCGGTCAGCGTGATCCGCGACAGCGGCGGTTTTGTCACGCAACGCGTCATCGCACACATTGTGAATATTGCCAGCGATATTTGCCAGCAAGGCATTTGCTCTCCGGCAGATTTGGAAACCGCCGTCACACTGGGTCTGGGCTATCCCAAAGGCCCGTTGGCCCTTGGCGACTCGCTGGGTGCAGACAGCTTGCTAGAGGTGTTGTTCAATATGCAAACCGTCTACGGCGACCCGCGTTACCGCCCCAGCCCATGGTTACGTCGTCGCGGCGCGCTGGGTTTGAGTCTTTCTCACACCGGTGTTTGAAGCATGACCGCTCAACTCAAAAGTCATAGCGTTGGACAAACACTGGTTTTAACCCTGTCCAACCCCGAGTACCGCAATGCCCTAGGCCCGGAGATTTACACGGCCGGCATTGAAGCGTTGAACGCGGCTGAAAGCAATAACGACGTTCGCAGCGTGGTGTTGACCGGCGAGGGTACGAATTTCAGTGCAGGCGGTAACTTGAACCGCTTGATGCACAACCGCAGTTTGCCACCCGAGCACCAGGCGCAAAGCATTGACGGCTTGCACGGCTGGCTTGAAACCCTGACCACTTTCCCCAAGCCGGTGCTGGCAGCCGTTGAAGGCGCTGCGGCGGGTGCGGGTTTTTCATTGGCGCTGGCCTGTGATTTTCTGGTCGCTGCCGGCAACAGCGTGTTTGTCATGGCTTACAGCAGCGTCGCCTTGTCACCCGACGGCGGCGGCAGTTGGCAACTGGCCCGCACCCTGCCCCGGTCTTTGGTCAACCAGTGGTTGATGCTTGGCGAAAAAATCACCGCCGACACATTGTTCTCCCACGGACTGATCAATGAAATTACCGAACCCGGCCAGGCTTTGGCAGGCGCCTTGACTTTGGCGGAACGCTTGAACCAGCGCGCGCCCAACACACTGGCCAGCATCAAAGAATTGGTAAACGCTGCACCTGCACAAAACCTGTTTACACATATGCAACTCGAGAAGCAGCATTTTGTGAAAAATCTGCACCACCCCAACGCCGGTATCGGCATTCAGGCGTTTCTGGACAAACAAACCCCTTACTACAAACCCTGAAAACTGCTTTTATTCAAGTCGCCGGTCCCGCCGGAGACATTTTTCAACCAACCGGTCACCCACAAGACAGACGATGGACGAGCCAATCCTTACCATAGAAGAACGCGAGGCAGTCAATGCCGGACGCTGGTTTTCCACCCTTTCACCTTCACTGCGCCACGACATACTCCGATGTGCTTACGTCAAACGACTCAAAGACGGCGATCTGATCACCGCGCGCGGCGACACGCCCGAAGAGTGGATAGCCTGTGCCAAAGGGGCAGTGCGTGTCAGTTCCACCTCGTTGTCGGGCAAGCAGATCACGCTGACCTATATCGAACCAGGTATTTGGTTCGGCGATGTGGCCATACTGGATGGCGACAGCCGCACCCACGATGCTTATGCGCACGGAGACACCACCATACTGTGTGTGGCCCGGCACGATTTCGACAGAATCCTGTCGGAGCACGTCGAGTTTTACCAAGCCATGCTGCGTTTGCAAGCCAGACGTATCCGCCAGTTGTTCGGTCTGGTCGAAGACCTCAACACCCTGCCCTTGCGTGCGCGTTTGGCCAAACAATTGCTTCATCTGGCGCGCAGTTATGGCGTGCCGTCGCTCAATCACGGCGAGGAAGTGCGCATCGGATTGCATCTGGCGCAAGAGGAATTGGCGCAATTGGTGGGTGCATCGCGGCAGCGTGTGAACCAGGAACTCAAAGCCATGGAGCGCGAGGAGGCCTTGCGCATAGAGCCCGGCGGTCTGGTGATTCGCAACCGGGAAGCGCTGATGAAAATCAGCGCATCGGAGTAAACACATGAGCAACTTTGACAACTTCGTTGGCACACGCGAGGTCAGCGATACGCATCGCTTTGATGAGGCCGCTTTACAAGCTTGGCTGACATCGCATATGCAGGGTTTCAGCGGCCCTTTGCAAGTAGAAATGTTCAAGGGCGGACAGTCCAACCCGACCTACAAACTCATCACGCCGTCCAAAAGCTATGTGATGCGCGCCAAGCCCGGGCCGGTGGCCAAACTGCTGCCTTCCGCGCACGCCATCGAGCGAGAGTTCGCCGTCATGCGCGGCCTGCAAGGCACGGGCGTGCCGGTGGCGCACATGCATGTGTTGTGCGATGACGAATCCGTCATTGGCCGCGCTTTTTACGTCATGGAATTTGTTCAAGGCCGTGTGCTGTGGGACCAAGCTTTGCCTGATATGAACCGCGAGCAACGCCGCGATATTTATCTGGAAATGAACCGCGTCATCGCCGCATTGCATGCGGTGGATCACAAAGTACAAGGCTTGGAAAACTTCGGCAAACCCGGCAATTACTTTGACCGTCAAATCGGCCGCTGGAGCAAGCAATACCGCGCATCAGTCACCCAGCCCATCGCCGAAATGGATAAGCTGATGGACTGGCTGCCCGCGCATATGCCCGACAGCGCTCGCGCCGACCTGACCTGCATCGTGCACGGCGACTTCCGTTTAGACAACATGATTTTTCACCCGGATGAGCCGCGCATTCTGGCGGTGCTGGACTGGGAACTTTCCACCTTAGGCCACCCGCTGGCCGACTTCAGTTACCACTGCATGTCCTGGCATATTCCTCCGGGTAGCTTCAGAGGCATAGGCGGTTTGGACCACGCTGCCCTGGGCATTCCGCTGGAAGACGAGTACATCGATTTGTATTGCAAACGCAGCGGCATCACGACGCTGGACGCATTGAAAAAAGACTGGAATTTCTATCTGGCCTACAACATGTTTCGCATCGCCGCCATCTTGCAAGGCATTGCCAAACGAGTCGAAGACGGTACGGCCTCGAGCGCGCAAGCCAAAGCTTCAGGCGCAGGCGCCCGCCCCATGGCCGAACTCGCCTGGCTGTTTGCTCAACGCCATTAATCACTGCTTACCCTTGAGATACACACTTACTAACCGGAGACACTGATGAATTTCGATTACACCGATAAAGTCAAAAACATGCAGGCACGCTTGATCGCCTTCATGGACGAACACGTATACCCTAACGAAAAACGCTTTTATGAAGAGATCGCCGCTAACCGCGCCAAAGGCAACCCTTGGATCCCCACGGAAATCGTCGAAGAACTCAAACCGCTGGCACGCAAAGCCGGCTTGTGGAACTTGTTTTTGCCGCACAGCAAGCGCGCCCCCGAAGGTCTGAGCAACCTGGAATACGCACCGTTGTGCGAAATCATGGGCCGCGTGCCGTTTGCCGCCGAGGTGTTCAACTGCTCTGCGCCAGACACCGGCAACATGGAAACCTTTGAGCGCTACGCCAGCGAAGAACTCAAAGACCAGTGGTTAGAGCCATTGCTGCGCGGCGACATTCGCTCGGCATTCTTGATGACCGAACCTGATGTGGCCTCCTCGGACGCTACCAACATCCAATGTTCTATTCACCGCGAAGGCAATGAATACGTGATCAATGGCCGCAAGTGGTGGTCGTCAGGTGCCGGTGACCCGCGTTGCGCGGTGTATATCGTCATGGGCAAAACCGACCCTGACGCGCCACGCCACTCTCAGCAAAGCATGATCATTGTGCCGGCCAATGCGCCTGGCGTGGAAGTCTTGCGTCCCTTGAGCGTGTTCGGCTACGACGATGCGCCCCACGGTCACATGGAAGTGCTGCTGAAAAACGTGCGTGTGCCGGTCGGCAATTTGTTGCTCGGCGAAGGCCGTGGTTTTGAAATCGCCCAAGGCCGCTTAGGCCCTGGCCGTATTCACCATTGCATGCGCACCATAGGCTGCGCCGAACGTGCGCTGGAACTCATGTGCAAGCGTTTGAACAGCCGCACCGCTTTCGGCAAGCTCATTTCATCTCAAGGCGTGTGGCACGAGCGTATCGCCGAGTCGCGCATCATGATTGAGCAAGCGCGTTTGCTCACCCTCAAAGCCGCTTACATGATGGACACGGTCGGCAACAAAATCGCCAAAACCGAAATCGCCATGATCAAAGTGATCGCGCCAGTGATGGCCACACAAATCATCGACTGGGCGATTCAGGCGCACGGTGCAGGCGGTGTCAGCGATGACTTCCCGTTGGCCTACGCCTACGCCCACCAGCGCACTTTGCGTCTGGCCGACGGTCCGGACGAGGTGCACCGCAACTCCATCGCCAAGCTGGAACTTGCACGCCATATCTCCACCATGCCGCAAGACGTTGACATGCCCATCACGCGCGGCAGCTGAACATGAAACCGCACATGATCGATGTTTACAGTTGGCCGACACCTAACGGCCACAAAGTCCACATCATGCTGGAGGAATGCGGCTACAAGCTTGGGCGTGACTGGCTGGCGCATCCGGTACACATCGGTCAAGGCGAGCAGTTCACGCCTGAGTTTTTGACCATCAGCCCGAACAACAAAATCCCTGCGTTGGTTGACCCCGTCGGCCCGGACGGCAAGCCCATCAGCTTGTTTGAATCGGGCGCGATTTTGTTGTATCTGGCGGCCAAGACGGGCAAGTTTTTGCCTAAGTCAGACCGTGCGAAATTTGAAGTGTTGCAATGGCTGATGTTTCAAATGGGCGGTGTCGGTCCCATGCTCGGGCAAAACCACCATTTCCGCGCCTACGCACCTGAAAAAATCCCTTACGCCATTGACCGCTACACCAACGAAGCCAAGCGGCTTTATGGCGTGATGGATAAACAATTGGCTTTGGGCAAGTACATCGCAGGCAATAGTTACAGCATTGCCGACATGGCCATTTACCCGTGGCTGCGTAACTGGAAAAACCAAGGCATGGACTGGGCCGACTACCCGCGCTTAAAAGAATGGTTTGACATGATGGAGAGCAGACCTGCAGTGATTCGCGGCTGCGCCGTGCTGGCAGATTTGCGCAAGCCCTTGCAAGACGACAAAAAAGCCATGGAAACCTTGTTCGGTAAAGCGCAGTACGAAAAACGCTGAATCGCTGGTCAGGGCTTAAAACTGCAAGCCCACACCAAACAACAACTCGTGGCCGACGGATTGCGCATCGTAAGTGACTGAACCGTTAACCAAACCGGTTTTGGGCATGCGCGTGTGGTTGTATTCGGCAAACACATACTGAAAGTTGTTGAGAAATGACTTGTAGCCCACGCCCAGCACATAACCGCTGAGGTCAAAGTTGTTGTCTGCTTTGGTGGTGCTCAGACTTGCATAACCCAGCTTACCGTAGACCATGGCGAAATTGTTCAGCAAATGGCCTCCTGTGACTGATAAACGTTGCTGGTTGCTATAGGCCAAGCTGCTGCTTTTGGTTGTCCCTGAGCTGGTCGTGGCCAAGGAGGCTGAATAAGTATCGACCAGGTTTCTTTCATAACTCAGGCCTATGACTTTTGAACCACTCAAAGACAAGCTATAGCCGGCTCCAAAAACCAGAGGAATCCCTTTGACCGGTGAGCTTGAAGTGCTTTGGCTATCGCTGTAGTTGTCCAGCGTCGGGTTATTCAACTGAAAACCGGTGGCTATCTGAATATGGCCGCCTATAAAACGGTTTGATTCGGCGTGTGCAGTAAACGCAAACAGCAAGTAAGTAAGGCAGTAACAAAAAAAGGATTTCACGGTTTGTCCGGTAGTTGAATGCGGAAATGTCCAAGCTTGTAATTAGCTTCGACAAAACCGGCGGCTTCTTAAGCGCAGCTTTTCCAGCCATGCTCCTCCAAGCCATTCACTTAAATGAATCTTAAAGAATTGAATAAACCTAAATAACTAATTTAAATGAATTGATATTCAACAGATACTGTTGATTTATATTGATACCTTTCAAAGAGCAACTCAAAATGAAATTTCTCAAACCATTCACGTCAGTATTTTTATTTCTATGCTTACTCTGCAATCAAACAGTCCATGCAGAATGGGAGATCACCCAAGGCACAGACCCAATGACAGATGACAATAACGCTTATATATCTGTCGACAATGAAGAAGGCACCTATGCCTTGGCCCTGAAATGCTGGAACGACAAAGATAAAACCAGGTGGTTTGCATTCATTACCAGTATTGATTTCGATAAGGCTCAAAAATACCCGGAATCCACACAGATTTCTTTGCGGGTTGACCAGGAAAAAGCCATTGATATGGCTTTTGGTCAAGTCAATATGGGTAATAAACTGAGCTATGTCACCGGACCCGATTTCGGTAAAGACTATTTCGCTCTGGAGAAAAAAATTCTCAACGCCAAGGGGAAGATAGTGGCCTCATTCATGGCGAATACGATGTTTTTTAGTGTGCCCAACAGCCGTGAGGCTGTCGCTGAATTAAAAACTACTTGTTCTTATCTGGGCAGGTGAACGTTTATTTCCCGCAGTCGACCTTGGAAGATGTTTTCATCGCGTTGATCCTGTCTTGAATGACCCGGTATTTTCTGCACCGGGCTTGTATATTGCTTTACCTCTGCAGTTCAATAAGCATTGCCAATTACCGGTCAAAAAACCATGAAGCAAGGCTTGAGCGGCAATGTATTGCCGCTCTGATCATTTTCAGAGGATAAATCATGCAGGTCACATCAGTCAGTGTTCCCAGTCTTGCCACACCGGCAAGCCCGCGGCCCATGACCGCAGCCCAAGCTTTGGCCGCTTTGAAAATGAACAGCCGCTTGAAAGTTTCGATTGCCGACTCGGCTGAAAATATTTCGGCCAGTCTGAAAGATTTGAATCTGGTGCAGGCTCAAATCGCGCAAGTCAACGTGACGAATATGCCGGCCAAAGTCAATGTAACTTCCAGCCAAGCCAAGTCCAGTGTCAATTTATTAGCCAAATTTCCAGATAACACCTTGGTATTGAATGATGAATTCTCGGTTTTAAGTAGCAATATTTCAACTTTGCGCACGCTTAATCCCAAAATTAACACAATGATCATTACCCCGTCAGCCGGTCAAACCAAACAGTTGATCTCGCCCTGGGACAGCCAACTGTGGTCTAAATCAGTCAACGGCAAATTTGAAATACAAACCCATATTGACACCTCAGGCACTGCAACCACGCCTGGCACCACCACCACCACCACCGTCAACGTCGTGCCGGGCGACAGTGCCAAGTTTGTGGGCTACGACGATACCCAGGCTCTGGCTATTAATTACAGGGGACTGAAAGTGCTTGACGATAAGGGCATGCTGACCGGCATTGAAGCATTCAAAGGTAGCGCCATCAATGCTTCTGTGTCCGAGGGTAAGGTTTTGACCGACTTATTCAATAAATATTCCACTGAATTTTATTTAAATATCCGCGACACCAGCAGCAATATTTCAAAAAACATAGACTTTATAGCCAGCAATAATAAAAAAATCGCAAGCATTACGCAGATCGGCAACATCAAACCACTGGAAATCACCAAAGCGCAAAACATCAAAGCGGACAAAGCACTGTCAAAAATGAAAAACGCTTATTCCTTGGTGCTCATCGGTTGAATACGTCGATAATGCAAGCCATGTCCCAGATTTCTTTTAAATCACCGGTCCAAATAGCTTTTTTTGGCGCGGGTTTGCTGTGCGCACTGATTTTCCTGACCGCTTGTTCGGACGATAAAGCACCCAAGGATGCGAAATTTCTGCAGGTGCCTGACAAGAAAGCACAGACCACCAAAGAAGAAGATTCACTCAACCGCCGAGTTGAATCCGTTTTGAACGAAGGCTCGCAAAGCAAAGAAGGCCAGGAAGAAGCGCCGCGCGCCTCCAAAGCCCATCCCCCTAATTCCGGCAAGGAGCCGATGCTGATGCTGGACAAGAACAAATTGCCTTTGGGTGAAGTTGTTCACCATTCGGATAAGTTGGACTATTACGAATGCAAAGGGATTGTGGCGCCGTGGTTTTTGGAACTCGTGGTCGCCGAGATGAACTATTTCAACGAATTGTCAGAACTGCATTTTGTCGACCCTAAGACTTGCATCGTCACCGCTGGCACGGAAAAAAGCCTGACGCCTGGACGTATCAGTATTCAGCTGTATGAAAACAGCAAGCAGTTTGACCGTTGCATACGCAGCGAGGAATGTCCCATTTTTCGCACTGTCAATTTTGTCCCGAACAGAAACGCGCTCTACAGATCGTATTTTTTGTCTGATATCAGTCGCAAACTGATTCAACACCATTGCGTCACAGATACAGGTAAATGGCACAGAGACCAGACCTGCTACACCGTTGATTAAGCGCCTCATCCCGCTTGCTTTTTGCTCAAGACCGGCTGCTTGAAGCCGATAAACCATAGACGTTGTAAACCTCAGCCCATGAAAATCTTGTCTCTTTTTTTGCAACAAATGCTTTTGCTTCTGGCATTGACGGTGTCAAGCGCAGCCATGGCCAACGACGACCACGGTGCGCCGCCTAAAAAAGACGACCACGGCGCAGCGCCCAAAAAAGATGAACACGGTGCCCCTCCCAAGAAGGATGAACACGGCGCACCCCCTAAAAAAGACGAACACGGCGCGCCTGCCAAAGACGACCACGGTGCCAAAGATGCGCACGGTGCACCCGCCAAAGACGCACATGGTGCACCGGTCAAGGAGGAGCGTCCCAAACGTACGTTTGAAGGCCAGGAACCGCTGTTTTATTTCGACTCCAAGCGCCGCCCATACATTGAGCCGTTTCACAAAACTGAAGAAGAAGAATATTTTATTTGCCGGGGTGTGATCGGTGAGTGGTACCGTGAATTGCTGGCGCAAGAGGCCAATATGCTGGCGGAAAAAGACGGTCTGGACAAAGTCACAGGCTCAACCTGCGCGGTCCGCCTGGTGGCCACACACCACGGCAAAAAACTTCCCATTATTTCCATAGAGCTGTACGTCAACTCCAACGTCATGCGCTCTTGTATTTTGGGGGAAACCTGCCCCCAGTCGCGTACTGCCATCATGTACGTGCTGAACAAAACGCTTTACCGCAGCTATTTCATCACCGACCGCGAGAAAAAAATCCGGCGCTATTACTGCCTAGATAACAAGAGCAATATCCTGGCCAAAGAAGAATGCTGGTACCACTTCTTTGACAAAGCGGCAAAAGAAAAGCCCTCTGGTCACGGCGGCCACTAAGGCCATGGCATTGCCCCTAAAGCAGGTTCTGGCGGTGTGGGTATTGGCAAAGCGCAAAGCCTGAACCTCGGGTAAGCTAGAAAAGTCCATTCGTTGGAGACTCGCCATGCACAACAGTTTGCGCTTATTCATGCCTTTACTCTTGCTACTTGCCCTCTCTGGACTGCTCAGCGCACCTGTGGCTCTTGGCGAGCAAGCCAGCAGCAACCCTGACTACCAACAAGCACAAGAAGACATCGCCCACGGCAACACCTCAGAGCGTATCAATGCCATGAACCGCTTGTCCCGCCTGGGGACTGCCGCAGACGCGGATACGCTTTACCCGCTGCTTAGCGATACGGATGCATCGGTGCGCAACGTGGCGCAAGCTGTCATCTGGCAACTCTGGGGCCACTCCGGCAACCCCGCCATAGACATCGAATACCAGCAAGGCCTTGACTTGATGAGCGCCGGTGACCTGCCCCACGCTATTGATGTGTTCTCGCACATCATCGAGCAGCAACCGTCGTTTGCCGAGGCGTGGAACAAACGCGCCACTTTGTACTTCATGATCGGACAATACGATTTGTCCATTTTGGATTGCGAAGAAGTACTCAAACGCATACCCCAGCATTTCGGCGCGCTATCGGGTTACGCCCGCATGCTGGTTGACAAAGGCCAGTTCGAACGTGCGCTGGACTACATGGAACGCGCCAATCAGGTGAACCCGCAAATGCCGAATGCCGCAGAAACGATTCAGCAGTTGCGCAGGCAAATATCGTCTAAAAAGAAAAATATCGTCTGAAGCTGTCAGACCGCCCTTTGCTTAAGGCGTCATCAAGTCGTTTCAGTTGACAAAAATATCAATTCGGCACAAAGCCGCGAACCGCGTTAGCACGCGCGTGAACCACAATCCGGCCACCTTTGCTGCCGTGTTCCAAACCTTGTTGCACAGAGGTTTTAAGGGCTTCATAGTCAGGCGCAGGCAATGCTTTGATGGTGGGACCGACACTGGAGCCGACCATAGCGATTTGCCAGTAATTTTCGAAGTCATCAAAGGTGCGTTGGACCTTGATCTCGGTGGTTTCAACTGCTTTCAAACCTGCCGCCACCCAAGTTTCGTGCAGAGCTTGTTTTCTGGATACCTCAGGACTCGGCGGCAACATAGGTATGTGTCCCATGACGCGCATTTGCGCTTGAATAGCTGCTAAGGGAAAGCCACCTCCCAGCATATCCCAGGCATAGGCTGAAACCAGGCCGCCCGGTTTGACCACACGAGACATTTCGGCCACGCCTTTGGCAGGATCGGGTACAAAAAATATCACCAGCGCCATGACAGCGGCGTCGAAAGAACCGCCCGCGTACGGTAACGACATGGCATCGCCCTGTTGAAACACCGCCAAACGGCAGCCGGGGCGCTCCCGCGCATAGGCCAACTGGCCCTCTGACGGGTCAATGCCCGACACCGCCGACGGTGCGCAACGTTCTATCAGCAACTCCGTGAATGCGCCGTTACCACAGCCTATATCCACCCAGTGCTTTTCAGCGGGGGCTTGCAGCCAGTCCAGAAAAACATCACCTGCAAGCCTGCTCCACTTGCCCATCATTTGCTCGTAACCGGCGCCATCGTCGAAGCGGATTTTTTGTTCACTCATGAATGCTTTCCTTATAAGGTGCTGAAGATACCAGCTCGGGTAATTGAATTAAGTATTTGAATTCATTGGCCTGCCCGGAGGGGATCGAACCCCCGACCCACAGCTTAGAAGGCTGTTGCTCTATCCAACTGAGCTACGGGCAGAATTCAAGAAAAAAGGCCCGTAAGGCCTTTTTTTAATATTGGTCGGGGCGATAGGATTCGAACCTACGACCCTCTGGTCCCAAACCAGATGCGCTACCAGACTGCGCTACACCCCGAACCGCACATTCTACCCGCACAAGCCATGCTGCTTCAATCTCATGCATTTTCTTGCATGGTATGTGGGCAATAATCCTCGCATTCTTTGATGAACAAGGTTTGTTTACATGCCGCTCAGCCAAGCCGATCACTCATCGTCACCGCCTGAAATTGACATTCCCCGGGTTTATAACGCGGCGGCAGACTTGCTGCAACGGCATGGCACGCGCGCTGACAAAGCAGCTTACATAGATGCACACAGCGGCGCGCGATTGAGTTATTCGCAATTGAACGAACAGTCCCGACGTTTTGCGCAAGCTTTGATTGAATCAGGTCTGCGTCAGGAAGATCGCGTGTTGCTTTGCATGCACGACAGCCTGATTTGGCCGGTGGCGTTTTTAGGCTGCATTTTGGCCGGTGTAGTGCCGGTGGCAGTGAATACCTTGCTCACTTCGCAAGACTACCAATTCATGTTGCAGGACTCACGCGCCCGCGCCTTGCTGGTATCCAAAGCGTTGTGGCCGGTGTTTGCCCCCGTTGTAAGCCAATGTCCGCATTTGCAACACATCATTTCTGATGCGGCAGACACCGCACCTGGTGGCCAAGACATGGCTGAACTGATACAAAAGCATCCGCCGATGGCGCAAGCCGCACATACCCTGGCAGACGATGTGTGTTTCTGGCTTTACTCCAGTGGCTCTACCGGTTCTCCCAAAGGCACCGTGCATTTGCACAGCCACGTGATCCAAACCGCCGAGTTGTACGGCCGTGCAGTGCTGGGTTTGCAGGAAGACGACGTGGTGTTTTCAGCGGCCAAACTATTTTTCGCTTACGGACTTGGCAATGCGTTGAGTTTTCCATTGGCAGTCGGTGCGACCACAGTTTTGCTAGGCACACGACCCACACCCGTAGACGTGTTCCATGTTTTACAAACGCACCAACCGACGGTGTTTTATGGTGTGCCTACCTTGTTTGCAGGTTTGCTGGCGCACGAACCGCGTCCACGTGCTCAAGCACTGAATCTGCGTGTCTGTACCAGCGCCGGTGAAGCCTTGCCCGCCGAGATCGGCCACAAATGGCAAACCGAATACGGCGTTGAAATTCTAGACGGCATAGGATCGACAGAAATGCTGCACATCTTTTTGTCTAACCGGCCCGGTCGTGTGCGTTACGGCACCACCGGCGAAGCCGTGCCCGGTTACCGTTTGCGACTGGTGAACGACGACGGGCATGAATGCGCAGAAGGTGAACTCGGCGAATTGCAAATCAGCGGCCCCAGCGCCGCCGTCATGTACTGGAACAACCGCGAAAAAACAAAACACACCTTTGCCGGTGAATGGACCCGCAGCGGCGACAAGTACAGCCGCGATGCCCATGGCTATTACACCTATGGCGGCCGTTCTGACGATATGTTGAAAGTCGGCGGCATTTATGTGTCGCCATTTGAAGTGGAAGCTTCTTTGATGACCCACCCCGCCGTGCTCGAAGCAGCTGTGGTTGGTCAGGCAGATGATGAAGGGCTGATCAAACCCAAAGCCTATGTGGTGTTGAAACCCGGCCAAACGGCGGATGAAGCCGATTTGAAAGCCCATGTGAAAAGCCAATTAGCTCCGTTTAAATATCCTCGCTGGGTGGAGTTTTTGCCCGAACTACCCAAAACAGCCACCGGCAAAATCCAGCGGTTTAAACTGAGGGCTTGATTGCCCGTTTATTTTCAAGCCCTTCCCGGAGAATTCCATGACCTCGCGCCGACAAGTACTGACCCGAACCGCCGCCATTTTGGGCGCTGCCTCCACCGGACTGGTGCCCTCTGCCCGTGCGCAAAACGCCAAAATCCGCATAGGCATGATGTTTCCCTACACCGGTACTTTTGCCCAACTGGGACTGGCTTGCGACAACGGTTTTCGCATGGCCTTAGAAGAAAAAGGCAACAAACTCGGCGGACGCGAGATTGAATATTTCAAAGTGGATGATGAATCCGAACCTGCCAAAGGCGTGGAAAACGCCAACAAACTGGTGCAGCGCGATAAAGTTGACGCCATCATCGGCACTGTCCATTCAGGTGTGCAAATGGGCATACACAAAGTGGCACGTGAAACCGGCGTGCTGTCCATCATCCCTAATGCAGGTTTGCACGCCGCCACGCGCGCGCTGTGTGCGCCCAACGTGTTCCGCACCTCATTCACCAACAGTCAGCCCACGCTAGCGCTGGGCAAAGTGATGATGGAGAAAGGCCATAAAAAAGCCGTCTGGATCACCTGGAAATACGCGGCAGGTGACGAAGCCGGTGAAGGTTTTAAAGAAGGCTACTTGGCTGCAGGCGGCACCATCGTCAAAGAACTCGGCTTGCCTTTCCCCAATGTGGAATTTCAAGCGCTGCTCACCGAAATTGCCTCTATCAAACCCGATGCGGTGGCGTGTTTCTTCTCCGGCGGCGGCGCTTCCAAATTCATCCGCGACTATGCAGCCGCTGGCTTGGCCGGAAAAATTCCTTTGTACGGGTCCGGCTTTTTGACCGAAGGTTTGCTTGACGATGAACTCGCCCCTTCGGCCCAAGGCATCATGACCACGCTGCACTACAGCGCGTCTTTGGCCACCAAACGCAACGATGCATTCCGCCTGGCCTACGCAAAGCGCTTCAAGATGCAACCCGATGTCTATGCCGTGCAAGGCTACGACGCGGGTCAGTTGCTGCTGCAAGGCGCGGCCGCTGTGAATGGTGACCTGACCAATAAAAAAGCTTTGTACACCGCCATGGAAAACGCTGTGATCGACAGCCCGCGCGGCAAATGGACCATGAGTAAAGCGCACAACCCTGTACAGGATATGTACCTGCGCGTGGTCAAAGGCAAAGAAAACGTGGTGTTAGGCGTTGCAGCCAAAGCCCTGTCTGACTCCGGGGCTGGTTGTAAGCTAGGTTGATGGATCTCGCTAATTTTTTAATTCAACTGCTCAATAGCGTTCAATACGGCTTGCTGCTGTTTTTACTGGCAGCTGGTTTGACGTTGATCTTCGGCATCATGGGTGTGGTCAATCTGGCGCACGGCAGTTTTTACATGCTAGGCGCTTACCTGGCTTACGCACTCACCGGTCTGTGCGGTAATTTGTTTCTGGCCGTTGTCGTGGGCGCAGTGCTTAGCCTCTTGCTTGGCTGGGTGTTGGAAAAAATCTTATTCAAACATTTTTACAAGCGCGACCACTTAGACCAAGTGTTGCTGACCTTTGGTTTGATTTATATCTTTGAAGAGTTGCGTTCCATGCTTTGGGGCGACGATGTACACAACGTCGCCGTACCGGACTCGCTGAACTGGTCTATCAACCTCACCGACACACTTTCTTATCCTGCTTACCGTTTGTTCATGCTGGGTATTTGTTCGCTGCTGGCTCTGGGTTTGTGGCTGTTGATCAGCCGCACCAAACTCGGTATGAAAATCCGCGCCGGTGCATTCAACAGCGACATGGCGCAGGCCTTGGGCGTGAACATTGTTCGCTTGCACGCGCTGGTGTTTGCGCTCGGTGTGGCACTGGCCTCATTGGCAGGTATGTTGATTGCGCCGCTGTCCAGCGTCTACCCCTACATGGGTTCGCAAGTGCTGATCATGTGCTTTGTGGTGGTCGTCATCGGCGGCATAGGCTCGGTGCGCGGAGCCCTCACAGCAGCACTGCTGGTGGGTCTGGTGGACACCTTCGGCAAAGTGCTGGTGCCGCAATTTGCCAGCATGCTGGTCTATGTATTGATGGCGCTGGTGCTGTTATACAAACCCGAAGGCTTGTTCAAACAATGAGTACACCGCAAGCCCATTTGGAAGTACTGCCGCGCAGCGTCAAACTGCTGCTGGTCTTTGGTCTTCTGGCCTTGCTGGCTTTTCCGTTTGCCGGTCAGGATTTTTATACGCAAACCGTCGCCCGCATGATGATTCTGGCCATCTTCGCCATGAGCCTCGATTTATTACAAGGCATCACTGGTCTGGTGTCACTCGGCCACGCAGCGTATTTCGGACTGGCCGGTTATGTGGTCGCTTATTTATCGCCGCAGGATGCCGGTGCCAACTGGCTCATCGCCCTGCCACTGGCCATGTTGGCCTCGGCCTTGGCCGCACTGGTCATCGGTTTTTTTGTCGTGCGCACGCACGGCATCTACTTCATCATGGTGACCATGGCGTTTTCACAAATGATGTACTACCTGTTTTTCGACAACAAGGCGCTGGGCGGCTCTGACGGTATTTACATTAACGTACGCCCCGGTGGACTGGGTCTTGACCTAGAAAACAAGTGGATGCTGTATTACTTCACGCTAGCTTGCATGCTCATCACCTATGCGTTTTTGCGCCGCTTGCTGTGGAGTCCGTTTGGCAGAACCTTGAACGGCATCCGCTTGAACGAACACCGCACCCGCGCTTTAGGCTATGCCAGTTTCAGCTACAAACTCACTGCGTTCACACTTGCAGGCGCATTGGCGGGATTGGCCGGGTTTTTGTGGGCGGCGCAAACCGGTTATGTGAATCCGGAGCTCATGGGTTTTCACATGAGCGCACACGTCATCATGATGGTGATTCTGGGCGGCATGGGCAATGTCGCAGGCGCAATGATTGGCGCGTTCGGCTTTGAAATTTTTCTGGACCTGTTCAAAGACTTGCCCAAAATCGGCGACTTTGATTTGGCCAAACACTGGCAACTGTGGATGGGCTCTTTGATCGTGTTGGTCGTCGTTGTCGCACCGCAAGGTCTCATGGGTTTGCTGCGCACAGAGAAAGCCGCCGATGAGTGAAGCTTTGTTGCAAGCCAATGGTTTGAGCAAACGCTACGGCGGTTTGCTGGCGGTGAACGACGTGTCACTCTCCCTGTACAAAGACCAATTGCACGCCGTCATCGGCCCCAACGGCGCGGGTAAAACCACCCTCACCCATTTGCTCAGCGGTGATGTGGCGGCCACCCATGGCGAACTCTGGCTCAACGGTCGAAATGTCAGTGGCTGGTCGCATGACCGATTGTCCCTTCATGGCTTGGGACGCAGTTACCAAAAGACCAATGTATTTTTAGCGCTCAGCGTTTGGGACAACCTCATGCTGGCAGCCCAGTCGCGCCAAGCCCGCGCGCCTTACAACCCATTGGCATGGCTGAGCAATGCATCTACTGACAAAGCAGTGCGCGAGCGCGCAGAACGCGCCTTGCAACTCACCGGCTTGGCGCAAGAACAGCAAATCATCGCGGCCAACCTGAGCCACGGCGTGCAACGCCAGTTAGAAATCGCCATGGTGCTGGCAACTGAACCGCAGGTGTTGCTGCTGGATGAACCGCTGGCAGGCATGGGCACCGCCGAGGCAGAGGCCATGGTGGTGCTGTTGCACAAATTGAAAAAAGACCATGCCATGCTGCTGGTGGAACACGATATGGACGCGGTGTTTGCGCTGGCCGAGGTCTTGACCGTCATGGTCAATGGCACCGTCATCGCCAGCGGCACGCCACAAGAGATACGCGCCGATGCCAAAGTGCAAGCTGCTTATTTGGGCGAGGAAACCGCATGAGCGCGCCTTTGCTACAAGTCAGCGGACTCAACACCTATTACGGTGCCAGCCATGTGTTGCATGACATGGATTTCAAAGTGATGGCCGGTGAAACTGTTGGCCTCATGGGGCGCAACGGCATGGGCAAATCCACTTTGCTGAAAACCATCACCGGCTTGCTCAAACCACGCAGCGGTCGCATTGAGTTTCAAAACACCGCCATACACGGCCAAACACCTTACGACATCGCCTTGCTGGGCATGGCTTATGTGCCCGAAGGTCGCGGTATCTTCGGCAATTTAAGCGTTCATGAAAACCTGGTGATGTCGGCTCGCCCAGGTGTGCGCGGCCAGCAAGACTGGACCTACCAACGCGTGCTCGACACCTTCCCCCGCCTCGGCGAACGCCTGCAACACGGCGGCCAGCAACTCAGCGGCGGTGAACAACAAATGCTCAGCATTGGCCGCGCTTTGATGACCAACCCGGATTTGCTGCTGCTGGACGAAGCCACTGAAGGCCTGGCGCCGTTGATCGCGCAAGACATCTGGCGCATTTGCGAACTGATTGCCAAGTCAGGCATCAGCACCGTCATCGTAGATAAAAACTGGCAGCACGTGACCCGCATCACACAGCGCAACGTGATTTTGGTCAAAGGCGAAGTGGTGTTTGAAGGCAGCAGTGAAACGCTGCTGGCGCAACCGGATTTACTCAATCAGCATCTCGGAGTTTGAAGATGACAACAACACGCACCCGGGTAGCCATCATCGGCGCGGGACCTTCGGGTTTGCTGCTGGGTGCTTTGCTGCACAAAGCCGATATTGACCATGTCATCATCGAGCGACAAAGCCCTGATTACGTGCTGGGCCGCATTCGCGCCGGTATCCTGGAGCAAGTCACCGTCGATTTATTGCACGAAGCCGGTGTAGGCCAAGGCGTTGAGAGCGGCGGCACGGTACACCACAGTATTGAACTGGTGTTTAAAAATACGCGCCACCCCATAGACGTGACTGGCCTGACCAAAGGCAAAGTGGTTACCGCTTACGGACAAACTGAAGTCACCCGCGACCTGATGGCGCAGCGCAGTCAATTGAACTTGCCCACCGTCTACGAAGCCGCTGATGTGCAGTTGCACGATTTTGATGGCCATCAACCCAGCGTGTCCTACACCAAAGATGGCGTCAACCACAGACTGCATTGCGACTTCATTGCCGGTTGCGACGGCTTTCACGGCGTGGCGCGTGCCAGTGTGCCCAAGGACGCGATCACCGAATATGAAAAGGTGTATCCGTTCGCTTGGCTGGGTGTGCTGGCCGATGTGCCGCCGGTTTCCAGCCACGCCATTGTGTATGCCAACAGCGAGCGCGGCTTTGCGCTGTGCTCTATGCGCAGCATGACGCGCAGCCGCTATTACGTGCAATGCCCGAGCAGCGATAAAGTGGAAGATTGGAGCGACCAGCGTTTTTGGGATGAGGTACGCCGGCGACTGGACCCGGAGCTGGCAGATCGCATGCAAACCGGGCCGTCCATAGAAAAAAGCATGGCGCCGCTGCGCAGCTTTGTGGCAGAGCCCATGCGGTTCGGACGTTTGTTTTTAGCGGGCGATGCAGCGCATATAGTGCCGCCCACGGGTGCCAAGGGTTTGAACCTGGCTGCAAGTGATGTGAAATATTTAAGCAGTGCCTTGATAGAGCACTACAAAGAGAAAAGCGATGCGGGTATAGACCATTACTCGCAACGCGCGCTGGCTCGCATATGGCGCGCCGAGCGTTTTTCGTGGTGGCTGACCACGCTAATGCACCAATTTCCGGAGAGCGGCGCTTTCGGCCAGAGGATGCAGGAAGCTGAACTAGATTACCTGGTGCGTAGCCAGGCCTTGTCTACTTCACTGGCAGAGAACTATGTGGGGTTGCCGTTGGATTTTGGATAAATAGTTAATCAACAATTTACTGCATCTAAATATAACTTTTAAACAAGATTTTTGGTATCAGAAAAATAAAGTGAATGTGCGTGTAAATTGGCATGTACGAATCTCATACCAACAAAAGAGTACTTATGTATATTCATAACTGCCTCATAAATCTCCAAAGCGTCATTTGCATGGTGATAGGTATCAATAACCAAAGTAGGACTACATTTACGGATTAATTCTTTGGCACCATCAACGACATTTTTTTCAAAGCCTTCAACATCCATCTTAATAAACGTTGCATTTTTTAATACATCGTCAAGCCTAACAGTCTGAACTTTGCAACAATCATTTTCATTAAATACTTCAGCATTACCGTCATAAAGTCTGGCACCCATAGACCCACCATCATTATTAAAAATACTGAAACTATTTTGATTTGATAAAGCCAATTCGTAAGTAAATAATCTGGGAATCCATTGTTTTCTTAATACAAGTTGAGCGTATGTAGATTTATTTGGTTCAAACGCATGAATTTCCCGATATCCGCCTGTAGGAGTAGATTCAATAAATTTAGCAACAGAATCACCGTCGTAAGCACCAATATCCACAAAAATTTCATCATCAGTGGGCATAAAAGAAAAGTGATTAGAGTATTTATTGAAACTTTCAAAATCAAAGGGAACTACATATGGAATCATTTCATCAATAGATTTTTTCTCTATAGCTCTTAAATATGCTTTGATTGATTCTTTAGAAAATTGATCAGACACTCTCTCAGCCAATATTTCCCAATCTTTTTTTCTATAACAAATTTGATTCACGAGATCTTGTGGTGTGTCATAAACAAGAGGAATGTTTTTATAGAATGAAAATTCAAAAAAATCTTTAATATTAAAACAAAATTCGTTAGATAATGAATATAAGTAATTTCTAAACAACTTAGAACCAACTATATCGTTGTAATAAAGAACTAGATTTGCACCATTAGCTTTTGAATAACGTAAAAAATTTTTAAAACTAATTTGTTTATTAGAGTAACTACTTCTAACTCTCCTCTCAAAATCAAATATATTAGCGGAGTCGATTAAAAATCCACCAAAATCAGGATCATTCAGTAATGCCGGTTTCAAATACATCATTTTACGATCACCTAAGATAAAAAATTTCACGATTTTGCTCCAAATTAATTTATTAGAACTTAATATTTCTTGCTGGATTTCCCACCATGATTGCGCCGTCAGGTACATCTCGTAATACAACCGCCCCCATACCTATCTCAGCAGCATTACCAATTTTTATTCCACGACCAATATTGGCACCTGAATGAATAATTACCTCTTCACCAATATTGACATTTCCAGCAATATTTACACTAAAACCGATATGTGAATAACGACCAATTGATACGTTGTGTCCAACAATTGTTCTCTGGTCAATGAAAACAAAATCCTCAATCACACAATCCACGCCAATAGAAACATTAACCATAAAAAAAACAATACCAATTATGCTGTTTTCACCAACATTTTTTTGAGGTAGGAAAGGAATGAAAAGAGCATTTTTTTCAAGAAGAGATTCAACAAATTTTCTTTTTAATTTTGGATATCCAACTCCACAGATAAAATATTGAAATTTTCTTGGTTGATAGAAAAAAGGAGATCCAAGAATTAAATCTGAAATATTTTGGTCAAATAAATTCGTTGCACGAGAGTCTAAATAGCCTATTGGAGTCCAATCTACGCCATTCCCTCGGTCTGACAAAGCAATAGACATTAAAGATCTTCCAAGCCCCCCTGCACCAATTATTATTAATTGATTCAACATAGTAAATTTTCGCGATAAGTGATTGGTTCTGAGTGATTCTCAATGAAACTGGTGTAAGTAGGAATGTCGGCGGAATAACGCCCCATATTAAATACCTTACATTTAGAACCAACTTTTATTGAATCTATAAATACTTTTGAACCAATAACCGTGTTACTACCTATCAGAGAATTAGACCCAATTACGGCTTCTCTACCTATGAAAACACCTTTACCAATAATGCAATTGTGCATGATAATAGCACGGCTATCAATAATTGCACCATCACCAATGACAACATTTTCACCTAAAAAAACATTATCGCCAATAAATATATTTTTACCCAATATTGAATGACTGGGAATACGGATATTTTGTGATATTAAATTAATTAAAAATGCTTTTTTTGATAAAATAACTTTTAATAAATTCATTCGTAGCATGCTAAAAAATTGCTCATCCGCAGCTATAAATACATTGTTACCTGAAAATTTATTAAAGAAATTCATTGAAAAAGTATTCTCGGTACTTTTATTATCAATATCAATAATATCTAGCGAATAATAAAATGATAAAGCCAATTCAATACATTTTTTTGAATAATCGGTATTATCATTTAGAAGATAAAGTTGTTTCATTGGAATTCTCATAATCAAAATCTCTGAAAAAATTGCGCCAAGCCTTAATATGCATTTCATAATTTCCAAAATTACCAGTTAATAGATCAGAATTAGCTGAAAGCTGAACATTCTCCATCATTGCTACATCTTCCAAGAAAGTACGAAGTCCAAAACCAAAGGCTTCGATGTTGACAATTGGAAAAATTCTATGATTTACTTTTCGTTTAGCAGTTGCATAAAAATAATTTATAGTTGTCAAGTTATATTCTTGTGGAAACTGGGCACAATAAGCAAAACTAAATCCTCCTGTAGGTACTATGAAATGTAAATTAGGAAAAAAATAGTATTCTAAATAAGTACCCTTAGATGGATAACTCTCTACCAATGGATGCCAATTCTCATCCTCATGTGGTAATGATGTAGTTGTTTTATAAGATAATTCATTAATACGATAATAATTAAATTCTTTATTATGAATAATCGTTGAAGATGGTGGAACAAACGGTCTCTTAGTACTTATGGTACTTGGGTGGACAAATGGAATATGCAAAGGATCCATAACAATTTCCATGATCAACTTCCAATTGCACTTAGCATGAATTTTAGTTGTTGAGAAGTTAGTATCTATATGCTTACTAAGGTTTTTAAGATCCTCAAGCATAAATATAGAAAATTGATCTTCAATTTTTAAAGGTGTGTGCGATAAATTAATAAAAATAAATTTTCCAATTATCTCAAGGCCATATTCAAGCAGTGAAATATTTTGACAATATTCTTTCGAGAAACCATACATCTCCTCGTTATAAGGAATGCCAGCCAATGAACCATCAGATCTAAACCCCCAGCCATGAAAAGGACATCTTAAATAAGCGTTACCTTCATCTTCACTAAAAAGCTGAGCATTTCTATGCGGGCATCTATTCTCAAACGCTCTTAGCCTTTCACCATCATTTCTTACAATTATTGATTTCCCGGCAATACTTTTTTTTATATAATCATATTTATTTGATATTTGAGTAGTTAAACTAAAAAATAAATCCAATAATTAGAGAAAAAATAATCACCTCTATCGGTTGCGTATTTATCATTTAGAGATTTCATTTTGATTGAAATTATATTAATTTTTAATATTTACAGACCTAGGAAATAAATGTGTATGACTTGTTAATGGCTTAATTACCTTATTGATAATTTCAATATTATCAACTTTTGTATATTCGCCAATTGAGATATTAGAAGAAATTTTTTTGACTCCAATTAATGTAACATTCTTGCCAATACTTACTCCAGGTTGAATATCAGTATAGGGACCGATAGTTACTGATCGTCCAGTAGAAAAACTAGATGGTAAATTGCAATAAGGGCCAATAAATGTATTAAATTGAATTCGAAAATTAAAATTATTAATATTGACGAAAGAAGCAATTAAACAATTCATATTCTTCATAATTGAAGACATATGTGAGGGCATAATTGAAATGAAATTAAAACCTTTTGAAACCAAAATAGATAAATGTTTTTCTCTAACGGTTCCAAATATAGAACCATCAATTGCAAGAAAATAATCAACATTTTCTTCAGGTATATTAAATCCACTTAAATCATATGAGTATTCATTTATTTTAATTATATCAAAAAGCTCGATAGTATTCCATCGGTTATATTCAATAGCCGCAGAATAAGCATAATATAACCATTCACCCTCTCCAATAATTTTTAATTTTTTATTACTGTCCATATACGTTATCCAAAAGCCATTTTTTAAAAACTAATAAAGCTTTTTCATTTGCACCTTGTAAATAATTATTTAAATTATCATTATTCAAATTTAATTGTTGACTTTCTAGAAAAACTGTATCTTCATCTATTACGCGTTTCTCACCTTCAATTAAAGCAGTTAATAAAGGTAAAAAATTAACTAACTCATTTCTTCTAGCAGTCACTATTTCTAATCTAAAGTCATTAGATATAGAATTAATTGGGTCGAATTGTTGTATTAAAAAATGATCACCGCCTATTGAACAATAATTAACGTTAGGAAAAATATACCAGTTATAGTAAATATCTTTGTTCTTATATCGGTTAATATGTTTCCTGATCCAACGATCTGTAAGTTTTATTTCACTCTGAGTTGAATAACTCAAGTCACGAACATCAATCTTTCTATGCAACAGGTCAGTTATTTCAGATCCGGTATTATTTTTCCATTCTTGAGAATTATCAACTTCAATATCACTTCCTACTTGTAAAGGCGCAAATGTATTAGGATGAACAAAACGAACGTGATTCCAATCCAGTACATTTTCAAAATTTAATTTCCAGTTGTATTTAGCCTGCCAACTAGTTGAAGTTACAGAATCATCAAAATGACCTGATGACTCTACTATTTGCGATAAAAACTCATCATGAAATTGTTCTTCTATTGGAATTGGATTGGGCGATAAATTTATAAAAACCATATTACCTAAAATTTTTACAGAATAACGTTTCAGCTTTCCACATTTCTCAACTTGCTGTGAAGTAAATTCATATATTTGAGAATTTGGAATCTTATATAAAACAGCTTCTTTATCATAAACCCATCCATGATATTTACATGAAAATGGACGATTCGAATGTTCTTCAAAAAAAATAGTGGCCTTACGGTGAGCGCAAATATTTTCAAATGCAATTAATTTATCACCAGTATTTCGAACACTTACTGGATTGCCGCAAACATTACGTGAAAAAGTATCATTATTTTTTTTTAAAAAAGATGCTTGACAAAAATAAATCCAATATTTTTCAAATATATGAGATTTTTCTAATTTAAAAAAATCTTGACTAGAATAGATATCAGATAGTTTCATGAAATATTAGGAAATATTTGTGCAACCGGAATCAATAACTATATTTTCACCAGTAATTGAAATTGAAGAATCAGATATTAAAAAAACAATGGTAGCTGCAATATCCAGAGTTGAAGCTAGCCCTAAGGGATATTTTTTTGACTGCTCTTCTAAATAGCCTTCTTGTTCAGAAGAAAAAATAGCAGTTCTAACCACAGCTGGAGAAACAACATTAACTCGAATTTTCTTTTTAGATAACTCATCAGCGAGTGCCTTTGAAGCACCTATGAGGGCTCCTTTTGAGGCTGAATAAATAACTGTTCCTTTTGTACCTGTAACTGCTGCAATAGACGACAGGAATACGATAGAAGCATTTGGAGAAATTAATCTGCTTTTCTGTAATTTTGAAAGTATTAGAAAAGGAGAAAAAGTATTAATTGAAAAATTTTCATCTAAATATTCTTCTGTTATTAATTGAAGAGGTCTTGGTTTAGAAATTCCTGCTGAAAATACAATACCATCGACAGGTTCTTTTATATTTCTAACTAATTTATTTACACCCTCTGATGTAGACAAATCAATCGAATAAATATTACCACACCTATATTCAGATTCTAATATTCGATTTTTTACATTCTCCAGACGCTCAATATCTCTTCCAACTAAAATAGGAGTTGCTCCCCTCGAAGCCGAAACAAATGCAGTTTCAGAACCTATTCCCGAAGATGCACCAGTAATTAAAATTTTTTTATCAAAAAGGTTACAAAACATTTATGCCAACGATTGATGTAGTGTCACACCTGAGTCTGCTAATATAGTTTGTCTAGTAATATATTTTGAAGCTTCTGAAAGTAAAAATACAGCAACACCAGAAGCCTGTTCAGCTGTCAAAATGCCCATCGGAATTGAGTTGATGATATCTTTTGAACCACCAAGATTTTTTATGAATTTTGTATCTATATATCCATAAGCTACTGAATTAATTCTAATTTTTTTCTTGACTAGTTCTAATCCTATACTTCTTGCAAGAGAGGAAAAACCAGATTTAGCTAATCCATAGCCACCAGATCCTAGCGTGCCACATTTTTCAATCACTGAACTCACATAACAGATAGATCCACCATTTTTAATCTTACGTGCTTTTTGAGCTTTAACAATAAATTCAAACGGTGCGTAGCAATTTTTATTTATAAGTTCTTCAATCAATGAAAGAGTGAGCAAACCAAAAGGTCTCAGCGTTTCAGCCATCCCAGCAGACCAAAGCAAACCATCGAATTCATCAACCTATACTGCTAATTGATTAAGTGAGCTAAGTTCGAAAAGATCATGGTTTATTATATTAAACCCATCTAATTTGATTGTGTTAAGTAACTCTGAATTACGACCAATAATTGTAACGACACCACCTAATTCTTTTATAGTTCTAGCGACTGCTAAACCTATTCCAGAAGTACCACCCGCAACAACAATATGCTTACCTTCAAACCTAAAAATATTATTTGATGACTTCATCAAACTACGCTTCAATCACGGATGAAATATAAGTTTCTGGACCAAGTTTAAAAATTAGTGAAGCCCAAGATAAACCTATACCAAAACCACAAACGCATATTAATTTATCAGCAAGCGCAATAGATTCTTTAAGCTTAGATGAAATTGTGATAGGAATAGTAGCAGAGCTAGTATTTCCATATTCATATAAAACCAATGGAAATTTCTCCTCTGGCATTTTCATTTTTTTTCGAATTGTCTCATTTATCATTTTATTAGCTTGATGAAGAACAAAATAATCGATTTTTTCAATTTGTATTTCAGATTTTGTACAAATCGCCCGTAATGCATCAGGCACTACTCCAATAGAAAAATTCATAATTGCAGGGCCATCCAAATGAACGTCAGTCATTTTTCTAGTAACACCATCGTTCATTAAACGATAATCATGGCTTTCTTTTTCCGTACTATGTCGTTTTCCACCATGAGGAACATATATCGCAAGAGCACCAGAGCCATCAGAAAAGCCATCAAAGTACAATTCCGAAGCTTTATCATCCAACTCTAAAGCAGTCGCCGTACCACAATCACTGAATAATATTTCCCGTCCAGCATCGGGGGATCCTGTAGAAGATGACTGATCGCCGACTAATAGAACTCCTCTCTTTAGTCCCAAACTTTTCATAATTGAGCCAAGAACTATTACACCATAAGGATAACCTGAGCATCCTAAATTAATATCAAAAGCGAGAGTTGAAGTTGGAAAGCCTATCCGATCTTGCAAAATTATTGAGGTAGATGGAATAATATACTCACCAGACTGAGTTACCACTAATAATAAATCAACAGATTTTTTAGACCAATTGAGATTTGATAATAAATCCTCACACGCCGATTGAACTAAATCAGAAAAAATCTGACCAGACTTGCAAACTCTGCGGAAACGGATACCAATATTTCGAACTAGACGTTCACGTTGAACCAATTCTTCAGGATTAACTGCGAGGTTATCCATTTTAATAGTTGGCACTACAGTAGAAATCCCTCGAATTACTATTCCTGAAAGTGTTCCAAAAGTCATATTAATCCTTTATATCAAATAAAATTAAAAATATCTCTGACAGTTTGAGCACTTGCAATAATTTCGCCTGTAATTTTTCTATCAAATAATGTTTCAAACATTACAATCACGCCGAGGACAGCGAGAGAATCCCACTCAGGAATTGAAGCTAAATGACTTTCGATATTTATCAAATCAGGCTCAGCTGGATCAATAGCAGATATAAATTCTTCCAAAAAGTCGTACTCACTCATTGCAAATTCTCCTTAGTTTAAAAAAAAATCAAATAGCTATCTAAGTATTCAAGCATTAATATTTAATCTCTTTAACTCTCTATTGTTATCACAAATGGTAGGAAGTGAAAAATTTCGAAATAATATAAAAATCAAAAAAACAGGAAGATATAAAAAAAATTCAATGAATACTAATTTATTACCGGCACTAAATTTTAACTTTGCCAAATAAATTCGTAAAAAGATTTTTTTAAAATAAATAAAATATTTTCTATCTATCATCCATCTTATAGTCTCTTGTGTTTGATTAATTTTATTATTGTTACTTTGAACAGACCAAACCCCGCCAGAATGTTCTCTGTAAGCCATATTAAAACTTTCTAAAAGTAATCCGTCTCCTTGATTTAATAGTAATAGAATCATTGGATAATCACCTATGTGAAAGTCAAAAGCGTCATTTGGAATTCGAGCAAATAACTCTCTTCTAAATACCATAGTGCCCATTTGTAAAAAATTACCAAAAGCTAATTGCCAAAATTTGAGTCTAGTTGTTTTCATTACACTCATTTTTTGACGCATGAAATATGAATCATTATGAAAGTTAAGATAATTCGTTGCGACAAAACTCAGAGAGTTATCATTATTTAGATAATTAATACTCTTATACAGGTGATCATTAGTCAACCAAAAATCATCACCCTCTATAATAGAAATATATCGACCACGTGCCTTTTCAAGCAACTTATCAATATTTTTTAAACCACCTTCATTTCGAAGCCATTTATATAAAACAATACGGTCATCTGACTTTGCAATTCTCTCAATTACCGATGCAGTACCATCTGGTGAGCAATCATCGCCTACCAATATTTCAATATTAAAATTTAATTTCTGTTGGATAATACTGTTTAGACAACTCTCAATAAATTGTTCATGCCTAAATGTCGGTACAATTACACTAATTTCTATATTATTTAAAGTCATTATGCTTTAATCATAAGTCACTTAAAAATGTGATTAATTGAATCTTGAGAAATATCTTTATAAAACGGTATACCTAAAGTAGTTTTGGCCAATATATTAGTATTGTTTCTTATGTTAATAAATTCATAATGACAAAATGCAGGCTCTAAATGACAACCTTGATTCCACCAATCTCTGGTTTGTATTTTATTATTAGCCCAATCTTTTTGGACGGATTTTTTTTGAGATTCATCATCAAAGCGAATAACGCAAGTTGAGCTCACCCAGTCTCGCCCCCAACCTTCTTGAAATTGAAATGGCAGATTAAAGGCAGCCTCAAGATAATATGCGGCTTTTTGATAATAATCTTTTTTGTTGCTACCCCATAAGTCAAGTGCAGCTAGTCCAATAGCGGCTTGAATTTCGGAAAATTTACCATTAATACCTCTTGTAATCGATTTTCTTGAATTTAAAAAACCAAAATTGCTATAAGCTTTGGCATATTCAATTAATTTTTTATTTATACTAATTAATAATCCACCTTCTCCGATTCCAAATATTTTTGTAGCATGTAACGATATAACTGTATGAAAATTGAATGATTTTGCAGATTCAAATCCTGCAGCGCAATCACAAAGTACTTCGAATCCATAAGTTTGGCAAAGCAAATCATAGCCTTCTAAAATTAGTGGCGCCCCGAAAGGAGATACTACGAGAACTACTGAGGTTTTTAGCAAGATTTCATTTGAAACTTGCTCAATCATATTTTTAGTTAATTGCATTGATTGCTCCTCAACATCAACAAAAATTGGTGTTAAGCCAGCTGCAATCACGGATTGAACTGTCGCTACAAAAGTCCATGAAGGCAATAGGCAATAAGGACGCACTTCATCTTTATTTATAGTTTGTAACGCAATGAGTGCAGCAACCAATGCCATCGTTCCACTTGAAAATAACTCAATATTTTCTTCTCCAATATTAAAA
The DNA here is from genome assembly GCA_947456305.1 of Comamonadaceae bacterium. GTDB lineage: Bacteria > Pseudomonadota > Gammaproteobacteria > Burkholderiales > Burkholderiaceae_C > Limnohabitans. Next base: position 20,699 of record CANGPN010000007.1, on the reverse strand, counting down.
TAATCAGCCAGCCTTTTTTTAAATTTATGATGTATAGGGCCAAAATTAGAGTATATCTGATTTGACTCTATTAATTCTAAATAGGAATAATAGGCTGATAACGGAGGTACAGATGGACGGAAAAGATCAATTTGCATAAATATTAATTATTTGAATATTTTATAAAAATACAATTATTTTTTTTTCGATACTCTCTTAGTAATAAATATATAGTTATTAAAAAAATTAATGATGAACTAAAACCCCACCAAAAAAAATTATGATCAAATGATTCGGGTGAATTAATCAGATATATTAGTTCAAAGAAAATATAAAAAGGGTTAGTCATAAACATATAGACTAATTCGGTTTTAATTGATCTTATTGAATATAGAATAGGCGATACCCAAAAAAGCATCTGAAAGATAATACTTAGAATCCTACCAAAATCCTCCAGTATAGAAGTTAATACTAGCAAACTGTTTGTTAATGCCAATGTATATATAAACAGTAAAAAAGATAATATGATAAGCAGAATACATTTTATAAAAGAAATATTAAATACAAGTATGAAGATTAAAAATGCTATTATAAAAGTTAGATATTGCAATAAAATCTCACTAAGCATTACTGTCATTGGTTGTAAGTATGAGTTCTTAATAATTGAACTATAATTTTTTATGGATATTGTTGATTGCGAAATTGAATTACTAAAAAAAATAAAGAATAATGCACATACCCCCTTAATTCCGTCAGTATGTATTTCACCTCCGATAACCTTACCAATGAAAAGTTCAATCGAAAATCCTGTTACTAATATCGGGACCAACCCTATTATAAAACCTATTAAATTATCTTTTTTCTGAAGAGTTAGTAGTAGACTTGTAAATCTATTAATTTGCACCAGATTAAAGTCTTTAATCATAATTATTTATTAATGATAATAATATTATTCAACATACTTCAATTGTCATATGATCTTTTATTCGAATAATTTTTGTACAGTTATCCTCTAATACCTGCTGATCGTGAGAAACTATCACTGCGCACCCTAGTGTTTTTAGTTTTTCTTTTATTCTGATCGTAGATTGCTCTCTAAAATGTGCGTCCCCTACAGAAAATACCTCGTCAAGTAAAAGAATATCAGACGTATCTCTCATTGCTAATTCAAATGCAAGTCGTGATTTCATGCCTGAAGATAAAGCTCGCATCACAGTCGTCTGACTGATATTAAGTCCTGCTTTTTTAATTACATCGTCAACAAAATCATTATTAATTACAAAATTAGATTTAAAGCATGTTTCCCAAAGCACTATATTTCTTTGAATATCTAAATCACCATGAAATACATTTCCTAAACCCAATAAAGGAAGGCATTTTCCTCTCACTTGGCGTATACCCGATGCAATCGGCAATATACCTGCAATGGCTGAAAGCAATGTAGTTTTACCAATACCATTTGAACCCACTATACCTAAGATTTCACCTTTATAAATATCTAATGAAATATCACTGAAAATAGAAATTGACTCCGGTAAAAACTTTTGAGTCAATAAAAATTTCTTGAATGAAAAGTTATCGGACGAGTTTTTAAATAGATTTATTGAAATATTTAAAAGATGTACTAAAGGTTGTTTCATACTAAATAGTATTTATTCATGGCTACCGCAATGGCCTCAATTTTTCAGATTGAGCCATTGCTGTTCTTACTAGGTATCAACTACCTGGCCTTTAAACAGTGCTTACTTCGCGATTCATAGTCAAACCACTTCACGACTACTATTTAATACACAAATCAAAGCAAGAATCTATATAGTATCACTTTTTAAATCATTAATTTCAATAAAACAGTATTAAAAAATCTAATTTGATAGATTTATCAGCAAAAACTAATGCTTTTGAAGGATTTTTGATAATTATTTTGAACAAATTCTTAAAAAGCTGATTCCTACACTGCAAAAGGCTATGTGTATGCAGTAGCCGCTTAACATGACACCTGACCACACTCTCAACTTCAAGTACATGTCTAGCAACCAAGCCTTCACCCCCTCCGACACCAGCCTGCGCGGTGTACGCGTCTTAAGCGTCGCGCTCAACCTGCCCGGCCCCGCTGCAGTCATGCGCTTAGCCGATATGGGCGCATCCTGTACCAAGCTGGAACCGCTGCCGCCCGCTGGTTCTCTCCAAGGCAGTACCAGCGACCCTATGGGCCTGTACGCGCCGCATGCATACGCGCACTTGCACGCGGGCGTGAAGGTGGTGCAAGCCGATTTGAAGTCCGCGAAAGGCCAGGCCAAGCTGCATGCACTGTTATCCAAAGCCGATGTGTTGATCACCTCGTTCAGGCCGTCTGCTTTGAAAAAACTCGGGATGGACTGGAACAGTTTGCACGCCAGATACCCGTCGCTGATACAGGTGTGTATCGTCGGCACCAAAGGTGTAGGTGCAGAAATTCCCGGACACGATTTAACCTACTTGGCCGCGAATGGTCTGGTCAATGGATTGAATTTGCCGGCCACTTTGTTTGCAGACATGGCGGGTTCTGCGCTGGCAGTGGAAGCTGTGTTGAAAGCGCTGTGGCAACGCGCCCGTCCCGGCCGCACCCTCGGCAAAGGCGTGTTTCACGAGGTGGCTTTGGAAGACGCGGCGGCTTATCTGGCCTTGCCGCGACATTGGGGGTTGACGCTGCCCAAAGGCAGTGTCGGTGGTGCGCACGCAGGTTATGCGGTGTATGCGTGTATCAAAGGTCGTGTGGCTGTCGCAGCTTTAGAGCCACATTTCGCAGCGCGTTTGGCTGAAGTGGCTGGCATCAAAGCCGCCAAGCCCGGGCAAGATGTGATGCTGCTTCCAGCTACACATGTGAAGCTAAGTGCATTTTTTGCAGGCCTGACTCGCAAGCAAATCGACGCGCTGGCCACAGCGCACGATTTGCCTTTGCTGACCATAGCTTGATTTATTTGCGTTTTCTCGGCGGCAAACCTGTGTGCTGCGTCAATATTTTTCCGGGCGCAGCTTTCACTCTTCCTGTCGTCACAGGTGAAGTTTTGGCAGTCGCTGCAGTGCTGTTTTTGCGACGGCTACTGGTATAGCCCTCGGTGTTGAGTGGCTGAAAACGCGGTATCAAATGCTGTTTGCCATTGCCTATCAAATCGGCATGTCCCATGGCTTTGAGCGCTTCACGCAGCAGAGGCCAGTTGTTCGGGTCGTGGTAACGCAAAAACGCTTTGTGTAAGCGGCGGCGCTTCTCACCGCGCACTATGTCCACGGCTTCACTGTCGCGCCCTACCCGTTTGAGCGGGTTTTTGCCCGAGTGGTACATGGCAGTCGCGGTGGCCATGGGGCTGGGGTAAAAGGTTTGCACTTGGTCGGCGCGAAAACCGTTTTTCTTCAACCATACGGCCAAATGCATCATGTCTTCGTCTCGGGTGCCGGGGTGGGCGGCGATGAAGTACGGAATCAAATATTGCTTCTTACCGGCTTCTGCGCTGTATTTGTCAAACATTTGCTTGAAGCGTTCATAGCTGCCAATGCCGGGCTTCATCATCATGGACAGCGGACTGCCTTCGGTGTGCTCGGGCGCGATCTTCAAATAACCGCCGACGTGGTGGGTCACCAACTCTTTCACGTACTCGGGGCTTTCCACTGCCAAGTCATAACGCAAGCCGGAGCCGATGAGGATTTTTTTCACACCGCGCAGTGCGCGCGCCTTGCGGTAGAGCTGTATCAGCGGCGCGTGACTGGTGTTCAGGTTTTGGCAAATGCCGGGGAATACGCAACTGGGTTTGCGGCACGCGGCTTCAATCTCTGGTGTTTTGCAACCGATGCGGTACATGTTGGCCGTGGGGCCGCCTAGGTCGCTGACCACGCCGGTGAAGCCGGGCACTTTGTCGCGAATGTCTTCAATTTCACGAAGAATAGATTCTTCGCTGCGGCTTTGAATGATGCGGCCTTCGTGCTCGGTGATGGAGCAAAACGTACAACCACCGAAGCAGCCGCGCATGATGTTGACGCTGAAGCGAATCATTTCCCACGCGGGGATTTTTGTTTCGCCGTCGTGGCCGCCTTGCTTGTCTGCATATGCCGGGTGCGGGCTGCGCGCATACGGCAAATCAAACACATGGTCCATCTCGGCCGTGGTCAACGGTATGGGCGGCGGGTTGATCCACACATCGCGTGCGGTGCGTCCCTCGCCATGCGATTGAACCAAGGCGCGTGCATTGCCAGGGTTGGTTTCCAAATGCAAGACACGGTTGGCATGCGCGTACAACACCGGGTCCGATTTGATTTGCTCGTAGCTCGGTAAGCGAATGACCGAGCGCTCGCGCGGCGGTACTTTGAGTTTGCCTTTGCCCTGCAACGCCGGGTTGGGCACGAATTGCAAAGGCGACGTGGTGAAGCCGGGGGGTGATGTTGCGCCAGTTTTACCGATTTTCAATGTGGCTGCATCCGCCACCGCTTGCGCCTCGTCTTCGCGGGCACAGGTTTCGCCTTGCGCTTTGGCCTGGTCGCTGACCATCAAATACGGGTTCACATGCGCTTCAATCCGCCCGGGTGTGTCGACTTCGGTGGAGTCAATTTCAAACCAATCGGCTGGGGTTTCGCGCACCAAATAAGCCGTGCCGCGCACATCGGTAATTTGCGTGATCGGTTCTTTGGCAGCGATGCGGTGCGCCACTTCCACCAATGCGCGTTCCGCATTGCCGTAAAGCAGTAAATCGGCTTTGGCATCAATCAAAATGGAACGACGCACTTTGTCTTGCCAATAGTCGTAATGCGCAATACGGCGAAGCGATGCTTCTATGCCACCGATGATGATGGGCACCGCAGGGTAAGCCTCGCGGCAACGCTGGCTGTACACCAATACGCTGCGATCCGGTCGCTTGCCGCCGACACCGCCGGGCGTGTAGGCATCATCACTTCGGATTTTTCGATCCGCGGTGTAGCGGTTGATCATGGAATCCATGTTGCCGGCGGTCACACCGAAAAATAAATTGGGTTGACCCAATGCTTGAAACGGTTCGGCGCTGTGCCATTCAGGCTGGGCAATGATGCCGACGCGAAAGCCTTGCGCCTCCAACATGCGACCGATAACCGCCATGCCGAAGCTGGGGTGGTCTACATACGCGTCGCCAGTCACCAGAATGATGTCGCAACTGTCCCAGCCGAGTTGCGCCATTTCTGCGCGACTCATGGGTAAATACGCAGCTGTGCCGAAACGCGCCGCCCAATACTTGCGGTAACTGGTCAGGGGCTTGGCGGCGCGATTGAAAAAGGAGACGTCTATAGGGGCGTTCATCAGCCCTTGATTCTAGGTGGTCAGCGGTTTTTCAAGCGTGATAGCGCACATTGCCGCATTTATCGCAATGACATTGAGAAAACACCGGATATTAAAACAACCATTGGTATTTAAGTTCGTAGTATTTACCGGGTGAGGTGTCCAAGACTGGGCGTTCTGTCCACGCTATCAGCTTGGGACACCAATACTCACGGTCATACGCATCCAAACACGGGCGCTCGGTTACTTTGCCGCCAAACCATTGACCCCATGAAAACATTAAATGGTGTTGCTTTGCCAGTTCAATGTTTTTGGCCAACCCCAAAAACACAGAGGCTTCGATGCTCAGCTTGTCAGCCTGTGTGCCTGAGTCGTAACCAAAGGAGATCAACCAACGGGTTTGCGGGTCTAAGTAATTCATGACCCAGCGCTGACGCAGATTATTGGCTTGGTAAAAGTCGCCTATGTGGTGCGCAATGCTTGCGTCATAACCGGAAGCTACCGTTGAGGACACGGACATCAAACTTTGACCTGAGCTTAAAGTGAACTGACCTTGCTCGCGTTGCACATACAACTGGGTGATGAACGGATAGAGCAAATTTGTGCTGGACTGAGATGAAGCCATGAGGACACGGCTGATGGTGTCTCTGTGTTCCTCGTCGCTGGCATGCGCGCTGAAGCTGCATGCAACTTGACACAGCACGCACAGTAAGCAACGAATGAGCACCGACATGTCAGCGCAACCTTCCCACAGGAGCCAGAGCACGGGACAAACTGGCTTCGCCCCTGCCATAAATGGTTTTGTCACACCCGCCAGCGGTGTAGTAACAAGCCAAAGTGTCATACCGCGCGGTGTCCAGCATGATGGACGCGGTCTGGCTGGCGTTCAGGTTGGGAAATTTGCTGCGCACAATGGCCACCATGCCGGCCACGCGTGGTGCCGCATAAGAGGTGCCCATATTGGAATTGGCTTGCACCGTCGTGCCATTCACCACCAAGCCGCCGGATTCAAAGGGCACGGTACCGCTGGCTAACAGGTACCTGCTGCTGACTGCTGCGTCTTTTCCTGCCGTGTTGCTGTAGTAAGCAATTTCAACGGGATTGTCTGTAGTGCCTGCTTGGGTCAGTCCACCCACAATCAATAAACGGCTGTTGATGGTAGAAATATCTGCCAAGGCCTTGTTGATGGGTTCCTGATCAGACCGCAGGGCGTCGTTACCCGCCGCCTTGGTGATCACAGCATCGGTGTAATTGACTTGCCCCTTGTAGGACGCATTTTGAAACCGGTTAGTGACCAGCAGTGAGTTGTATGTATTGTCTATTCTGGCTTGATCCAACTCCGCCTGAGTCCATCCTGTTTTCTTACCCGTCAAAAACTCAAGGTTCGCAACATAGCTGGCGTTAACAACCCCCAGCTTGATAGGCGCACCTTGGTAGGTCTCATTTGCAAGATTGACAACAGAGTGAGATGATTGATCAGCGCCGAAATTCAAGCCATAAAGTTTTGCTCCCGGGGCATAACGGTATGCAATCAATGATGTGATGGTGCCGTGAAAATCTACTTTGTCATACAGAAAATCCTCCATCAAAATATTCACGTCTTTACCAGTCCAGCCCAAATTCCAGGCGTCAAGAACGTCTTGGGCGGGTGCTGCAAGGCTGGGGCCTGTGTCCGACACACAGGGTGTGCCAGTCAATATGAAGCCGCATCGACCAGTTAAACCAGTCAATGTCTGCCCCCAAAATTTCAACGGCTGCTCAGGTTGCCAAGTTCCGTTGGCATATCGCTGCGCATAACTTGGCCCCATGGTGTCAGGAGTCCCCCAGCGCAAGTCGTAATCAATAGCCCGATAACCAATCAAAGTACTCACAGCGGCCAATTCACTCACGCTACGAACCACTGCATTAGGGTCTTGAATCTTGGCTGTTGCCAACTCGGATTGCAAAAACGGTTTGTTTACGGAACCGTCCCTGATCACTTTAGTACCGTCAGAGTAGACTGATTCCAGCGGCGACACCTTGGGCGGAGTCACCTTGCCGGATTTGTCCCATTCGGCTGGATAACTGGCGTCCTGCAAAACAGGTTTTTGTGAACTGCTTGCCGTCTGGTAGTCATACACACTCAGTCCGTCAAGTTTTAACGGGACAGTGCTACCCCCACCGCCGCCACTGCTGCACCCTGCCAATAATGAAACAGCCGCCGCGAACAAGCAGCCGAAGAGGAATAGTTTCATCTATGCTTAATAATTAATTACTTAATCAATATATTAATCACTATTTAATACATATATATAGCTTTTAGCGGCAGTCTGCACAGTTAAAGACTGCTTAAACTGCTCAAATGCCTGTACCTTTAAAGCGCAAATCACCGGTGCCTGTCCCAGTCAAGCTCAGGCGGCTGCGTGAGACCGACAAGAACGCATTCATGCAAAGCTTGCGCGAGAGCCGGGATTTACTCAAACCTTGGGTACAAGTGCCATTGAGCCGCAAGGCGTTTCAACACTATGTGTTGGAGATGAATACAACTGAGGATCGTGCATGGGCCGTCATACGAACCGACACGCGGGAGTTGGCGGGTGTGGTTGAGTTAAGAGATATTTTTTACGGCGATTTCAAAAATGCTTATTTGATTTACTACTCATTTCAAGCGCACCTGCGACAAGGCTTGATGCGACAGGCCGTTGAACAAGTAATCACCATCGCATTCAAGCGCCTAAAGTTACACAGGCTTGAAGCCAATGTGCAGCCGGATAACTTGTCTTCTATTGCACTGCTGAAGTCTTGCGGTTTCAATAAAGAAGGATTTAGCCCGCGCTTTTTAAAAAAGAACGGTCAATGGCGCGACCATGAAAGATGGGCATTGCTGGCAGACTGACTTTTCGCTTTGACTTTGTGACGCCAGCGAATCCAACCGGTACAGCATAAAAAAAACGGCAGTAAACCCAGAAAGAAGACCAGCCATCGCCCGCCTATTCCCAATGCTTCACCGTTATGCAGTGGGTGCATCCAATCGAAAAATACATCTCCACCGGGGACATTTAAGGCATCGCGAACACCCAGTACCTTTCCGCTGAATTGATCGACCCAGAGATAAGTTTTTGGAAATCTGTCGCTGGGTTCTCCCTTTTGCTTGAGCCTCAACACATAAGCACCTTGCACGGTTGAAGGGGCCTCGATCCAGCGGACCTGCGAACCGGGGATTTGAACCTGACTCACAGCGATAGCCTGATTTGCACTTATGCGTGTGGTGGATCGCAAAGGCATTTCAGATTCGAATTCCAACTTGACGGCACGATGGGAAAAAGTATTCACAATAGGCTCCAACCACTGAGGCGTAGCCAGTCCGATACCCGTGACCGTCAATACCAACAGCAAGCAAAGACCATAAGCCCCTGAATACCCGTGCAAATCGTAAATGGCTTGGTATTTGTTGTTGCGAACTTTGGGAATGGCTTTCTTTAAACGGTTTGAACCACGCGGAAGCCACAAGTAAATGCCTATGCACATGCTGAGGCACAAAGCGATCCCCAGCAAGCTGACGCAAACGGTTCCCGTTTTGCCCGCCAGCAGCGAATAATGCAAGTTGTAAACCCAGGTGACGGCATAGTCGCCCCAAAAACGGCTGTTGATCACTGATCCGGAAGCTGGATCTAAGGCGACCACCAAAGGGGCAAACAGCTCCGGGGATTTTTCTTCAGGTCGCAAATACCTTGCATACACAGCTTGCTCACTGTCACGCGGCAGTTCCAAGCGCCAAACACCTTGACGCTGAGGAAATGCCTCATGTAAACGCTCAAACATAACCTGAACATTCAATTCAGACAAAGGACGGCTTGAGATTTGAAGTTCAGGGTTAAGAAACCGGTCGATTTCTGGATAAAAAACCAGAAAACTCCCGGTCAACCCTAGCAAGGCAAACACCCCGCCAAGTACCAAACCAAGGTAAAGATGTGCCGCTGACAAACAGCGGCGCAAATATTTGGCATTCACAGCTTAAAACTTGATAGTTGCAGATACAAAACAGGATCGTGGAGCGCCTGCTGAGTAAAAAGCATTTCCCGTCGACACTTTGGGATCTTCATCCCAGACATCAGAGGCATAAGCTTTATCGAACACGTTTCGCACTTGAAAATCGATACTCAAGTTTTTAATGGCCTGGTATTTGGCACTGGCATCGAACAGAACATACTCACCAAACTTACCATTCGTATTCAATGGATTGATGTAATAACCGCCTTGCGACCGGCCTTGGGCGCTGATATGGAGTTTTTCATCTACAGCATGTTCAAGCCCCAAAGTAGACATTTGGTCAGGCGTGCCGAAAATATGTTTTCCAGTCAGCGAAGGCGTATAGCCAGAAATGATTTTGGCCTCTTGCACAGAATGCGACAACCAGACTTTGGTGGATCGTGAAATTTGACTTGTGATTTGCAAATCAAGACCACGTCTTCTGGTTGAACCTAGCCATTGAAAAGTGCCGGCTGATGCAAGATTTGCAATCTCATCCGGTGCATCCTGCTGCCATACCGCAATGCGCCCATCCAGCCCGGTGCCGTTATTGAACTTGAATCCCAGTTCCTCACCAGTATTGACTGACGCGCTGGAAAGACTGGATCCATAAGGGCCTGAAGATATAGCGCCGCCTGTTAACAGTTGGAAAGTTTGACCCCAGTTAACATACACACTGTTCATTGGATTCAAGTTGTACACCATGCTTAATTTAGGTTGATTGATCCATCCATAGTCAGTCATGCCTTGAGATGAATAGCTTGAAGTTGTCCTCAGGTGGCCATAGGTTGATCCGGTGAAATGATCCACTCGCCAGGCGGGAATGATTTTCAAATTTTCCAGCGGACGAAATATGGCTTGTAAGTACGCGCCTGTGTTTTCCACGGTGTAATCCCAACATTCACTGTATCTGATGTCCCCGCTTCTCGACGTTGTACAAGTGCTGACGGTCCCTGCGTACGCCGAGCCAGATGCCCAGTAGTGACGCTGGTATTGGTTGTTTTGTTTCTCCACATTCAAGCCAGCTTCCAATGTCAATCTCTCACTGGTGTCCCAGGTCAGCGTGGTCAATATTCCTTGGTGATCTTCGTTCCAATTCCTGTTTTGCGAACCGACTGAATAGGTCACACCCGGATAAGTCATCTTTCTGTCATCGGTCAAACTGCTGAAATAAATTTTGGTAGACGAATGCGTGGATGACGAAATGGCGTAGTCCAGATGCGCACTGACATTTTGCATTTGGCGGCTGTCAGTATCTGCTCCGCTGCGAGTAGATATGTGTTGTAGAGGTGATGCGTTGTATTCGGCTTGGGTCAAGTAGCCGGCCTCATCCGCTGTGCCGTCAAAGCTTCTGACAATCAAACCTAGCTTAAGGTCGCTGCCTGTTGGGCGGTAAAACCACTTTGCACCTGCACCGTATTTTTCAGTGCTAGAGTGATCACGAAATCCATCCGATTTGTAGACCGCCAAAAAGTAGTTTTGAGAAAACTCATCCGTCTCCCGACCAATGACACCTTGAAAATCCGTGGTGCTCCAACTGCCTTGCGATAAACGGGCGTCACTGTAGTTACCACCTTGCTTGGTCGCCACATTGATATTGCCACCTATGCTGTGCAGGCCATACCGCGGGTCGTTGGTCCCTCGAACCACTTCGATGTAATCGATGTCCATGGGGAAAATCATGTCCAACTGCCGCATGTTTCCGCTGTTGGTGTTTGCAGGCACACCGTCAATCAGCAACTTGACGCCGTTCACATAACCTTCTCCGTTGAAACCGCGAAGCGCCGGTTTACCTGACTCCAATCCCATCTGCCAAGACTTCAATGAAATACCAGGCATCTGCCCCAACAACTCCCAACTGTTCTTGACATTTTTGTCTTCAACCTGATCTGAACCCATCAAATCCACAGATGTCAAAACAGCAGTTGCAGGTAATGCACCCTCTTTGGAAGCAGTGACAACCACCGTACCTAAAACAGCTGTGGATTCTTGGGCCCAAACAAACGAAGAAAATGAACAACCCACGGCAAAAGCCAATGCCATACGAGCTTTATGCATAAAAAACCTCTGAATTTCAAAATAAGAAGGCACACCAAGCCATGCTTGGTGCATACGTCAAATGAAGTTCAAAGTGCGGGTGGTCCGCGGGAAGGAAATGGCGGCGCAGTCGCCGCAGCAATATGAGCCGCTTCTATAGAGTTCAGGGCATGAGATAAAGGTGAAGGTTTGGTGAACTGACTTTTAATGGAGGCAGGCGGGATGCCTACTGCCATACACAAGGCACAGTCCATCGTGTGAACATTTTGTTCAGCCGTGTCTGCATCATCAGATGCCACCAACTTCATGGCACCGCTTGCGGTACAGACCATATCGATCGACTTAGGTGAGACCCATGGTGAAGCCATGGCAATGCCAACAGACATGACAAACCACACCAGCACAAATCGGGCTAAATGTGAGGCTTGACGTATCCGTTCCATGCTCGGTATTCTAATGCTAGGTTATTTCAGCAAAACGGCCTTACATGCTGCGCTGACGCACCGTCTCATACAAACATATGCCACTTGCTACCGAGACATTCAAACTCTCCACGCCGCCCGCCATGGGAATACTGACCAGCTGATCGCAGGTCTTGCGTGTCAACTGCCTGAGGCCGGAGCCTTCCGCGCCCAATACCCAGGCAGTCGATATTTTCAAATCCACGTCGTAAAGTGTTTTCTCGGCATCGTCACTGGTGCCGGTGATCCATATATTGCGCTCTTTCAATTCGTTGAGCGTGCGCGCCAAATTGGTCACCATGAAATACGGCACGGTATCCGCCGCGCCACTGGCCACCTTGGCCACGGTGGCGTTGATGCCTACTGCGTGGTCTTTGGGCGCAATCACCGCATGCACGCCCGCACCATCCGCCACTCGCAAGCACGCGCCCAGGTTATGCGGGTCGGTGATGCCGTCCAGCACCAATATCAACGCCGGTTCGTCCTCGGGTAAAGCTTCTAAGCATTCATCCAGCGACTTGGCAATGTCAATCGCATGCACCCGCGCCACCACGCCTTGGTGGCCGTGGTTACCGGCCAGCTGCGCCAACCGCATACCGTCGGCCTCCACCAGTTTCACTTTGGCTTCTTTGGCGCGTTCTTGAAATTGGCGCATGCGCGCGTCTCTGCGCGTCGGATCAAAAAACACTTCAATGACTGAGGCAGGCGTGGTTTTCAGTCGCACTCCGACAGCATGAAAACCGAACAAAACTTTAGGGCTGGAGGCCATTCGCTACTTTCTTTAAGGTGTTCACGTCAAATGCACACCGGTTATTTGATCGCATAGGTTCATTGAGCTTAATGCCTCAGGCGGCAGGGTCTGACAAATGCCGCAGTGGATGCGCATGCACCGGCCATGGGCTTTGGAAAAACGGTGTCACCATGTCCGTGCTGATGTCTTCCAGTCGAAGCGGCTGCCACTTGGGTGCATGGTCTTTGTCCACGGCCAGCGCACGAATGCCCTCTACCGTGTCGCTGTGCGCCGGGCCGCGCTGCAAATGCGCAGGGTGAAAACTGTGTCTCACCATGTCGCGTTCCATGCGCAGTTCATCGGCCAGCTCCATGTGGCGTGCGCGCCTGATTTGTTCTAGCGTCACACACAACATCAGCGGTGAACGATTGCGCAAAGCTTGCAATGCGGCTTGTGACAATTCATCTGTGTGTTGTGCCAATGCATTGGCTATCGTTGGCACATCGGCTAAACCAAACACGCTGTTCAACTGCGGGTTCCACCAAGCCGGTGTGTGCGCTTTGGCTGTTGCTGTGGCGCTTGCATACGGCTGTGTCAGTTGTTGCAATACATGTGCTGCGTTCTGCCAGTCCATGTTTGGCAATGCGTCCCACAGTGCAGATAATTCAGCGCTGGGGCACAACACATCGGCCAAGCCTGCGAACACAGCTTCTGCGCCGTTCAACATCTGTCCGCTTAAACCCAAGTACTCGCCCAATGCACCTTGGCAGCGGCTGAGGAAATAACCGCCACCTACATCCGGAAACAAACCAATCATGGTTTCGGGCATGGCCATTTTGGTTTTGTCAGTGGCAATGCGCAAACTCGCACCTTGCGCCAAACCCATGCCGCCGCCCATGACCACACCATCCATGAACACCAAGCAAGGTTTGGTGTAGCGGTGTATCAAATGGTTGAGCGCGTACTCTTCGGTGAAAAAATCTTCCAACTGCGGGTCACCTGCCAGTGCAGCCTGGTGAAAAAACCGGATATCACCACCCGCGCAAAACGCACCGAACGCGCCCTCACGCCCCATGCCGCGCATGGCCACGGCTTTCACGCCGCTATCCGCTTGCCAGGCCAGCAACACCTGCGTGATGTCGCGCACCATGGACAAAGACAAAGCGTTCAAAGCCTTGGCACGATTGAGTGTGATCAAACCTATGTGGCCGCTGACCTGCGCCAACACATCACCGCTCAGCAATTCAACATGTTTTTTATCCAAGACGTTGCCTCCAACTTGCATATTCGTTTCCTGCCAGTGCTATCAGCACCAGACTTCCTCCGGTCATCACCGCAAGAGCTGGTGCTTCACCTGCGCCCAACCAGGCCCAGCTGATGCCAAACAACACCTCAAGCAATGCCAGCAGTGCCACTTCGTGCGGCTTTAACACCTGCGAACTCCACACAGCCAAACTGCAAGGCACAGCGAGTTGAAACACGCCGAGCAAGGCCAGCCATTGCATGTCAGTTGCACTCGCTGCGGCAGGAAAAGCCAGCGGCGCGGTAAACACACAAGACAACACAGCGCCAATCAATATGGCCGGCAACATATTGGTTTGCGCAACGTCTTGTTGACGGGTTTTCATGAGGTTCCATTGCACCGAACCGGCCATGGGCACACACACAGCCACCAACATGCCTTTGAGGTGTTGACCACCGTCAAGCTGTATTTGCGACACAAACATATAAGCAATGCCCACGGCTGCCAGCGCAATCGCGCCCCAGGTCTGGCGCGACAAAGCCTGAGCGCCGAGCAAGCGATGCAGCAAGGCGGTGAGCAAGGGACCGAGTGACAAAGTGATGAGCACATTGGCCACTGTCGTCATGGTCATGGCCAACATGAACGCAGTGAACATGACCGACCAGCACACACCGGAGAGCCACAGCGTGCGTGAGCGAAACGCATTCACACGCCACACATTGCCGCGTGTGGCCAGGGTGAGGCCAACAGCCAAACTGAGTGCAGTGAAAAAGCTGCGCCAGAAGGTGACTTCAAAGCCCTGCGCCTGCGTGATCTGGCGCGACACAATGCCTGCAATGGACCACAACAAGGTGGCCAGCACCATCAGCCCCAAGGCTTGTGCATGACTCAGCTTGTTGTCCATCTCAGGAAGTCGTTCAGGCTTCGCGGCTGGCGCGTTTGCGCTCGTGTTCTTTCAAATGGCGCTTACGCAGTCGCACGCTCTTAGGTGTGATTTCAACCAATTCATCGTCTTCAATGAACTGCACGCCGTATTCCAAAGTCAGTTGAATCGGCGGTGTGATTTTGATCGCGTCTTCTTTGCCGGAGACTCGGAAGTTGGTCAGTTGCTTGGTGCGGGTGGCGTTCACCACCAAGTCGTTGTCACGGCTGTGGATACCAACAATCATGCCTTCATACACCGGGTCGTTGGGCTTGACGAACATGCGGCCACGGTCGTCGAGTTTGCCCAATGCGTAAGTGAAAATTTCACCGTCGTCCATGGAAATCAGCACACCGTTTTTGCGTCCGCCGATTTCGCCTTTGTGGGCTTCGTATTTGTCAAAGATGTTGGAGATGAGGCCTGAACCACGGGTCAAGTTCAAAAACTCGGTGGTGAAACCAATGAGGCCACGCGCAGGGATGCGGTATTCCAAACGCACACGACCGCGTCCGTCAGATTCCATGTTCACCAAGTCACCTTTGCGCTCGCCCAAGGCTTGCATCACGCCGCCTTGGTGTATTTCTTCAATGTCTGCGGTGACCAATTCGATAGGCTCGCAACGCTCACCGTTGATCTCGCGGTACACCACACGCGGCTTGGACACGGCCAACTCGTAGCCTTCGCGGCGCATGTTTTCCAACAAAATGGTCAAGTGCAATTCACCGCGACCGGAGACTTCAAAAATACCGTCTTCGTCAGTTTCTTTCACTTTCAAAGCTACGTTGTGTTGCAGTTCTTTTTGCAGACGGTCCCAGATTTGGCGGCTGGTCACGTACTTGCCTTCGCGGCCTGCCAGCGGCGAGGTGTTGACGCAAAAGTTCATGGTCAACGTGGGTTCGTCCACTTTCAACATGGGCAAAGGTTTGGGGTTGAGCGGGTCGGTGATGGTGACACCGATGCCGATGTCGGCAATACCATTGATCAACACAATGTCGCCGGGACCGGCTTCGGTGGCTTGAATGCGGTCCAAGCCTTGGAACTTCAACACTTGGTTGATGCGGCCTTTGACAGGCGCGCCATCTACACCGGCCATCACCACCACGTCCATGCCGGGCTTGATGGTGCCTGCACTGATGCGGCCCACGCCGATGCGGCCCACAAACGTAGAAAAGTCGAGCGCGGAAATTTGCAACTGCAAAGGCGCTGCCGGGTCGCCTTGCTGCGGCGGCACGTGTTTCAACACGGTTTCAAACAAAGCCGACATGTCAGGGCCCCATTGCTCGCCCTGCTCGCCTTCAACCAGTGAAGACCAGCCGTTGATGCCGGATGCGTACACGACGGGGAAGTCGAGTTGTTCATCATTCGCGCCGAGTTTGTCAAACAACTCAAACGCTTGGTTGATGACAACGCTGGGGCGTGAGCCGGGCTTGTCCACTTTGTTCACCACGACGATGGGCTTCAAACCCAGAGCCAAGGCTTTTTTGGTGACGAAGCGGGTTTGGGGCATCGGGCCTTCTTGCGCATCAATGAGCAAGACCACGCCGTCGACCATGGACAAAGCGCGTTCAACTTCACCGCCGAAGTCCGCGTGTCCCGGTGTGTCAACGATGTTGATGTGTGTGCCATTCCAGCTGACCGCGCAGTTTTTGGCCAGAATGGTGATGCCGCGTTCGCGTTCGATGGCGTTGTTGTCCATGACGGTGTCCACCACTTTTTCGTGGTCGGCGAACGTGCCGGATTGACGCAGCAACTGGTCAACCATGGTGGTTTTGCCATGGTCAACGTGGGCAATGATGGCGATGTTTCTAATTTGTAAAGTCATGCAGCACTCTCGAGTAAGGATTGGATTTCTTGGGGATTGAGTAAACGTTCGGGTATGAGTTCGCCGGCACGCACATGGGCGGTGCCGAGCAAGGAACGGGGGTCAGTGCCGTAAACGGCCACTTGCGCATGGTCAGGCCAATCGCCACGACGGCGCAAACCGCTTAAAAAGCGCCCTGCATCTTCGCTGGGCAATGTGATGGCTTGATGACTGTCCAGCAGCGCGTCCACCGGCTTCAAAGCCGCGTGGCGTTTGTCTTCTGGCCAGCTCTCCAAATCGGTCAAGCTGATGCAGTCTTCGGCCAGAAACACACCGCTTTGTACACGCCGCAATGCAGACAAAAATGCACCGCAACCAAGCGCAATGCCTATGTCTTCGCCCAGCGTGCGTATGTACGTGCCTTTGCTGCAGCGCGCGCGCAAAGCCACGCTGCGCACGCCGTTAACTTCAGGCAATTCGCTCAATTGCAATTCGTAAATGGTGACGCGGCGCGGCGCGCGCTCCACGTCCACGCCGTCGCGTGCGTATTCGTACAAAGCCTTGCCGTCTTTTTTCAACGCACTGTGCATGGGCGGCAACTGCATGAGTTCGCCAGTGAACAGCGCTTGCACTTGTTGCAATTTTTCCGGGGTGAAATCGACCGCAGCTTCGGCGATGACTTCGCCTTCTGCGTCAGCGGTGCTGGTGCGTTGACCTAAGCGCAACACGGCTTCATAGGTTTTGTCGGCATCCAAATGCAATTGGCTGAATTTGGTGGCTGCGCCGAAACACAAGGGCAATACGCCAGTGGCGAGCGGATCCAAGGTACCGGTGTGACCGGCTTTTTCAGCGCGCAACAACCACTTGGCTTTTTGCAAAGCCTGGTTGCTGGAGAGTCCCAGTGGTTTATCGAGCAACAACACCCCATGCACGGGACGCCGTTGCACCCGTGTGCGTGGCGAGTTCATGGTCAGTCGGTGTCTTTGGCGCGGGAGGCAACGGCACGGGCAATCAACGCGTTCATGTCGGCAGCGCGCTCGGGTGTGCGGTCGTATTGGAAATGCAAAGTAGGTACGGTGTGAATGTGTAAACGTTTGAACAAGCCGTTGCGCAAAAAACCGGCGGCTTGGTTCAGGCCTTCTGCGCAAGCATCAGCGTCTCCGACCAACACACTGAAAAACACTTTGGCGTGTGCATAGTCGGGGGTGACTTCCACCGATTGGATCGTCACCATGCCCAGACGCGGATCTTTGAGTTCGCGGATCAACTCCGACAAATCGCGCTGGATCTGGTCGGCGACGCGAAAACCGCGGTGGGCTGTGGACGATTTCTTGGCTGGCATGCGTACAGATTAAATCGTGCGGGCGATTTCCTTGATTTCAAAGAACTCGAGCTGATCGCCCTCTTGGATGTCGTTGTAACCTTTGAGGTTCAAGCCGCATTCGAAGTTTTCTTTGACTTCGCGAACATCGTCTTTGAAGCGCTTCAAGCTTTCCAACTCGCCGGTGAAGACCACCACGTTGTCGCGCAACAAACGCAAACGCGCATTGCGGCGAACGATACCGTTGGTGACCATACAACCTGCAATCGCACCGATCTTGCTGATGCGGAAGACTTGACGAATTTCGGCCATACCGATGACTTCTTCTTTTTTGTCCGGTGTCAACATGCCGGACATGGCGGCTTTGAGTTCGTCTACAGCGTCATAAATGATGTTGTAGTAGCGAATTTCGATGCCGTTGTTCTCGGCCAACTTGCGCGCACCGGCATCGGCTCGGGTGTTGAAACCGATGATGACGGCTTTGGATGCGATTGCCAAGTTGATGTCTGATTCACTGATACCGCCGACCGCACCGTAGACCAGTTGTACCCGGATCTCTTCGTTGGTGAGTTTGAGCAACGAGGAGGCAAGTGCTTCTTGCGAACCTTGAACATCGGCTTTGATGATGATGGGCAGGTTTTTGACTTCGCCGGACGCCATGTCGGTGAACATATTTTCCAGCTTGGCCGCTTGTTGCTTGGCCAGTTTGGTGTTGCGGAATTTACCGGCGCGGTAGGTGGCGATTTCACGCGCACGTCGCTCGTCGGACAAGACCATGAATTCATCACCGGCTTGCGGCACTTCGGTCAGTCCTTGGATTTCCACCGGAATAGAAGGACCGGCGGACTTGATGGTCTTGCCGTTTTCATCCAGCATGGCGCGCACGCGACCGTAAGTTTGACCGGCCAACACCACGTCACCTGTTTTCAAGGTGCCTGACTGCACCAGGATAGTGGCCACAGGGCCGCGACCTTTGTCCAAACTGGCTTCGATAACCAGACCTTTGGCCATGGCATCGATAGGCGCTTTGAGCTCCAACACCTCGGCTTGCAACAGAACTTGTTCGAGCAAATCGTCCACGCCTTGACCGGTTTTGGCAGACACAGACACAAAAGGCGCGTCGCCGCCGAATTCCTCGGGAATGACTTCTTCGGCCACGAGCTCGCTTTTCACGCGGTCGGTGTTGGCATCGGGTTTGTCGATCTTGTTGATCGCCACCACGATAGGCACACCTGCGGCTTTGGCGTGTTTGATGGCTTCTTTGGTTTGCGGCATGACACCGTCGTCAGCCGCCACCACCAAAATGACAATGTCAGTGGCTTGGGCACCGCGTGCACGCATGGCGGTGAACGCCTCGTGACCGGGCGTGTCCAAGAAGGAGATCATGCCGCGCGGTGTTTCCACGTGGTAGGCACCGATGTGCTGGGTGATGCCACCGGCTTCGCCAGACGCCACTTTGGCTCGGCGGATGTAATCCAGCAAAGATGTTTTGCCGTGGTCAACGTGACCCATGACAGTGACCACCGGTGCGCGGGTGACCGATTCGCCATGGTGAGCCGATGCTTCGTCTTCGGTGAAGGCTTCAGGATCGTCCAGCGATGCGATGACGGCTTTGTGGCCCATTTCTTCCACCACGATCATGGCGGTGTCTTGGTCCAGCGGCTGGTTGATGGTGACCATCTGACCCAGCTTCATCAATTGCTTGATGACCTCGGAAGCCTTGACGGCCATTTTGTGGGCGAGTTCGGCCACGGTAATGGTTTCGGGCACGTGCACTTCAATGACACGTGCTTCTGCAGGTGCGGCTTGCACCGGCGTGTCGTCACGGTCGCGTTCGCGTTTGCCGCGCGGACCGCCGCGCCAGCTGTTGCGACCGACACCACCGCTGGCATCGCCACGGGTTTTGATTTCTTTCTTCTTGGCCTGTTCATCGGCCCAGCTGGAAGACAGCTTGGCGCTTTTGACTTCCTTCTGACCTTCTTTGGTGGTGGTTGAACCCGCAGGTCGGGCACCCGGCGCAGTGGAGCCAGCTGCCGGTTTGTGCAACGTGCCTTTGATGGCCTTGGGGTCCGGCGTAGCAGCTTTTTCAGGTTCCGGCTTTTTCGCGACCAGCACTTTTTTCGGTGCATTCATCATGGTGCGAATGGCTTCGGCTTCGGCCAGCGCTGTGCGGCGGCGTGAATCGAGATCTTTGGCGCGGGCAGCGTCTTCCTCGGCGCTGGCTTTGGCAGCTGCTTCGCGTTCAGCTGCGGCGGCTTGGGCCTTGGCGGCAGCTTCAGCTGCTTTGTCTGCGTCTGCATCGACAGCAGGCGCAGCAGCGGCGGCTTGTGCCTCACGTTCTTTGGCTTCCTGGGCTTCGCGAAGACGGCGTTTTTCGGCCAATTCTTCTTCCTGCCGGCGAATGAACTCGGCCTGACGGCGGGCTTCATCTTCACGTCTGGCCAGTTCGGCCTGGTCCAGTATGGGAACTGCGGCTACAGCAGGTGCTTCAGCCGGTTCGGGTGCTTCCGTGGTGTCGTTGTCATCGCGCTTGACGAATGTACGTTTTTTACGCACTTCCACTTGAATGGTTCGTGCTTTGCCGGTGGCATCTGCCTGCTTGATTTCAGACGTGGATTTCTTCACCAGCGTGATTTTTTTGCGCTCGGGCGTGTCTGTGCCATGGCTGGCTTTGAGGAAGCTCAGCAATTTCTGCTTGTCAGCGTCGGTCAGCGCGTCGGCTGCAGACGATTTAGACACGCCGGCTGATTTCAGCTGTTCAAGCAGAGTGTCGGGAGATTTTTTGAGTTCCTTGGCAAACTCGGCAACCGTTGTGATGGTCATCTGTGGTGTTCCTCTTCATGACCGTTACGCTTGACCCGCGAACCAGTGTTCGCGTGCCTTCAGGATCAAAGTTTTTGCTTCCTCTTCAGACTGACCGGT
>CANGPN010000006.1 GCA_947456305.1 Comamonadaceae bacterium | reverse complement strand
CCATGGCTTCAGCCAAACCCAAGAAAAAGAACCCGCGCCTGGCATCAGGCCGCAAACGCGCCCGCCAGGACGTGAAACTCAACGAAGCCAACAGCTCGTTGCGCTCCAAATACCGCACTGCGGTCAAGAATGTCGAAAAAGCAGTCCAAGCCGGTGACAAAGTCAAAGCCGCTGAACTGTTCGGCAAGATGCAATCGGTGGTGGACATCATCGCCGACAAGCACATCTTCCACAAAAACAAGGCCGCTCGCGACAAGAGCCGCTTAGCAGCCAAGGTGAAAGCCCTGGCCCTCGCCGCCTGACGACTCAGGCATCCAGCCCGGTCTGCCGCAAGCAGGCCGCCGTTTGAAACCGGTGCGCTGTTGGCAAAAAAGTGAGAAACCGCCTTCGGGCGGTTTTTTCATGCGCGCTTTAAACGTTTCTGTCTATGACTTGCAAATCGTTGTCTTTGGCAAAGCCCATTAAAAAATCCCAGGCCATGACGTTGGCCTCACGTATGCCTGTATGAACAATCACACATTTTTGGCCGTCTAAGTTGTTAGGTACACACCACGGCGAGTAGCTGAAATGGTCGCCAGGGTTCGCAGGAGAGGGTCGTATGCTGCTGATCACCCCGGCTAATCTTTCTGCCCAATCACTGGGGCGGAAGGTTTGACCGGATCGGGTCACACCGAGAATCACAACTTCTTTGGACGGGTTACTTTGCACCAATGCATTCTAGGTGTCGCTTATTTCATTCGTCTGACAAGCAATGCCCTCTAGAATTGGCACTTGCGGCTCCAAGTCTTTATGGCTTCAGAGCCGATTTCTTTTCTGCCACACCTTTGAGGTTCCCATGTCTACTGCCAATCCAGCTGAGCATTTGATGAACACCTATGGCCGTCTTCCGATGACGGTGTCGCACGGACAAGGTGTGTATGTGTGGGATACCGCCGGTAAACGCTATTTAGATGCATTGGCTGGTATTGCGGTCAACACGCTGGGGCACAACCACCCGCGTCTGGTGCCCGCATTGCAGGACCAGGTCAGCAAAATCATGCACAGCTGCAACTACTATCACATCCCCTTGCAGCAGCAACTGGCGGACAAGCTGGTCGCCTTGTCCGGCATGAGCAATGTGTTCTTTTGCAATTCCGGCCTAGAGGCTAACGAAGCTGCGTTGAAGATGGCGCGCAAATTCGGTCACGACAAAGGCATCGAGAAACCCGAAATCGTTGTTTACGACAAAGCCTTTCACGGCCGCAGCATTGCCACCTTGAGTGCCACGGGCAACGAAAAAATTCAACAAGGTTTCGGCCCATTGGTGGAAGGTTTTATTCGCGTACCGATGAACGACATCGCCGCCATTGAAAAAGCAACTGCCAACAACCCGAATGTGGTGGCGGTATTTTTCGAAACCATACAAGGGGAAGGCGGCATCAACCCCATGAGCGCAGACTATTTGCGCGCAGTGCGCAAACTGTGTGATGAGCGCGATTGGCTGCTGATGATCGACGAAGTGCAATGCGGCATTGGACGCACGGGTAAATGGTTTGCCCATCAATGGGCGGGCATACAAGCCGATGTGATGCCGCTGGCCAAAGGTTTGGGCTCGGGCGTGCCCATAGGTGCGGTGGTCGCAGGCCCCAAAGCCGCAGGTATTTTTCAACCCGGCAACCACGGCACTACTTTCGGCGGCAACCCGCTGGCCATGCGCGCCGGTGTGGAAACTTTGCGCATCATGGAAGAAGATGATTTGCTGAACAATGCCACACGCGTTGGCACGTATTTGAAAAACGGTTTGCTGCGCGAACTTGGTGATGTGCCCGGCTTCAAAGAAATTCGGGGCAATGGTTTGATGATTGGCATACAACTGGACCGGCCCTGCGGCCCGCTGATGGGAGAGGCACTGCAAGCAGGTTTGTTACTTAGCGTGACAGCAGACAGCGTCATTCGACTATTGCCAGCGCTCATCATGACCGAGGCAGAAGCAGACGAAGTCATAGGTTTACTGGTTCCGCTGGTGAAAACATTTTTAGCTCATTCTGCGAAGGCTTGATATGAGCCAATCCCTGAAACATTACCTGCAGTTCAGCGATTTGAACGCTGATGATTACGCCTATTTGTTCACGCGAGCAGCGCTCATCAAAAGTAAATTCAAAGCCTATGAGAAACACCAGCCGCTGACCGATCGCACGCTGGCCATGATTTTCGAAAAAGCATCCACACGTACACGCATCAGCTTTGAAGCCGGTATGTACCAAATGGGCGGTGCGGTGGTTCACTTGACCACAGGAGACAGCCAACTCGGTCGTGCCGAACCTATCGAAGATTCAGCCAAGGTCATCAGCCGCATGGTCGATTTGGTGATGATCCGCACCTACGAACAAACCAAGATTGAGCGCTTTGCCGCCAACTCACGTGTACCCGTCATCAATGGTTTGACCAATGAATTTCATCCCTGCCAGATATTGGCCGACTTGTTCACCTTCATAGAACACCGGGGCGATGTATCAAGCCCGTTGGACTGCCTCAAAGGCAAAGTGGTGGCTTGGGTCGGCGACGGCAATAACATGGCTAACACCTGGTTGCAAGCGGCTGATTTGCTGGGCTTCAAAGTGCATGTCAGCACACCTAACGGTTATGAAGTGAATCAGTCAGTGGCAGGTGTGTCCAATGCAGATTGCTTCAAAGTTTTTGCTGATCCTCTGGCTGCTTGCACAAATGCAGACTTGGTGACTACCGATGTCTGGACCAGCATGGGCTACGAAGCTGAAAACGAAACACGCCGCCAAGCTTTTGCCGCTTGGTGCGTAGATGAAGCCATGATGGCAGCGGCTAAACCAGAAGCCTTGTTCATGCATTGCCTGCCGGCGCATCGCGGTGAAGAAGTGCAAGCCGAGGTGATTGACGGCCCTCAGTCCGTGGTGTGGGATGAAGCAGAAAACCGCTTGCATGTGCAAAAAGCATTGATGGAATTTGTCTTGCTTGGCAAGCTTTAAAAATCACTTTCGATGGCAGTCAGGTTAAGTTGATGCCCGTATAACCAAGGTAAATCCATCAAGCGTGCTCCACCGATTTTCATGGCAGCGTCTCTGGCTATTTTGAACCACCCATGGGCGTGGAATATATTGCCATTTCGCCTTGCACGTTGCTGTACACGTGACACACGTTGCCAACGGGATTGCGCATAGTTCAGCAACCTTTGCTCAACTGTGAGCGACTTATTTTGCCAGTGCATCGCTAAGCAGGCTGCATCTTCAATCGCCATGCCAGCGCCTTGTGCCAGATACGGCAGCATGGGGTGTGCAGCATCACCCAGCAAAGCCACCCTGCCCTGCGCCATTTGCGATGCACGCTGCAAAGGTTCGCGATCGAACAAACACCAAGCACGCCAGCCTTGAGCTGCATTGATCAAGTCTTGTAGTTCAGTGCAAGACTTGTGCATGGCCAGTTTCAAATCCGCAGTGATTTGCTCTGTGCTGCGTGAAACATCCCAACCGGGCTGCGTCGCTGAGTCATGGGATTCAAGCAAAACGACCAGATTCAAAGCATCACCGCCTCGTACAGGGTAGTGCACGACATGTAAACGTCTACCCATCCAAATGCCAATATGTATTTGTCTGACATCTTGGGGAACTTCTCTCATTGGCAATAAAGCGCGGTACGCCCAATGCCCGCTGGCCACTGGTGCGTGATGACCAAACACCGCGGAGCGCACTGCACTGTGCAAACCATCGGCACCAATCAGTACTTGCGCTTGATGGTTTTCGATGGAGTCTTGAAACTTCAAATCCATCCAGTGTTCACTCAATTTCACTGCTGCCAACGTATGACGGGTGAGCAAACTGGCCGATGTTTGCTGTTTGACAGCACTTAACAGAACCTGCTGCAAATCGGCTCTGTGTAGCGTTACATAAGGCGCGCCATATGAATCAATGAATGATTGACCCATGGGTAATTGGCTAATGACGCATCCATTGCCGGCATCACGTGCGATCAACTGCTGAGGCACACAGCCTAATTCCAGCAATGTTTGGCGGACACCCCATTCTTGCAATACCCGCATCGCATTCGGTCCCAGCCCTATGCCTGCACCAATTTCTGAGATTTCACTAGCCTTTTCAAAGACTTGCAAATCGTTACCCGTTCGTCCTAAGGCGAGTGCCGCAGACAAGCCCGCGATACCGCCACCCACCACAGCCATGTGTTTTTGCGCGGGCATTTAGAGTAGGCTCAAAATCTTGTCATAAAAAACTGTCTGAAGGGTCAGGCGCCGTAAGTCTGAAAACAAGCATCAAGCTGAGTACGCCAGGCTTGCTTTTGTGAGGCATCAACAAATGCGGCCTCGAAACTGTTACAAGCCAATTGATAGGCATGCGATGCATTCAAGTTCAATGCAGCAAAGGTTTGTAAAAAGTTTTCGTTGATGTAACCACCGAAATAAGCCGGGTCATCGGAGTTGACTGTGACGCAAAGACCTTGCTCCAGCATCTGACCCAGATTGTGTTGCTTAAGTTCAGAGAACACACACAGTTTGAGGTTGGATAAAGGACATACAGTCAGCGGGACACGTTCTTTGGCAAGACGCTGCAACAAGACCGCATCATGAATAGCTTGTACCCCATGGTCTATTCGCTCGATCCGCAAGACATCCAACGCACTCCAAATGTAAGCAGGGGGGCCTTCTTCTCCTGCATGAGCCACTGCCCTGAGTCCGAGTTGTTGCGCCCGTTTAAAAACACGTTCAAATTTTTCAGGCGGGTGACCGCGCTCGCTGGAGTCTAAGCCGACACCAATGAGCAAGTCTTTGAAGGGAATGGATTGCTCCAAGGTTTCAAGTGCGGACTCTTCGCTGAGATGACGCAAAAAACACATGATCAATGAAGATGTCATGCCCAATTTTTCATTGGCATCTACACAAGCTTGATGTAACCCGGAGATGACTGTACGCATGGACACTTTGCGTTCCGTATGCGTTTGAGGATCAAAGAATATTTCTGCATGAACTACGTTATCGGCCTTAGCTCTTAAAAAATACGCCCAAGCCATGTCATAAAAATCTTGCGGGTGTTGAAGCACACTCGCACCAGCATAGTAAATATCCAGAAAACTTTGTAAATCAGTGAATGCATAAGCTGATCGCAATGCATCGACACTTGGATAGTTCAATCGCACCTGATTGCGTTTGGCCAATTCAAATATTAATTCCGGCTCCAGTGAACCTTCAATATGAATATGCAATTCAGTTTTGGGCATGGCGCATAACAACGCCGGTAGTTGAGAAAGGGAAATAGCGTTGAAATTCATGCTTACCACTCCAAGATTGACAGCCTATTGTGACAAAGCTGAATGGTGAATGTTAAATCCGAAATTTTCCAGCTATCGGGTTGGCTAGTGCTGAAAGCTATTACGTCTGTGTTTAGGTAAATAATAAGAATGAGAAGGTACCCAGTCTTTATAGGCTTGTATCCAGTTATGCGCTATACGTTGCTGTGCTTCTTGTAAAGTAATTTCACCTTTGCACACCATTTTGTAAACCACAAATTCCAAGTCATTTTTCCGATCAGAGGACCACTCCCCTTGTCTAGGCTGTGGCCAAAGATTATGCGGATCACTGGGATTGCCGCCAATGTTCAAGGGGATTAGATGATCTTGTTCGTAATTAGACGGGTTCACATCCTGGTAGCGGTATTGACGTAATTGCTCATGCTTGAGGCGATTGGTGTACTCCTTGTCGGGTCTCACTCGCTCTGTATAACCTTTGATGCAGACTGTGGCATGAATATTGTCTTGCGTGACGGCTGTATCTATAGACCCCGGCGTCATTCGTGGGTCAGGCAATCCACTAATTTGTGAATGAACGGGAAAATTCAAAGATATCAAGAACACAAAGGCCCAACAGCTTGTGAATCTAAATTGATACATAGAAATAATTCTTTTTCGTTTTCTGGGAAATTTAACTTTGAATTTTTGAAAAAAAAGAGCGGGATATACCCGCTCTTTTTTATCAATCCCAGAAGCTGCAAGCAGCCTCTGGTGATGATCAGGCTTGCTGAATAGCTTTACCTGTAATGGGCAATGTGCGAACACGTTTGCCAGTGAGTTTGGCAACAGCGTTAGCCAGAGCAGGAACGATAGCTGCAGTGACTGGTTCGCCGATACCGCCAGGCTTCTCGCTGCTCTTAACCAGCACAATATCAACCAGCGGTGCTTCGTTGGTACGAACCATCGGGTAGGTATTGAAGTTGGTCTGCTGAACACGTCCGTTAGCCAAAGTGATGGAGTGCTTGAGCGTAGTGCCCATGCCCATGATCACGCTGGACTGGATTTGTTGTTCAACAATTTCAGGGTTGACGATCATGCCGATGTCAGCAGCTACAGTGGCTTTCACCACTTTGACTTCACCGTCAGCACCGAGGTTGATTTCGGTCACGACTGCCACATAGGAGTCATAGCCTTCCATGATGGATACGCCCATGGCATTGCCTTTGGCAGCACCTTTTTTGTAGCCGGCTTTTTCAGTAGCCAGTTTCAGAACGTTTTGGAAGCGAGGCTTACCTTCCAACATGGCGAAACGGTACTCCACAGGGTCTTTGCCAGCAGCCAGAGCCATTTCGTCGACGAAACTTTCGTTGGCGAAAACGTTCATGTTGTGGCTCACACCACGCCAGTAACCGACACGCAAACCGGCATCATGGATGACCAGGTCGTGTTGAGTATTTGCGATGTTGTAAGGAGCAACTGCGGCTTCGACCATGAACGGATCCATGGTGTCTTTCGGCAAACCGAAAGCGCGCTGTGTGATGGACTGAGAAGTCAGTTTGAAGTGCAGACCGACTGGCATACCGTTGGCATCCAAACCAGCATTGATCTGGTTGAAGCCAATTGGACGGTAGAAGTCATGGGTCATGTCATCTTCACGAGACCAGACCAATTTCACTGGCAACTTGACGGCTTTGGAGATCAAAGCAGCTTGCACAGGGAAGTCCAGCTCGATACGGCGACCGAAACCACCACCCAAGAAAGTAGTTTGCACTTGCACGTCTTCAGGCTTGATGCCCAGAGATGCAGCAACAGCACCTTGAACACCTTGCTGGAACTGAGTAGGTCCGACCAACAGCGCTTTACCGCCGGTGACGTGGGCCGTGAAGTTCATGGGTTCCATAGGTGAGTGTGACTGCAAGGGTGTGATGTAAGTGGCAGACAATTTCTTGGCTGAACCACCGATAGCACCCAATGCATCGCCCTTGGCAGGCTGAATAGGCAACACTTTGCCTGTGGAGGAAGCTTGTCTATGGGTTTCGATCATGCCGTCGGATGAGAGGTTTGCACCTGCACCGAAGTCCCAATCGATTTTGAGAGCGCGACGTGCTTTTACTGCACCCCAGTAGGAGTTGGCAACCACAGCCACGCCATCAGGGATTTCAATCACATCAACCACACCAGGCATGGCCTTGGCGGCTGAGCTGTCGACACGAACCACTTTACCGCCGATGACAGGAGACTGCTCCAAGCTGGCGTAAACCATACCGGGCAAACGAACGTCGATACCGAATTCTGCGGTGCCGTTGACTTTGGCAGGTGCGTCTGTACGGACAATGCGCTTACCAACAACGCGGAAGTCTTTGGGTGCTTTGATGGCTGGTTTTTCAGGCACGGGCTGCTTGGAAGCAGCTTCTGCCATTTGACCGTAGGTGGCTTTTTTGCCGCCAGGGCCAGTCAACATGCCGTTTTCAGCTTTGACTGATGCGACAGGAACACCCCACTCAGCAGCAGCGCCGGCTACCAGCATTTCGCGGACTTGTGCACCAGCTATGCGCAATTTTTCCCAGCCGTCACGAACGGAGGTAGAACCGCCGGTGATCATGGCGCCGAGCAATGCATTCACATACACGGCTCCGGGAGGGGCTGCAGAAATGACAACCTTGTTCACGTCAACATTCAGCTCTTCAGCGATCAACATAGGCATGGAGGTGTAAACACCCTGACCCATTTCTGAACGTGCAGACAGCAATGTGATGGTGTTGTCGTCAGCAATATGCACCCAAGCGTTCGGGGTGTGCAATGTGCCGGCAGCAATCGATTTAGAGACAGTGCTTGGCAAAACCACGCCCATCATCAAACCGGAAGTGGCGATGCTGGTGGTTTTAAGAAAGTCGCGGCGATTTGTTTCAGTGCTCATCATGATGTATTTCCTTTGAAATTAAGCAGCGCGCAACTGGGATGCAGCGTCTTTGACGGCAGCACGGATACGGGTATATGTACCGCAACGACACACATTGCCAGCCATGGCGGCATCGATGTCTGCGTCAGAAGGGTTTTTATTTTTGCTGAGCAACGCGGCTGCGCTCATCAGTTGACCGGATTGGCAATAGCCGCACTGGGGAACCTGGTGCTTGATCCAGGCTTTTTGCAGCGCATGGGTGCCGCCGAGGCCTTCGATGGTGCCGACATTGGAGCCAGCCACATTTCCGACCTGAGTTTGACATGAACGAACAGCTTCGCCGTTCACATGCACGGTACAAGCGCCGCACAGGGCAGCGCCACAACCGAATTTTGTGCCGGTCAGGCCGAGTTCATCACGGATGACCCAAAGCAGAGGCGTGTCTGCCTCGGAGTTGGACGAAACGGATTTACCGTTAACTTTGAATTGAAGGCTCATAGATACTTCCTTGATTGAGGGATGCGGAACGTGGTCATATTAAGGATTTTTCATCGCCCAACCCCCTAGGGAAAGCCCTTGCTTTCCCCCTCAAATTCTCGTTTTGCAACAATTTAAGTCCGTTATAGACAATTCCCTCCCAGAGCAAAGGGCTATTGCATGTTTTTTTAGGGTCTTTATGCGGCGTTGAAGCAGGGTTTTGAAACACAACAACCCGGCAAACAAAAATATGTCTGCCGGGCTGTACTTATCTAATATTCAGTTGATATTGTTTGTTAGTGTGAAGCTTCAAAAATTGCCGCGAACACCGGCAAAGTAGGTTCGTGGCGAACCGTAACTGCGGAATTGTTCATATGCAGCGGCCCCTGTTGAACTGAGGTTGTTATCTCCGAGCACTCCATACGTGGCATAGCTTTGGTCAAACACGTTGGAAACGCCGCCAAAAAACTCAAAGGTTTTACTGACGCGGTGGCTGCCGTCGATATTCATGACAGCGTAACCGGGAACCTTGCCGTTGGAATCCAAGTTGTTTTCATCGCCGCGTGCGTATTGCGCGCCTTGCGCGTGAATCGAGGTACCGATGCGCGATACATCAGAAATTGCATAACCGAGTTTGAGCTTCAACACGCCTTCAGGAATGCCGGGAATCTTGTCACCAATCTTGTTGCTTGGGCAGGTGCTAACGCTTCCGGAACACGTACTGTTCGCAGCATTTGCCAATGTGAAAGTTGACTGGTAAGTGGCCTCTATCCAACTCAGATTGGCTGCATAGTCAAATCTGCTGATATTGCCGTGAACTCCCAATTCAATGCCTTGCCTGCGTGTTTGACCGACATTGGAGAAATAGCCAGCTGTTGCAGATGTAGCGTTGAACAAAATATCGTTGTAGAGCTCGGTACGAAAAACAGCAAAATTCCAGGCGGCAGCATCATTTATCTTTCCACGCATACCAAGTTCTAGGGTTTTTGAAACAACGGCTTTCAAATAGGGATCCGCACCAAATGCATTCGGAATACCGGAGCAAGGAGTGGTGGAGTCGGCGCAAGCCAATTCGATGGCTGAGGGGGTGCGAAAGCCTTCAGAGTAGGTGGCAAAACCCGTAGATTGAGGCGACAACTGATAGGTCGTTCCCACCGAAGGGTTAATTCGCGTGTAACTGTGACTTCCGCTGACTGGAGCCCATGTATCAGCTCCACCAAATCCGCACAAATTAGTGTCAGTGTTGTATGTACTTTCCGTGCAAGTTGTACCATTCAATTTGACGTCCGCGTAATCAAAACGCGCCGAAGCAGTCACCGCCAGTTTGTCAGTCACATCCAGCGTGTCAGTGGCAAACAAGCCATACCGACCGTTGGTTGAAGTGATGTTCGCCTGGTCCTGGTAATCATCCACAGCAACCAAGGCCTGAGAACTGTCCACATAGGCGTTTTGACCTTTGTTGGTGAATGTGGTTCGACCGTATTCGATATTCGTACCCAGAGTCATGGTGTTAGACCTGTCCCACAACTTATCCAGCGCGGACCACTGCGCGTTAGCGCCCACAATATTCTGGGTGTAGTTGGCAAGCAGATTACTTGCCGGGCAATCGGCGCCAGTACAAGTAGAACCAGCGGTCGTGTATGCATTCAAATTACTATTCATGGCATCACGCTTGATCCAGCGGTAATACACATTGCCAGCCACAGTTTTATCCTCACCCATGTCCATTTCGCCTTTGAGGTTCAAGGTCAAGTTTTGCGTGTTGGTGTAGTCGTAATGGGTGTAATTTTTGATGCCGGTTGCATGCATGGATTGAGGCAGGCTTTGATTGCCCCATAAAGAGTTATCTGTATAAGCTAAAGATAATTGAATATCGCGCTTCTCATCCATGAAGCCGAGCTTGCCGAAAAACTGACGAACGGTACTGGGGTTATAGCTGGCCCAACCGCTGTCTTCGTGCAAACTGGTTGCAAAGTAATAGTCGGTGTTTTCGCTGTGACCGCCTTTCTCAGCTTCCAAAGTGCGCCGGTTATAAGAACCTAGCGTCAGCTTGGCCTCGGTGCCTTGGTGGGTAAATCCCCGCTTGGTAGTCATGGCGACTGAACCACCCAAGGTGTTCAAACCATACACCGGGTTAGAGCCTGGAACCACGATGGTGCTGTCGACCGCAATCTGTGGAATCAAATCCCAAGCCACGATATCGCCGAACGGTTCGTTCACACGCATTCCATCCAGAAAAACTGAAATACCTTGCGAAGAACCCAAGATGGGCGAAGCCGTAAATCCTCGGTACATCAAGTCAATGTTGTAAGGGTTACCCTGGGTGTCGTTCACATGCACCGAGCCTACGTTCTGGTTCAAAACATCGGTGAATCCTTGAGCATCATTAGGAATGTCTTTGGCATTGATGGTTTGCACATTGCCGGCAAATTTTTTGATGGACACACCGGTAGAACCCACAGGCGTTGTGGCGATGATGCGCACTTCCTGCAGTTCTTCTTCACGCGGTGCGGCTTCCTGGGACCAAACTGCCGTCTGAACGAGTGCCAAGACTGACATAAATAAAAGATCACACAAACTCTGAAATTTCAAGTTGAGCGGTGTCAAGAGATGTAGTGGTTTTCCGAACATGGTTGAGCTCTGATAGCGTAAGAAGGGAACACTTTTGAATTCGCATTATTCGATAGTTCGCGCGGGAAAAATTCCTGATATGTCTTTTACCCCTTAGCCGACAAGCTGGTACTCGGCCGTTTTTCCCCTAAGCTATGGCGTTCAACTTACAAACTTCAGCGTGTACAAAAACAGCATGTTTTCTCGGACGGACTTGCATGGTTAGCGTGTTGATTGTCGATGACCACGCTATCGTGCGCCAGGGTTATGTGCGGCTGATCAGCTCGGATGCCGCGTTATCTGTTTGCGCGGAAGCTGAATCGGCTGAACAAGGTTATATGGCCTATGTCAGTAAAGCACCTGATGTGGTCATCACGGACCTGTCAATGGGCGGTTTATCAGGGATGAGTTTGCTGCAAAAAATCATCAGCCGGAATAAGGAAGCCAAAGTCATTATTTGCAGCATGTATGACGAATCTTCATTGGTGTCTGCTGCATTGAACAACGGAGCTATGGGATTTATCAGCAAGTCCTCTGACCCTGTTCACATCGTCAAAGCCATACACGCGGTCAATTCGGGAGAGGTTTATCTCAGCGACGAGTTGCAAACCAGGCAACATGAAAACACGCCTAGCAAAGAATCAGAATACATAAAGCGATTATCAGCTAAGGAATTTGAAATATTCAAAATGCTTGCCGAGGGAAAATCCATACCGGAATGCGCCAACACCTTGAACTTATCCGAAAAAACCATTAACAATTACCAGACTTCAATTCGCACCAAATTGAAAGTTGAAACACCCGCAGCGTTGGTGCATTTTGCGCAAAGAAACGGCGTTATCAAATCTTTTCAATAACGCTGCCGCCCTGTAAATGCTCGCTTGCCTGAAGCGGTAAGCGAATATGTATACGTACACCCTCACCGGGTCGGCTATCTAACTGAAACTCCCCTTTCAAACTGGCCACACGTTCGCGCATGCCCAGCAAACCCAAACCTTGATTGGCATTCTGTGAGGTTTTCAACCCTTGACCATCGTCAGTTACACCGAGCGTCAGATAAGCGTCATCTCCGGTATGCAAAAACACTTGCACGCTACGGGCTTGAGAATGCCTGGCCACATTGGTTAAGGCCTCCTGAACCAGGCGGTAAACCGTCACGCAAAGATAATCTTGCTGGTCTTCAGATACGGTATGAATATCGCATTCACATATGATGCCGGTACTGGCTTGCCACTGCTGGCATAAAGCCAGTACAGCTTGACTTAAGCCCAAGCTATCCAGCGCCAACGGACGCAATTGCAAAAGCATATGCCTGGTCATTTGGGATACCTGTTGAGCGGCATCTGCGATGCGTTGTGCTGACAATTTGACATCCTCAGAAGCGGCATGCTGCGTAGCCAACACGGCGGCTTCGGTGCGGATAGCGGTCACAGTCTGTGCCATTTCATCATGCAATTCACGCGCCAACGCACGCCTTTCATCTTCCTGTGCAGTGTATAAACGCTGAGCCAGATCGCTGTTGTGCTTTAGCAATTCCTGCACTTTGTGTTCTGAGCGTATGCGCTCGGCAATTTCCAGCCTGGCAGCTATGGTTCGACGCCACGAATACCAGGCCATACCCAGGAACAACACAATCAACAGGAAAGGGAGCTCATCCAGTTGATCCGTTTCATGAATACGACTGAAAGCTGCAATATGCTCAGACAATTCCCAATGCGTAGCCACTGCCCAGAAAACCAGGGCCACGGCCAAGACATAAAGTGAATCAGTCCATGTTTGTTTGATTTTCATGTTTGCCTGCCCATCAAAAAAGGCTGCACTCAGGCAGCCTTTTTTAGCATAAATAATGGATTATTTTTTATCGCCACCGGGTACTTTGCCTTCAACGCCTTTGACGTAAAAAAGCACACTGCTCAAGAATTTGTCATCAGCGACTTCGTCTTTCTTGATAATGGTTTTACCAGAATTGTCCAATAAAGGGCCTTTCCAAATGACAAAGCTGCCGTCCTTCAAACCTGCCTTAACTTCCTCAACTTTAGCTTTGGTATCTGCAGGTACATCTTCAGCAATAGAAACAATGTCAATGGCGCCTTCTTTCACGCCCCACCACACGGCAGTACCGCCAGTCCATTTGCCTTCCAAGGCTTCACGTGTGGCCTTGATGTAATAAGGTGCCCAGTTGATCACGCTGGAAGCCAGGTGAGCTTTGGGGCCGTAAGCAGTCATGTCAGAGTCCCAACCGAAAGCCCGCTTGCCTTTGGCTTCTGCGGTTTTCAACACAGCTGCTGAATCTGTGTTTTGAAACAAAATATCTGCGCCGCTGTTAATCAAGGATGTAGCAGCTTCTGTTTCTTTGGGCGGGTCAAACCATTCGTTCACCCAAACCACTTTAGTCTTGATTTTGGGGTTGACCGATTGCGCGCCAAGCGTGAAGCTATTGATATTGCGTACCACCTCAGGGATTGGAATGGAAGCCACAACGCCAAGCGTATTGGTTTTGCTCATCTTGCCCGCAATCACGCCGGCCATGTAGGCGCCTTCATAGGTGCGACTGTCATAGGTACGCATGTTCTCGGCTTGCTTGTAGCCGGTAGCGTGTTCGAATTTCACGTCTTTGTTGTCGGCCGCCACTTTCAACATGGGTTCCATATAGCCGAAGGTGGTACCGAATATCAGCTTATTGCCTTGCGAAACCATGTCGCGGAAATTACGCTCTGCATCGGCAGATTCAGACACCTTTTCAATGAATGAAGTCTTGACTTTGTCGCCGAATTCAGCCTCGATGGCTTTGCGCGCATTGTCGTGAGCGAATGTCCATCCGCCGTCGCCGACAGGGCCAATGTAGGCAAATGCGATTTTGAGAGGTTCAGCTTTGGGGGCTTCAGCAACTGGCACAGATTTAGGCTCTTCTTTTTTGCCGCAGCCGACGACGAGGACCGCAGCCACCAAACTCAAGACAGCGGCACGGCGCCAAGTGCGTTTATGAGAATCTGTCATATCTATCCTTTATGAATTTTGCAACAATGAAAAATTAACAAAAACAAGATTATGGCCCCGATTTCAGGGTTTCCCCCGCTGAACGAGCATTTGTTCATTGAGGCCAATCCAAATAGATGCACAGAAAGTAATTGGGGTCAGGTTCCAATTTCCTATGGAAATTGGAACCTGACCCCAATTACCAATTACTCCTCTAATAGGGTTTGCCCAGAGATGCAGGCATGTTTACCCGGATCCATTGCGGATTTCGCGAAATCAAAGCCAACACAACGATAGTGGCAACATAAGGCAACATACTCAAAAACTGACTCGGCACTTCCACGCCCGTGGCCTGCAAATGAAACTGCAGCATCGTGACACCGCCAAACAAATACGCGCCCAGCAAAATTCGTCCAGGTCGCCATGTGGCAAATGTCGTCAATGCCAACGCAATCCAGCCCTTGCCAGCGATCATGCCTTCCACCCACAACGGCGTGTAAATCACTGATATGTATGCACCAGCCAAGCCACATAAAGCACCACCGCACAACACCGCCGCCAGTCTGATGCTACGCACCGGATAACCCAATGCGTGTGCAGATTGCGGTGACTCACCCACTGCACGCAATACCAAACCGGTTCGTGTATGTTCTAAAAACCAGATGAATACCAGTGTGAATACGATGGTCAGATAGACCATAGGGTGTTGTTGAAAAACGGCCACGCCCACAACAGGCAGATCGGCCAAATACGGCACCTCATAAGTCAGTCGCTCTGGCAATTTGGCCTGCACATAACCTGTACCGACAAAAGCTGAAAAACCTGCGCCGAACAAACTCAGCGCCAGGCCGGTGGCGTATTGGTTGGTGTTCAAACCGATCACCAAAGCCCCGAAAAACAATGCCAGCACTGCACCCGCGCCCATGCCTGCGAGAAACCCCAGCATATCGCTTCCTGTGTGAACCACCGTGGCGTAACCCGCTATCGCAGCGCACAACATCATGCCTTCTGCACCTAAATTGACGATACCGGCTTTCTCATTGACCAACAAACCTAATGCAGCAATTGCCAACACTGTCCCGGCACTCAAAGTTGAAGCAATCAATAAAGCATAGGTTTCCATCAAGTGGCTTCCAATGCTGGCGAAGCTTGCCAGCGTAAACGGTAATTCATCAACACATCACAAGCCAGCAGACAAAACAACAGCAGTCCTTGAAAGACGCCGGTCAGCGATTTGGGCAAACCCAAACGCGATTGCGCCAACTCGCCGCCTATGTAAAACATACTCATCAAAATCGCCGAGAACACCATGCCCGCAGGATGCAACCTGCCGACAAACGCCACAATGATGGCGGCGAAACCGTAACCCACGGGCACATACGGCGTGAGTTGCCCGATAGGCCCGGCGACTTCCAATGCACCGGCCAACCCGGCACAAGCGCCCGACACCAGCAAGGCCAACCAAATAGCGCGTCTGGAAGAAAAGCCCGCATAGCGAGCGGCAGCGGGTGCCAAACCACCGATTTGCTGCGCCCAACCGGCGCGTGTACGGAATAAAAATACCCACATGGCAACCACACCGGTAAGCGCTAACAAGACACCGATATTGACACGCGAACCTTTGAACAAACGCGGCACCTGTGTCGCCGATTCAAAAGTTTTGGTTTGCGGAAAGTTGTAGCCCAGTGGATCTTTCCACGGACCATAGACCAAATAGCCCAGCACCATGATTGCGATATAGACCAACATCAGGCTGACCAGAATTTCGTTGGCGTGAAAACGATCCCGCAACCAAGCCGTGATAGCCGCCCAGCACATACCACCTAGGACGCCGGCTAGTAATACTGGTACAAAAAACCAGTCGCCGCTGGTTTTATCTGCCAGCAATGCCACACCGGCGGCAAACACAGCACCCATGACATACTGGCCCTCTGCGCCTATGTTCCAGACATTGGAGCGAAAGCTCAAAGCCAGCCCGAGCGCAATCAATAATAACGGCGTGGCCTTGACCACCAATTCACCCAATGCATATCCGCTGCGTACCGGTTCCCAGAAAAAAACCTGCAAGCCTTTGACCGGATCTTTGCCCAGAGCCATAAATAGCAAAACACCCAGCACCACTGTCAACAGCAAAGCCAACAGCGGAGAGGCAACGCGCCAGAAATCTGAGGGCTCAGGGCGGGCTTCCCATTTCCACATATCAATTCACCGCCATTTCTAAGTCGGTCCATAAACCGCTCATCCAACTGCCTATCTTGCCAACCGTGGCCTGCTCACGTGTAAGTGAAGGAGACATGCGCCCCTGCGCCATCACATGCATGCGGTCACAAAGCTCGAACAACTCATCCAGCTCTTCACTGACCACCAGCACCGCACAACCTGCGTCCCGCAATGCCACCAATGCAGCACGGATTTGCGCTGCTGCGCCCACATCCACACCCCAGGTAGGCTGCGACACGATAAACACCAGGGGAGCCGCATCGATTTCACGTCCAACGATGAATTTTTGCAAATTTCCGCCAGAGAGCGTTTGCGCGGCAGCGTGCGGTCCGCTTGTCTTGACCTGGTATCTGGCAATGATGGCCCGCGCTTGCGCGGCCAATGCGGACATGTCTATCCAACCCGCATCGCTGGCCGCCTCTGAACGGGTCAGTAACAGGTTATGAGCGAGGCTCAAAGCTGGCACAGCTCCCCGGCCCAGGCGCTCATCCGGCACAAAATGCAATCCCAGCGCCCGCCTTTGCGCCGGACCTTGGTCCCCCACTGCATGTCCTGCCAGACGAATGCTGTCGGCTGTGGCACGCACATCTTCTCCGCTGAGCGCATACAGCAATTCACGCTGACCATTGCCGGACACACCGGCTATACCGACGATCTCGCCCTGATGCACTTGTAAATCCACTGAAGATAAAACCGTACCAAATGGGTCAAGCCGCGGCAGGCTGAGTTGATTAACCTCCAACACCCGCTCTCCCCGCATGCGTTCACGGTGTACCAGTGCCGGCGGCTCGCTGCCAATCATCATCAGGCTTAGAGACGCATTCGTTTGTTCACGAGGATCACACTCGCCAGTGACTTTTCCCGCACGCAACACAGTGCAGCTCGTGCACAAGCTGCGTATTTCATGCAGCTTATGGCTGATGTAAATAATACTGCAACCCTCGGCCACCAATTGACGAAGTACCGCGAAAAGCTTGTCTACCGCTTGCGGTGTCAGCACCGAAGTAGGTTCATCCAAAATCAATAACCTGGGTTCGCACAACAAAGCACGAATGATTTCCACTCTTTGCATTTCACCGGCGCTGAGGGTGTGCACCGGGCGCTCAGGCTCTAAATCCAAACCATAAGCTGAGGCTTTGTCACGTATGCGGCGAGTTACCTCTGCAAGAGAGAGTGATTTGTCAAGACCCAGCCATACGTTTTGCGCCACAGTCAAAGTATCAAACAAACTGAAATGCTGAAACACCATGCTGATGCCCAGTGCACGGGCTTGCTGCGGATTTCGGATATGTACCAGTTGACCGTTAAAACGGATTTCACCTTGATCGGGCTGTACCGAGCCATAAATGATTTTCATCAAGGTGGATTTGCCGGCGCCGTTTTCACCCAGGATGGCGTGAATCTCACCCGGCCTGACGTTAAGTGAAATCTGATCGTTCGCTAGGACGGCAGGGTAGCGCTTGCTGATGCCGCGAAGTTCAAGCAAGACGGTGCTCATGTGAAGCAGGCACCTCTTGGGTCCAAGGCAACAGTAGCTCTTAAACAACTTTGCAGAGTTGGCATAACTATCCCCAAACTAGAGTTGATTCACCGTCACCGACGCCAAACGCATTCCAATGTAACACCGGCCCGCAACTCAGATCCAGCAGGCATCTTGAAAGTGCAACTTTTCACCATTATTGAGTATGGGGAAGACTGGTCAATTGAAGGTGTACGGATTGCTAAAAATTACTTTTAAAAGTAAGCATTAATTAATTTAATTTAAATTAAAAGTGTCTATTAATATAGTTATTTAATATACTATAAATTTGTTTTTTGAAAACAGAAACAGTAATGAAATTATATTTACTTTCTCGAATCGCATTTGCCTCAGCCTCTGCAGTGGCACTGGCTGTCGGAGCACATGCCCAATCTGGCAGGCATTTAGATGTCAATGTAAGCCCTTGCTTTGAGATATTCGAGATTGAACTGGATGCAGGAAAAGATTTACTGCCTTTCAGGCTGAGTGATTCCTTGAGTCTCACTAGCAAAGGCGAACTAGATCCACCTCAGTTTCGTTGCATAGGCGCCGGTGGCATACAGCTATTGATTGACAGAGTGCAAAACGAATTGATGGCACGCGGGTTTGTCACCAGCAGGGTGTTGGCCGAACCACAAAACCTGCAATCCGGCAAACTCAAACTCAAAGTGTTGATGGGAAAAATCCAGCAAATCAATTGGGAACCGCAAGCCAATGCTCAACTCAAACGCGCTACCAGTTTCAATACCTTGCCCGCCAAGGAAGGCGACATTCTGAATCTGAAGGATATTGAACAGGGCTTAGAAAACTTTAAGCGGGTTCCGACAGCAGAGGCTGATATACAAATCGTTCCCGGTGACCACCCTGGTTACAGCAATTTACGCATCACGCACGCACAAGACCGTCTTTTTCGATTCAGTGTGAGCTGGGACGATAGCGGCACACCAAGCACTGGCAAACAACAAGCAAGTGCCACTTTCAGCTATGACAACTGGCTGACACTTAGTGATCTTTTTTACATCACAGTCAATCAAGATACAGGGCAGGACAAAGACCCTGGGTCGAGAGGAACACATGGAAAAAGCATCCATTACTCGGTCCCTCTCGGCTACCAATTACTTTCACTCAATCTATCAAGCAGCAGCTATCACCAAACGGTGGCGGGGGCAAACTCAGACATTGTCTATGCAGGCACCAGCAGCAACGCCGACATCAAACTCAGTCGAGTGATTCAGCGTGATGCGTCCGGCAAAACTACCACGGGTATCAAGGCGTTTCGTCGCCAGTCAAACAATTATGTCGATGACTCGGAACTGGTGAATCAACAAAGGGTTGTGGGGGGCTGGGTCTGGGACATCGGTCGCAGACAAACGGTAAATGAAGCAATCGTCGAAGGTAATTTGGCTTTCAAACAAGGCACCAAAGATTTCGGATCAATTCCTGCCCCAGAAGAGGCCAGCCAAAAGGGGACATCGCGCATACGAATTTGGAATGTGGATACCAACTTCCATATACCTTTCAAGTTGTTTGATACCAATCTCACCTACAGCCTGAACACACGCTTTCAGCACAACTTGAATCGGCTGACATCTCAGGACATGTTCAGCATCGGCGGGCGCTTCACTGTTCGAGGATTTGACGGCATCAATACGCTGAGTGGAGACAGAGGTTGGTTGGTCCGAAACGATGTATCTGCTGATATGGCGGCAGGCCACAAGTTTTATGTGGGCATAGATAAAGGTGCAGTGGGCGGCCCCGCCGCTGAAACACTGGTGGGTCAATCTCTCAGCGGCGCTGTTATCGGTTTGCGCGGGCAAAAGGACGCGCTGCAGTATGACTTTTTCGTTGGCGGCCCCATCGAAAAACCTGACCGATTCAAGACGGCAAAAGTCACCACTGGCTTCAACCTCAGTTTGAATTTTTAAGCAAGTCAATCCATCATGAATAAAACGTCTAATAAACCCGTCTTAAAACCCACCGCTGTTCAATGGCTGTGCTGGCTGGCCGTGGGTGCTGTGAGTGTGTCTTTCCCCCCGATGGTGTTGCAGGCTCAAACCGTCATCGTGGCTGATCCCAATGCACCAAAAACACAACAGCCCACAATCATTCGCAGCAGCAATAACACCGTTCAGGTGAACATCCAAGCACCCAGCGCCGCCGGTGTGAGTCGCAACACATACAAGCAATTTGATATTGGGCGCGATGGCGCCATTTTGAACAACAGCCCCGTCAATGTTGAAACCCGAATCGGTGGTTGGGTACAAGCCAATCCTTGGCTACCGAAAAATGGGACGGAACCACCTACAAACTACTAGGAGCAAAGTCTGATCTTCAAATAGGCGGGGATTGTTCAGGAATCACTTTTAAAAGTTACGCTGATGCAGGTTTTGGATACACATATGTAAGAGCTGATGATCTTCCTCTGGCTGCGAGCAAAGAAGGATTTCCTCTAGCTAAGGTGGAAGACAACACGATGCAACCGGGGGACATTTTGCAATTTAGTGGGCATGTTGCAATTTACTTAGGTCGTGATCAAAAAACAAACAAGGAATTAATGTGGACAGCTTCCACAAGTCAAAATAAATACATGATCCAGTCTTTATCTGGATTCACAAAGTCCAAGCCTTTACAAGGTATTTATCGTTATCAAGTGGAGTCGAAATGAAGATATCTACATATTTATTTTTACTTTTGGCAGTCTTTACAAATAATCATTCATACGGCTGTAGTCCACAGTTATCTGAAGGCGAATACTTGAGTAATGATTTACTCAAATACTTGAAAGAATTCAAAATTCGAAAGAAGGATCCACCAAATGGGCTGCTTGGAATGACTGTCAAAAAAGAAGGTATACAGAGAAGGAAAATGGACCTGTGTCCCCCCTTACGTGGCAATCGGTGCATGATTAAGAAACAGTACCAACCTTTGATGAACATCACCGCAGACAACATACGCAACATGGGCGGCACCTTAAGCGCAGACAAACTCAACGCCGTGGCTCGCCAAGACATCAACAACACCGGCGGCACGATAGAGGCGCTCTCCGCTGCCAACCTGGTTGCGGGGCGCGTTGTCAACATGACGACAACCACACAAAGCAGCAGCGCAAGCAACAAAGCAATTGCATCCAGTTTCAGCGGTAACACCACTAGCATCGTCGCAAACAACAACCTCACCAGCGTGGGCACTGTGTTTAAAGGCACCGACAGTTTGTTGGTGGAAGGTAAGAACGATCAGAAGTTCTACGAGGCGGTTGACCAAAGCAGCAGTGCCAACAAAACCTCGGCGGCATAATGGACACGGTGACGGGTATTCCCTCCACCCTGACTCTATTTATTTAAACACCCCCCAGCGCCGCCCTCTCCTGCGCATTCAACAACGGACCATCCAAAGTTGCACTGTCTTGCTGCACCTGGCTGTCGCGAAATTTTTCAATCAAAGGTTTAAGAGCCGGGTCCACATGCTTTTCGTCAAACCCGTTGAACAAGGTGCCTAAAAGCGAACGCTTAACGTCACTGGTACCCATGAACCAATCCGCCAGAGGAAAGGTCAGGTTCATGTTTTTGTGCATCATGATGCCTAGGTTGTGGTGTGCCGCATGGTGTCTTCTGATAGTGTTAATAAAAGGCATGTTCCGCACAAAAGCGTTCTCTTGTATGTGGCAGCAAAAGTGAAACGTTTCATACAACACATAGTGACCGATCACGGTCATGTAAGCGATATACCCTGCATTAGCGCCGAACGCATACGAACAGACAAGTGCCACCGCTCCGCCGCCGAGGCCAAGCACAGTCAGTACACGCCAAGGAAAAAAAACAATTCGAAATTCCTTGACGCTGTCAATCGTGTAATCAGTGTCGGTGAAATACTGGTGATGTTGCCTGGTGTGCCGGTCGTAAATTGCGCGCAGCGCAAACACATCAATATGCCGGTGCATCACATATTTGTGCATGGCCCATTCGCCAAAGTTACCGGCCAAAGCCACGGGCAGCACCATCATCCAAGCCCAAGTGGCTTGGTCAAGCTGATTAATGCAGTACACTAGCAAACTTACGCCAACCG
Source organism: Comamonadaceae bacterium (assembly GCA_947456305.1). Taxonomy (GTDB): domain Bacteria; phylum Pseudomonadota; class Gammaproteobacteria; order Burkholderiales; family Burkholderiaceae_C; genus Limnohabitans. The sequence continues at coordinate 130,258 of CANGPN010000006.1, read as the reverse complement.
CGTACATCACGCTTACATGTAACAAGCCGTTGTAAAACGGACTGATATTGGCACGGTAGGTTTCCCTGAAACGCCGCTGCCTTTCGGTCATCACCATAGGTTTGGAAAAAGTAGTCATGCATTTCTCCTAACGTCATTCAAATACCCCAAGGGGGCAAAGCTAATCGAGAAAATCACAGTACCAGCATAGCCCTGAAATCATTCACATTGGTATGCGTAGGGCCAGTGATGACCAAGTCCCCCAAGGCTTCGAACAAACAATAGCTGTCATTGCGGTCAGCAAATTCGGATGGCTTTAGGCCAAGCCCTTCGCAGCGCTGCAAACTGTCAGGCGTAACCATAGCGCCTGCGTTGTCCTCTACACCGTCAATGCCGTCAGTGTCGGCAGCCAGTGCCCACACCCCTGCCTGAGATTGCAAAGCCATGACCAGCCCCAGGCAAAACTCACCACCGCGCCCGCCTTTGCCCATGGGAAAGCCTGGCTTCTGCGGTCGCAGCGTGACCGTGGTTTCGCCGCCGCTCAATATCACGCATGGTTTTTGAAATGGCCCTTGCCCGCGCGCAGTCGCACGCGCCAGCGCCGCATGTACTTTGGCAACTTCGCGTGACTCGCCTTCGATTTCGTCTGAAAGAACATAGGCATTCAAGCCGGCGGCGCGCGCTGCATCCGCCGCGGCTTGCAAAGATTGCATGGGTTTAGCCACCATCAACACTTGGTGGCCGGCGAACACTTGATCATCCGGTTTAGGCGTTTCCAATGAACCGTTTTGCAAAGATTCACGGACTGAAACAGGGACAGCAATGTGGTATCTGTCCAGCAAAGCCAATGCCTGTTCGCAAGTGGTTTCATCCGGCACCGTCGGACCGCTGGCAATCACCGCCGGGTCGTCTCCAGGCACATCGCTGATGGTCAAAGTCAACACTTTGGCCGGGAAACAAGCCGCAGCCAAGCGCCCGCCTTTGATACGCGACAAATGTTTGCGCACGGTATTCATTTCACCAATAGGTGCGCCGCAAGCCAATAACTCCCGGTTGATGCGCTGCTTATCGGCAAGTGTCAAACCCTCTGCAGGCATAGTCAGCAGAGAAGAACCGCCGCCGGACACTAAACAGATCACCAGATCATCTGCATTCAAACCACTGGCCAGCGCCAACATACGTTGAGATGCAACCATACCGGCTTGATCCGGTACAGGATGAGATGCCTCCACGATTTCTACGCGTTGTGGCAATCCCTCTGGACGCGGGGGGGTATGTTGGTAGCGTGTGACGACCAAGCCTTGCAAAGGCTTATCCGTCGGCCAAAGTCTTTCTAAAGCATGAGCCATGGCACCCGCTGCTTTGCCTGCACCCAAAACCAGGGTTCGCCCTCGCGGAGGCGGCGGCAACAAGCCCGGCATGCTGAGCAAGGGCTGGGCGCGAGCGACCGCAGTTTCAAACAAATAGCGCAAAAACGCCTTTGGACTCTGTTGAGGATCAGGTTGTGGGGTCATGGTGTGCAAGGATAACGGATGGCCTCAAGTTATTCTGGCTACTGACGATACCAAGTCCGACAGCCTTTGAAAGAACCCCATGCAAGCCTCTGACGTCAGCAAATACCTGAAGGACACCGCCGGCAATACCGACAATTTGTGGCTATTGATAGCGTCAGTGGTCTTTTTTCCATTAGCTATTGCCTGGGCGGTGTGGCGTTTGATGGGGAAAGGCATTGATGCCTTTTTGTCGCAAGCGCTTTACAACACGAAAATAAAACATTTTCAAGACGCACGGATTGAAATGCAAAAAGAAGCACACAAACAGCAAATGATGTTTGAATACCAGCGCTACTTGGCCGAGCGTGAGAAACGTTTACAGGCTTACGAGAAAAAACTCAGAAACCAGACGCCCCCGCCAGAAACCACTGCGCCAACACTTGACGCTCCAGCTCCTTGAAGCCTGCGGCGTTGCTCATAGGTTTTTGACACAACTCCACCGCGATTCATTTATTTAACTTATATTGACAAACAAGCGGCTAGTTCGCACGGATGCCAGAGTATGAAAAAAACTCACCGGCCCGGTGAAGTTTGTGAGCGCTTATTCAATTTTGTCAGCCCATCCAGGAAATACCTTTGTCTTAAAAATGATAAATTCGTAACCATGGCAAGAAAGCAGTGTGATACGTTCGTGACAACACTGCCTTATTTCTGAGCTGAGAACCGGTTTCGGCTGTGTCAACTACAGGATCATCATGAGAATTGCGTTTTTGAATGTGTTTGCCGCATTCACTCTTTTATTGCAACTGGCTGGCTGCAGTGTGGTGTCCTTACGTGAACCCTCGCCCGAAGCCAAGACAAATCGTCCGGCTCAGCAGCCGCTCATGTCCAAGCCTTCGCTGCCAGCACCGCACACGCCTGCACCTGCAACGCCACCCGAACCACAAAGACCAACACCCGGTCAGACACAAGATTCGCCTGCAGCTGCAGTGCAAGCTCCTTTGCCCGCACCACTTCCAGGAACTTCTTCTGCCCGTCCGGCACCTGCCCCCGCGCCTGCCCCGCAACCGGCGCCAATGCCAACTCCACCGCCTGCACCGGCGACACAACCGGCACCTTTATCCAATCAGTCTGCAGGTTTGCAGTCATTGGCTACCGATCCACTTAGCTACCGCAAGGATGCAGCCAGGCACCTGTACCAACACTACGCACAACGAATTTACAAAGGCAAATTGCCTCCTTTGCTCAAGTCGGTCAGTGTGGTCGAAGTGCTGGTCGGCCCCGGGGGCCAAGTGCTTGATATTACGTGGTCACGCCCGCCAAGGCTCGCTGAGGTACGCCAGGAAATTGAAAGCATGATTCTTAAAGCCGGGCCTTTCCCTGCGCCCTTGAAATTGCGCAAAGTCACTTACACAGAAACCTGGCTATGGCATGCCAGCGGTCTTTTTCAATTAGATACTTTGACCGAAGGCCAAAGGTAGCTTTCAAGCAAAGACCAGCCGGTTGGCATGCCTGATTACATGGGGCTTTCAACTCCGAGGACAGTCTCGTCGGTTGCTGACGGCTGCACGGCCCCTTGACAACAATTAAATATGTGAGAACCTGCCAACGGCCACGCTTTGAAATACAACTGAACCCAGGGGATTCAACCGCACCCAAGCCTGAGTCCACAACATCGGACGGTATGCAACCGGCGATTCAGGCTTTTTCGTTACTTATAGACGGATTTTCAACGTAATGGGTACATAGTTGTAAATGCTGCCTGTAGATTTACAGTTTCAGATTTTGTTTATTTAATAATTTCGCGATTTTTGCGAATATCATTCAGCCCAATTTCAATTTCTGCGTTTTCAGCAGAATCCAACCATGTATGGGCACCGATTGCTATGGAAACAAATCACAAGCCACACACGCCTGCCGTGAAAACCACTCCTACCATAGCCGATTGGATTTTTATCCTTATCGTCTTAGCAATTTTGTCTTTGGTAGCCAATCTTGGGCATTCAGCCTACTTGGAAGCCATGCACACAGAAAATAGCAAAAAAAATGGTGAAGCCATAGCTGCTTGGCTGACTGAGATAGGTACAAACCGTTTCAAAAAGAATTTTGACCAACAGGCATGCGCGGGCGGCAAAGCCCCGGTCAAGCCGCCGGAAGTGGATGCAGACGGAGATGGTGAACCCGATGTCAACACGGAACCCGTGGCTGGCACTTGGGGCGCGTGTTTTCAGCATATGGTGACAGATACCGATCTCAAAGATCTGGCGAATCCTTTTTTCAATGAACCACCAAAATTCATCGCAGCCTGCAACCCAGATGATGAATCCCTCATGGGCTCCATTGTTTTGGAAAAAATGGTCGCCACGCCTCCCGGCTCAGCAGTACCAGTGATCAATTCGCAATTGGTAGACAGCGATGCCATTGATCAAAAAATGCAATTGCGCGTATCAATATGCGATAAGGGCTCTTACGCCATCAAGATAGCTGAATTCGAATTCTGAGGTTGATCATGGAAAACACCACGAAAGCACCAAGACTGATAGACCTGGACGCTAAAACCCTCATGGGTGAAGATGTTGAGGCAGATATTTCATCAGACTTACCATTTCGCCAATGGATGTATTCTTGGCTATTGAGTCCGGACATTCCGGGCAATTACCAGAAAACTATTGACAAGTGGGTTGGCTTATTGATCGTTGCCAACTTGTTCACGCTGGTGCTGGAACATGTACCTGCTGTTTTTGAGCCTTACAAGCACTACTTCCATATCTTTGATCTCGTATCCATCACGGTCTTCGTGATTGAATATTTGATGAGGCTTTACCTGGCCCCGGAAGATTTGGAATTCAACAAACGCAAAATGCCTCGCTTGGCTTACATTTTTAGCCCGTTCGCCATCATCGACTTTCTGGCAGTTGCACCCTTCTTCTTGCAATCCTTCATTCCAGTGGATTTGCGCGCCTTGCGGTTCTTGCGACTGCTGCGAATCTTGAAACTGTTTCGCATTGTCATTCCCGCGATCAAAGAATTTTCTGAACTCAACCGTGGCCGTACATTCCGCCAGCGTATCCATGCGCTGGTGTTCCCCAGTGCTTACGGCGGCACCATGCAAACGATTTTTGATACCTTCATCGGCATCTGGGTGATCATTTCCGTGCTGGCCGTGGTGCTGGAGTCGGTGCATTCCATCAGCTACGTGATCAACGTGGAGTTCGCCATACTGGATGCATTGGCAGTGGCCATTTTCAGTGTGGAATATTGCATGCGTATTTACGCTTGCGTGGAAGAGCCGGGATTCAAACAAGCGATTGCCGGTCGTATCAAACAAGCTTCCACACCTGCCACGGTGATTGATCTGTTAGCCATCATGCCCTTCTTCTTGGAAGTCGTGTTGTCCCATGTGTTTGATTTGCGTTTCCTGCGGGTATTCCGACTGGCGCGTTTGCTCAAACTGACTCGCCACAGTGATGCGACCGCTATTTTGGGCAAAGTGCTGGTTCGCGAATGGCCGGTGATGAGCGCCTCTGCATTCATCATGATGCTGTTGCTTGTGTTGACTGCCAGCCTGGGTTATTTGTTTGAACACGAAGCACAGCCGGACAAATTTGAAAATATTCCCACTGCTTTTTACTGGGCTGTGATCACCTTGGCTTCTGTGGGTTATGGAGATATTTCTCCTGTCACGCCGGTGGGACGTGCAATGACCATTGTGCTGGCGCTGATTGGTATCGGTATTTTTGCGATTCCAGCGGCTTTGCTGTCCTCGGCCTTCAGCGATCAATTGGTAAAAGAGCGTAATGCGCTTAAAGCCAATTTATTGGTGATGTTAAAAGACGGACATTTAAGTGAAGAAGAAATCTCTGTTATCAGGCAAGAAGCAAAGCGCTTGCATTTGACGATTGAGGAAATTAACTCTTTACTCGAGACCATTATCCAAGAGCAGGAAAACGAGAAAAGCAAAATTAACTCCTTGCCAATCCATTTAATCGCTGAAAAACCTGAATTAGCCGTTGAGCACTACAAAAACTTGGTGGGCCAAATTCACCAGTTAGCCTTGATGACTGACACAGCGAAATTTGAAGCTTCGGCACGGGAATCCGAGCGACTGTCTCCATCAGAATTAGCGCTCTGGCAACAACTTCAATCAAGGAAATCCGGCGCTTAAGTCTTGCATGAATTGCCCAGTGTGCCAGTCTGACAACCCGTCAGACCATCTCTTTTGCCACCAGTGCGGGGAGGCTTTGCAGACTGCCGCCCCCATCTCCGTCTCTTCTACTGTTATGAATGAAACTGTTATAGCCAAGCCCGGTCTGCGTCAAACTGTCATGGAAATTCTTGATGGTTCTCCGGATCAGTTTTTATCTAAATATTGTGAATGGCTAATCACCGTTGTTGTTCTCGTGAACTGTTCAGCTGTGATATTGGATTCTGTGCCTGAGGTGCACGCTGAATTCAAAGATTTTTTTCACGAACTTGAATTTTGGAGTGTGATGTTTTTCACGCTTGAATATATTTTGCGTGTCTGGTCACTTGGTGCGAAATTTTCAGACAGCGCCTGGAAAGGCAGACGCGGTTACATCTTCAGCCCGTTCGGCCTGGTGGACTTCTTCGCCACCATGCCTTACTACATGCATGTGTTTTTTCCAACACTGGATTTGCGCATTTTGCGCGTGCTGCGTTTGTTGCGTATTTTAAAACTCTCGAAATACAACTCTGCACTGCAAGATTTGTTTTCTGCAGTGTATTCTGAGCGAAGAGCTTTTGGCTCCGCCGCATTCTTGCTACTGATTGCCACCATAGTTTCAGCATCTTTGATGCACTTTGCGGAAGGTCATGCCCAGCCTGAACAGTTCGGCACCATACCTCACGCCATTTACTGGGCGATTGTGACTATTACCTCAGGCTACGGCAATATTGAACCGGTGACTAAGGGCGGTGAAATCGTCGCATTACTCACAGGTTTTCTCGGTGTTTGTATGGCGGCGATCATGACGGGTATCGTGGCCTCGGCCTTTTCAAACCAGTTATCTCGTAAAAAATCCGCCTACAAAGCGCAATTGCTTCATGTGCTGGCAGATGGTGTAGTGACCGATGCCGAGCGCGAAACGCTCAAACGCTTACAAGCGCAATTCCGTTTAAGTGATAAAGAAGTCCAGACCATGTTGGATCAGGCTCAAGGTAAATTGAAATAATGGCTAGCTCTACTGTTCCCCAATCCGCTTATCAACGCATTCAATCGCGTGTTTTCCGCATACTAGAAGGCGATGTCAGTGAACCGGCAAGCCGGTTCTGTGAAATATTCATTGCCTTGCTGGTGGTACTGAATGTAGTGGCCATTATTTTGGAGTCCGTACCTGACATACATGAGGAGTGGGGACACTATTTTCATTATTTTGATTTGTTCAGTGTCGGCATCTTTTCTATTGAATATGTACTTCGCGTCTGGTCTTACGCCCAAAAATTGGTTGCCGAAGGCGGCAGCGCCTGGGAAGGCCGCAAAAGCTACATCTTCAGCTTCTTCGGTCTGGTTGATTTTTTCAGCACCGTGCCCTTTTACCTGCAATTGCTATTACCCGGCACAGACTTACGCGTTCTTCGCATGTTCCGCTTGTTGCGTATCTTTAAATTGTCTCGCTACAACAGCGCCATGGACGATATGTTCGAGGCTATCAAATCAGAGAGAGATTCATTTTCATCAGCCTTGTTTTTATTGTTAATCAGCGGTTTATTGTTTTCATCACTGATCTACATCATCGAAGGCCACGATCAGCCTGAGGTGTTTCCCTCCATTCCAGCTGCCATGCATTGGTTTGTCATCACCATCATTTCAGGATGGGGTAACGTCGATCCAGTCACTTTCCCCGGGGTGATTCTTGTCATCGTTACTCAAATACTGGCCATAGCATTGGCAGCCATTTTGACCGGTGTGGTGTCTACCGCTTACACCACCCAAGTCAGTCGCCGCGAAGCCATGTATGAAATGGAAATCCGTGAAGTATTGGCAGATGGCGTCGTGACTGAAGAGGAAGCAGCTCACTTGAAAAATATGCAAGCTAAATACGGTATGTCAGACGAGCAGGTTGAAGCGATTGCCGCGCAAGTGCGGCAAGAAAAAAATCTGGACCAAGAACCCTCTTGAATCGAATTTGGCGCATTCCATCGCTTGCCTTTTAACGCATCGTGAGTGGACTAGCTGTGAACTGAAGGAGATGACATGGGCGATCTGGGAAATACATTGCTGATATGGGCGGCTATTTTGGGTGCAATTGCCGCCGGCTCCATGATTCTGGGCGCTATCGTCGGTCTTAGTACACCGATGTCAAACGCCACCGTTGGCGCACTCTGCGGCTTTGGTGCAGGTGCTTTGATCTCTGCGTTAGCCATAGAACTGGTATCGCCTACCGTAGAGGCCTTGGCTCACGCAGATATGGCAGACCGCAGCGTCGAGGTTCACCACTTCATCACATTGCTGGTGTCATTGATTGGCGGCGGTATTATTTTCATCGTGCTTGACCAGCTACTCAGCAGCCATGGCGGTTATTTACGAAAAGGCGCTTATGTGATTGCGCAGCATGCTAAAAACAAAAACAAACGCAGGGCTGAATTGATGCAGTCCATCGGTAATTCTTCTTTTTTCAGCAGCATGTCGCCTGAGCTAATGAATGAACTACTCAAAATGCTGCATCCCAAATTCATTGTCCAGGGCGAGACATTGTTCAACGCAGGCGACGATTCAAACGAACTTTATGTAGTTCGCGCCGGTAGCCTGACCCTGACACACACCGACGGAAGTTCAAGGACGGCAGAACGCGGTGATTTGCTTGGCGAAGTGTCCTTTCTTGCCCGGCAATCCCATACCACCACTGCTGTTGCTGAACACGGTGCGGCTGAATTGCTGGTACTGCACAAAGCGCAATATGAATACTTTGCAAAACTTCATCCTGATTTTGCAGTCACCGTCCGTGATTTGGCCTCTGAGCGTATTTTGGAGAATCAACGCCACTTGGACCAGGCTGCAGTTGCCAAACAGAAATGGGCAAACTTGGCGATTGACGCATTGCGCACCGGCGGGACTGAAATCCCCAGCGCCAGCGATTTGAACAGTATGAAAGAAGAGCACAGTAACGCAGGTATGGCCATCTGGCTGGGCAATTTGCTGGATGTGATTCCTGAGAGCTTTGTGATTGGCACGGTCATGCTGTCATTGGTAACAACCAAAGCAGCAACTGGCTTGCCGCTGTCTTTTTTTGATGTCATGCCATTGACACTGGTAGGCGCTTTATTTCTCTCAAACTTTCCTGAGGCTTTGTCTGCCAGCGTCAATATGAAGCAACAAGGTTTTTCCAAAAGCAAAATCATTTTGTTATGGGCCACATTGACCGTGATTTGTGCAGTCGGTGCAGCTTTTGGCGCTTATGTCGGTGAATCTATTCCTCACTCGGCTATGGTGGTGGTGGAGGGTATAGCAGCTGGTGCCATGCTCACCATGATAGGTTCAGCGATGCTCCCTGAAGCCGCCCATTTGTCCACCCCCAATATGGCTGGATTTTCAACATTGATCGGTTTTGTCACTGCAGTAGGATTCAAGCTCATTGAGTAAAGAATCCTATGGGATGGCAGGCCAAACTCCGGGTTGACTACAGCGTTGAAAGCGAGCGTTGTGTGGCTCGCCATGAACACCAGGGACCGCTGCGTATTCTGAAAAGCCTTTACCCGGAAGGTGACCTTGTTTGTCACAACATACTGGTGCACCCGCCTTCAGGTCTTGTGGGCGGCGATGAATTGCTCATAGACATCGAATTACAAACCGGTTCGCACGCCTTGATCACCACGCCCGGTGCCACGCGTTTTTATGGCTCGGATGCAAAGACTGCGCTTCAAGAGGTACACGCCCGCTTACATGAAGGCGCTAGTCTGGAATGGCTGCCCCTGGAGGCGCTGGCCTACAACGGCTGTCAGGCGCATAACCAAGCGGTATTTCACATGGCGCCGGGCAGCAAACTCATGGCCTGGGATGTCACCGCTTTGGGTCTGCCGCATGCTGATCAACCCTTTGTCACAGGCCAATTTCAACAACATTTGGAAATTGCGAATGTCTGGCTAGAACGAGGCTTGGTAGCTGCTAATGATCAGCGCTTGCTCCATAGCCCACTGGGACTCAACGGTCACAGTTGTCAATCGACGCTGGTCTTTGCCCAAGGCACTGCCATGGATGATGTAACACGCGAGCACGTTGTCGCCCTAGCTCGCGATGTGTGCGAAGCCCATACATTGCGCCTACACGCTGGTGTGACCTCTCCAGATGCACGCGTGGTGGTGGTTCGTGTGCTTTGCGCGCAAGTGGAAAGTGCCATGGACTTGCTGCGCACTGTCTGGTTGCAATGGCGTCACCAATGCTGGGGCCTGCCCGCTGTGCCCCCCCGCATCTGGGCGATGTAGTGTTTGACTCACTTTATTACTTGCCCAGAGATTGACCTAGCGCAAAGCTGAGTGTGCTCTAAAAGCACATAATGGTTACCTGTTGTCCGACCATACTGCCGGGCGCATACCCACAGAAAGAGCTTATGAACTACTTCCGGAAAATCTCATTGATCGCTGTGTTGTCTGGACTGACGCATTTGTCTTATGCCGAAACCGATCACTCTATGCACGACATGCCTTCTGCAACTGCGGGATCCGCCGGCAGCCACACGGACATGATGAAAAAAATGGACACTCAGCTGCAAGCCATGAAAGACATGCACCTAAAAATATCAGCAGCCTCCACGGACACAGAGCGTCAAGCACTGATGAAAGAACAGATGAAAGTCATGCGTGAAAGCATGCAAATGATGAGTGGTCATGCGGCGGGAGAGATGCATTGCATGGCTGGCGTTAAAAAATCCTCCAAAAAACATCATCAAATGATGGAAAAGCACAAGGTCATGATGCAGTCCATGATGCAACTGATGAACGATCAGTTGGACGCCATACCTAAGCCATAAACTTTCACTTGGCAGATCCCCCTACACCACTGTCGGGTGCCGGCATGATCAAAGCCCGGGCTGGCACCACAGCAAAGTGGCTGCAAACGCACACAACATCAGCACCAGCGCTGAAGCCACACGCCAGCCGAATTGCCAACCGCCGCTGATAGTTGCTAACACCGATTTGGACAAAGTGCTCGCAGTCAACACTCCCCACAAACCCCAAATCAAATGTAAATTGGAATGCTCAGGTAAGCGACTCAAATGCGCCAGACTGATACCTGCCGCGTGAATTTCACCCAGTCCTACAAGCACAGCAGAAGCAATCGCACCGGCCTCACCTAACCATTCACCCATCACTGCCGAAAGTAAAAGCACCAGGCTGATGACAATGGCAATCATCAAGGCATATCGCAGATTGAAAGCATGTGCGGTCAATTGCATGGATGTAACGCCATGCACATTGCTGTGGCGTAACCAGAACAATGACGTCAGCAGCAAGCAAGCAATGGCAGCGGCCAGGGGCGGCCATGTGATTTGCAAAAACTCTGGTGCGCTGACTTGTAAAACCAAAACCAACAATCCCACTGAAGCCACATTGGATAACAACGTAGCGGCCACTGACACACCGAGCAAGTCAGGTTGCTGCTTGACCTGGTACCCGAAAGTCGCTGACGCTGCTGTAGACGATACAAAACCGGAGAAAAAACCTGTCAACGGCAATCCCCAAAACGTACCCACTACGCGCAATGCGATATGTCCAAGCATGCCCACACCCATGATCAGCACCACAATACGCCACAAGGCGTAAGGCTGAAGCGCACCCCAGGGATCAACGGGTTGCTTAGGCAGCAAGGGCAGCACCACCAAAATAGCAGCGCACAGCAACAAACCGTCTTGCAACTCGGTGGTGCTGAGCATCTCACGACTGAACCGCCTCAACGGTATCTTGGCAAATAACAAACCGGCGACGACCACGCCTGACGCAGAAGCCAGTACAGGGTCTTGACTGGCTAAGGCTGACAACATGGCGGTGGCCAGCAAAGACACTTCGCCAGTCATACCGGGGTCGGTCTGCATATTGTGGCGATAAGCCACCACCACTAACGCACCAACGATGACAAAGGTGACGAGAAAAGCGGTGGCGCTGATGCTCATGGCTGCACTTGAGATCACTGCCAATAAGGCGTGGGTACGGATACCTGAAGTCAATGTTTGCGAACTGTGGAGTTTTTCTCTGACGGTGCCTATCAATAAACCAATACCGATGGCCGTGGCAAAGCCACTCAATAATTCCGTCTGCAATTCCATCTCGCTGTCCTGCCCTGTACTGCTGTGTTGATATTCAATCTAATCTTGGCTGAATGCCAAGCGTTAGGAACTCACGACAGTATGCACTTATTCAAAAGGTGTTTATCCGGAACACCCAACACCCGTCAGTTTTCACAGCGTATGCGTTAACGGTTTCGGTGAATACTGCAAACAAGCGGTATCAAATAGACACCAGTTTGCGAATACCTTTGGCTTTCATTTCAGAGCCCGGACCGCTGGCTATGACCTCACCGCGTTCCATTACCAAGTATTGATCAGCCAGTTCCTCGGCAAAGTCGTAATACTGTTCACAAAGCAAAATCGCCATATCACCCCTAGCGGCAAGCCGTTGTATGACGCGACCGATGTCTTTGATAATGCTGGGTTGAATACCTTCTGTGGGTTCATCCAATACCAATAATTTAGGTTTACCTGCCAATGCACGGGCAATGGCGAGTTGCTGTTGTTGACCGCCGGATAAGTCACCCCCACGCCGATTGCGCATTTGGTCCAGGATAGGAAACAACTCAAACAGTTCAGCAGGAATATCCGCAGATGCAGGCTGAGTGGCCAGCCCCATGCGCAAGTTGTCTTCCACGGTCAAGCGGTTGAAGATGTCACGGCCTTGCGGCACATAACCAATGCCCGCCCGAGCCCGTTCATAAGGTGTGGCATTGGTGATGGTGTGGCCTTGAAAACTGATGTGGCCTTCGCGTACCGGCACCAGCCCCATCAGGGCTTTGAGCAAAGTGGTTTTGCCCACGCCGTTTCTGCCCAGAAGCACTGTGATTTGACCGGCTTTGGCCGTCAAGCTGACATCTCGCAGTATGTGAGAGCCGCCATAGTATTGGTGTATGTGTTCAATCGCCAGCATGCTTTAGCGCCCCAAATAAACTTCGATGACGCGTTCATCATCTTGTACATCATCAAACGAGCCTTGGGCCAACACAGACCCATCGCACAACACGGTGACCACATCTGCAATCTGCCGGATGAACGCCATGTCATGTTCCACCACCATCAGCGAATGTTTGCCTTTGAGTGATAAAAACAATTCCGCAGTGCGTTCGGTTTCTTGGTCGGTCATACCCGCCACCGGCTCATCCAGCAGCAACAGCTTGGGGTCTTGCATCAACAACATGCCAATCTCCAGCCATTGCTTTTGGCCGTGGCTCAGGTTGCCTGCCTGACGCAATAAGTGGTTTTCCAAATGGATGGTGTGCAGCACTTCGCTCAAGCGGTCTTTTTGTTCAGCTTTGAGTTTGAACAACATGGATGCCGCCACGCCTTTAGCGGTTTTGAGGGCTAACTCCAGGTTTTCAAACACCGTGAGGTGTTCAAACACCGTGGGCTTTTGAAATTTCCGGCCTATGCCCATTTGTGCAATTTCAGGTTCGTTGTGTCGCAACAAATCGATGGTGCTGCCAAAAAATACCTGACCTGAATCCGGCTTGGTTTTGCCCGTGATGATGTCCATCATGGTGGTTTTGCCTGCGCCATTGGGGCCGATGATGCAACGCAATTCACCCACGCCAATGTCCAGAGATAAATTGTTGATGGCTTTGAATCCATCAAAGCTGACGTTCACATCTTCCAGATACAGAATGCGTCCGTGTGTCAGATCCAATTCGCCTGGCGTGTGTATGCGTGAATAACTGGCATCGCGGTCCCCTGACGATGGCGACTGTACTTGTTTGAATTTGTGCTTCTCCAGCCGCGCTGCGCCTTCGCTCATGAGTTCAGGTGTCATACGGAATCCCCTTTACTCGAACTGATTCTTTTTTTCAGATTGCCCAGTAATCCGACCACGCCTTGCGGCATGTACAAGGTGACAGCAATGAACAAAGCGCCCAGCACATACAACCAATATTCGGGTGCGACCACAGTTAACCAACTCTTGGCCCCGTTGACCATGAATGCGCCGACGATCGGGCCTATCAAACTCGCGCGTCCGCCGACCGCCGCCCAAACTGCAATCTCAATCGAGTTGGCAGGACTCATTTCACTCGGGTTGATGATGCCTACCTGCGGCACATACAGCGCACCGGCAATGCCACACATCACCGCTGAAATCACCCAGATGCTGAGTTTGTAAGGCAATGGTGAGTAGCCCGAAAACATGACCCGGCTTTCAGCATCGCGAATGGCTTGCAACACACGGCCGTATTTGCTTTGCACCAGCCAGCGCGCCGCCAAATAACAGCCGAGCAAACAAGCACCAGTTAACACGAACAACAGCATGCGCATGTTCGGTGTGGCTATAGGCGCGCCCAATATGCGTTTGAAATCGGTGAAGCCGTTGTTACCGCCAAAGCCTGTTTCATTGCGGAAAAACAGCAACATGAAAGCGAACGTCATGGCCTGGGTGATGATGGAGAAATACACGCCTTTGATGCGCGAGCGGAATGCAAAGTAACCAAACACCAAAGCAAGCAGCCCCGGGGCCAACACTACCAGCAACAACGTGGCGATGAAGCTGTCGCTGAAGTACCAATGCCAGGGCAAGGTTTTCCAATCGAGGAACACCATGAAGTCAGGTAACTCGGATTTGTAATTGCCGTCGGTGCCGATCTGGCGCATCAAATACATGCCCATGGCGTAACCACCCAACGCAAAAAACAAGCCGTGGCCCAAAGACAAAATGCCGGTGTAACCCCAGATCAAATCCATGGCCAATGCGCAAATGGCGTAGCACATGATTTTTCCAACCAGCGAGACAGCGAAATCGCTCATGTGCAGTGGATGGGACACCGGCAACCACAGATTGAGCGCGGGCACAAGCAAACCCACGCACAACAGCAAAGCTAAGAACACGGTCCAGCCCAACGGAGACAACAAACGAGGCGCTTGAGGTAATTGAATCTGGTTCATGTCATGCCTCCGCACTGCGGCCCTTCATCGCAAACAAACCTTGCGGTCTCTTTTGGATGAAGATGATGATGAACACCAGCACGGCGATTTTCGCCAGCACTGCCCCGGTCCAACCTTCTAACAACTTATTCAACACGCCCAAACCCAGCGCTGCATACACAGTGCCCGCCAATTGACCGACACCGCCCAAAACCACCACCATGAACGCATCCACGATGTAGCCTTGACCCAAGTCGGGACCGACGTTGCCGATCTGGCTCAGCGCACAACCGGCCAAGCCCGCAATGCCAGAGCCTAATGCGAATGCGTAGGTGTCAATGCGCGCAGTGTTCACGCCCATGCACGAAGCCATGGCGCGGTTTTGTGTCACGCCTCGCACAAACAAACCCAAGCGTGTCTGGCTGATCAACAAGGCCACGCCTGCGAGCACCAGCAAAGCAAACACCACAATCAACAAGCGGTTCCAAGGCAAACTCAGATTCACCAACACTTGAACACCTCCGCTCATCCATGACGGGTTTTCCACCGCCACGTTTTGCGCACCAAACAGAGTGCGCACGGTTTGCATCAATATCAAACTGATGCCCCAGGTGGCCAATAAAGTTTCCAAAGGTCTGCCATACAAATGCCGCAACACCGCACGCTCAAGCAATGCACCCACCAATGCCGCAGACAAAAACGCAATCGGCAATGCAGCCACCAGGTAGTAATCAAATGCACCGCCCATGTGTTTGCGAAAAAATGCTTGCACCACATAAGTGGCATAGGCGCCGACCATCATCAACTCGCCGTGGGCCATGTTGATCACGCCCATCAAACCGTAAGTGATGGCCAGACCGAGGGCCACGAGTAACAAAATCGAGCCCAAACTCAATCCGGTGAACAGCGCACCGAGCCGCTCGCCCCATGCCAATGCAGATTTGATTTCGGACAACGAAGCTTGCATCTGCGCTCTCACCCCGGGGTCGGTTTCTTGCGTCATTTGTTGGTTCAACAACAGCTGCGTATTCGGGGTTTTGCTGTTACCCAAGGCCTTGGCTGCCGCCAAACGCACGGCTGCATCTGTGCTGGTGATATCAATCGCCGCCTGCGCCAACAGCAACAACTGACTGATGGCTGAATTTTTTTCTACTGCAATGGCTTTTTCCAGCAGCGGTTTTTTGCTCGGATCCGGCTCTGACACCAAAGCCTGGGCCGCTTTCATACGCAGCGCATCGTCCGGGCTGAGCAATTGCAGCGCGGCCAATGCCGAATCGATTTCACCGCGCATGCGGTTGTTGCTGACTACGCTTTCTGCATTCGCAGGAACTGCGATGGCATTGCCAGTGGCAGGCTCAATGCCTTTGCCGTCGCGCACGATCAACACCTGATCGCCTGCAACGAATACGACATCGTCAGCCAAGGCTTGTAAAAATACGGCCGTCTGTGCATCAGCCTGTGCCAATGCTTTTTGCAGACTTTCAATGCGCGCATCGGTTTCACCTGTGACGATGTCATGCACTTGCTGTGGTGTCAATGCATGCGCTGAACCCAGGCTACACATATTCACGCACGCTGCTAAAAATAAAGCTATCGCTTTCATACCTGCTCTTCTCGCTGTTCATCAAAAGGGGGAGTGACTTGCGCCCTCCCCCTCGTGTTTCGCATCCGGCATTGACCGCTTGCGCAGTCAATGCTGTCCCTCTCGAATTACTTCTTGACAGGTTCGTCAGGTTTGACATCGTTGCCAGGGATGTACGGGCTCCAAGGCTTGGCTTTGACAGGTTTATCTGTTTTCCAAACCACGTTGAACTGACCGTCAGCTTTGATTTCGCCAATGAACACCGACTTGTGCAAGTGGTGGTTTTTCTCATCCATCTTGCTGGTGATGCCGCTAGGTGCTTTGAAGGTTTGACCAGCCATGGCTGCGATGACTTTGTCAACATCGGTGGACTTGGCTTTTTCAACCGCTTGCTTCCACATATTGATACCGATGTAAGTGGCTTCCATCGGGTCATTGGTCAAAGGCTTGTCTTTGTGACCGGCAATGCCTTTGGCTTTGGCGTAGTCAGACCATTTTTTGATGAATGCATCGTTGGTTGGGTTCTTGATGGATTGGAAGTAATTCCATGCAGCCAAGTGACCGACCAAAGGCTTGGTGTCCACGCCGCGCAATTCTTCTTCACCCACAGAGAAAGCAACCACAGGCACGTCTTTGGCTTTCAAACCGGCGTTGCCCAATTCTTTGTAGAAAGGAACGTTGGAGTCACCGTTGATGGTGGAGACCACAGCAGTTTTGCCGCCGGTAGAAAATTTCTTGATATCAGCCACGATGGTTTGGTAATCGGAGTGACCAAACGGTGTGTATTTCTCGTCGATGTCAGACTCTTTCACGCCTTTGCTGATCAGGTATGCGCGCAAAATTTTATTGGTGGTACGTGGGTACACATAGTCTGTACCGAGCAGCACCCAACGCTTGGCAGAGCCGCCGTCTTTGCTCATCAAATAGTCAACCGCAGGAATTGCTTGCTGGTTAGGAGCTGCACCTGTGTAGAACACGTTCTTTGACAGCTCTTCGCCTTCGTATTGAACGGGATAGAACAGCAAGCCGTTCATTTCTTCAACCACTGGCAACACCGATTTGCGTGACACTGAAGTCCAGCAACCGAAGATCACTGCCACTTTGTCTTGACCGAGCAACTGCTTGGTTTTTTCAGCAAACAAAGGCCAGTTAGACGCAGGGTCAACCACCACTGGCTCAAGCTTTTTACCGAGCACACCGCCTTTGGCGTTGATTTCGTCGATGGCCATGAGCACGGTGTCTTTCAACACAGTCTCGGAAATGGCCATGGTGCCGGAGAGGCTGTGCAACACGCCGACTTTGATGGTGTCAGCGGCTTGGACTGCGGTCATGTACAAAGAGCCGCTAGCAACTGCTGCTGCAGCGACCAGGGTTTTCAAATGAAAGCGACGGTTAAACATGCGAAGAACTCCAAATCAATACGAGGGTTAGAAGAAACGCGCCTTGTGGGCTGCGCCATCCACCTTTGCAAGCCTTGTGCCAACCATCTAAATCAACCATCCTTTGCAATTGAATGGAAATAATGCCTTTATTTAGGGTGCATCCGCACCAAGTCAATACACTCCGCGCCAAGATATGCACCAATTTCATGCGACACAGGTTCGCCAATATGGTGCATGCTGATTGACGCCCTAAGGCATGGCATTTGCATCACAATCAAGCCTGTTCATTGACCCACACATCACGCCCACACCATGGAACTCACGCCCCGCGAAAAAGACAAGCTGTTGATATTCACCGCAGCGCTGCTGGCCGAACGCCGCAAGGCCAGAGGCTTGAAACTCAATTACCCGGAAGCGGTGGCTTTCATCAGCGCGGCGGTGATGGAAGGTGCACGCGACGGTAAAACCGTGGCGCAACTCATGAGTGAAGGCCGCAACATATTGACGCGTTCCGATGTAATGGATGGCATTGCAGAAATGATCCCCGACATACAAGTCGAAGCCACTTTCCCGGACGGCACCAAGCTGGTCACCGTCCATCAGCCGATTATTTAAATACACAGGAGTTCACCATGTTGAAATCATTTTTAGTGCTGTGCGCATGCTTAGGTTCTCAAGTCATGGCCCATCCCGGCCATGGAGAAGCATCACCGCACTCACATGCGTCTGATTTGTTCGGTCTATTGGTACTGGCCGTGGTGTTGGCTGGCATTTGGTGGGAAACACGCAAATGAGCCGCATGATTCCAGGCGAGATGTTCATAGACGCCGGTCAACATGCGTTGAATGTGGGACGCCGTACTTGCACCCTGCTGGTGAAAAACGCAGGCGACCGTCCTATACAAGTCGGTTCGCACTACCACTTTGCCGAAACCAACCATGGTTTGCATTTCGATCGCGAAAAAGCCACCGGCATGCGTTTGAATATTGCTTCAGGCACCGCCGTGCGTTTCGAGCCGGGCCAGGAACGCACCGTTGAGTTGGTGGACTATGCGGGTGACAGACAGATTTACGGTTTTCGCGGCGACGTGCAAGGCGGATTGAAAGGGGCCAAGTGATGGCACAAATTGAAAAACGCGCGTATGCAGAAATGTTCGGCCCGACTGTCGGCGACCGGGTGCGATTGGCAGACACCGATCTCATCATTGAAGTGGAAGACGATTACACCTTGCGTGCAGGCAGTTATGGCGAGGAAGTGAAATTCGGCGGCGGCAAAACCATACGCGACGGCATGGCGCAATCGCAGCGTACCCGCAACGGCCCACTGGGCACTGGTGCACAAGCCGGTGGTGCCATGGACGCGGTGTTGACCAGCGCGCTCATCATCGACCACTGGGGCATTGTCAAAGCCGACATAGGCATCAAAAACTCACGCATCGCCGCCATTGGCAAAGCGGGTAACCCGGACACCCAACCCGGTGTCGACATCGTCATCGGCCCGGGCACAGAAATCATTTCTTGCGAAGGCATGATCGTGACTGCCGGCGCGATTGACACCCACATCCATTTCATCGCGCCACAACAAATTGAAGAAGCGCTGGCCAGTGGTGTGACCACCATGCTCGGCGGTGGCACAGGACCGGCCACGGGCACCTTCGCTACTACTTGCACGCCGGGGCCTTGGAACTTAGAGCGCATGCTGCAAGCCGCTGATGCGTTTCCTATGAATTTGGGTTTCTTGGGTAAAGGCAATGCGTCTTTACCAAATGCATTGCACGAACAAATCAACGCCGGTGCCATCGGCCTCAAACTGCACGAAGACTGGGGCACCACGCCTGCGGCCATCGACAACTGTTTGAACGTGGCTGAAGACACGGACACACAAGTCGCAATTCACACCGACACGCTGAATGAATCCGGTTTTGTCGAAGACACGATTGCCGCGTTCAAAGGCCGCACCATCCACACCTTCCACACCGAAGGCGCAGGCGGCGGTCATGCACCGGATATTTTGAAAGTGGTGGGCGAAGCCAATGTGCTGCCGTCTTCCACCAACCCGACGCGGCCCTACACCATCAACACTTTGGATGAACACGTGGACATGCTGATGGTGTGTCACCACTTGGACCCGTCTATTGCCGAAGATTTGGCGTTTGCCGAAAGCCGCATACGCCGCGAAACCATTGCAGCCGAAGACATACTGCACGACCTGGGCGCGATCAGCATGTTCAGCTCAGACAGCCAAGCCATGGGCCGTGTCGGCGAGGTCATCATGCGCTGCTGGCAAACCGCACACAAGATGAAGCAACAACGCGGACCCTTGCCCGGCGACACTGACCGCCACGACAACGCGCGGGTCAAACGCTATGTGTCCAAACTCGCCATCAACCCGGCCATTGCACACGGCATCAGCCACGAAGTGGGCAGCATAGAGGTTGGCAAATGGGCCGATCTGGTGTTGTGGAAACCGGCGTTCTTCGGTGTCAAACCTTTCATCATCATGAAAGGCGGCTTCATCGCCATGGCAGCCATGGGCGACCCGAACGCGTCCATTCCGACACCGCAGCCTGTGCATTACCGCCCGATGTTTGGTGCCTTTGGCGGTGCTTTGCACCGAGGGTCGCTGAGCTTTGTGTCGCAAGCAGGATTGGCGGCTGGTATTGGTGAACGTTTTGGTTTGCACAAAACTTTGAGCGCGGTGAAAAATATTCGCGGCATAGGCAAACGCCACATGCTGCACAACGATTACGCGCCACGCATGGAAGTCGATGCACAAACCTATGCGGTGCGGGCTGACGGTTTGTTGTTGACTTGCGAGCCTGCGAGCGTGCTGCCGATGGCGCAACGCTATTTCCTGTTTTAACCAGAGGGATTAACAGTGGTACCGTTACGGTTTGCCTAACGGCATCACTGGAACGCAACTTTTGATTCGCTCATGATTCATTACTCCAAACTCATACGCCAAGGCCAAGGTCTGGCCAACGCCTTACTCAAACGCGCGGCCAGCGTCACGCTGGACTGGGATGTGCGACAAAAAAGCCGCTTCGAAACCACCGACTCCAACGGCCAAAGCGTGGGCGTGTTTTTGCAACGCGGCCAAGTGGTGCGCGGCGGCGATGTGCTGGTGGGCGAAGACGGTTCATTGCTCAAGGTGCTGGCTGCACCGCAACCCGTGTTGCGTATCACGCATTGCCCGGACCACGGCAGCGTGTTCGATTTAACCCGCGCCGCCTACCACTTGGGTAACCGGCATGTGCCCATCGAGTTGCAAGCCGACCATTTGAAAATCGAACCCGACCATGTGCTGGCCGACATGCTGCGCGACATGCATATGACCGTTGTGGCAGTCGATGAATCGTTTGAACCGGAAAACGGCGCGTATGGTGAACACAGTGCGCACGCAGGTCACGGTCACCATGACCACGGTCATTCTCACGATCACGGCCACGCCCATGATCAAAAGCATGGGCATGAGCACAATCACACCCATACTGAGCCACAAGCACATGTGCATGGCCCCGGCTGCGGCCACGACCATTCGCACTGACCAGTCTTCATTGATTTTTCCAGTGCACAGTATTTCAACAGCAGATTCACCATGACAGCCACCACAGCGGCCATGAACCCTGCCCACCGCTTGCTGTGGTTGATGCAACTGGCCTCACCCGCTTTGCCGGTCGGCGGTTTTTCGTATTCAGAAGGCATGGAGGCAGCGGTTGAACACGGTCTGGTCACCGATGAAACTTCAGCGCAACTTTGGTTGATAGACCAACTGCATTTGGTGCAAGCCCGCAGCGAATTTCCCGTGGTCGCGCAAGCCATGAAAGCCTGGCGCACTCATAACAATGCCGCTTTGCAGCAACTCAATGACTGGGTGATACAAACCCGCGAAACCTTTGAGATGCGTTTGCAAACCGAGCAAATGGGGCGTTCGCTCTTGATTTGGTTGCGCAACCACCAGGCCGCAGATGAAGCAGACATGCTGTTTTGCGAGAGCTTGCCACCTACTTGGCCGTTGGTGTTTGCACTCGCTTTGAACACACATGCGGTTGACGCACACGAAGGGCTGCTCACCTGCGCGTTTGCCTGGGCGGAAAACATGGTGCAAGCCGCTATCAAATCCGTGCCATTGGGGCAACTCAGCGGCCAACGCATGCTGTCAGCCTTGAGCGCCGAAATACCCCTTGCTGTCGCGCAGGCCTTGTCTGTGCCTGACAATCAACAGCAATCCTTTAACCCGCGTCTGGCCATTTTGTCAGCGCGACACGAAACACAATACTCCCGGCTTTTCAGATCATGAGCACACCACTTCATCACATTCCCAACCGCCATAAAAAACTCCCGCCATTGCGCGTCGGTATCGGCGGCCCGGTGGGCTCCGGTAAAACCACTTTGCTGGAAATGCTGTGCAAAGCCATGCGCGACAACTACGATTTGATCGCCATCACGAATGACATCTACACCAAAGAAGACCAACGCTTGTTGACCGTCAGCGGCGCATTGCCTGCCGAGCGCATCATGGGTGTGGAAACTGGCGGTTGTCCGCACACCGCCATTCGTGAAGATGCCTCTATCAACCTCGAAGCCATTGACCGCATGCTGGACAAATTTCCTGACGCAGATGTGGTGTTCATCGAAAGCGGCGGTGACAATTTAGCGGCCACCTTCAGCCCGGAGTTGAGCGACCTCACCATTTATGTGATTGATGTCGCCGCTGGAGAAAAAATCCCTCGCAAAGGCGGCCCCGGCATCACTAAAAGCGATTTGTTCATCATCAACAAAACCGATTTGGCCCCGCACGTCGGCGCCAACTTGGAGGTGATGAAGTCAGACACCGAGCGCATGCGCAGCGGTCCGCAAGGCCTCAAACCCTTTGTCATGACCAATCTCAAAACCCTCAGCGGTTTGGATGCGGTGGTGTCGTTCATTGAAACCAAAGGCATGCTCCGCGCATGACACACACCATGAAAAAACTATTCGCTTCACTGTGCATGACCGCCGCTTTGTCGGCACACGCGGATGCCGCTGTGTACGGCGCTGAGCTTGAAGGTTTTGACTATCCCGCGCCGGTTGCAAGCTTCAATTTCAAAGCGCAAAACCAAGCCATGCACATGGCTTATATGGATTACAAGCCCAAGCAGGCCAATGGCCATGCGGTGGTGTTGCTGCACGGGAAAAACTTTTGCGCCGCCACCTGGCATGAGACCGCGCAGTTGTTGCAACAAACCGGTTTCAGAGTGATAGTGCCCGACCAGATCGGCTTTTGCAAATCCACCAAGCCAGATAACTACAGCTACAGTTTTGCAGGCTTGGCCGACAACACGCATGCATTGCTCAAGTCATTGAAGATCGACAAGGCCACGGTGATCGGTCACTCCATGGGCGGCATGTTGGCCACGCGTTACGCCTTGATGTTTCCCCAAGAAGTCACGCAACTGGTGATGGTTAACCCGCTGGGTTTAGAGGACTGGAAAGCACTGGGTGTGCCGTCGCTCAGCGTTGACCAATGGTATGCGCGCGAGCTTGAATTCACCGAAGAGCGGCTGCGTAACTATGAACGCAGCAACTACTACGCCGGCGAATGGAAAGACGAGTATGAGCCCTGGGTACAAATGATTGCAGGCATGTTTCGCGGACCGGGCAAGCAAACCGTCGCCCGGCATTCAGCGCTTGTGTATGAGATGATTTTTGAGCAACCGGTGTTGCACGAATTCGCGAAACTTAAAGTACCCACTGTGCTGATGATCGGTGTAAAAGACACCACCGCTTTGGGCAAAGACCTGGTGCAAGAGCCTTTGAAATCGCAACTGGGCAATTACAGAGCCATGTCGCTCAAAGCCGTCAAAACCATTCCCGGCGCACGACTGGTGCTGTTCCCCGATTTAGGTCATGCACCGCAAATGCAAAACTTTGATCGCTTCAAAACCGCGTTAGTAAATAACCTGGTAGCGCTTGACAAAGACTGAATCAGCGCACCGCCCAGCCGCCGCTGACAGGAAACACTTGGCCGACGAAGCAGTCGGCGTTTTTTGAACACAGGTATGCCGCGAATTCAGCATCCTCTTGCGCTTTGACCAATCTGCCCAGTGGCACTTCGCGCTTCATTCGCTCAATGAAGCGCGGATTGGCTTGTACCTCGGGCGGGAAATAGGTGGGGTTGTCGACAAAATTTTGGGCAATCGCATTCACCTGGATATTCAGCGGCGCCAACTCCACACCAATAGCTTGCACGTAAGCCAATTGCGCACCGCGAGCCGCGCTGTAGCTGGATGCGCGTTTCATGCCGCGTAAAGCACTGGCACTGCCCATCACCAAAATTTTTCCCTGGCCTCGCGCTTGCATTTGCGGCAACACCGCTTTGACCAAACGCGGCAGCGGATGCACCATGGTGTCAAACACCGACTGCCATTCATCTTCAGTCACTTCGGCGGCCTGGGTGGAAGGTGCGGGCATGGCCAGATTCACCAACAACACATCGATGTGGCCGTGTTGCGCCACCAAGCGTTGCGGCGCATCAGGGTCGGTCAGGTCTTGCGTGTCTGCCAGCACGACTGCGCCGTGTGCGGATAAAGCCTGGCACAAAGCAGGCCCCATGAACGCATCGGCCTGGGTCACCAGAATTCTCAGCCCTTGCAACATCATGATTCACTCCGGTAAATCGTCTTCGTCATCCTCAACCACCAATGCTTCATTGGCTAAGGCCACTGGTTTGGGTGTGCGCTTGCCATGTGTGGTGATGATTTCC
Source organism: Comamonadaceae bacterium (assembly GCA_947456305.1). Lineage (GTDB taxonomy): Bacteria > Pseudomonadota > Gammaproteobacteria > Burkholderiales > Burkholderiaceae_C > Limnohabitans. The sequence continues at coordinate 105,951 of CANGPN010000006.1, read as the reverse complement.
ACATAGACCTGTGTTGCCTGTTCTTTGGCGGCGGCATCTATCGATGGAATCACGGCGGACAAATGCACCACCTCGGCGGTTTCCACAGTCAAACCGAATTTGCAACTGAAGTCCCAGAAATCCACACCTTCAGGCAATGGCCTGCGACGCTCGCGTTTTAAATACTTGCGCACATCGTGTTTCACTGCATCCAACACCCTGTCAGGGTGCCGACCTTCGGCTTGTAACGGGTAAGTTTTTTTCATGCGCCCGATTATGCGGCCTGGGTTGCAAGCCGAATAACCCTTGCGTCTGGCTTGCAGCATTGCAGTTCATAATTGAATCTTGTTTTTTTTAGTGATGACCATGTCTGCAATCATCGCCATTTGTATCGGTGCCTGCATTGGCGCTTTAGCGCGCTGGCAACTCGGGGTGCACTTCAACCCAAACACAAGCCTGCCACTGGGCACGCTGTATGCCAATTTGATTGGCGGTTATTTGATCGGTGTGTGCGTTGCTGTATTTCAGCAATTACCCGAACTAGACCCCTTGTGGAGATTGCTCTTGGTCACCGGTTTTCTGGGCGCTTTGACCACTTTTTCATCATTCAGCAGCGAAGTGGTGCAAATGCTGATGGGCTCGCGCTACATGCTTGCTTTGCTGACAGCCGGTTTGCATTTGTTCGGTTCTTTGCTGTGCACCCTGGCTGGTATCAAAACCATTGAATTACTCTGGGCGCGGTAAGCCGGTTGTCAGCGCCATACAGGACATTGCCACCCACATGAACCCATCCACCCTTTCCGTCACCCGCCTGAACCAAATTGAGCAAGCTCGCCAAGAGGTGCTGAGCGAGGGCTCGCCGACAACTCCCTGGGTACCTGATTGGGTCAGCCAAAGCTGGCTACGCTGCTTACAACAAGGCATGCAACCGCATTTTGAAGTGGGTTTTGACCCCTTATCCCAAGCACAAATCAATCGCACCTTGGACCAGAACCACGAGTTTGTCCAAGCCGCCCGACCGGAACTGGCACGTCTTGGCCGCGCGATTGCAGGCACTTCTTTTTTTGCATTGATCACCGATGCCAACGGCATGGTGGTGGACACCAGTGAAGGTATTGATCGTCAAGACAAGCGCATTGAAGCCATTGCCCGTGTGGGCGTGGACCTGAGCGAAAACGCAGTGGGTACCACGGCCATCAGCGCGGCACTGAGCACCCGCAAACCGGTCTGGTTGCACCGGGGCGAGCATTTCTTCAAAGACACCTCTGTCTACAGTTGCGCCGGTGCACCCTTGTGGAACGGCATGGGCGAATGCATAGGCATGTTAGATTTGACTGGGGTCATGAGCCAGGAGCGCCCGGAATTGATGCATCTCGCTGAGTTATCCGCGCGCAGCATCAGCAATGCCCTGCTGCTGCGCCAGCCCCACCACTTGTTGCTGCGTTTGAACTGGCCCGGCAGGTTAATGGGTGACGATCATGATGGATTGTTGCTGCTGGATGATGAGGGTCAAATTCTGGGCGCCAATCTTCTTGCCCGTGATATGCTGAATTTGAATAAACAACCGCAATCCCATGCTAGCGACTTGTTTGCGATTCCCATGGGTTTGTTATTTGATGCGGCCTCCCATGCCAACACCATGGAAGTCCCCTTGTGGTCGGGTCTGCATCTGCATGTACAAGCCGGCTTGCAATTTGATTGCCAAAATGCGACACAACCGGCTACTACAGGCGCTTTGCAACAAATTCAATCGGCGGTGATCAACAAGGCCATCGCACATGCCAAAGGCAATGTCGCGCAAGCCGCCAAGGCACTGGGCATCAGCCGCGCCACGCTTTACCGCAAGCTGGCGCGCAAAACGAGTCACTAAACTTACACCGAACTGTCTGTCAGGCGCATAGAATGCGCGCTTGCCTTTCGATCGGAGCCTGACATGCAGGGATTGCTTAAATTTTCAAACGGTATTGACCGCTTCAATACCTGGATCAACAAATACGTTATCTGGTTGATTTTGGGCGCCACCCTGATCAGCGCCATCAACGCCTTGGTGCGCAAAATCTTCAACAACAGCTCCAACGCTTTTCTGGAAGTCCAGTGGTATTTGTTTGCCGCTTCGTTTTTGCTGGCCTCTTGCTATACCTTGCTGCAAAACGAACACGTCAAAATTGATGTGGTTTATTCACGCTTTGACCGGCAGACGCAAAACAAAATAGATATTTTCGGTTTCGCATTTTTCATGCTCCCCATGTGTACCGCCATCATGTGGTTCGGCATTCCCTTCTTTTGGAAAGGACTGGTGACCAGCGAAATGTCATCCAATGCCGGCGGTCTGATCCGCTGGCCGGTGTATGCCATGATTCCTTTGGGTTTCGGGCTGTTGTGGCTGCAAGGTGCGTCTGAGTTGATCAAACGTATCGCATTTTCCAAAGGTCTGATCGAGGACCCGACACTTAAGGTCGGTGAAAAATCCGCGGAAGAAGAGCTGGCCGAGGAAATCCGCAAGCTCGCTGAAGCCAAAGCCCAATCATCCAAAGCCTGAGCCAGGAAATACAAATCATGGAATTCTTTATCACCAACCTGGCCCCAATCATGTTTTTGGGGCTGATCATTTTTCTGCTGATGGGTTTTCCCGTCGCCTTCAGTCTGGGTGCTTGCGGCTTGTTTTTCGGCTTCATCGGCATCGAACTCGGTGTGCTGCCTGAGGCCTTGTTGCAAGCGCTGCCATTGCGCATTTTCGGCATCATGCAAAACGACACCTTGCTGGCCATTCCTTTCTTCACGCTCATGGGCTTGATATTGGAACGCTCCGGCATGGCCGAAGACTTGCTAGACACCATCGGTCAGTTGTTTGGCCCGGTGCGCGGCGGTCTGGCTTTTGCCGTGATTTTTGTCGGTGCTCTGCTTGCTGCGACCACCGGCGTAGTAGCGGCATCGGTCATCTCCATGGGTTTGATTTCCCTGCCCATCATGCTGCGCTACGGCTACGACAGACGCATTGCCTCCGGCGTCATTGCTGCCTCGGGCACACTGGCCCAAATCATCCCACCATCGCTGGTGCTGATCATTCTGGCCGACCAGTTGGGCCGCAGTGTGGGCGAAATGTACAAAGGCGCTTTCATTCCCGGCTTTGCCCTCACCGGCTTGTATGTGTCATTCATCATCGGCGTGGCTATCTTCCGGCCGCAATGGGTACCAGCGTTGCCTTTGTCGGCTCGCACCATCCGTGAAGACAACGGTAAAAACGGTTTGCTGTCATTGCTGCTACTGACCATTTTGTGTACCGTTTCTGCCTTTTACCTTGCACATAGCTATCCAAGCCTTGTCGATATGTATACCGGTACAACCGGCTCCACTCCACCCGCCGACGAAACCATCGTCGTGTCGCTTTGCGCGGGTGTGATGTTGGCCTTTGTTCTGGCTGTGATCAACAAAACCTTGCGCCTTGGCTTGCTTTCCAACATGGCCGAACGCGTCACTTTTGTGTTGATTCCGCCTTTGTTGTTGATCTTCCTGGTGTTGGGTACGATTTTCCTCGGCATTGCCACCCCCACCGAAGGCGGTGCCATGGGAGCATTGGGTGCCATCATCATGGCAACTGTGCGCAATAGGCTGAGTTACTCACTGCTCAAGCAGGCGCTGACCAGCACCACCAAACTCGCCAGTTTTGTGGTGTTTATTCTGATTGGCTCCACTTGCTTCAGCCTGGTATTCCAAGGCGTAGATGGACCGAAATGGGTCGAACACCTGCTGGGCAATCTGCCAGGTGGTCAGCTCGGCTTTTTGATCGTGGTCAATATGCTGATTTTTTTCCTGGCCTTCTTTCTGGACTTCTTTGAACTCTCGTTCATTGTGGTGCCTTTGATCGGACCAGTGGCGGAAAAACTCGGCATCGACTTGATTTGGTTTGGCGTGCTCTTAGGCGTGAACATGCAAACTTCGTTCATGCATCCGCCGTTTGGTTTCGCATTGTTTTATTTGCGCAGCGTGGCACCTATCAAAGCCTACTTCGACAAGACCACGCAAAAGGAAATTCCGCCCGTCACCACCATGCAGATTTACTGGGGTGCCGTGCCATTTGTGATCATTCAAATCATTATGGTCGGCCTGATCATCGCCTTCCCCGGCATTGTCTCCAGCGGACTGGACAAAGAAGAAGGCTTGAACGCCGAGCAGGTCCAACTGGAAATGATGAATGCCACGCACGACGGCGACCCTTCTGCTGACCCGACGGCTCAACCTGGCACTGAAGGTGAAACCAAGCCTGAAGATGACCCGATGAAAATGATGCAAGAGTCCATGAACAAGGACGCCGGTAAAAAATAAAACCTCAGTGTCCGCTCGACGGACCTGTAGGCTAAGGCTTGCACTCAAGGCAGTTGCCGTCAAGCAGCCAAAAAAAAGCCCCGCAGTTCACACAGCGGGGCTTTTTCATTGCCACCAAAAAATCAGAGCTTGACGCCTTGCATATAGCGGTCAAATGACGCTTCGGAGAAGCGGAACCACAGGTTTTGCTCTTTGCGGAACGCGGAGTAATCGGCGTAGACTTTTTTCCAGTTCGGGTTCTTGGCGCTGAGTTCGTCGTACAAAGCCATGGCTTCTTTGAAAGCAATGTCCATGACGTCTTTGGGGAAAGGCAAAACCTTGGTTTTGCTGCCCACCAGTTGCATCAAAGCGCCTGGGTTGCGGGCATCGTATTTAGCCTGGCAATCAACGTGGGCAAAAGCTGAGGCGCATTCAATGATGGACTTGTTGACAGCAGACAAGCTGTTGTAGGCTTTGTCGTTGATAAAGAAGTCCAGCTGTGGGCCGCCCTCCCACCAGCCGGGGTAGTAGTAAAACGGCGCGACTTTGTTAAAGCCCAGTTTTTGATCGTCGTAAGGCCCGATCCACTCTGCAGCGTCAATGGTGCCTTTTTCCAAGGCCTGGTAAATCTCGCCGCCGGGAATGTTTTGCGGCACACCGCCCATTCGCTCGATCACCTTGCCGGCAAAACCGCCGACACGGAATTTCAAGCCCTTGATTTCGGCAATAGATTTGACTTCCTTGCGGAACCAGCCGCCCATCTGTGCACCGGTATTGCCACCGGGAAAATTCACAATGTTGTACTGCTTGTAAAACTCACGCATGAGTTTCAAGCCGTTGCCCTGGTACATCCAGGATGTCATTTGGCGGCTGTTCAAGCCGAAAGGCACGGCACAGCCGAGCGCAAAAGTTTCGTCTTTGCCGAAAAAGTAATAAGGTGAGGTGTGCGCCATTTCAACCGTGCCGTTTTGCACACCGTCGACCACGCCGAACGGGGGCATGAGTTCACCTGCAGCGTGGGTGGAGATGACGAATTTACCGCCGCTTAATTCGCTGACTTTTTTGGCGAATGTTTCAGAAGCACCAAAAATGGTGTCCAGCGATTTGGGAAAGCTGGAGGCCAAGCGCCAGCGAATGGCTTCCTGGGCATGCACCGCAGGTGCAATACCTGTGGCAAGTACGCCGGCAATGCCTGCGTTTTTAAGAGCTGAACGACGATCCATGGTGTCTCCAATCAAACAAGGTGTGAATGCGGAAAATTTTATCAGCCGACCAACTTCAAACCTTTGGCGGCAGGTGGTACTTCTGCCTTGATGATAGAGGCAAAACGCCGCCGTATTGATTGCTCGATACCCGCAGCATCGAGTCCCAGATGAGACAGAATTTTCACCGGATCGCCGTGCTCGGTATAGACATCAGGTACGCCCAATCGCAACACAGGAACAGTGATACCAGCGTCTTGCAAAGCTTCCAACACAGCAGAACCGGCACCGCCCATGAGAGCGCCCTCTTCGACGGTTACCAAAGCCGTATGAGTCGCTGCGATTTGCAGCAGCAGTTCGGTATCCAGCGGTTTGGCCCAGCGCATATTGACCACCGTGGCATTCAGTTGCTCGGCGACTTGCAAAGTCGGGTACAGCAAGGTGCCAAACGCCAGAATTGCCACACCTTGGCCTTGCCGGCGGACTTCGCCTTTACCAAAAGGCAAAGTGGGTAAACCGGTTGTCATGGGCGTGCCGGCGCCGGCACCGCGCGGGTAGCGCACCGCCACCGTATGGTCTTGGGCATGCGCCGTGCTGAGCAACATGCGGCATTCGTTTTCATCAGCCGGACAGGCAATACTCACTTGTGGAATGCAGCGCAAAAACGGTATATCGTAAACACCGGCATGTGTAGGTCCATCGGCGCCGACGATACCTGCGCGATCCAGCGCCAGCACCATGGGAAGTTTTTGCAAAGCCACGTCATGGATCAACTGGTCGTAAGCGCGCTGCAAAAACGTGGAATAAATAGCCACCACCGGTTTCAATCCTTCACACGCCAAACCGGCTGCAAAGGTCAACGCATGTTGTTCGGCAATACCGACATCGTGGTAACGCGCAGGGTAACGACGGTGAAATTCAACCATGCCTGAACCTTCGCGCATGGCCGGGGTGATGGCCACCAGACGCGGGTCCTGAGCAGCCATATCGCACAACCAGTTGCCGAACACCTGACTGAATGTCGGCTTGGGAGCGGTGGTCGGCGCCACCAGTCCCACCTTGGGGTCGAATTTACCGGGGCCGTGGTAGGCGACGGGGTCGGCTTCGGCCAGTCTATAGCCTTGACCTTTGCGTGTGACCACATGCAAAAACTGCGGTCCGCTCAAGTTTTTGATGTTTTGCAATGTCGGAATCAAGGCGTCGAGGTCGTGACCGTCTATCGGACCGATGTAGTTAAAGCCGAATTTTTCAAACAATGTGGCCGGCAATATCAAGCCCTTGGTCTGGTGCTCCAACCGACGCGCCAACTCGAACAAGGGCGGTGCGTTTTTTAGAACCTGTCTGCCGACTTCTTTAGCAGCCGTGTAAAAACGCCCGCTCATCAGTTGCGCCAGATAACGGTTGAGCGCGCCGACCGGCGGACTGATGGACATGTCGTTATCGTTCAACACGACCAACATATTGCAATCAGACACACCGGCGTTGTTCATGGCCTCAAACGCCATGCCAGCCGTCATGGCGCCGTCACCGATGATGGCCACGCTATGGCGGTGCTCGCCTTTTTGCTTGGCTGCCATGGCCATGCCGAGTGCAGCAGAAATACTGGTGGATGAATGCGCCGTTCCAAAATTGTCGTATTCGCTTTCGTCACGCTTGGGAAAACCCGCCAGACCGCCTAATTGACGCAAACTGCCCATGCGATCGCGGCGGCCGGTAAGGATTTTGTGCGGGTAGGTCTGATGGCCCACATCCCAGACGAGGCGGTCATGCGGGGTATTAAAAACATAATGCAGTGCCACGGTCAGTTCAACGGTTCCCAGGTTAGAGCTGAAATGACCGCCGGTTTGGCCCACCGATTGAATCAAAAAATGCCGCAACTCTTCGGCCAGCGCAGGCAGTTGCTGGGGTGACAGCCGCCGCACATCATCGGGCGATTGAATGCTGTCTAACAATGGGGTCATGAGGCCTACTCCTGCAATGCTTGCCAAACGGGCAAGGCGCGCTTGTCGGCAAGCTTAAATGTGTCAACTGAGGTTGACAATAAGGGGTTTACCCTTGATAGCTTAACAGCAATAAAAAACCCCTGGGGCCAAGGCCTCAGGGGTTGTGTCGGTTTGAAACCTGAGCCGGATTAATCAGGCTTTTTTCGCGTAGGCACTGCACCAGCCGGTGGCAGCGACGTGCTTGCCTGCAAACAAGGGGCATGCGCCTGCTTTGTCGCCAGCCTTGCCTTGGAACAAGGCGCAATTGCTGCACTGTTGCTCGGGTTTGTGAGCAGCGTATTTTTTACCGTCCACTTTGGTGGTGTCAGCCTTGTAACCCAAGGCTGAAGCTTGGGCGTCTTTCTCGTCAACCAAGGCCTCGGCAAATACCTGGCCGCCTGCCAACAGGGCAGCGCTGCCCAAACTGAGTTGAATAACAAATTCGCGACGACTGGTCATGTATATCTCCGGTAAAAATGAAAACCCCTACGGGGGATGGAACGACCGTTATTTTCCCACAACGGCCTGCGGGTCTTTAACGCCCCAGCTATTCCCCAGGTTGACGCTCAAGTAAGTAGCTCTGCGAACCGAAAGGTCCGTTGAGCACCACCGTGTCATGGTTGAGCACCCCGGCCGCACTGACCCAAACCACATAAGGCAACAGCAAACCGGCCGCCAGACGCCTGCGAGGGTAGATAAACACCATCAATGCCCATATGGTTAACCAGATGAACGGCAATTCCATCATTGACCAGTCAGGCCGGTGCCATTTAAAGTAAATCTGGCTCCAGAATATGTTGAAAAAAGCATTCGAAAACCATAAAACCAGCCATGTACTGCGCTGACTGCGATCGGCGCAGGCATGCCAGCCCAGCCAGCCGCTGACAGCGCATAAGCTGAAGATGACCGACCAGATCACCCCAAACGCGGGGTCTGGCGGCTTCCATCCCGGTTGATGCAGGCCAAAGTACCAGGCGTCCAGCACGGTCAGGCTGCCGCCGATACCGGCCACGGCAAAACTCAAGGCAAACGCCGCCAGCAGACTGCGCCAATGTTTTTTTATTGTGGGTTTGACTGCAGTCTGGTCCGAAAAGGGGGCCGTATCCATGGGGCTTGGTGTAGGGAATTGTTTTCTCATGCCTAAGGGTTATCCCTAGTTATAAATTTATCCAGACAATTTGTAATGTCAACTTGTATTGACACATCCTGTGTTGCGTACATCTCAACCTTCCTTCAGAGAAGCCATCGCGCATGACGAACCCTTCGACAGCGAAAAATCCGGCCAAAGTGGTCATTTTGACCATGGACACGCACCTCAACAGCGCGGCCCTCAAGGCACGGGATGCATTGGTACGGTTGATCCCCGGCCTGAGCTTTTCGATTCACTCGGCTTCTGAATACACCTCAGACGCGAACAAACTGTCCAGATGCAAGGCGGACATCGCCCATGCCGACATCATCATGGTGACCATGCTTTTTCTGGAAGACCATTTCCAACCGATTTTGCCTGAGCTGCAAGCGCGGCGCGATGACTGCGCCGCCATGGTCTGCATCATGTCGGCCGCTGAGGTGGTCAAACTGACCCGCATGGGCAAGCTCGATATGGGCAAACCCAGCACAGGGCCGATGGCATTTCTGAAAAAACTTCGCGGCAGCAAACCTCAAGCCGGGCAGGATGCCTCTGCCGGTGCCAGACAAATGAAGATGCTGCGCCGTCTGCCGCAAATACTGCGTTTTGTACCCGGCACCGCCCAGGATTTGCGGGCATATTTCCTCACCTTGCAATACTGGCTGGGCGGCTCACAGGAAAACATTCACAACCTGGTGCTTTATTTGGTGGAACGTTACGCCAAACACGCTTTAGCCAAAAACAACGCCAGTCTCAAAATTGCCGCACCCGCTGAATACCCCGAAGTTGGTGTCTACCACCCGCGCATGCAACCGCGTTTGGACGCGGATATTCACAAACTGCCGGTCATGGTCAAGTCGCAAGCAGCCAAAGGCCGGGTTGGCATATTGCTGTTGCGCTCTTATCTGATAGCCAACAACGCCCAGCACTATGACGCGGTGATTGCGGCTTTGGAGGTGCAAGGTCTGCAAGCCGTACCCGCATTTGCTGCCGGACTGGATTCACGTCCCGCCATTGAGGCTTACTTCATCAAAGACGGCAAATGCACCGTGGACGCAGTCATCTCACTCACCGGTTTTTCATTAGTGGGCGGCCCTGCTTATAACGACGCACACGCCGCCGAAGAAATCCTGGGCAAGATGGACGTGCCTTACATCGCCGCGCATCCGGTCGAGTTTCAAACCCTGGACCAATGGGGCGGCTCCAGCCGGGGTTTGCTGCCGGTCGAGTCAACCATCATGGTGGCGATTCCCGAGTTAGACGGCTCTGTGGTTCCCATGGTTTACGGCGGGCGCCCCGGAGCCGACGGCGTGACCTGCACCGGTTGCGAACAACGCTGCACCTTCACCAAAGACCACCACCAGGAAGACATGTTCACCTGCACCGAGCGCACCTCCATGCTCGCCAGACGGGTGGCCAAACTGGTGGCCTTGCGCCGCAGCGAACGTGCAAAACGACGCGTAGCCATGGTGATCTTTAATTTTCCGCCGAATGCAGGCAACACCGGCACGGCGGCTTACCTCGGCGTGTTCGAGTCCTTGTTCAACACCATGCAAGCCATGAAGGATCAAGGCTATAGCGTGGATATGCCTGAATCACGCGAAGCGCTGGAGCAAAGCATTCTGGAAGGCAACCGTTTGCAATACGGTTCCCAGGCCAATGTGCACACTTTGATAGCGGCTGACGACCATGTGCGCCGCGAACACCATCTGGGGGAAATAGAAGCGCATTGGGGACCGGCGCCCGGACAGCAGTTGTCCAACGGCCAATCAATTTTTGTACTCGGCCATCAGTTCGGCAATTTGCTGGTCACGGTGCAACCGTCGTTCGGCCACGAAGGCGACCCCATGCGTTTGCTGTTCGAAGGCGGCTTTGCCCCGACGCATGCGTTCTCGGCGTTTTACCGTTACTTGCGCGAAGATTTCGCTGCGCACGCCGTCATGCATTTCGGCACCCACGGTTCTCTCGAATTCATGCCGGGCAAGCAAACCGGTTTGGCAGGCAGTTGCTGGCCTGATCGTTTGATACAAGACTTACCGAATTTTTATTTGTACGCGGCCAACAACCCGTCCGAAGGCGCGATTGCCAAGCGCAGAGGCGGCGCGACTTTAATCAGTTATTTGTCGCCCACCGTCGAAGAAGCCGGTTTGTACAGCGGCCTGGTGGACTTGAAAGCCTCGATTGACCGTTGGCGCAACCTGAGTCCTTCCGATGCGGTAGACATCAACAGCCTGGCGCAATTGATTCAGGCGCAGGCCGCAGCCATTGACTTGTTACCTTCCGAGCCGGTTTGGCAACTGCTTGACGACGAGCAAGCCGTGCTTGAGGTGCAACAACAAATTGAGCAACTGTCGACGCAGATTCTGGAATTGGAATACACCTTGATTCCGCATGGCTTGCATGTGGTGGGCAAACCGTTCACTGAATCGCAATTCACTGATATGTTGAGCGCCATGGCTGAGAGCCAACACTTGGGCGCAGTCCATCCTGCGTCCATTCAAGCGATTGTCAAAGGCAGCAGCGCGGCCAAAGCCGCTGAACTCAGCGGTCTTCCAGCAGGCGAAGAGCGCATCAAGTTGTTTGACACACTCGCCAAAACATTCGAGCTGATGGGTAAAAACAGCGAAATCGAAGGCTTGCTGGGCGCGCTTGACGGCCGCTACATACACCCGGCGCCCGGCGGCGATTTGCTACGCACACCGGATGTATTACCCACCGGACGCAACCTGCACGGCTTTGACCCGTTTCGCATCCCCAGCGCTTTCGCGGTGCAAGACGGCGCCAAACAGGCCGACAAACTCATTGCCCGTTTCATGGACGACGGCAACCCGCTGCCCGAATCGGTAGCCATTGTGTTGTGGGGCAGTGATAACCTGAAATCAGAAGGCAGCCAAATCGGACAGGCGCTGCGTTTGCTGGGTGCCAAACCCCGCTTTGACAGCTACGGCCGATTGGTTGGCGCGCAACTGATACCGCTGGCCGAACTCGGTCGCCCGCGCATAGACGTGGTGGTCACGCTCTCGGGCATCTTCCGCGACTTACTGCCTTTGCAAATCAAAATGCTGGCGCAAGCCGCCTTGCTGGCCGCGCAAGCCGACGAACCCGTCGAACAAAACTTCATACGTAAACACGCACTGGCCTACCAGGCCGAGCACCAGTGCGACATGGCAACCGCGGCCTTGCGCGTATTTGGTAACGCAGACGGCACCTACGGCGCCAACGTCAACCATTTGGTAGACAACGGCGGCTGGGAAGAAGAAGACGAATTGGCCACGGCTTACACCTCACGCAAAGGCTTTGCATTCGGTGTCAACGGCCATCCGGTGTCCAACCCCGGCCTCTTAAAAAGCGCGCTGGCCGATGTGCAACTCACTTACCAAAACCTGGAGTCGGTAGAACTCGGAGTCACCACCGTCGACAACTATTTCGACACGCTGGGCGGCATCACCCGCGCGGTGCGACAAGCCAAAGGCGGCACCGAAAACACACCGGTGTATATCGGCGATCAAACCCGTGGCGACGGTACGGTACGCAGCCTGACCGAACAAGTCGCGCTGGAAACACGCACACGCATGCTCAACCCTAAATGGTACGAAGGCATGCTTGAGCATGGCTACGAAGGCGTGCGGCAAATTGAAGTCCACATCACCAACACCATGGGCTGGTCGTCCACCACCGGCCAAGTTCAGCCTTGGGTTTACAAACAACTCTCGGAAACATTTGTCTTGGATCCGGAAATGCGTGACCGCATGGCCAAACTCAACCCCACCGCATCGGCCCGTTTAGCCAACCGCTTGATCGAGGCTTCGCAGCGCGCCTACTGGACGCCTGATGCCGACATGCTTCGTCAATTACAGCAAGCCAGCGATGAGTTGGAAGACCGCTTGGAAGGCGTTTACGAAGCGAGCCAAACTTAATACGGTGGTTCCACTTTTCCCGCGTGGCAGCGGTTAGGCCATGCACCTTGCGTAAGATTGCTTCATGGCTATACCTTTTCCTTTCTCCGCCATCGTCGGTCAAGACGAGATGAAACTGGCGATTCAAATCGTGGCTGTCGACCCCAAAGTCGGCGGCGTGCTTGCACTGGGCGACAGAGGCACTGGCAAATCCACCGCCGTGCGCGCCTTGGCAGACTTACTTCCCCCCATACAAGTGGTCAAAGGCTGTCGTTACGGCTGCGACCCGGCCATCAATTCAGCAACATGCCCGGATTGCGCTAGTTTGAAATCCGGCAAAAAAATAGCCACAGAAAGCAAACCCGTGCCGGTCATCGACCTGCCCTTGGGTGCCACCGAAGACCGGGTGGTTGGCGCACTCGATTTAGAACAAGCGCTGAGTCAAGGCGTTAAAGCGTTTTCACCCGGATTGCTCGCGCAGGCCAACCGAGGTTTTTTGTACATAGACGAAGTGAATTTGCTGGAAGACCATTTGGTCGATTTGCTGATTGATGTCGCCGCCTCCGGCGAAAACGTGGTGGAACGCGAAGGTTTGAGCGTGCGACATCCGGCGCGGTTTGTGTTGGTCGGCAGTGGCAACCCGGAAGAAGGCGAATTGCGACCTCAGTTACTCGACCGCTTCGGTTTATCGGTGGAAGTGAAAACGCCGCAAGACCTGGACCAACGCGTGCTCGTCATCAAACGCCGCGATGCGTTTGAGCGCGACCCCGAAGCGTTCCGTCAAGCCTATGCTGCTGACAACGAAGCCTTGCGCAACCATATTTTGAAAGCCCGCAAAACACTGGACAAAGTGGTGGCCGGTGACGACTTGCTGCGCACTTGCGCACAGCTGTGCCAAAAACTGGGCACCGACGGTTTGCGCGCCGAACTCACTTTGATGCGCGCCAGCCGAGCCTTCGCCGCCATCCAAGGCAAAAAAACCGTCACCACGGCGCATTTGCGCGCCATCGCGCCGCTGGCGTTACGCCACCGCTTGCGCCGCAATCCGCTGGACGACACCGGCTCGGGCACGCGTGTGCAACGTGCGCTTGAGGAGGTATTGGGCGCGTGAACCTGGCCTGGGACGATGCCTTATGGGCGGCAGCCGCGCTCAGCGTCGACCCGGCGGGTTTGCGTGGTGTCTGGCTGCGCGCGCCACATGGCCCGGTGCGCGACCAATGGCTGGCTGAACTCAGCCGCTTACATCCCACGCTCAGACGTTTACCCGGCCACGCCGACAGCGAACGCCTGCTCGGCGGTTTAGACCTCGGTGCCACGCTGAACGCCGGGCGTGCCATCTACCAACCGGGTTTGCTGCTGCAAACCACGCCCACTGTGTTGCTGCTGCCCATGGCCGAGCGACTACCTGACGACACCGCTGCCATTCTGGGTCAGGTGCTGGACCAAGGCCAGCTCACTTTGGGCAGCAGCGGCGTGATGCAAGACACATTCATCGGCGTTGCCGCATTGGACGAGGCTTTGGAAGATGAACCGCCGCTGGCCGGTGGCTTGCAGGAACGGCTGGGTATTTGGCTGGACCTGCGTCACCTGGGCCGTGCGGGCGGCGAATCTGAAGACACCCGCATGGTGCTGGATACCTTGCCCGAACTCGATATGCACGCGCTGCGTGCCCACGCTTTGCAAATGCCGGTGAGTGACGCTCAATTGCAGGCCTTGTGCCAAACCGCCATGGCGCTTGGAGTGGACAGTTTGCGCGCGCCTTTAGCGGCCATCAAGTTGGCCAAAGTGATGGCGGCATTGCGCGGCAGCGATCTGATTGAAGACGAAGACTTGGGGCGTGCGGCGAGACTGGTGATCACACCACGCGCCACCCGCTTGCCACCGCCGCCCGAGCAAGCAGAAGAACCGCCTGCACCTGAAGAACCCCCGCCGCCCCAAGAAGCGCAAGAAACACCACCCGAGCAAGCGCCTCCCGAGGACACGTCGCAAGACCAAGAGAAAAACACGGACGAGCAGGACGAGCCCGAATTCGACCCGCAAGCCATGGCCGAAACCGTGCTGGAAGCCGCGCTTGCCAGCCTGCCGCCTGATGTGTTGGCGCAACTGGCCCAAGGCCGACAAGCGCCAGTGGCCGGTCGGGGCCAGGGCCGAAGCGGCGACAGAAAAATTAGTTTGATGCGCGGCACGCCCATGCCGCCACGCCCGGGCAACCCGCGCCAAGGCGCGCGTCTGCATGTGTTGGCCACTTTGAACGCCGCTGTGCCGCGCCAAAAACTGCGCCGCATTCCAGCCAGTTCCAAAGCCCGCCTAGCCATTCGCACCGAAGATTTCCACGTCCACCGTTATGCAGAAAACAGCCCCACCTGTTTGATATTCGCGATTGATGCCTCCGGTTCTGCCGCGCTGCACCGGCTGGCCGAGGCCAAAGGTGCGGTCGAGTTGCTGCTCGCACAGTCTTATGCAAGACGCGACCAAGTCTGCGTCATCGGCTTTCGCGGCACCAGCGCCGAGGTGTTGTTGCCGCCGACCAAATCGCTGGTGCGGGCCAAGCGCAGTCTGTCCGGCTTGCCCGGTGGCGGCGGCACACCTTTGGCCAAAGCCATTGAACAAAGTCTGCACGTGGCGCTGGCAGAAAAACGCTTGGGGCATTCGCCCAGTTTGGTGATGTTGTCAGACGGCAGGCCAAACGTCACGCTGCAAGGCCAAGGTGGACGTGCACAAGCGCTGGAGGATGCGCTCACTTTGGCGCGTCAATGGCGTGCCCACGGCCTGCCCGCCATTTGGCTGGACACCAGCGCCAGACCGGAGCCACAAGCCCAGCAATTGGCCCAAGAAATGGGCGCGCGTTACGTGCCGCTGCCGCTGGCCAACGGGCGGCGCATGGCTCAAGCGATTCAATCCGTGCAATCCGGCTCAGCACTACCAACGCCGCCAGCAGTCAAACCCGTCTGGCAAAACCAGACCGCTGCTTTGACCACGCCGGTTTGGCGCAACCCGGCCTAGCTATGGATTGGGCAAGCCAAGGTCGCGACTGGCCCAATGCTGAACACAGCCGGTTTGTCCAAGCCGCCGGTGTGCGTTGGCATGTGCAGCAGACCGGTACGCAAGGGCCGCGCGTGTTGTTGTTACACGGTACCGGCGCGTCGTCCCACACCTGGCGGGATATGTTCTTGCCGTTGGCTGAACATGCGCAAGTGCTGGCCATTGACTTGCCGGGACATGGGTTTTCCAGCCTGGCCTATGGAGACGGCATGTCAATGTCCGGCATGGCCCAAGGCATAGGTGAATTGCTAAGGCAGATGAATTGGCCGGTGCAAGCCTTCATCGGCCATTCAGCGGGCGCGGCCATCGCCGCCCAAATGGTGCTGGACCAGGGCTTACACCCACAAGCACTGTGGGCCATCAACCCGGCTTGGTTACCCTTGCCTGGATTGGCCGGCCTGCTGTTTCCACCCGCCGCCAAATTGCTAGCCATCACCCCGCTGGTGCCGCAGTGGTTTGCGCGCCAGGCGTCCAGTCAGGGTATGCTGGACAAACTGCTGCAAAGCACAGGCTCGCAACTCGATGAACGCGGACATGCCTTGTATGCGCAATTGGTGGCCAGTCCATCGCATGCGCAAGGCGCGCTCAAGATGATGGCAGCCTGGGATTTGTCGCTGGGCGCGCGAAAACTGCGTCGCCTGCGCTGCCCGGTGCGAATGCTCATCGGCGACAAAGACCGCACGGTAGCACCCGCCCAAGCACAAGACGCGCTGGATTTGCTGAGCGATGGACATATACAAACCTGGCATGGATACGGTCATTTGCTGCACGAAGAAGCGCCGCAGGAAGTGCTGGCTTATTGCCTGAACTCAGGTTTGGCATACCCAGTATTTCAGTCTGAAAATGCTTAATTTTTCAATAATTAAGAATGAATACCCTTTAAATTCAATCATGGATTTTGCGAATTCTGACAGTTTTGTCAGCTTGAGCCTAGAATTCTTGCTAGAGGAAACAAATTAATGAAATCAAACTATTACATCAATTTTTTAAACCTGCTCAAAGCCATTGACCAGACCGCAGAATCCAGCCAATTGGATTCAACTTGTAAATTGATACTGGAAGAAATTGCAGTCAATCAAGCCGCCGATAAACTGCTGACCGTCTCGGATGTCATGGGACTCAAAAGCCTGGGCTCGCCTGCCACCTTGCACCGCAAACTTGATGTGTTGTTGAACACGGGATTCATCAAATCGGTTTTCCAAGGCACTAACCGCCGCACCAAGTTCATGGTGCTGACCCCTATGGGCGAGGCTTATTTCGAACGCTTGTCGACGGCCATCACACAAGCCATACCCCAAAACAGATGACTTCTCAGGTGTTTTGGCATAACCGGGCCGTCACTTATTTTGTGCTGACCCTGGTTTTCGGTGTTTTTTATACCTTGAACAATGTATTGACCGCACCCTTGTTGCTGGCACCCGGCGCCCACCTGATTCACTTGCCCAGCGGCATCAAATTTTTGCTGGTGTTGGTTTTTGGCTTAGTGGGCGCATTAAGCGTATTCACAGTATCTCTGTGTGCTGCATTGGCTTTTTATTTCACCGGTAACCCGGCCTTGGCTTTTGAACTGGCGGTGGCCAATGGTCTGGCGCCTTGGTTAACCGTCTGCTTTTTCACAGACCAGGGATTGCTGCAAGCCGGGTTGCAAAACATGAACTGGAAAATCCTGTCCGCCATGGGCTTGATGTATGCCGTGTTGAATTCGTCCATGAACCAGTTGCTGCTTTACTGGAACCACGTGATTGACAATATGCTTGACGGCTTGCAAATCATGTTTGTCGGCGATGTCAGCGGCGTTCTGCTGGTCATGGGCTTGATACGGCTTTTACTTTACATATACAAAACCAAAACCCCCGGTTGATGACACGGGGCGTAGTAGGCCCCGATCTGCATCCAACTGTCTCAGGTCTTGGCCATGCCCATCAAATGCGCCATGTCCTTAAAGAAAATTTTCACGTGCGCCAGCGGTTTTTTGCGCTCCAGCTTTTTGTTCATGTACGAATCAAACGTCAGTTTTTGCACGTCCTTGTCCTCGCACATCTTGACAAAACTTTCACGGCGCTTGTCGGTGCTGTACCAGAAATATTGCATGATGCCCAGCACCAGGAACACAGTGCCGTGGTCTTTCATGAAACGCTTGCGTGCCAGTTTCAAGGCCTTGGTGTTGCCTGTGGTCAGCATCTCATGCGCAGCTTCAGCGGCTAAACGGCCGCCCAGCATGGCGTAGTAAATGCCTTCACCGGAGGCAGGTGCCACCACCCCGGCGGCGTCGCCGGCCAGCACCACATCGCGCCCGTTGTCCCAGCGCGGCAGCGGCTTCATGGGCAAAGGCGCGCCCTCGCGGCGCAACACCGTGGCCTGCTGCAAGCCGGCCGCGTCGCGCAAACGCCCGACCGCACCGCGCAAAGAAAAACCTTTGTCGGCGCTGCCGGTGCCCACGCTCATGGTGTCGCCGTGCGGAAACACCCAGCCGTAAAAATCAGGCGACAAACTGCCTCTGTAATACACATCGCAACGCGACGGGTCTGCGTCGGTTTGCAGCATGTCGGCCGGTGTTTGCAAAATCTCGTGGTAGGCGAACACATATTTGGTTTTTTCAGCACCCGGCACGGCTTGCCTGGCGACTTCAGACTTAGCCCCATCGGCGCCGATGATGCAGCGCCCCCGTGTACTGGCCGCAAAACTCAAGCCATCATCGGTTCGCACGGTGAAATGCACCCGACTGACGCCGTCGTCGTCCCGCGACAGCTTGTCAAACACACCGCGCTGGCGCACTGCGCCATGTGATTCGGCGCGCACGCGCAACCATTCGTCAAACTGGTCCCGGTTGACCATGCCCACGAATCCGCCTTCGATGGGAATATCAACTTTTTTGTCGGACGGCGACACCATGCGGGCGGCACGTGCTTTGGCGACCAGCAACTCATCTGGTATAGCGAAGTCCTTGATCAAACGCGGCGGTATCGCACCACCGCAAGGTTTGATGCGGCCCTGGCGATCCAGCAGCAACACCCGCTGTCCTGATCTGGCCAAATCATCAGCGGCAGTGGCACCGGCAGGTCCGCCACCGACCACAATCACGTCATAGGTATCGTTTTTCATAGGTCTTCTCCAGACTTCAGGGGGGATTCAAAACAAGGCATCATCAGGCAGTCCCAGTTGCATGTCGCAAACCAAATGCACTGACCATCATGCCGGCCACCAGCAGCGGCACACCGAATGCACTCAAGCCCAAGGCTTGCTTCACAGGGTCTTTCATGAACCGGTGCATCAAAGGTACCTGGGCATAAATCAATAACAACACGGCCAATGCGTAAGACCAGTCGCTCCAGCACAGCAGCAAAGCCACCACGACAAATTGCGGCAGCAACATGACCCAGCAGGCGGTGCCGGCCGCGCGTTTGACACCGAGTTGCACCGGCAAGGACCACACGCCCATTTGCCGGTCGCCTTCGATGGCTTTGAAATCGTTCAAAGTCATGATGCCGTGCGCCGCCAGACTGTAGAGCAAAGCCAGGGTCAGAATACGTGCGTCTGGCAAGGCCCCGCCTGACATAACGGCCGCACCTGTGATCCACGCCAGGCCTTCATAGCTAAGACCGCAAGCAGCGTTGCCCAGCCAGCCGTCTTGTTTGAATCGGAATGGCGGGGCGCTGTAGCCCCAAGCCAGTAACAAGGCCAACACAGTCGCCTTGAAACCCCAGGGGCCTAATTGCCAAGCCCACACCAAGGACAAGCCGGTCCACACCATGGCAATCCACAAGCCCCAGTGACCGGGAATCCGGCCCGAAGGTATAGGCCGGTTCGGCTCGTTGATGGCATCGACATGCCGGTCAAACCAATCGTTCACCGCCTGGCTGCTGGCGCACACCATAGGCCCGGCCAATACGATGCCACTGAAAATCAGCCATAGACGGTCTGACAAAGCTTGGCCCGAAGACACCACGCCGCAGGCGAACGCCCACATGGGCGGAAACCAGGTGACGGGCTTTAAAAGCTCTAAAACCGCAGATGCTTGGGGTAATGGCATTACCCCATTTTTCATTTGACAGCGATAAATGTCAATCTAAGTTGACGCTTTTTGACAGCGCCAAGGGTTTACTCTGAGTCTGCCTCAGACACCATGCCGTAGCGATGCAATTTGACGTAAAGACTTTGGCGCGACAAACCCAGCATTTCAGCCGCCGAGGCGCGGTTGTTATGGGTGAGTTCCAGCGCGGCCTGTATACACATGCGCTCAATCATGGTGCTGGTTTCGCCGACGATGTCTTTCATGGGCATGCGCCCGACCAGTTGGGACAACTGCTCGACCGAGTCGGCCATGCCGGAGGTGGCCGGCCGGTTGGCGCCGCGCCCGGCTTGTATATCGCGTATGAAAAAACCATAAGTTGGCTGATCGCCGCTGAGGGTTACCGCCGCTATATCGACGGCCATCATCACGCCGACGCTGCTGCGCAATTCGGTAGCAAATCCGCGCACCGTGCGCGATTGGCGCAAATTATTGAGAAGCACACCCAGATCGACAGAGCCGCGTGACATGTAGTCTTCGAGGTTTTTGTCTATTAACTGACTGTGCGAACTCAAACCCAGCATGCCGCAAAACTCCGGATTACTGGCCAATACCGTGCCGCTGCTGTCGGTGACGACAAAGCCAATGGGCGCATTCTCCAAGGCCAGTCGGAACCAGTCGCGGCCCGGTTGCATCTCACTGTCGCCAGCCGCACCCGCCGCGGACTGCATGCGCAACAAAAATTGCGGCCCGCCCTCTTGCACAAACACCGACGCGAACAGCTGGCAGTCCTGCTCGGCCTTGAGACTGCGCACGCGGGTGTTTTCCATGCGCCCCGAGGCTTGCGCTGCGCGCAGCAAAGCCTCCAGGTTTTCGCGGGACACAGCTTCAAAACATTGTGCGATGTCCGTACCGGCCAGGCGTTTGACAGCGTCTTTGAATACCAGTTGCGCTGCGTGGTTGGCTTCCATGATGCGACGTTGCGCCACATCCACCACCAGCATAGGGTCGGCCACCGACTCAAACAGCAAGCGGTAACGCGCTTCCATGTGACGCAGTCGAAGGTAGTCGCGCTCCATAGACTGGTGGGCGTCCACCAGCCGACGCTGCATTTGGGAAACGCCGCTCAAATCTCGCCCGAATACCCAGCTTAAATCGGTGTCGGGCTGGGGCAGGCAAATCATTTGCAGCGGTAAATCCACGTCCCCGGGCGCTAACAAATTGACATGGCGCCAGGCACTGACCGCCCCTGCGGCAGGCGGAGTGAGCAATTGGCGTACTTTATCCTGGCTGTCCAGCGCAGCCAAAGAGGCCAAGGTTTTACCTTGAAGCTCTTTCAGTGGCAATTTTTGCAACTCTTTACCGGAAACGTTGATTTCCTCAATCACGCCCTCAGGATTGAGCACGAAAATCACATCTGACAAAGTTGTCAGCAGATTTTCAACAAGATTAGCGGGTAAAGAAGAAAGTTTCACGGGAATAAACCATCACAAAAGCAAGACACCACGCAGGTCAAGCTGAAACCCGGACACGATTCTAAAAATATAAATAATTTCAATTTCGATTGCATTCTAACTGCCAGTTTAAAGCCAAGCTTGCACTCTTTAGCGTCTAGCCACCTTGACGCTTGACAAAGTTGTCAGTTTTTTCACCTGTTGCAAAGCCGTCGCTTGCGCCTGATCGGCGTGCAAACACGCAAAGTCAGCGCCCAGCAAAACGGCCAGATCGTCACGAAAGCGCAGCAAAGGCCCGCCTACCATGACCCGGAGTTGCGGATTGCTGGATTGCTGGCGCAAACGGACTATGGTTTTTTTCATCTCCGGCACCTGCTTGTCCTCAGACAGCGACAAGCCCACCACGTCCACCCACTCCGAGCGCACAGCGCCCAGCAAGTCGTCAAGCGTGAACTGGTTGGCACTGATGACCTGCCAGCCGTAGCGCCTGAAATACTGGGACAAAATCAGCAATCCCAGCGAATGGTGAGCCCCCGGCGGTTTGACCAGCAAGGCATTCAACTGACTGCCCGGCAACTGCTGGTTGCCGCCCATGACGAACTCGGCGCTCAAGCTGTAAACCAATTCTTCCAGCCTAAAAATACCCTGAGTGACTGAAATAAAGTCAATTTCATCAGCATTCCACCAATCGTGGAACAGGCGCGCAGCCTCAGGAATAGCGTCTAAATACAAGCTTTCAATGTCAAAACCCTGACTCAGCAGGCTTTTGACCAGGGTTTCGGCCTCGCCGGCGTTAGCCGAAATACAGGCCTGGCCCAGCGCCACGCTATGGCCGGCGTTAAAGGGTTGTTTGTCATAGCTGCGCACAGCAGCACCCAACAACTGCGGTATGACATGGGAAACCAGGGTTTTATGCAGAGGTCGGTTGATGTCGGAATTGATCGAGAGTTCCACTTGACCTCTTTTCTCAGGCCTTAAGCCAACGGAATTTGAAAACGCTTCAAGTGTCAAGGTTTTCATACACATTAAACCTAGGGAAAACCCTATTAGTGTCATCTTTAAATAACGTCAATTTAAGTTGACACATGGGTGTTCTGACTCTAAAGTCAAATCATGGCTATAGAACTTGCATCCCACCCATTAACGCCGACCGAGCAGGCCATCAGTGTCGGCCTGTACACGCCGGAAGAACGCGCCCGCCGGGATGCGACCATTTGGACACCGGTGCAAGGTTTTCTGGCTGCATTCCAGTTTATTGTCTTCGCCGTCAGCGTCTGTCTGATCGCCCGCTTCATGGTCACCGGCCAGGGAGAAACCGCCGCCGTTTGGTCGGTGGTGTTCAAAACCCTGGTGCTCTACACCATCATGGTCACCGGCTCCATCTGGGAAAAAGTGGTGTTCGACAAATGGTTGTTTGCCCACTCTTTCTTTTGGGAAGACGTGTTCAGCTTTTTGGTACTGGGCTTGCACACCGCTTACTTGTGGAGCCTGTACACGGGCAACATGACTACCCGCCAACAGCTTTTACTGGCACTGGCCGCCTATGCCGCCTACGCCATCAACGCCGGTCAATTTCTGCTCAAACTGCGCGCCGCCCGCGTGCAAGAGCGCGCCACTCTGGCGCTGCAAAAGGAGTTGGCAGCATGAACCCGGTCATCCCTATTCGCGCAGATGCCAGTGGCTGTGATTCATCCCCGGTCATCACCACTGAACGTGGACAACGCGAAGTGTTTTGCGGCCTGACCGGCATCATCTGGTTGCACCGCAAAATCCAAGACGCGTTTTTTCTGGTGGTGGGCTCGCGTACTTGCGCTCACCTCATACAGTCTGCCGCCGGCGTGATGATTTTTGCCGAGCCCCGCTTCGGTACTGCCATCATTGACGAGCGCGACCTGGCGGGTCTGGCCGACTGCAATGACGAGCTCGACAAAGTGGTCGACAAACTGCTGTCGCGCCGCCCGGACATCCGCACTTTGTTTCTGGTGGGTTCGTGTCCTTCAGAAGTCATCAAACTGGATTTGTCCCGTGCGGCAGAGCGTTTGAGCCGCCAGTTCAACCCCAGCGTGCGGGTGCTCAACTATTCCGGCAGCGGCATCGAAACCACCTTCACCCAAGGCGAAGACACCTGTTTGCAATCCATGGTGCCGGTGCTGCCTACATTGCCGCCCGGTTCCAAGCAGCGCTTGATGGTGGTCGGCACCTTGGCCGATATTGTGGAAGACCAGATGCGCCGTTTGTTGACAGACATGGGTATCACGGAAGTGGATTTTTTCCCACCGCGCAACAGCACGGTGTTGCCGGATGTCGGTAAAGACACCGTGTTTTTGCTGGCCCAGCCATTTCTGGCTGACACCTCGCTGGCTTTGGAAGCGCGCGGGGCCAAACGACTGGCCGCACCGTTTCCTTTGGGCGTGGAAGGCACCACCGCTTGGCTGCAAGCGGCGGCCAACGCTTTTGGCATCAGCCAAACCATATTCGACGATGTGACCCGCGCCGCCCGCCAGCGCGCCGAATCCGCACTGGCGCGTCAACGCGCACAGTTGGAAGGCAAAAAAATCTTTTTCTTCCCCGACTCGCAACTGGAAATTCCACTCGCGCGATTTCTGCACCGCGAAATGAGCATGCAGTTGTCTGAAATCGGCACGCCTTATTTGCACCGCAAACTCATGGCCGAAGAACTCGCCATGTTGCCCGCAGGCAGTCGCATCACCGAAGGCCAGCATGTGGAAAACCAACTCGACCGCTGCCACGCCGACGCGCCGGATTTGGTGGTCTGCGGCCTAGGTCTGGCCAATCCTTTAGAAGCGCGAGGCCTGACCACCAAGTGGGCCATCGAACTGGTGTTCACCCCCATCCAAGGCTACGAGCAAGCCGCTGATCTGGCCGAGTTGTTCAGCCGTCCGCTGCGCCGTCGCATCAAACTCGCCGCCTGAGGACACAC
Source organism: Comamonadaceae bacterium (assembly GCA_947456305.1). Lineage (GTDB taxonomy): Bacteria > Pseudomonadota > Gammaproteobacteria > Burkholderiales > Burkholderiaceae_C > Limnohabitans. The sequence continues at coordinate 82,015 of CANGPN010000006.1, read as the reverse complement.
ACATGCAACTCACGCTCTGGACATACGAAGGACCGCCACACGTCGGCGCCATGCGTGTGGCCACTGCCATGACGGATGTGCACTATGTATTGCACGCGCCGCAAGGCGACACCTATGCCGATTTGCTGTTCACCATGATCGAGCGTTTGCCGCGCCGCCCGCCAGTCACTTACACCACCTTCCAAGCACGCGACTTGGGCGGCGACACCGCCGAGTTGTTCAAAGACGCAGCCCGCCAAGCCCATGCCCGCTTCAAGCCCAACGCCATGTTGGTGGGAGCCTCTTGCACGGCTGAATTGATACAAGACGACCCGGGTGGTTTGGCGCTGGCGCTCAATTTGCCCATTCCTGTGGTGGCGCTGGAATTGCCGGCCTACCAACGCAAAGAAAACTGGGGCGCGTCCGAAACTTTCTACCACTTGGTGCGCGCTTTGGTGCCTGCCGGTCACAACCGCACGCCGCTTGAAGGTCGCCAGCCGGTGTGCAATATCTTGGGCCCGACGGCGCTGGGTTTCAGACACCGTGACGATGTCAAAGAAATCCGTGGCTTGCTCGAAGAACTCGGCATCAAGGTCAATGTGGTGGCTCCTTTGAATGCTTGTGTGGCCGACATACGCCGTTTGCCCGAAGCTGATTTCAACGTCCTGCTCTACCCCGAACTTGCTCGCACCGCTGCGCAATGGTTGCAACGCAGTTGCGGCCAAGCGTTCACCCAATGCATTCCTTATGGCGTCAACGGCACGCTGGACTTCATCGCCGAAGTGCAACAGCTCGCGGGCTTGGCTGACCCTTCGCAAACCCGCGAAGCCTTCATGCAATCCTCACGTGCGCGCTGGTACGCCAAATCGGTGGACTCCACCTACCTCACCGGCAAACGCGTGTTTGTGTTTGGTGACGCTACCCATGTCATCGCAGCTGCACGCGTGGCTCACATTGAAATGGGTTTTGAAGTCGTCGGGCTGGGCACTTACAGCCGTGAATTCGCCCGCGAAGTGCGCGAGGCAGCCAAGTTGTACGGCGTGGAAGCGCTGATCACCGACGACTATCTGGAAGTCGAAGACCAGGTCAAAGCCTTGCAACCCGAGTTGCTGCTGGGCACGCAAATGGAACGCCATATCGCCAAGCGCTTGGGCATTCCGTGCACCGTCATTTCCGCGCCCATGCATGTGCAGGACTTCCCGGCCCGCTACGCGCCGCAAATGGGTTTTGAAGGCGCGAATGTGCTGTTTGACACTTGGGTGCATCCGCTGATGATGGGCTTGGAAGAACACTTACTCGGCATGTTCCGCGAAGACTTCGAGTTCCACGACGGTGCTGCCCCATCGCACTTAGGCTCAGGGCATGGCGCACCTGTTGCGAAAGAAAGCTTGTTGCTCGATTTGCAAGCCGTCGAAGCACAGGCGATTCAAGTCACTGCCAACCCAGCTTCCGCTGCCAGCATTGATGTGACCGACTGGGCACCCGAAGCCGAAAAAGAACTGAACAAAATCCCGTTTTTTGTGCGCGGCAAAGCCCGCCGCAACACCGAATTGTTTGCCCGTGAACGCGGTGTGTCGCGCATCACGGTAGAGACCATGTACGAAGCCAAGGCTCATTTCAGCCGCTGAAATCCTCACAGGAAAAAACCATGATCGAAACCGCCAACATCCCCGTCAGCCAAATCAAACGCGGCGGTCGCCCCGACGGCGAGGGCAGCCTGCAAGTGCAGCTCGACCCCAGTGTGAAGATTGGCAATGCCAAGGTATTCGCCATCTACGGCAAAGGCGGCATAGGCAAAAGCACCACCTCCTCCAACTTGTCTGCTGCGTTTTCCAGACTGGGCAAGCGGGTACTGCAAATTGGTTGTGACCCCAAGCACGACAGCACGTTCACGCTCACCAAAAAAATGTTGCCCACGGTGATTGATGTGCTCGAAACCGTGGACTTTCACGCCGAAGAGTTACGCGTAGAAGATTTTGTGTTTGAAGGCTACAACGGCGTGATGTGCGTCGAGGCCGGTGGCCCGCCTGCCGGTACCGGTTGCGGCGGCTATGTGGTCGGTCAAACCGTCAAGCTCTTGAAAGAACACCATTTGCTGGAAGACACCGATGTCGTTATTTTTGACGTGCTCGGTGACGTGGTCTGCGGCGGTTTTGCCGCGCCGCTGCAACACGCAGACCGCGCACTCATCGTCACCGCCAACGACTTCGATTCCATCTTCGCCATGAACCGCATCGTGCAAGCCATCGGTGCCAAATCGAAAAACTACAACGTGCGCTTGGGCGGCGTCATCGTCAACCGCAGCGACGACACCGACCAGGTTGACAAGTTCAACGCGGTCACAGGTTTGAAGAACATGGCGCATTTCCCCATGCTGGATGAAATCCGCAAAAGCCGTTTGCAGAAATGCACCATGTTTGAGCTTGAAGCCACGCCCGCCATCAAGGCCGTGCAAGACGAGTACATGCGCTTGGCAGCTGCCTTGTGGGCAGGTACAGACCCGCTTCCCTCCATCCCCATGAAGGACAGAGACATTTTTGATTTGTTGGGATTTGACTGAGATGAACCACGCCAGTTATGTCGCACGACGCGGCCAGATCGAAACCTATTTCGATCGCACCGCTGCCAAGGCCTGGGAGGTACTGACCTCCAACGCGCCGGTGGGACGCATTCGCGCCACCGTGCGACGCGGCCGCGACCAAATGCGCCACACCTTGTTGTCTTGGTTGCCCGAAGACATGCGCGGCATGCGTTTGCTCGATGCCGGTTGCGGCACGGGTGCTTTGGCGCAAGAAGCCATGCAACGTGGTGCGCATGTGGTGGCCATCGATTTGTCTCCCACGTTGGTGAATTTGGCGCGTGAACGCCATGCGCAAGATTTGCTGACCAACGCCGCGCTCAGCGCCAAAGGCGGCAGCATCACGTTTTTAGCTGGCGATATGCTGGCCGCCGAACACGGCGAGTTTGACTACGTGGTCTGCATGGATTCGCTCATCCATTACGACACCCAAGACATTGCCAATGCATTCGAGTCTTTGAGCAAGCGCACCAAGCACGCCATTTTGTTCACCTTCGCGCCGCATTCACCTTTGCTTGCAATCATGCACGCCATGGGCCGCTTGTTTCCGCGCACCGACCGTTCACCGCAACTGGCGCCGGTGCGTAAATCCACTTTGCATGTCTACCTGGAGCGCGCAGTGCGTCAGCACGGCTGGCGGCCCCAGCGCATGCAACGCGTCTCCAGCGGTTTTTACACATCGCAAGCGTGGGAGTGGGTGCAAACATGAAACGCACTCTGCGCCCGCCCGTGTGGATGCAATCCCTGATGATGCAGTACGTCCCGTTTGCGGACGCTGCTTCTGCGGATTTGCCGCTGGCGCGCTTGTTCCGTTTGGCTTTGTTTCAGTTGTCTGTCGGCATGACCATGGCCTTGCTGGTGGGCACGCTCAACCGCGTGATGATCATTGAGCTGCAAGTACCTGCTTGGTGGGTGGCCTTGTCAGTGGCATTGCCGCTGGTGTTTGCACCGCTACGCGCCATGATCGGTTACCGCAGCGACACGCATCCATCCGCGTTAGGGCTCAGACGCATTCCGTACATGTGGATGGGCACGATTTTGATGTTCGCGGGCCTGGCCATCATGCCGTTTGCATTGCTGGGTTTGTCCGAGCCGCGCGAAGGCTATTTGTGGGTGATTCGCTTCGGTGCCGCCATGGCGTTTTTGTTCGTGGGCGCTGGCATGCAAATCACGCAAACCGCAGGGCTGGCGCTGGCCTCTGATGTGTCGCCCGAAGACAAACGCCCTCGCGTGGTGGCTCTCATGTACGCCATGCAATTGGTTGGATTGATTGTTGGCAGCGCTGCTCTCAGTTATTTGCTCAGCGATTTCTCACCGAAAAAATTGATTCAAGTGGTGCAAGGCTGTGCGGTGATGACCGTCGGTTTGAACCTGATCTCGCTATGGAAACAAGAAGCCCGGAGCAGCAAACGCGGTGAGCGTGAGCCCGACGGGTTTTCACACAACTGGCGACAGCTCATGGCATTGCCGCAAATGAAACGCTTTTTATGGACCGTGGGTTTGGGCACTGCCGCTTTCAGCATGCAAGACATTGTGTTGGAGCCATACGGCGCGCAAGTGCTGGGCTTGGATGTCAGTCTGACCAGCGCCTTGACTGCCATGACTTCAGCCGGCGCATTGCTGGCCTTTGCGCTTTCAGCCCGGTTTTTATCGCGTGGCATGGATGCCTGCCGCTTGGCTGCCATCGGTGCACTCATCGGTCTGCCTGCATTCGCTTACATTATTTTTTCAGCACCGTTGCAGTCAGCGCTGTTGTTTCAATCGGGTGCCACCTTGATCGGTTTTGGCGGCGGTTTGTTTTCTGTGGGCATGTTGCTCACCGCCATGGCCATGACCGATAAAACACATGCAGGCATGGTGCTCGGTGCCTGGGGTGCAGTGCAAGCCACTGCGTCCGGACTGGCCATGGCCGTGGGTGGTGTCACCCGCGACCTGATCGGCAGTTTGGCCGAGCAAGGCATGCTGGGTGAGGCCTTGGTCTCACCTGTGACGGGTTACAGCGTGGTGTTTCACATCGAGATGTACATGCTGTTTTGTGTGTTGATTGCTTTGGGCCCATTGGTCAGCCGCAAACGGCTGGCACCTGTGCCCGAGGCTGGCCGATTGGGTCTGGCAGAACTGCCGGGCTGAGATTTTTAAAAGCGCTCTTACAAGGAGAATGAGCATGGAAACAGGTGCTATCACCCAATATGTAGACGTTGCACAAATCGTGCTCTACATGTTCTGGGCTTTTTTCGCCGGTCTGATTTATTACCTCGTTCGCGAAAACCACCGCGAAGGTTATCCGATGGACAACGGCCACCTGCAAGGCGGACCGGTGCAAATCGGTTGGCCGGTGCCTGAGCCCAAGGTGTACAAGCTCGCCGATGGTCGCGAAGTGCTGGCCCCGGATGTCAACCGCGCAGACGGCAGTTACAGCGCACAACCTGCACACGGTTGGCTGGGCGCACCATTAGAGCCTGTGGGTGACCCCTTGCTCGCCGGTGTCGGACCTGGCGCTTGGGCGGCACGTGCAGATGAACCTGATCTCTACAACGGGGGCGATGTCAAGATTGTGCCGTTGCGGATTGCCTCCGACCATGATGTGATGTCACCCGATATCGACCCGCGCGGTCTGCCGGTGTATGGCTTGGACCGCTTTGAGGCCGGTCATGTCAAAGACCTGTGGGTAGACCGCTGCGAAATGATGTTCCGCTACATCGAGGTGTCATTGCATTCAGGCGACACCGTGTTGCTGCCCATGACCTTCTCGCGCATCAACCGCCGTGGCGTGCATGTGTCTTCCATTTTGGCTTCGCAATTTGCCAACGTGCCGAAAACCAAAAGCGACACGCAAATCACTTTGCTGGAAGAAGAAAAAATCACCGCCTATTACGGCGCGGGCACTTTATACGCTGTGCCTGAACGTCAGGAGCCTTTGTTTTGAATATCAACCCTCACCACGAACACGAGTTCGAGGCAGCCCCGGGCCTGCCCGAACCGCTGCCCGCAGGCGAACGGCTGTTGTGGCAAGGTGCGCCCGATTGGAAACAACTGGCGCTCCACGTATTTCATGTACGCACACTGGCTATTTACTTTCTCGTGATGGTGGTGCTGCAAGCGGTTTACTTATTGGGTGAACCCGAGCCGCGCTTAATCGTGCCACTGGCCACCAGCGTGGCACTCAGCCTGACCTCGCTGGGATTGCTCACTTGGCTGGCTTGGCTGACCGCTCGCACTGCGCTCTACACCTTGACCAGCAAACGCGTGGTCATGCGCATTGGCATTGTGTTGACCCTCACCTTCAATTTGCCGCTGCGCATGGTGGCAGCCGCCAGCGTCAAGCCTATGAAAAACGGCAGCGGCGATATTGCATTGAAACTCAGCGGCGACGACCACATCGCTTGGCTGAACCTGTGGCCGCATGCCAAACCCTGGGCATTGAAAAACCCTGAACCTTGTTTGCGCTACATACCCGATGCCGTTCGTGTCGGCGAGCGCCTGGTGCAGGCCTGGCGCGAAGTCAACCCTAGCGTGCCCGTCATGCTGGGCGACATCATTGATGAGCCGCCGGTCTTCACACCGAACAACCGAAGTTCACAAACGGTGTCCGCATGAGCCAGTCGATTTCCAACAATCACCTGCCAGGTCAACACAGCTTGACCGGTTGGATTTTTGTCGGCTTTTTGTGTAGCGTGTTGCTGGTGGTCGGCTTTTTGCGCGGCCAGGGCGTGATCACGCCGCAAGAAGACGCCCCTGTCAGCTGGCAACTGAGTTTGCGTTTTGAAGACCGCCCCAACGGCGACGTCGCCGTGCTGCAAGCTCAAAACCAAATGGAAATCACACGCTTTCAAGGCGAACAAGGTTTTGTTCGCGGCACATTGCGCACCTTGTCGCGCGAGCGCATGCGCCGTGGCATTGGCTCAGGCCCTGCGTTTGAATTGATCGGCCACACCGATAGTCGCTTGACTTTGCTTGACCCGGCCACCGGCGCACGCATTGACCTGGAATCGTTTGGTCCGACCAATATGTCCGCGTTTGCCCAGTTGCAATACCTCACCCCTTTACCTCAGAAAGCCTCCCAGGAGTAAGCCATGACCAACGCTGCCGCATTAGATTTTGACCATGTTGAGTTGTTGATAGGCACCGTTGAAAACGCTGCCGATGCCAACGCCAAGGCGGTGCGCAACACGGTGCTCAGCCCGCGCTTCTACACCACCGATTTCGACGCCATGGACAAGTTGAATGTGGAACCGGTGCGCGCCGAATGGGACACCATGATGAAAGAGTACGAGGGAGACAACAACCACGACCACTTTCAACGCGACGCAGCGTTTGCAGAAGAAGTCAAGGTGTTGATGCCGCAACTCTCACCAGAAATGCGCCAAGAGTTTTTAGACTTTCTCATCAGCTCGCTCACCTCCGAATTCTCCGGCTGCATTTTGTACAACGAAGTGCGCAAGCATGTGAGTAACCCCGACATCAAACAACTGATGACCTTCATGGCGCGTGACGAGTCACGCCACGCGGGTTTCATCAACCAGTCATTGCGCGACTTTGATTTAGGCATTGACCTGGGCCAACTCAAGCGCACCAAGTCATACACATTCTTCAAACCCAAATTCATTTTTTACGCCACTTACTTGTCAGAAAAAATCGGCTACGCACGTTACATCACCATTTACCGTCAGCTAGAAAAAAACCCGGACAAGCGTTTTCACCCCATCTTCCGTTGGTTCGAGCGCTGGTGCAATGACGAGTTCCGCCACGGCGAATCGTTTGCCCTCATCATGCGCGCCCACCCCGAGTTGCTGCGCGGTGTCAACCTGCTGTGGATTCGTTTTTTCATTCTGGCCGTGTATGCCACCATGTATGTGCGCGACCACACGCGTCCGCTGTTGCATGAAGCCATGGGCTTTGAATCTACCGAGTACGACTATGAGGTGTTTCGCATCACATCAGACATTGCGCGCCAGGTGTTTCCGGTTGAGGTTGACATCGACCACCCGACGTTTCGCGCATGCATGAAGCGTCTGGTTGAACTGTCCATCGCCAACGCCAAAGCCAAAGAGCGCGGCGGCATCTTCGGTGCCATTGGTCGTGCAGTCACTGCGGTGCAAGCGGTATTCGTCTTCGGTCGTTTGTATTTGTTGCCGGTCAAGAAAAACGAGTTGCCTGCGGACATCCGTATGCAGCCCACTTGGTAACAGGCTGCGCATGATGGATTTTTTGTCCTCCACCGTCGGCGCCTGCGTCTTCGCAGTGTTCTGCTGGTGGTTGGGCACGGGCGCAATTTTGTGGCTGGTGCGTTTGCCGGTGTCCACGTTTCGCTGGAGCATGTTTTGTCTGAGCTTTTTGCTGGGCTTGAGTTTATGGACCACGTCCATCAGCATGCGCTCGCATTCGGTGCTGAACGCCTACATCGGTTTTGTCAGTGTGATCGCCATGTGGAGTTGGCACGAAATGGCGTTTCTCACCGGTTGGTTGGCCGGGCCCAGGCGCGTGGCACTGGAACCGGGACTGGGCATCAACCGCCGCTTCGGCCAATCGGTCATGGCCTTGCTCTACCACGAGGTCGCATTGCTGTTTAACTTTGGTGTGCTGCTGGCCATGCAACAAGGCCAGCCCAACCATGTGGCGCTGTGCACTTACGCTTTGCTGTGGTGCATGCGCTTGAGCGCCAAACTCAATTTGTTTTTTGGTGTGCCGCAAGTCGGCTCGCAATATTTGCCCGCACACCTTCGCTACATAGGCAGCTATTTCAAAAGCGGCGGCATCAGCCCGTTCTTCTTTTTCACCATGGCATTGTCTTGTGTAGTGTGGTCTTGGATGGTGTGGGAACTGCAAACCGGTGCCGTCACCATCAGCACCGGCTGGGTGTTGTTGTCTTCGTTGCTGGGACTGGCCATCATTGAACATGTGTTGATGGTGATTGCATTACCACTGCAACGTTTGTGGGGCTGGGCCATGAAGCGCAGTCCGTACGGAGCGGCTCAGCGGCTGGTTACCCCGGAAAGCCATGTACACCTGCCGGTGAATGCTGCCAAACAGGCAGATGCCGCATGAATGCTTTTCGCAGTTCAGAAGACAGAGCTTCAGGGGGCAGTGCCGCCAAGAATTCGCCACGCGCCATTGTCATCGGCAGCGGCTTTGGCGGACTGGCTGCGGCCATACGACTCAGCGTACAAGGCTACCAAGTTCAAGTGCTGGAAAAACTCGATGCCCCCGGCGGCCGTGCCTATGTACACAAGCAAGACGGCTTCACTTTCGATGCTGGCCCCACCATCATCACCTTGCCACATTTGCTTGAAGAATTGTTCACGCTTTGCGGCCAGCGCATGCAAGACCATGTCGATTTGCGGCCCATGTCACCGTTCTACCGCATACGTTTTGACGACGGCACACACTTTGATTACAGCAACGACGAAGCTTCCATGCTGGCGCAAATCGAGGCCATCAGCCCAGTGGATGTCCAAGGTTTCAAAGACCTGATGAAAGCCTCGGCGAAATGCTATGAACTGGGTTTTGTCGAGCTCGGATCTATTCCTTTCGAGACCTTGACCGATGTGATCAAGGCCATGCCCAACCTGATGCGAATGAAAGCCTGGCGCTCCATCTACAGCATGGTGGCTTCATACCTCAAACACCCCAAGTTGCGCATCGTCATGAGCTTTCACCCGCTGCTGATCGGCGGCAACCCGTTCTCTGTGACCTGCGTGTATTCATTGATTCATATTCTTGAGCAACGCTGGGGCGTGCACTCGGCCATGGGAGGCACCGGGGCCATCGTCAACGCCTTGGTCGACCTGCTCAAGCACAGACATGTACCGATACGCTACAACGCTGCTGTCACCCGCATTCGCGTAGACAACGGCAAAGCAGTAGGCGTGGAATTAGAAAATGGCGAATTCTTAGGCTCTGACATTATCGTCAGCAACGCAGATGCCGCCTGGACCTACAAACATTTGATAGAAGAAAAATACCGTCCGCACTGGACCGACCGCCGGATTGACAAAGGCAATTACTCCTCCGGCTTGTTCGTCTGGTATTTCGGCACCGACAAACAATACACAGACGTGCCTCACCACATGATGGTGCTGGGCCCGCGCTACCAAGGTTTGTTGCAAGACATTTTCAAAAACCACACGCTGTCCAAAGATTTCAGCTTGTACCTGTACCGCCCCACCGCCACCGACCCGTCGCTCGCACCAGAGGGCTGCGACACGTTTTATGCGCTGTCGGTGGTGCCCAACCTCAGCAGCGGCACCGACTGGCCGGCCATCACCGAGCAATACCGCGAAGCCATTGCCACGGTGTTGCAAGACAGTGTGTTGTCCGGTTTGAAGCAACACATCGTGACCTCCAAAGTCACCACGCCACAAGATTTCCAAGACCGTTTATGGTCCTTCAAAGGCGCGGGCTTTGGCCTAGAGCCGGTGCTCACACAAAGCGCGTGGTTCCGTCCGCACAACCGCAGCGAAGACATTCAAAATTTATTTTTAGTGGGTGCCGGTACACAACCAGGTGCAGGCGTGCCCAGTGTGCTGATGTCTGCCAAGATGCTTGAACAGGTGGTTCCCCATGCCCTTGCCTTTCACTGACCAGGCCGACCGCGACCTGGCCGCTTGCGTCGAAATGATGCGCGGCGGCTCCAAAACTTTTTTCGCCGCCAGCCGTTTATTGCCTCAACGCATACGCGATGCAGCCATCGCCTTGTATGCGTTTTGCCGCGTGGCTGACGACATGGTGGACTTAGGCGACTCGATAGAGCGCAGTTTGAAAGTGCTGCACCACAGGCTGGACCGCATATACGCCGGTCAACCGGAATACACGGTTGAAGACCGTGCGCTGGCCGTGGTGGTGCAACGCCACGCATTGCCGCGCCATTTGCTGGATGCCCTGCTTGACGGTTTTGCCTGGGACGGCAACGAGCGTCGTTATGAAACCATGGAAGAGTTACACGGCTATGCCGCACGGGTGGCCGGCAGCGTCGGCGCCATGATGTGCTGGATCATGGGCCCGCAACAAGCCGTCACCTTGGCGCGTGCGTGTGAATTGGGTGTGGCCATGCAACTCACCAACATCGCGCGTGATGTCGGCGAAGACGCACGCATTGGCCGTGTCTACCTGCCCTTGCAATGGCTGCGCGAAGAAGGCATTAACCCCGATGAATGGCTACAACACCCTGTGTGCACACTGGCTTTGCAACGCGTGGTTGAACGCGTGCTGCAAGAAGCGGACGGCTTGTACAAACAGTCCACCGCAGGCATTGCGCATTTGCCGCGTGATTGCAGATCAGCCATCATGTCTGCCAATTTGATTTATGCAGAAATAGGCCACCAACTGCGCCGCATAGGCATGGACCCGGTGAACCATAGAAGCGTGGTCAGCGGCAAACGCAAACTGTGGCTACTGGCTCGCGCTTGGGTGCAGTCGCGCTGGGTGACAGTGCAACGTCATCAGCCGCAACCGCTGGCTGGCATTGCGTATTTGGTGGACCAGTGCCGCCTCAGTGCTCAAGCGGTTGCCGACTTGGAATTGAACTTGCCCAAACCGCCACGCATCGAATCTATGTTGAATATGTTTGAGCGCTTGGAAATACAAAGAAGACAAAACGCTGGTATTCCATTGAATCGTTACCAGCGCTGACGTATTTACCTAGAGTCAACGCTATTGCAATAAGGGTGCGGGCCAAACAGGTTCTCCATGAACTTCAGATAGTCTGGTTGCAAACCAGCCAGCGCACGACAGTCAAACGGCGGCTGTTTGATACGCCCTACCAAATACACCGTTCCCGTCACCGCAAAAAACTCTCTGGCATTTTGTAAAAAGTGACTGCCTGACCATTGCGGGTACAAGTTTTGATTCACTGCTTGGGCATAAGCTGATTGAATCTCCGGCTTGTCAAACCGCCAGTAATTCCAATCGTAAGCATGCAACATTTCATGCAATATCACCGGCTTGTCGGAGGGAATAGGTACCAGACTGGTTTTCACTACACCTCTGCCGGATAAGTTGCCGTTACTGAACAACGCGGGGGTACCGCCCACGGGCAAACTCGGGTCAACCATCAGAGGAATGGTTTTCATGAACGCCAACAGCATCGGCGGTAAATCAGCGCGTCGAATCAATTCAAACTGGGCTGACAACACCGGCGTGATGAACGCTTGTTGCTGCGGATTCAATCGCGACACATCCACTGAAAAACCTTGCATCACTACGAAAGTTGAGGACTTGCCAGCGGGCAATGTGGGCGCTGGTGTTTGTGCATGCGAATGGCTCAAGCCGACCAGAAAAAGCCAGGCCATGAATAAGCGCAACAAAACACGAACGGGGGCAGACAAGGTGTGTGGCATGGCGTGATTTAAGAATGTTTTATGAGTAAATTTCAATATAAATTATGCGTAATAAATGCATTTCGGGGTTATTATTTGACTACTTTTTATTCATTCATGGTAACAGCAACGCCCGCCCCCGCCCTACCTCATGACTGCCCATCTCCACAAAAAAACATCGGTGAAGAACAGCAGCGCCGGATTAGGGCGCAAAAGTCATTGAGCGGCTTGCACATGACCTGCGTAGAGCGTTTCCAGAGATGAAAGGCTTTTCAAGGGCAAATCTGCTGTAAGTGCGCGCATTTACTAAAGCGTGGCCAGACCCTGAATTCGTCCAAAAGGCCGTTGGACAATTGCCTTGGGGCCACAACATCGTCCTGCTCCCCCGACTCAAATCGACGGATATTCGGCTTGCTTATGCACAACAAGCGATTGATCATGGTTGGTCGCGCAACGTATAGGGCATGCACATCGAAACGCAGCGGTGAAGCAGTCAGCAACTTTGAATTCCGCCTTCCCGCAGCACAGTCAGACCTTGCTCGCGAACGCATCACCCACTGAAAAGACTTGGACAGTAGGCACCAGCAAATTCACTATGTGCTGGGTTGTATCAACCCGTCACTGCGGCACAGGGCGCAAGCAGTAGACCGGTTTGCAGATTTGCGAAGTGGGGAATTGCGGCCTTGGATCAATCATCCTCCACATCCCCAATCTCCGGAAACAACACCTCGGTGTAACCAAACTTGGTGAAGTCCCTCACTCGCATCGGGTATAGCTTGCCAATCAAATGGTCGCATTCGTGTTGCACTACGCGCGCATGAAAACCGTTCACGGTTCTGTCAATCGCGTGACCTGTTTCATCCATACCTGTGTAACGAATCTGCGCCCACCTCGGCACCATGCCGCGCAAGCCGGGCACAGATAAGCATCCTTCCCAATCGTGTTCTTCGTCAGTGCCTATGGGTGTGATGACCGGGTTGATCAACACGGTTTTTGGTACCAAGGGTCTGTCGGGGTATCGCGGGTTGGTTTGGTCGCTGCCGAAGATAACAAGTTGCAAGTTAATGCCGATTTGCGGCGCTGCCAGTCCCGCGCCATTCACCGCAGCCATGGTTTCGCGCATGTCGCTGATGAGTGTGTGCAACTCAGGCGTATCAAATGCTTTCACCGGCTCTGCGAATTGCAGCAACCGGGGGTCACCCATTTTGAGAATGTCGCGAACAGTCATCGTTAATTCATCACCTTATTGATCTCTTCCACACTCCACGCCGGTTTACCCGGTGCATACCTTTGCCGCATCCATTGCACCAAGCCAATGATTTGCGGTTTGCTCAAGCTGTGTTCAAACGCGGGCATGAAGCCGATATCGCGTGACGCGGGTTGCTGCACGCCTTTCAAAATCACATTCACCAGATTGGCCGGGCTGTCGCTGTGCAAATTACCGTTGAGCGCCAAGGGTTGGTTCACGCCCAACAACTGCGGTCCATCGCCGTCGTGGTGGCAAGCACCGCAGCTGCCCGCAAACTGTCGGTCCGCCGCATCTGGCAAAGGCGCTTGTTCTGCGGCATTCATCACCACGGCCACTGCATGCGCACCGTAATCCGCATCGCCCAATGCTGACGCATTCGGGTTGAGTGATGCCAAGTACACCGCCATGGCGTGTATGTCTGCATCTGGCACGGCTTGCAAATTGCGCACCACTTGCGCCATCGGTCCGTTGGCCGTGCCATGAAAACCGGTGTGGCCTTTGCGCAGGTAATTGAAAAAATCCTGTTCGCGCCACGGCATGGGCGAACGGTTGAAGCTGGTCAGTGCAGGCGCTTGCCAACCATCTACCCAAGCACCTTGCATGTACGCGGTTTGCTTTTGTTCGGCACCCATGAGGTTGCGCGGTGTGTGACACGCGCCGCAATGCGCCACGCCATTCACCAGATATTCACCCCGGTTCCATTGCGGTGTTTGCGCGCTATCGTAACGCTCTTGTCTGTCGTTGTGAAACACCGCGTTCCACACCGACAGCAAAGGACGCATGTTCAAACCCATGAGCATTTCAGCTGCAGGTGTGGTTTGCGCCACCGGTGTTTGCGTCATCAACCAGGCATACAGCGCAGTCATGTCTTCATCACTCATGCGCGCAAACGATGTGAACGGAAACACCGGGTACAAAGCATGACCATCGCGCGACACGCCTTGGCGCATGGCGCGGGCAAACGCTTGGTAAGACCATGCGCCTATGCCTGTGTCCGGGTCGGGGCTGAGGTTGCTGCTGTACACCGTGCCGTAAGGCGTGTCAAAAGCTTTGCCACCTGCCAGTGTCGCGCCCTGCTCTGCGGTGTGGCAACTCACGCAATTTCCAAGTGCGGCCAACTGCGCACCGCGTTGCAGTTGCGCTTCGCTGAAAGATGCGCTCAGAGGTGTGATGCGTGGTAATGCACTGCGCCAACCCACCACCGCTGCACCCACTGCCAGCGTGGCTAACAACACGCCGCTTATTTGCTTCCAGCCCCACACATTCAACAAGCCGGGTTGTTTAGAGCGCGGCACATCCGGCATGACCTGCTCTGCTGGCTGTGTCGGTGTGACTGGTGAAGCCAATGGGTTGAGTGCGGCGCGTACCACTTCCGGTGTGAATGGCGGGTTGCGAAATCGCACACCGGTGGCATCAAAAATCGCATTCGCAATCGCGGCGGTGCCCGGCACAGATGACGACTCACCCGCACCCAACGGGTCTTGTTGCGGACGCGGCATTTGCACCACTTCAATGACAGGCACTTGTCTGAAATTCAAAATCGGGTAACTGCCCCACTCGGCGCTGGTTACGCTGCCGTCCACGCTGTCGGTCTGTATTTGCTCAAACAATGCGCGACTGGTGGTTTGCAACACATTGCCATGCACTTGCTGCTCTACACCTTTGGGGTTGATGACGCGGCCTGCGTCATGCCCGACCACCACACGTTTGACTTGCACTTCGCCTGTGGTTTTGTTCACTTGCACATCGGCCACCCACGCCGCCCACGCCGCACCAAAGCCCGGCCATTTGCTGTGTGTGTATCTGGCATATGCCACGCCCTGGCCTTGCAGCCATTCGCCTTGCGCAGCTTGTTGTTGCGCTTGGGTGTGAACTTTCCAACCGGCTTTGTCAGCGGTGGCCTGCAACACCTCACGGGCCCGTTCATCTGACATGTGCGCCAAGCGGTATTGCAACGGGTCTGCCCCCGCAGCGCTGGCCAATTCATCGATAAAGCTTTCATGCGCGAATGCATTCGGCAATGCAGACACGCCGCGCAACCAGGACGCACGCAATATCGGCGGCATGTCGTTCACAGTGACGCGCATATCTGCATAGTCATAAGGCGGACATGCGGTGCGGTCGCCCATCTCGAAACTTCGTGCCAACGGCTCTACGGTGCGCGTGAGTAACAGCGCGAGTGTGGTGGCGCCATTCGATGGGTAAGAGGCTTGAAAGTCATAACCGCTGGGCTCGCCGTTGCCAGACAAACCACCTTGCACCTGCATGAGTTGCGCCGCACCCTTGGGCTCCCACAGGTGCTCTTGTTCGCGGCTGAGTTGCACACGCACCGGCGCACCCACAGCCTTGGACAACAACGCCGCATCTGCGGCCACATCATCTGCGCCATTGCGGCCATAGCAACCGGCGGCCTCCATGCGCAACACATCCACGTCGGTGTCACGCAAACCGCAAAGCAATGCAATGTCAGCGCGCAAGGCATGCGGGTTTTGCGTACCGGCCCATACACGCAATTGAAATGACGAGCCGTTTTCTTGCGGCGGTTGCCAATGTGCCACCGCGCACGACGGGCCGATGGACGCATGCAACTGGTAAGGCCACACATAGGTGCGTTGCAAATGTTGCGCGGCATCGCTCAAGGCTTGGTCCACATCACCGTCATTGATCAACTGACGTGCAGTCGACGGGTTACGGCGGATGGCGTTTTCTGCATCCGATACATCAGGCATGCCAGGCCATGCTTTCCAATGCACCACGAGTTCGCGCATGGCTTGCTCGGCGTGTTCTTCACGCTCTGCCACGATGCCGACAAAATCGGCTTGCACCACCACCGAGCGTATGCCGGGAATGTGCGCTATCGATTGCGCTTCCACGCGCTCTAAAGTTTGACCGATGAAGTCACCGCTGTCTGCACCTGCATACGGCGGGCGCACCACACGCCCGTGCAACATGCCGGGCAAGCGCATGTCATGCACAAACACCAGTTCACCAAACACTTTGGCGGGTATGTCTATGCGCGGCAAGCTGTCGCCTGCCACGCTGTGTTGCTCCAAGGGCTTGAGTGCTGTGTTCAAGTCCAAGCTCAATTCGATGTTCAAGCCTTTGAGCAAATTGCCCCAAGCCACCGGTGCGCGGTCTTTGGCTTGAATGCCGTCTGGCGTCATGCGCAAATCTTCAACCGGCAACACCCACAAACGCGCGGCTTGCAACAACAACCATTGCGCGGCTTGGGCGGCGGCTGCACGCAAAGGTGCGGCATGGTTTTGAATAGAGGCGCTGGCTATGGTTGCGCCTTGGTTGGGCGACACCGCCGTCATGCCCATCACCATGTGTATGCGTGACGGCGATATCGACAATTCTTCAGCGACGATTTGCGTGAGCGCGGTGCGAAGACCTGTGCCTAAATCCACATGGCCGTGCAAAGCGGTGACGCTGCCGTCGTCCCATAACGCGATGAAACATTCCATGCCCTCATCTGCTTGGCTGTACACAAAACTGGGTTGACCCGGCACAGGCGGTGCAGCAGGTACAGGGGCTCGCACCACGCGCAACACACCTTGTGCCTGAAACAGATCGGCGCGTGTTTGCACTTGTGATGCACGCATGCTCACGGTGTTTGCGCTTTCATCAGTTCAGCAGCACGGTGCACTGCCGCGATGATTTCTACATGCGTGCCACATCGGCACAGATTGGCCGACAAAGCCCGAAGTATTTCTTCGTCAGTAGGTTGCGGATTTTTATTTAGCAAGGCCACGGTCATCATGAGCATGCCGTTCAAACAATAACCGCATTGCGCGGCCTGTGTGTCTATGAATGCCTGTTGCACCGGGTGCGGTTGTTGCGCATTACCCAGACCTTCTAAAGTGGTGATGTCTCTGTCTGATATTTCAAGTGCGGGAATCACGCAAGCCCGCGCAGGTGTGCCGTCTATCCATACCGTGCAAGCACCGCATTCACCCAGACCGCATCCGTATTTCGGTGCATTCAGGCCAAGGTCATTGCGCAGCACATGCAGCAGCGTGGCGGCACTGCTCAAGGTCAGATCAACCGTTTGTTGATTGACCTTGAGCTTCACGTCCACTGATCGCATGGTCAACATGAGCGGCAGTGGCGCGAAGGTTTGCAATCAACCGATTTGGATATCACCGGACTGAATCCGTTTGACACCTTTTTCAGCCATGCTTTTCCAAGCCGCATCCAAAGAGCCGTTCAAGTCAATGCCACGGCAGGCGTCTTCCACCACCGACACTTCAAAGCCCGCAGCGCGTGCGTCCATTGCTGTCCATGCCACGCAGAAGTCAGTGGCCAAACCGGTGACGAACACCGATTTAATACCGCGTTGTTTCAAGTAGCCGGACAAACCGGTGGCAGTTTTGCCGTCAGCTTCCATGAATGCGGAATAGCTGTCCACCTTGGGGTGGTAGCCCTTGCGGATGATCAATTGCGCAGACGGCAAGGCCAGGTCTTTGTGCAACTCTGCGTCCTTGGTGCCTTGCACGCAATGGTCGGGCCACAACACCTGTGTGCCATAGCTGAGCTTGGTGGTTTCAAATGGTTTTTTGCCACCGTAGGCAGATGCAAATGACGCATGGCCTTGGGTGTGCCAGTCTTGTGTGACGACGATGTTGTCAAACGCTTTGGAAATGCGGTTGATGACTGGCACGACTTCCGAGCCTTTGGCCACGGGCAAGGTGCCGCCTTCGACGAAACAATTTTGTACATCGACCACGATCAACACCGAGTCTTCACCGGGTTTGACTTTGGTCGCTGACCAGGCCCAAGGTGCGACTGCACCCAATGCGCCCATGGTGCCCAACGCGGTCAATAGTTTTCTACGGTCTGCTTTCATCATCCATCTCCAAACAAAAAAACCGCACAACCCGTGCGTAGGGAAACTGGCTCAAGGCTGATTTACCGCAGGCCGTCTTTGCCCACGATTTCATGTACTTGCAATCCGCCGATGCGCGGATGCGGTCTGCCACTGTCAGTGACCACCACTGCCACCACGATTTCATTCGCACGCGGCGCATCAGCCACACGTGCTTCCATGGCATCGAAATGGCTGCGCACAAACGCCGCGTCTTTGTGACCCAAGGGCACATCCACTGCCGAGCCTAGCGTGCCTTGTTTTTTCGCAGACGGCACGAGTGCCGCACCAACGCTGACCGCTTTGCGCAAGGGTGCACCGAGTTTGGGGTGAAGAATGGCAGCTGCGTGCTCCAACTCACCGCCTTCACCGACGATGGCGGCTTTGCCATAGCTTTGTGCCTGCTCGGGCGCAATTCCCAGCGCTTGCACGCAACGCTCGCCGAGCAAGCCGCCAAGTTCTTCGCCTATGTCAATCAGTTCATCCAAGGACTCGCTGAAACGACCTGCATACGGATTGGCAATGACGGCCATGGCCAATGCGCGGCGTGTCGGCGGGTTCACTGCTTTACCGCCGTCTTGATGAATCTCGTCCACTTGAACAATGATTTTGCGTATCTGTGCTTTCATGTTGTCTCCTGCGTGTTCAACGCAACCCGTTCCATTGACTGATGTCTTGTGCTTTCAAACCACCGACACGCGCGTGCACGCGTGCGCCTGTGCTCATGGCCAGAATGACGATGATTTCATCGGCATGCGGCGCGCCCGGCACACGCATTTCTATCGCATCGAAATGGCTGCGCACATAGCTTGCGTTGATGTGTGTCAGGGGCACATCCAAGGCCGCGCCCGGCGGGCCCACTTTTTTAGTAGATGGCACGATGGACAAACCGTTACCCGGTTGGCCTGTGGGTTTGTCGCCGCCACCGCCTTTTGCGTAAGACGCGCGTTCACCTTTCCAACCCAGCAGTTCGCGCATGGCGTAACCACCCGGCACATGCCACAAAGCACCGTGCTCCAATTCACCGGCGGCCCCCACAATCGCGCCTTTGCCATAGCCTTGTATTTGCTCAGGCTTCACACCCATGGCATCGCACAATTGTTTGGCCAAGTCCACGCCCAAAGGATTGAGCGCTTCCATCATGGGCAAGATGTCTGCGTGGTAAGCGCCTGCATACGGGTTGCGCAACACCGCAGCAATGGCACCGCGCACCAAGGGCTGTTCTGCGGGCGGGCCGAACTCATGGTGAATATGCTCCACATGGGTTAAGACGCGTCGTACTTCTATTGATTCACTCATCATTCCACCCGGCATTCCAAAGATTCGGCCAACACTGCATGGCCTTGACAACTCAACAAGGCCGCGTGAATGAATCCACGCGCCTGCATGTCACGGGCACAGTCTAGCCCGAGTTGCAAAGCCTGCTGAATCTGCGCCTCTGACAAAGGCGGCACATCCACAGTCACCAAGCGCGCGCCCAAATCGGTGTCGTCGCGCAAGCTGTCTGCGCGGCGGCGTTGAATGCGCGGGTCGTCGGTGTTCACTGCATTCGCAATCAAAGTGGCTGCCACATCGGCCTGCGCCGCAGTCGCGGCCAACACGGTCACGCTGTCGGCAATGCCCAAAGAAAAACTGCGTCCCTGCCAACCGCTGGTGGCAATGCCTCGCACCGGCATGTCAGCACTGATGACAAACGCGCCGTCTATCACCAGTTCATGCGTTTGCATTCCGCTTAATGCCTGCGCCAAATCTGTCACCACACCGACGCGCCAGCTTTCACCGGCTTGCAAATGCAAAGCAATATCACCACCGTTGTTCACAAAGGCTTTGTCCACACCGGGCTGCGCAAGAAATGGCAACAAGGCTTGCGCCACCGAACCCGCCACTGCCGCCATGGGCGT
Organism: Comamonadaceae bacterium; assembly: GCA_947456305.1. GTDB lineage: Bacteria > Pseudomonadota > Gammaproteobacteria > Burkholderiales > Burkholderiaceae_C > Limnohabitans. Next base: position 62,127 of record CANGPN010000006.1, on the reverse strand, counting down.
GACGAAACCATCTGGTGTGGCGAATGCAGCTTGTGCAGTGGCGCGGTGCATGCATTGCGCCACAAGGTGTTTGAAACTGTGATGAAGCAACTCCGACACGGGTTGTCTTAAATACCTCAACTCACTCACCAGTTCAGGCAATATCTGCTCAAACCGTTGCCAAGCTTTTTCAATCGCATCAGCGCAAGCTTGCTGTTCACCTGCTAACTGCAAAACGATATCGATAGGGCCATGCTGAAAATGCCAACGACCATCGTCCAGTAATCGGCGTTGTGCATGCATGCGCATCAGCCCAGCATGGGTGGCGCGTCCAGCGGCCACGGGGTGACATCAGAAGGTGGAGATTCCCAGCGCATGTGTGTGGGTGCGCCGTCGTTGTGCCAAGCGCCGTTGCGCATGCTGTCGTCCAATGTGCGCACAAAACCCATGTGCCCGCCCAGCGCTTGGTAGTCACTTAAGCGCATGGTGAATTCGATGGGTGCGACGATGGCCGGTGTGGGCACGGTGCCAAAACTGTTGGCAGGCATGCGCATCACATCCACCATCAAGGTGATACCGCCGCCAGGCCACACATACGCCGGTGCGCCGCCGCAGCTCACATTCACCAAAGCTTGTTTGACTGCGCGCGTGAGTTGAATCGGGTTGTCGGTGACTCCCGAGCGCAAACTGCCGCCCGCACCGCCTAAAAACAAAACCGACACCAATGAGGGTTCGCAGTTTTCGCCTATGCGCTGCACCACTTGGTGCACTTCGCTGGGCATGTCAGCAGGTTGCGGTTTTAAATGTTCATCCAATACAAACCACGCCGAATGTTCGCCGGTGGTTGATGTCATGAGCAAACGCAAACCCGGCCAAGCCTCTTCAGCATGCCAGTCTTCCAATATGGATAAAGGGTCGGTGATGTCAGTGCCGCCCCAACCTGTGCCCGGTTGCGCCACTTGGAAATAGCGCCCGGGTGTGGACTTGCGTCCTTTGATCTTGATGCCGCTGGGCTTCATATGCAAACAACGCCCGGCTTGGTGCTCGGTGAGCACGCCGGTGATGTGGTCGTCCACCACCACCACTTCGTCGCACACGCCTAAGCATTGACGCGCAAACATGCCTACAGCAGCCGAACCACAACCCACGCGCATGCGTTGTTCGGTGACACCATCAACCACCGGCGCTTGCCCGGCTTGCAACACCAGCTTGGCACCGTTTTCTATTTGCACTTCCACCGCTTGGTGGTTGCCCAAGCTGTGCATGATTTGCAATGCCATGCGGCCTTGGGCTTTGCTGCCGCCAGTGAGGTGGTGCACGCCGCCCAAGCTCAGCATTTGTGAGCCATATTCAGCCGTGGTGACATGGCCGACTTCTTCACCTTGAAACAAAACAGCGGCGCGCTCATCGCCCAAATACCTGTCCGTGTCAATCTTCACTTTCAAACTGCAATAGCTGAAGATGCCTTCGGTCACCACGGTCACCATGTCCACGCCGCGCGATTTGGACGCAACGATGAAAGGTGCGGGTTTGTAATCCGGGTAGGTGGTGGAAGCGCCTATGCCGGTGACGAACACGCCGTGTTCTGTGTCATCACCTACAGAGAGTGTTTGCGGCAAGGTGTCTGCTTCAGTACGCGGCATCAATGCTTGCGTGGTTGGGTCTTTGGTTTGGCGACTCAACATCACGACAGGGTCAAGTCGCACCAACACACCGTCTTGGTTGGCGTATCGGTCGCAAGCGCCGACACGGCCTTCGGAAATTTGGCAGAGCACCGGGCACGCATTGCATTCCACCTTGCCCTCACGCACCGGCCCATGCTTGGGCTCGACCCGTTGCAAGCCCAATGGCAAGCCCGTGTCAGTCGCGGGCAAGCCATCGGTGTGGGTGGTGCTGGGGTTGTTCATGCCATTTGGATATGTGAGGATCAGAGCAAAGGCCAAGACGCATTATGCTTGTGGACACGCACCACACAGAGTAGACATAAGTACCAAGGAGTCACACATGGCCACCGCAGCAATTGAAGAAGCCTCAGGCAAAGTCGTCATCAAAAACATCGGGCTGCTGCTCTCCGGCGACATAGACCAGCCTGTGTTGCAAGCCGACACCATCGTCGTTGTGGACGGCATCATCACGGCGGTGGGCAAGTTCAAAGACCTGGACACCGAGGGCGCGAAAACCACCATCGATGTGCGCCAGACCTGCGTGGCACCCGGCTTGATCGACAGCCATGTGCACCCAGTGTTTGGCGACTGGACCCCGAGACAAAACCAAATCGGTTGGATCGACTCCACCATGAACGGCGGCGTGACCACCATGGTGTCTGCCGGTGAAGTGCATTTGCCGGGACGGCCCAAAGACATCGTGGGATTGAAAGCCTTGGCCATCACCGCGCAACGCGCATTCAGCAATTTCCGCCCCGGCGGCGTGAAAGTGATTGCCGGTGCGCCCATCATCGAAAAAGGCATGACCGAACACGATTTCGAAGAGCTTGCATCGGCTGGCGTGACGCTGCTGGGCGAAGTGGGACTGGGCTCGGTGAAAGCCGGATACGAAGCCAAAGAAATGGTGGCCTGGGCGCGCAAGCACGGCATACAAAGCACCATACACACGGGCGGGCCGTCCATCCCCGGCTCGGGCTTGATAGACAAAGACGTGGTGCTCGAAGCCGATGCGGATGTGATTGGCCATATCAACGGCGGCCACACGTCATTGAGCGAAGCGCATGTGTGCGAGTTGTGCGAGAAGTCCAGCCGCGCGATTGAGATCGTGCATAACGGCAACGAGCGTGTGGCGATTGCAGCGGCCAAAGCTGCACTAGAACTGAAATGCCCGCACCGCGTGATTTTGGGCACCGACGGACCTGCGGGTTCAGGCGTGCAACCACTGGGCATGTTGCGCATGATTGCCTTGCTCTCAAGCCTGGCCAACATACCTGCCGAGTTTGTGTTTTGTTTTGCCACCGGCAACACCGCACGCATACGCAACCTGAATTGCGGCCTCATTGAAGTAGGACGCGCTGCAGATTTTGTGTTCATGGACCGCGCGCAACACACCGCTGGCCGCACGCTTTTAGAGAGTGTGCAACTTGGCGACATTCCCGGCATTGGCATGGTGATGATTGACGGCTTGGTGCGCTGCCACCGCTCACGCAACACACCGCCTGCGACGGAAGTGCCGGTGGTCGTACATTGACTCACACTCTGAGCTTCCATTGATTCACACACCGGTTTATCTGATTCCCAATATACGCAAGCGCTGGCTGGGCCTGCTCAGTTGGACTGCCACATGGATGCTGCTGTGGTTTTGCGATGGCGTGTTGAATCTGGGCAATCTGGCGCTGCTGCTGGTATTGGGCAGCGCCATGGCAGGCTTGTGGTTATCCCCTGCGGCTTCATTACTGGCTTGCGTCTGCTCAGTGCTGATGTTCAACTGGTTGTTTGTACCGCCGCGATTCACCTTCAACGTTGACCTGAACCAAGACTTGCTGTTGTTGGTCACCATGCTCGGCGTGAGTGCCATGGTCAGTTATTTGATGTCACGGTTGCGCCATGCTGCGCAATTGGAAAGCGAACACGCTGCCGATTCTGAACGCATGCGCAATTTGAGCGAACAGTTTCGCGACACGCCCGGGATAGAACAACAAGCATGCTTATTACAAAACGCGCTGCAACAACAGGTGCAAGCCCATGTCACCGTGTTGTTGCAAACAGGTGCAAACCTTGATTCGCATGAACAGCCAGTGTGGCTGGGACCGACTGACAAACAACTCACTCAAGGTCTTCACACTTGCGTTAAAGAATGCGCCCAACTGGGCCCGGGGACTGGCCGTTTTGAAAATCAACGTACCTTGTTTTTACCCATACGCGGAAGAGCCAAAGCATTTGGTGCCGTGGCGATTCACGGTCAGCCCTTGGCTGATGTATCGCATGCCAAACGCGCCTACCTGCAACAAATGTGCGACCTGCTGGGCCTGAACATGGAACGCGACCATACGTTGAAACAAGTACAACAGTCCAAAGAAGAAGCGCAGAACCAAAGCATTCGCAACACCTTGCTGACCTCTATCTCACACGACTACCGCACTCCTTTAGCGAATTTGATCGGCGCAGCTTCAGTGATCCATTCGCAAAACACCAAGCTCAACACAGAGCAAGTCACACAATTGGCCCACACCGTCTTGCTGGAAGCACAGCACTTGAACCGCATGACCAGCAACACTTTGCAGCTTGCGCGTTTGGATGCTGCACCTTGGAAAGTTCACAAAGACTGGGAATCGCTGCAAGAAATCATCGGGTCGGTGCTCTCTAAAACACGGATGCGCTACCCGGCCAGGGACATACACGTGTCATTGCCTGATGCATTGCCCTTGGTGTTTTGTGATGCCATGTTGTTGGTGCAGTTGTTTGAAAATCTGATGGAAAACGCCATCAAGTACAGCGACGATTCAACTCAGATTGATATACAAGTAAGCATGAACGCCACTGAATTGCAAGCCCGTGTGATTGACCGGGGACGCGGCATTCCTGACCCATGGAAAGACAAAGTGTTTCAAGCCTTCGAGCGTATGCACAACAATGATGCGCAAGCAGATGCCAGCGACGACAACCAACTCAGGCGCGGTGTCGGCGTGGGACTGGCCGTGTGCAAAGCGATTGCCAAATTGCATGATGCCCGCATTTGGATAGAAGACACACAACCCACAGGTGCCACGCTGTGTGTGGCGTTTCCAATCGAGACTCAGCCTATGCTGCACACAGAGGATTGACCGCATGGCTTTGCAAGTGTTGTTGGTGGAAGATGACCGCGAACTGCGACGCACACTGCGGGACGCTTTGTTGGTCGAAGGCTATGAAGTGCATATCAGCGGCAGTGCAACAGATGCACAGGCCGTCCTTCGCCACGCCATGGGTTCGAGCATGCCCCTGGATTTATTGATCCTGGACTTGGGACTGCCGGACGGCGATGGCGCTGAATTGCTGCACAGCGTCAGGCTCAAATACAAACTGCCTGTGCTCATCATCTCGGCTCGCCATGACGAAGACCACAAAGTGCATTTGCTGGATGCAGGCGCAGACGATTATTTGGTGAAACCCTTCAACATCAACGAGCTGCTGGCCCGCATGCGGGTAAGTTTGCGTCACCGGGGTACATCTGTGATTGCGCCGCAAACTCATTACCAATGCGGGTTGTTACACATTGAATTAGCTAAACATGAAGTGAGAAAAAACGGCCAGGCAGTTCACCTGACACCGACAGAATTCAAACTGCTGGCAAGACTCGTTAGACAAGCCGGGCAAGTGGTGACGCACAGACAATTGCTGGTGGATGTGTGGGGCGCTGAGTTTGTACAACACACGCATTACCTGCGTTTGTACATGGCACAACTGCGCGCCAAACTCGAAGACAACCCCAATGAACCGCAACTGCTGTTGACCGAGACGGGAGTGGGGTATCGGTTGTTTGAGGAGTCTTAGCGCTGGGACTGGCAATTCGTCCAACGAACTCCACACACTTATGCGTTCCTAACACCACCCATGGCACTCTGACAGCTGTCAATAAGTTGGAGTTCGCATGTCAGAGGTTTCCACAGACGCAGACAACCCGTCCGCGCATATACAACGCCAATCCACCGCAGCGCTGACGCTGGCTGCCATAGGTGTGGTGTATGGCGATATTGGCACCAGTCCGCTGTACACCGTGAAGGAAGTGTTTTTGCCCGCCACAGGCATCGCGCTCACCCCCGAAAACCTGATTGGCGCGGTCTCCACCATTTTTTGGGCGTTGATGTTGATCGTTACATTGAAATATGTGATTTTGATTTTGCGTGCGGACAACCGTGGCGAAGGCGGTGCATTGGCACTGACGGCGTTGGCAGCGAATGCGGTCAAAGACAAGCCGTTTTTGCGTCAGTCGCTGTTGATGATGGGTTTGTTCGGCGCGACTTTGTTTTATGGCGACAGCATCATCACGCCAGCCATCTCTGTCATTGGGGCGGTGGAAGGTTTGGAGATGGTGACGCCGGTGCTCACGCCGTTTGTGGTGCCGATTTCCGTGGCCGTGCTGTTGCTGCTGTTTTTGATGCAACGCTTTGGCACGCAGTTGGTGGGCAAGTTTTTCGGGCCCATCATCGTGGTCTGGTTCTCTGTATTGGGGTTCACTGGCGTTGTAGAAATTGTTCAACAGCCGGCTATCTTGCAAGCCTTGAATCCCTTGAATGCCGCCGTGTTTTTATGGGACAGAGGCCCGTTCATTCTGGCGGCAGTCGGCGCTATCGTGCTGGCACTCACAGGTGGGCTTTTTACCGCGCATGGACATCAAATACACCTCTGAAAAAGAAGTGGGACAGATTTACATGCCGGCTGTGAATTGGATTTTGCTCATCGGCGTGGTGGCGGCTGTTCTTGCATTCAGAAGCTCATCCGCATTGGCGGGTGCTTACGGCATTGCTGTCACATTGACCATGGTCATCACCACCACCCTCACCTTTTTTGTGGTGCGCAATGCATGGAAATTACCGCTGCTGCTGGCTGTGGCAGCCACTGTGTTTTTCTTAGGCATTGATGTGTTTTTGTTTGCCGGTTGCATCATCAAGTTCTTTGACGGCGGCTGGTTCCCCTTGGTCATGGGATTGAGTTTGTTTGCTGTCATGACGACATGGTCTAAAGGCAGGAGTTTGGTGGTTGAAACCATCAAGCGTGATGGGCTGGATCTCGCTTCCTTCATTGCATCGATTGAAGCAGGACATAACCATTTGATACAACGCACAGCCGTTTATGCGGTGGCGAATCCGGAAACTGTGCCACAAGCTTTATTGCACAACATGAAGCACAACCAGGTGCTGCATGAGAAAAACATCATCATGACGGTGAAGTTTGAAGAGGTGCCTTGGGTGTCGGATAAACATCGCGTCAAGGTGGAAAAAATCAGTGAACACTTTTGGCAAGTGGTTGTGACTTACGATTTCATGAACACACCCGATGTGCCCAAAGCATTGCTGATGTGCCAACAGCACGGCTTGGACGTACCGGCGTTTGAAACCACGTATTTTTTAAGCCGCGAAACCGTGATGCCCACACCGGGTGGCGGTATGGCGCAATGGCGCGAAATCATGTTTGCGGCCATGACCCGCAACTCAGGCGGGATCGTGGAGTTTTTCCATCTGCCGGATAACTCGGTGGTTGAGTTGGGAACGAGGGTGCAAATATGAACCTCACCCCCGCCTGGGCATTCGCCAAGGCAACATGGCTTGCACCACGGGCGACACCAACCTTGGCACGTACAAAGTTTCGTGAAAGCTTTGTACTTGTTCGCCTAATAACTCACTATGTAACAAGGCGCGTTGGTAAAAAGGTGTGTCCTCTAACTGCTCTTGCACTTTCACGGCTGACTCACTTCGCATGCGCCGCTGAATACGCCAGAGCGTTTTCGGCAATGCCTGTCTCGATGGCGCTTCAAAGTCCTCGATGCTGCCATCGGGTTTGAAACGCAAAGCCAGCAGTTTGTCTTGCTGCAAACCGGCCTTGCCCTGCACGTCGTAAATCACTGTAGTACTGCCGTCTTTCATAGGGCTGCGCGACCAATCCCATTCACGGCATGAGCGGTCTATGGGCTCGTCGCCCTCGTTGGAGTCCAGGTATGCATTGCCCGTCCACTGCTGCGCAGGGTGCTGCAAATTCACTTCAATACGCGCAGACGGTGCCAATGGGCCCCAGCGGTGTTTGCCGCAGTCATCAATCGGTGTACTGAAGTCAAACCAGGTATCTGCATGCACGCGTATCTGGCCGCGTACGCGATGCGGAATCGGCACACCGATTTCATTGATGTCAATGACCAGCGATTGCCCGTCCCAGCGCAATTGGCTGGGGCCGATGGTGAACTGCTGGTCATCGCGGTGGCAATGCCTTGCACCGCGTTCGGTCATGGCCCAGCGGCGTGCATGTTTGCTGTAGAGCGCAACGTTCAAAGCGCAATAGTTGTCTGCGTGTGTGTGTGCGTGTCGCCGGTCCCACGCGTAATACGGTGAAAACACACTGCCGACAAATGCAATGATGGTCAAACCAAATTGACCGTCGTCACTCAGTGCGTCAAGGTACCACCAGAGGTAGCCGTCTTGCGAGACGGGTTGGTCAAACCGAGGTCGGCCATCAGCGCTGCGGCCGCCAACTGCCCGGACATGGCTGCCATAGGTACGCCCGGGCCCGGATGCACGCTGCCCCCCGCCAGGTACAAGCCCGGCATTTGACTGCGGGCGTTCGAACGGGCGAACGCTGCCATCCATCCATGCGTGGCCTGGCCATACAAAGCCCCGCCCGTCGCCGGAAACAATTGATGGAAGTCCTGGGGTGTGGTGCGTATGCATGAGGCAGAAGACTCCAACTTTAAATGCAGACCGGATGCGGCCATCAATGCCTGGCTGCTTTGCGCGCATGACAGCAACTCGTCTTCAGACATGCGTTTATCACCACGGGCAGGTGCGTTGACCAGACATAACAAGCGCTCTGCGCCTGGCGGTAATTGACCGGTGCCCCGGTCCTGCGCACATACATAAACGGTCGGCTGAGTAGGCAATTTGCCGTGCATGAAGATATCTTCAAATTCGCTGGCATAGTTGTTTCTGAAAAATACATTGTGCCTGTCAAGGGCAAAAGCTTGTGTATCCGCATACATAGACCATGTCACTGCAGACAGCGAGCGCGGTTGAACTTTGCCTGCCACAGCCTGAGTCAACGATGGCCCCAGCAAGCCTTTGCGCAACGCCGCAATATCGCCGTTGAATACCACGCTGTCGGCCCGCAAGCTGTCGCCTTTGGCCAGTCTCACTCCGGAGACTTTGCCTTGTAGCAACTCTATGCGTTCGCATTCGCTGTTGAACACATAATTAACGCCGCGCTTTTGCCCCAGGCGCATCAAACACGCAGCCAAGGCATGCATGCCGCCCTCCACGGCCCAGACACCGTCCATCTCCACTTGTGCAATCAGCATCAAAGTAGCCGGTGCCTCCCAGGGAGATGAGCCGCAATAAGTGGCATAGCGGGCGAACAACTGGCGCATGCGAGGGTCGGTGAAATGTCTACCCAGGCTGTTCCATAAATTGCGCATAGGCCCGATGGAGGCCAAGGTGGCAAGGCCTCTGGGACCCAGACTGCTCATCATTTGCGCCATGGTTGGTGACGGGGATTTAATGAACGGGCCTTCTAAAGCGTCGTACACCTGACGCGCAGTCTGACAAAACTGGGTAAAACGCTTGGCCTCTGCATTGCCCGCGAATTGCGCTACGGCATCCAGTGAGCGCTCTGGGTCTGCGTACAAATCCAGTTGAGAACCGTCTTCCCAAAAGTGTCGGGCCAGCACTTTGAGCGGATGTATCAGCACCTCTGATTCCAGCTGTGTACCGACTGAAGACATGATCTGGTCAAACACCCAGCGCATGGTGAACACCGTAGGGCCGCTGTCGACAGGCAAGCCATTAGGCATCAATTGCCTGATTTTTCCGCCGGGTCCAGCGGCCTTGTCTACCACGGTAACTTGCAAACCTGCATTCGCCAATTGCAAAGCACTGACCAGACCGGCCATGCCGGCGCCTATGACAACCACTTTATGTTCAGCCATGGTGTTCATTCGATGCTGAATCAGCAGACATGACGCCCTGCCATTGACCGGTTCGGCGCAACACCCGCATACGCACAAACATGGATTCAGAGAAAAAATCATTTTTGTAGGCGGCTTGAATGGCCTGCTGGTGCGCACCGGTGTGTGCATAGTCCATCATGGCAGGCGCGTTCTTCCACACGCTGAAAGTGCACTGTCTGACCAAAGGCGCTTCTCCCAGCCCCATGGCCAATTGACATCCTGGAGCTTGTTTCAAATCGTCCTGCGCGGCAGGTGCGTAACGCCAAAAAGACACCGCTTTGGCCGGACGAATACTGGCCCGGGTCAGCGCGGCCATACCGTAAGCACTGGTATCCATATCTTTGTATTTGCCCAGGCTTTGATCCGAGGTGACGCCCCAGGTCCGTCCATCCCAAGATCCTCTGGCAGACGTGACCGCCAAAGAAGTGACAAACATGGATTTGGCGCGTTCTGCATACGCATTGACCTGAGGCCCTTGCATAAAGGCGTCGGCTTGTTCCGCGGTGTCAAACAAACAAATCAGGCCTTGATGTGTCGCGCTGGGCCTGAGCACAAATCCGCCATCATGGCCGCTGCCCATGACTTTGCTGAACAGCAAGCCGGGTGTATCTTTGAATGCAGATGCGCCTTGTACCAATCGCATCCAACCCCAAGCCTGGTGCGCCCTCAGGTAATCCACCAGCAACACCACCACCACACCTGAAACTGCCATGGACACGGGATCTTGGTTGACCATGGAAATTTCATGCTTGCTGGTTAGATACTGCTTGGCTTAAATCACTGGCTGGCCACTTGGGCAGGCCTGGCAGGGGGCGGTGGCGACAACTCTGGGAAGTCTTTGACCATGGGCGCGCCAAACAATGGCTTGTAAGCACCTTGGTGGCAGGTATTGCAATTGAGCTTGGGTGAATCACCCAACTCGCCTTTTCGGTGATCCGGGAATACCGGTGCCAAAGGCTCCATGTAATTCACGTTGAGGTCACGCGCCATGCGAATGCCGTGCCATGCTGTGGCACGCTGCGGCGGGCTGTTTTCCCAGCTTTGGAAAGAACGGCTGTTATGGCAGTAAGTGCAGTTCACGCCCAGCGAGGTAGACATGTGAGTCATCAACGCATAAGTCCATTCGGTTTGTTTGATCGAATGAAGGTTGCCTGACGGCAAAGGCGTCGGGCCGTTCACTCGAATGTCTTTGGCTTGCAACAAAAATGGAGTGAACGGATCGTTGGGCAAGGAAGACAGGTTGACGACGGCAGCAGGTTCGTTTTGACCGGCTTTGTCACCCATGAAGTTGGAACCCTGGGGCTGGTGGTTTTGTGTGAACCAAACAGTGGCCGGCACTGGTTGTCCCCTGTGGCAGGTATAGCAAGTCACACCGGTTTCGGCCACATGAGGCTTCCACTCACTGTTGATGTACTGCGTCATCTGCAGCATGCGACGCGCCACCACCTTGGTGTATTTTTCGTCGTCGGCGAAATTGGCAGGGTTATGGCAATAAATACAACCACCGTCATTGGGCGACACCCAGGCAGCCATAGACACCATCAAACGGTTGAACTGCGCGGTGCTGAGGTTGCCCAACACTTTGACGTTTTTATACGTTTGTGATGCCTTGGGTCCTTCGGCTGGAGCTTGCGGCAACGCAAACGGCACGGTGTTGGCATCGACTTTGGCGGCCAGTAGGCGCGTGTTGTACACCTGAACCATGCCAGTGCCACGGTAACCGTGTTGCACGCTATTGGGAATAGGAAGTTCGCAACCGGAGAGCATCAACATGGCGGCCAGACCTGCGGCACATTGCCACAAGCGGTTTGTGAATCGCATTGCGTTCATGGTTTGACTCCCACGGTCAGCGCCGGGTCAATCACGGCAGGAAACACATTCGGATACGGCGGAGCTACACCGTGTTTGATGGCCCACAAATACCAGTTATCAACGACGGTGCCGGTCAACAAGATACCGATACCACCGGTCAATGGACACAACACGGCGAACCACCAGGCCCAGCGGTGAATCGATTCCATGGTGGCGTTAAAGCCCATGGTCCAACGCCAGAACAATGCTGCACGCTCGGAAGCTGTGCCGCGGTCGACGATTTGCTCGATTTCACGTTCACCGCCGTAGCGGGTCACCGCGAGAATGGTGGCGCCGTGCATGGCAAACAACAACACTGAGCCGTACAAGAACACAATCGATAAAGCGTGGAACGGGTTGTAGAACAAATTGCCGTAGCGAATAGACAAAGCTGCTGTCCAGTCCAAGTGCGGAAAGATGCCGTAAGGTACAGCCTCACCCCAGGAACCCATCAATATCGGACGGAACAAACCCAGGACAAAAAACAGCCACAAGGCTGCGGCAAACGCCCAGGCCACGTGCGTGCCCATGCCCAAAGCGATAGCGCGACGATACATTCGTACCCACCAGAGTAACGCAGAGGTGGACAGCAGCAATCCGGTGATTAAAAACCAACCGCCCTGGTTCAAAGGTGGTAAAGACAAACCGTAGTCAGGCGACGGCGGCTCAAGCGCCAGCCAAAACAGTTGACGCACCAGTTGCACCGGATCCCAGTTGACCGAGGCCAGCATGTTCAGACCGATGATGTTGAAAGCCAGCATGCCGCAAAGCAGCGAAGCCACACCGAAACCGCCCAGGTAAATAGGACCGAGTTGGGCATTACCTATTTTGCCCAGCAGCCAGAAAATAGCGGGATGGCCAAAGCGCGGGCTGTTGCCCGGCCCGAGCTCTGAGCCATGGTGTACCGGGCCTCGGGCCTGCACCGTGGTGAATAGGTTGTAGTAGTCAGCCATTGAATTTGCTCCTGTCAGGCTTTAAGGCCACTGAGACCAGATCGGCAGATTGAGCCACCAGCCCCACCATTCGGGCCAACCACGGCTCCAGAACGGACCACTGATGACAATGCACAAGGCGCTGAAAGCCACTGCAGCCATAGCCAAAAACACGCCCAGTCGGTGAATGCCTAGCGTGCCTATGGAATAGCCTATGGTGTCGCGGAAAAACGTGTCTTCGTCTTCGGGCTTTTTGACGACCTGGCCGTCACCCGGGTTGGTGGCAGACAAAATCAAAGCGCCGTGCAAAGAGAGTGCGAACACAGTGGCGAAAAAGAAACTGACTGCCAACATGTGCGCCGGGTTGTAGTGAAAGTGCAGGTATTGGTAGCCTACGTTGGACACCCAGTCCAAATGGCTGTAAATGCCGTAAGGGAAGGCATGTCCCCAGCCGCCCATTAACACCGGACGAATCACTTCTAGTGTGAAATACGCGAATATGGCCATGCTGAATGCGGCAGGTACGTGATAGCCCATGCCGAGCTTGCGGCAGATTTCCACTTCACGCAACATCCAAGACACAAACGCACCCAGTGCACAAATCGTGATGAGTTGCCACAAGCCGCCTTCCATCAGCGGCGCAAAGCGCAGGCCGTAGGAAAGATTGGGTGGCGCAATACTGATTTGCCACAGATTCCAGGTCGGGCCTTGCGATGCGCCCCACAAAATCATGGCAGTGCCTAAAAAGGCAAAAAAGATGGTGGTGATACCGAAAAAGCCGACGTAAAACGGGCCTAACCAAAAATCAAATAAATCACCAGCGACCAGGGTCCCGCCCCGCACTCGGTATTTTTTTTCAAAGCTGAGCATGGCCATGTGTTAGCCCTCCTGCCGCAAATGGTGAAACAAAACGCTTGAAATGCAGGTGCTGTCGTTCAAACAGCACCTGCTGGTGCTGAAAAGCTCAGGACTTTTCGGCAGGAACAGCTGCAGGCATAGGCGAGTTTTGCGCCGATGCTGCTACAGGCTTTTTCGCGCCGTCCAGCCAGTTGAACTTGTTCGTGCTGAGCAAAATGAGGTGAATCATTGCCGCCAAACCGAACAGAAAAATACCCTGGACCACCATGGCCCGCAAAGGGTCGTACAAACGCCAAATTCTCCACATGATGTTTTCTCCTAAATGATGTGAGACATGAACGTATAAACCGTAGCCTTGACACCCGAAATGATGTTTGGCATGTTCTCCGCGCCAGGCAGCCAGGATTTCCAGCGCATGCCGATCAGTTGACCGACAACAGCAAACGAAAACAAGACAACAAAACAGGGAACAAAAATCAGAACAAACGCAATTTGCTCATCCCAGGCGGATGATTTTTGCGATTCAAAAGAGGTGGTGTTAGCCATGGGTTTACTCCGTTCGGTTAAAGAACTTGACTCAGAACCAAGGCCGCCAAGCCCAGACCAGGATGTGGGCCAACACAGCCACAGCTGTGAAACCTACGGTTCCTTGAATCCAGAAATGGTGGAACTCCTTAGCTTCTTCGTCAGTCAAGCCGGAAATGGATGTCCGATGATTTGACATGCGATGCTCCTTCTTCAAAATGGCTGTGAAGCCAACGCTGCGCCCAACCCGCGCAACCTGGGTAGCCGCAGCATCTGCCGCGACATCAGGGTCAATTCACATGCCAACGCATGCAAAAAGTTGTTTTGTTTGGCACTCACACTGTCTCTCCAAGACCAAGTTCGGCACCGGCTTTTTTCACATGGTCTTCAGTCACCAGTTCAACACCTGCAGCGCGTGCTTTACCTTCTGCCAAATCACGCAAACGCTTGGCTGCTGAAATTTGCACCAGCACCGGCTGACCGGATACCAAGGTGTGCAAACGGGTTTGTGCTGCGTCATCCCACGGTGTGTTTTCTTGTGCGCCGCTGATGCCGCGCGCCAGTGTTGCGTCCACCTTGTCCATGTCAGTGCCTAGCGGCAGGATGTGGAACAAAGCGTCAAACAAAGAGTTGCAGACTTCTTGAATTAAATATGTGGCACCGCTATAGCCCATGAACGGTGTGCCGGTGTGGCGACGGATGATGGCCCCGGGGAAAGACGCGGGAATGAAAGTCGCTTTCATCGGTCCGCTGCTACCGGCCTCTGCCAAATACATGCGCTCGTTGTAGCTGCCGAACAAAATGAGTGGCATTTGTTTGTGTACGAGTTCGCGCACCGCAGCGTTATCGGTTTTCTGCCCGGGCATACGCGAGACAGCGAACTTGCACGGCATACCCATTTCGGTTTCTAAAAACTTTCGTATGCCGCGCGCATAGGTGTCTGTGGCCACCACTGCAAACGAAGCGGTGGCAAAAAAATCTTGGGTGACTGAGCGCCACAAATCCCACACCGGTTTGATGGTGGTGTGACGCTCGCGCTGAATGAAAGGCTCGGGATCCAGCCCTAACAACTCGCCAAGCTTGCGCAAAAATTTGGTGGTGCTGTGCAAACCGATAGGTGCTTGCAAATAAGGACGGTCAAGGGCTTCGCACAACATGCGGCCGAATTCGCGGTACATGCAAATATTCACATCGGCTTCCACCAGTCGAGACACCTCGGCCAAATGGCTACCCAACGGAAACACCATGTTGATGTCTGCGCCTATGCCTTGCACCAGACGGCGGATTTCTGCCAGGTCGCTGGGGCTGTTGAACGTGCCGTAGCAAGGCCCGATGATGTTGACGCGCGGCTTCTCGCCTTCTTTGCGAACCCGCTTAGGCACTTTTTTCATGCCGTATTCGGTCCACAACCAATACATGGCGCGGTTGGCGCATTGCCATTGGTCTTCGTCAATCGTGCGCGGCAAAAAGCGCATCAGGTTGGTGCCTTCAGGTGTGACACCGCCGCCAATCATTTCAGCGATAGAACCGGTGACCACCACCGCAGGCAAATCGGGGTCGAGTACGTTGTGGGCACGCTTCATCGCGCCTTCGGTGCCTTCGCGTCCGAGTTGTTCTTCCGCCAAACCGGTGACCACGATGGGCAATTCGTGCGGCGGCAAAGCATCGGTGTAATGCAACACGGAGGTGACCGGCAGGTTTTCACAACCGACCGGCCCGTCAATAACGACTTGCAATCCTTTGATGGCGGTGAACACATACACCGCTCCCCAGTAACCGCCTGCTCTGTCGTGGTCGAGGACAAACATCAGCCCATCTCCTCGGCTTTGCGTTTTTTCTGCTTCTTCTCGAACTGGCGACGCACTTCCTTTTTGAAGTCCGGGTGCATGACGGGAACGTTCTCCCACACACCAGCTTCGTCGCCCTGCCCGACCGAGCCGAAAAACGCTTTCATTTCGTCAAACCGCGCCTGGTTACCAATGGCGGCGTTGACCACTTGAATCAGTGAACCGGCACCGGCCACACCCATCAACGGACGCGCAGAGATGAGGTTGGTGAAATACAAAGAGGGAATGCACAACTCTTTGGCTGCTTGCACCACCGGTGTGGTGCCTATGGCGAGCTGCGGCTTGAATTCGTGCATGGCCGCCAGGTCTTGCTCAAGAGATGCGCGGAATTGCACATGCACACCTTTGGCCTGCAACCAATCGGCATCGTGTTTGTTCCACGGCGTGGCAGGACAAGCGCTGCCCACATAACGCAAATCTGCGCCGCATTCGATCAGCAAACGTGCGACCAGCAACTCCGAGCCTTCATAGCCGCTCAAGGTGATGCGCCCGTTGATTTTTTGCGAAGCCAACACGCAGCGCATGGCACCCAAGGTTTGGTTGCGTGCGGCATCGATCTTGTCTTGCGATACCTCGCAAGCTTGGCCGATGGCACCCAGCCAATCGTGTGTACCTTCAATACCCACAGGCGCAGAACCGACGATGGGACGACCTGCGGCTTGGAATTCACGCACACTGGCGGTGTAAAAAGGATGGATGGCCGCGACCGCTTTGCAATCCAGCGCGGCATACAACTCGCGCCATTCGCGTGTTGGTGCCACGGTGCCGACCGCCAAGTCCATGGGCGCAATCATTTGTGCAATGATCATCGGATCAGCTGGGAACATTTCGCCGAGCAAAGTAATGTTGGGTTTAGAGCTTCGCGCTTGGCGCGGCGCGGCCACCGGTCCGGCCATGGCTTCCTGCCGTGCGTAATGCAACATGGCACCGGCCAACACATCTTTGGCTTCTGCGTGCGTGGGCACACCAAAGCCGGGCACATCGATTCCGATGATGCGCACGCCGTTGATTTCTTTAGGCAGCAATTGCAGAGGCACACCGCTGGCGGTGGGCACGCACAAATTGATGATGACGATGCAATCGAGTTTGTCGGGGTCGGCTTGTTCGTACACCGCTTCGCGTATGTCTTCAAACAATTTGCCGGTGACCAAGGTCTCGGAGTTGAACGGCACATAACCCACGGTGCGACGCGCACCGTAAAAATGGGATGTGAACGTGAGACCGTACACACAACAGGCCGAGCCGCTCAGTATGGTGGCCGTGCGGCGCATGCGCAAACCCACACGCAATGAACCGAATGCCGGACACATGGACTGCGGTTGGTCGTGCGGGCCTTTGGGATAGTCAGCTGCGTACTGCGCCAGCACATCGCTCTTGCCTGCTTTGGCTGCGGCATCCAACATCTGGTCCTTGCCGGCATGGCAACCCAAGCCATCTGCATTCGTCGCAGACGGGTTGGGCAAAGGGGTGATGGGAATGATGTCGCTCATGCTTAAGCTTCAGACTTCGTCGTACACCACTTCGAGGGTGGGTTTGTCGATGACGGTTTTGCCGGTCATGTCGACCTCGGTGGCTGGTGTCATGACAAAGTCACGGCCAGTGACATCGGCGCTGAACAAGCCAAGCAGCTGGTCTTGGGTTTGTGGCTTGGGTCTCTGCGGCGGCGCTTCAGCCACGTTTTTGGCAAGCTCTGCGAACAATGCGCCCCACTCGCCATCGGGCTTGCCGATGATTTCGTAGCTGGCACTCTTGCGGCGAATGTCTTCGTTGGCTGGAATAGCGGCCAGCACAGGAATGCCTGCGTTCGCAGCGAAAGCCTGGGCCTCTCCTGTGCCGTCATCTTTGTTGATGACCATACCGGCCACGCCCACATTGCCGCCGAGCTTGCGGAAATACTCCACCGCGCTGCACACGTTGTTGGCCACATACAGGGACTGCAAATCGTTGGAGCCGACGACGATGACTTTCTGACACATGTCACGGGCAATAGGCAAACCGAAGCCGCCGCAAACCACGTCACCCAAAAAGTCGAGCAGCACGTAATCGAAACCCCATTCGTGAAAGCCGAGTTTCTCCAGCGTTTCAAAGCCGTGGATGATGCCGCGCCCGCCGCAACCGCGACCGACCTCGGGGCCGCCGAGCTCCATAGCGAACACGCCGTCACGTATAAAGCAAACATCGCCGATCTTGACTTCTTCGCCGGCGAGTTTTTTCTTGGAGGATGTTTCGATGATGGTCGGGCAAGCCTTGCCACCGAACAACAAACTGGTGGTGTCGCTCTTGGGGTCACAGCCGATGAGCAGCACTTTTTTGCCCTGCTGGGCCATCATGTAACTGAGGTTGGCCAGCGTAAAACTTTTGCCTATGCCGCCCTTGCCGTAAATAGCAATGATTTGGGTTTCTTTGGTCACTTCGCCGGTATGCACCGCATCAGGCTCCTGAAAAGCCTCTTCACGCAGTCGGTCGACAAATTGGATCGGCTTTTCACTGCTTTGGGGGTTGCTCATCAGTCTCTCCGTTTACCAGCCATCGATGAAAATACATCTGCCTCAGTTGTATTTTTAGATTTACATTGACTTGTGTCAACTCTAATTGACGTTTAATTATACTTACTAGGGTAATCACTTATCTTTTTTGAGCCAGTAACAGACGCGTATGCAGCGGCATGGGATTGGATACCGGCTCAACAGATTCGAAACCGGCTTCCAACATCAGGCTACGAAGCTCTTCAGGTGAGCGTAAGCGCCCACTACCCATTGCGAGCAAGTAAAAATGGAAATAAGCATCACCTACCGGTTTTTCGCCGGGCGGCTGTGCCATGGGCTCGGCCAGCAACAAACGCCCGCCACTGGGCAGCATCTGGTAAATCTTGGACAACAAGGCCTTGACCACAGTATCCGGATGGTCGTGCGCCACCCGCACCAGCGTCACCAGATCCGAACCTGATGGCAATGCGTTGGTAATGAAGCTGCCGCCGTGGACCGTGACCCGGTCAGACACACCTGCCTTTTCCATGCGTTCAGCCGCCAAGGCGGCCACCGGCGGCAAGTCCATCAGGTTCAACTTCAAGGAAGGCACTTTGTGCGCCAGCGCCAGCACCCAGCCGCCTTTGCCACCGCCTATATCTAGAACCTGTCGGTGTGCGGAAAAATCATAGGAGGCCAGCAATTCTTCGATGACAAACCGCTGCGATGCCGACATCAACTCCGAGTAGCGCGCGACTTTTTCCGCTTCCCAGCCTTGAGTGTTATCGCCGTTCATATAAGGCCAGTAAGCTTGCATATGCGGTTGTATTTCGTCGCGCAACAATGCCAGCGGGTCGCGCATATCATCAAACAGCACAGCGTTGTGTTCGATCATCAAGCGCAAGCCGGGGTCAGCGGCCACAGGTGCGCCTAACGCCCCCAAGCCGTAGCTGTCTGTGCCTCTGCGCTCGATCAAGCGCAATGCCACTGCAGATTGAACCAACCTTTGCATGGCGGCCGCACTCATGCGGCAATGCTGAGCCAATTGCTCTAGCGACAACGTTTGATCGCGCAACACCTCAAACACATGCAAACGCACACAGGCCAGCAATACCTGGCTGTGCACAAAACCGGCCATGACATCAAACAGCTGGGCGGCGCGCCTGCGGGTTACCCAACGCGTCAGCGGATTGGAAATAGCCCAACGGTAGAACGCAGGTGACGTTATCCATCGGTCTATGCGAGCATCCAGTTGCTGTCTCCAACCAGGACGCGACAAACCGCGCGATTGTGCCGATCGGGCCAAATCCAGGCTCTTCATGGTTTGCACCTGTCAAGCGCTCACGCGTGTGGATGTGCCCACTTGCTGGCGTGAAATCATTTCGCAGGCAGCCGGCGGCACCAGACGTTCTGATTCCCTCAGCACCAGTTGACGCATGGCAGCGCGGCTTTCGCAAGCAGGCACCGAATCGACAGCGGTTTGCATCAAACGGTTGAAATAGTCCAATGCACCGACCAAACCCAGATCGGCTGCCGCACTGGGCCTGCCGTGGTGAGCGTCCTGACCAGCGGGTTTGCCGAGTTGATCGGCTTGCATCATCACGTCTCTGATATCGTCGGCTACTTGGTAGGCCTCTCCCAGGGTGTCGCCGAGTTCGCGCCAAGGCGCAGGATCCACGCCGGCGGCCAGCGCACCGCCGCAAGTGGCTGCCACAAACAACGCCCCTGTTTTGGCCCGTTGGTATCGGCTGAGATCGACCCGGGTTTCGCACTCCCAGGCTTGTCCGGCCACAATCCCGTCCGGCGCGCCCACGCCATCGCTGATCATGCCCAGCAATTGCACAGTACGCATGGGGTGCTGGCGGCCGCTGCGCGCCAAAACCTGGTAAGCCATGACGATCAAGGCATCGCCTGTCAGCAAAGCCAACGGTTCACCGAATTGTTTATGCACAGTGACCCGGCCACGGCGCACATCGGCGTCGTCAAAACAAGGCATATCGTCATGCACCAGAGAGGCGCAATGCAAAAGCTCGATCGCAATCGCCGCCGCATCTGTCAGTTCGTGATCGTCTTCGCCGCAGGCCTTGGCCACCGCCATACACAACTGCGGACGGATACGCGCACCGCCGGGAAATACAGCGTGGCGCATGGCTTCCATCAACCGGGGGGGTGCGGTGCTGGTACTGCTCAATGAAAAGTGCTGCTCAAGGGCAGCCTCTATGCGTTTTAACAAGCTCATGGGACCCCCGATGGGGTGGCAACCGCCGCCTCGACAATTCAAAGCGACATCCACAAGTGTCAATTTAACATGACACTAAGCTTTGTCAATCGGAAAATAAGAGCTTAGTGCCCCGGTTTTCCAGTGAAATGGCGGTTTTGGGCCGTGCTTTACGCCGGTCAAACCGGTAAGAAAGTGCAAATTACCAGCTCAAAGGGCTGACAGCAAACAACCAGGTATGGCCGCCAAACAACAAAACCGCCCAGGCTGCAACGCCAATCAAAACAACCCTCAAGGTATTCGGCGTGGCCGTGACCGTTTCGCCGGAACTAGCCGCCAACCGGTCACGCTTGCGGGCCGCGCGGAAATTCAACACAGACCAGAGCAAAAAAGCGCCGAAGAGTATGAGATCCGCCAGTTTGCCGTTAGCCAGTAAATGTGCCAGCGCCCAGACCTTGACTGACAACACCATGGGGTGGCCGAGTTTGGCTTTGAAGGCGTTGTGAGGCACTTGCCCGGCCACCAATAACACCATGGAAAACAACATCAACAAAGCCGCGATATGGCGCATGGCCACAGGCGGGTTCCACAATACAGGGCTATCCCAGCGGATTTGGCTAAAGCCGTACACCAGCAGCACAAAGCCGACCAGCGAAGCCACGCTGTACATGCCTTTGAACAATTTCTCGCCCCATTGCTCAAACTTGCGGTCCCGCCAGTCACTGGCAAACACACGCAGCGAGTGACAGCCCAAAAACAGCACCAAACCCAATATGAACAATGCCATGTTTATCCCCGAGTGATTCTTAATTGCCTGAACCAGGCTGAGCCTTGTGAAAAATCAATGCCGACGCTGCAATACCCAGGCAGCCAGCGCTTGCAGCGCCTGCGTGTCAGCCAATCCGCTTTCAGCCAGCGCTTGTTGTGCTTGCTCGGCCAATAAAGCCGCTTCTTTTTGAGCGCCATCGAGCCCCAATAACGAGACATAGGTGGGCTTGTTGTTGTCTGCATCTTTGCCGACGGTTTTACCCAGCACAGCGGTGTCAGCAGTCACGTCCAGGATATCGTCGACGATTTGAAACGCCACCCCCAGGGCCTGACCGTAAGACAACAAAGCTTGGCTGGCCATGGTGTCAGCCTGTGCGGCCACACCCCCCATGAGCACGCTGGTCTCCAGCAATGCACCGGTTTTACAACGGTGCATGCGGCGCAATTGCGCCAAGCTCAACCGGCCGCCGACACTGGCCAAATCAATCGCCTGTCCGCCAGCCATACCGGCGTGCCCGGCACCACGCGCCAACAAACCGCATAAACGCGCTTGCACTTGGGCCGGAATCTCGCTGTGTTCAGGAGTGAGCAGCTCAAAGGCCAAGGTTTGCAAGGCATCACCAGCCAACAGCGCCCCAGCTTCCCCGAATTTCACATGCACCGTCGGCTTGCCGCGCCTGAGCACATCGTTGTCCATGCAAGGCATATCGTCGTGGACCAGCGAATACGCATGTATCAATTCAATCGCGCAGGCGGCACGCATTGCGGCATCGTGCATCCAAGGCAAAAGCCGGTCGCCGCCACAAGCCCCGGCACTGGCCAAGACCAGCAAAGGGCGCAAACGCTTTCCGCCGTCCAGCACGGCATAGCGCATGGCTTCACCCAAAGCCGCAGGCGCATCTGCAGTTACCCATTGATCCAATGCGTGCTCCACCGCTTGCAATTGCTCACGGGTCCAGTCTTGTATATCAAAGGCGGTCATTCGGCTTGGCCTCCCGACCAGTTTTTCAGGCTGCCTGCTTCCAGCACTTGAATTTGTGCTTCCACTGCTTGTAAACGGGAGCGGCAGTGTTCAAGTAAAAAAGCGCCGCGCTGATAGGACTGCAACATATCGGCCAAGGGCATTTGACCGGATTCCATGCGTGACACCAGCTGCTCCAACTCCTGTAAAGCCACCTCGTAACTGGCAGGAAGCTGCTGTTCAACAGCCGGGGAAGCGGTGGATTTGGCGGCCTTGGTCATGTGGAGTCCATTCGATGTTGCGACAGATTGTAGGGGGGGCTTGCGGCGCGGCTACAATCCGCTTCCGCCTGGCTTAGCGCCAGTTTTTTGTTTCTCTCCCTGTGGGGAGTCTTTAGGTCAGGACGTCGTATGTCTGATTTAAGTCTTCAACTGCAGCAGGCCAGCGGCCAACTCCCAGTTACAAGCTATTTTGACGAAGCGCTGTACCAGCGCGAAATCCAAACCCTGTTTCAAAGGGGGCCGCGTTATGTCGGTCATGCCTTGTCTGTCCCCGAGGTAGGCGATTATTTCGCGCTACCTCAGGAAAACGAAGGCCGCGCACTGGTGCGCACCCCGCAAGGCATACAACTCATCTCCAATGTTTGCAGACACCGCCAGGCGGTGATGCTCAAAGGTCGCGGCAACCTCAACGACCCGGCCAAGGCCATGGGCGGCAATGTGGTCTGTCCCTTGCACCGCTGGACTTATGCGGGCAACGGCCAGTTGCTGGGCGCGCCGCACTTTCAGCAGGACCCGTGTTTGAACCTGCAAAACTACCCGCTGCAAGAGTGGAACGGCATGTTGTTCGAAGCCAATGGCCGCGATGTGTCAGCCGATTTGGCGCGACTCGGTCCGCGCAAACAACTCGACTTCACAGGCTATGCCTTAGACCATGTGGAAATGCACGAATGCAATTACAACTGGAAAACCTTTATCGAGGTGTACCTGGAGGACTACCACGTAGGCCCGTTCCACCCCGGCTTGGGTAACTTCGTCACTTGCGACGATTTGCAATGGCAAATGGAAGACCACTTTTCGGTGCAAACCGTGGGGGTTGCCAACCGTTTGGGTAAAGCCGGTAGCCCCATTTATGAGCGCTGGCACCAAGCGGTGTTGAACTACACCGCAGGCGAGCCGCCTAAACACGGTGCTATTTGGCTGACCTATTACCCGCACATCATGGTCGAGTGGTACCCGCATGTGTTGACCGTGTCCACGCTACACCCTATGGGTGTGGACAAAACCATGAACATCGTCGAATTCTTTTACCCGGAAGAAATCGTTGCCTTCGAACCTGACTTTGTCGAAGCACAACGCGCGGCATACATGGAAACCTGTATTGAAGACGATGAAATTGCCGAGCGCATGGACCAAGGCCGAAAAGCACTGATGCAACGCGGTGAAAACCAGTTCGGCCCTTACCAAAGCCCGATGGAAGACGGCATGCAGCATTTCCACGAGTGGTACCACCGTCAAATGGCGCAACACGGCTGATGCAGGCTTTATGGATGTTGTTGGCCGCCGTGTTTCTGGCCAGCATGGGTGTATGCGTCAAATTTGCCTCGCTGTATTTCCAGGCCAGTGAACTGGTATTTTTTCGGGGCATCATCAGCCTGGTGATGATGGGCATGTATGCCCGAGTAGCAGGCATACCGCTGCGCACCCCTGTACCGCTCATGCACTTTTGGCGCAACATCGTCGGCGTGGTGTCGCTGGGCATGTGGTTTTATGCGATTGGCAAATTGCCATTGGCCACAGCCATGACCTTGAACTACATGAGCAGTGTGTGGATTGCCGCGTTTCTAGTTGGCGGCACACTCATGGGCACACTGACAGGCACTGCCAACGATGCCAGCAAACAAGGACCGCTGGTGCTGGCTGTGCTCAGCGGCTTCGCAGGCGTGGTCATGTTGCTGCGCCCCACCATTGAACAAGATCAGGTGTTCGCGGGACTGATTGGGCTGATATCTGGTTTGATCGCTGCATTTGCATACATGCATGTGATGGCCTTGGGGCGCTCAGGCGAACCTGTGGTTCGCATCGTTTTTTATTTCGCTTTGGGCACCACCGTGGCCGGACTGTGTGCCATGGCGGTCACTGGACTGTCGCCCTGGGATTGGTCGCATGCCGTCTGGTTGTTACCGATTGGCATCCTGGCATCGCTGGGACAAATGTGCCTGACCCGGGCCTATTCGCGCGGCTCCACGCTGGTGGTGGCCAACCTGCAATACTCAGGCATTGTGTTTGCCGCGTTATACGGTCTGGTTTTATTCGACGAACAATTGCCGCTGATCAGTTGGATCGGCATGTGGTTGATCATTGCCAGCGGCATACTGTCAACGGTGCTGCGCACCCGCACGGCCCCGGATTCACCCGCTGAGGAGCACTGAACATGTACACAACGCTGATTTCCGCCGCAGAGCTGAAAAGCTTGGGGCTCAACGTTCGCATTTTTGATTGCAGCGCCGATCTGGCCAAACCCGAAGCCGGTCGTCAGCAGTTTGAAGAACAACATATCGCGGGTGCTGTGTTCGCCGACATCAACACCGATTTATCCACCCACGATAAATCACTGGCGGTCAACGGCGGACGACACCCCCTGCCCTCGCGTGAACATTTCGCCCAATGGCTGTCAGCCAATGGTGTCTCCAATCACACGCAAGTCGTGGTTTACGACCGCCAAGGCATGAACTACTGCGGCCGCTTGTGGTGGATGCTGAAATGGTGTGGTCATGAAGCCGTGGCGGTGTTGGACGGCGGCTTGCAAGCCTGGGTGGCCGAGGGCGGTGCTGTGCAAAACGGACCGGCCAGCCAAGCTGCAGCAGCACATTTTGAATTGGCCGCACCGCTGGCGGTGTTGAAACTCACGACTGAAGTCGCTGAGAGTTTGGGCAAACCCACGCAAACCATTGTGGATGCCCGCGCACCCGCGCGCTACAAAGGCGAGACCGAACCGTTTGACCCGGTGGCCGGTCATATACCCGGTGCGCTGAACCGGCCCTTCAACAGCAACATCGGCGCAGATGGTTTGATGAAGTCCGCTGCAGTGTTGCGTGCAGAATTTGACGCTTTACTCAGTTTCCAAGAACCACAGCACGTGGTTCACCATTGCGGCAGCGGCATCAGCGCGATTCCCAATATTCTTGCCATGGAAGTCGCCGGATTAGGCCGCACCGCTTTGTATGCGGGAAGTTGGAGCGAGTGGTGCAACACACCTAGCTTGCCTTGCGCTAAAGCCTAAAGCTATTCACAACTTGCTTAAGCGACAGTCCATTGATTAAGCACGGAAAAATATAAATTTCTGATTATTCATACAAACGCCATGTTTGTTGCTATTTGGTGCGTTTTTTATCAGCGCACTATTAAGCACCATTTTTTTCCATATTAATCAGTTTGTGTATTTCAAAATGATGCGATTTGCCTCGTAATGGGGCAGATATTTGCTATAGCCACAAATTCATAATGGTATTTAAATAAGGATCAATAACTGATATTGAATTTGAATGACATTAACGCAGTCAGCTATTTTCTAACTGTAATTTCAAAGGATTGCAATGTTCATCAAAAAATCGTGTTGGGGATTATTTTTATTCGCCAATCTGTTGGGTCAAGCATTTGCCGACACCACCGAAGTAAAAACACAAACCATCGTTGAAGTGAAAAAAAGCGGCGGTCACTGCGAACAGGACCCAAATTGCTTTAACCGCTACCACCCCGCCATCAAACCTGTGGCGCGTGCCAAGCCCGGCGACCTGATCATGGTGCACACACGGGACGCATTGGATGCCAACCTGAACATCAACTCTTTGCCCAAAGATGTCACAGCCATTGACACCAACCTGATTCACCCGATGACCGGCCCCATCTACATCGAAGGTGCAAAGCGCGGCGATGTATTGGCCATCAAACTGATTGATATCAACCCGAACGAATACGGCTACACCACACTGATTCCCGGCTTTGGCTTTTTGCCAGACATGTTTCCGGATCCTTATGTGGCCAACTGGAAGTTGAACCGCCGTGAAGCGGTGTCTGCTCAATTGCCCGGCGTTCGCATCCCCATGAATGGTTTCATGGGCTCAGTCGGTGTCATGCCCGGTGAAGAAGAAATCGAAAAATGGCTGGCTCGTGAGAGCCAGTTAGGAGCTGCAGGCGGCGTGGCATTGCCACCGCAACCCATCAGCGCACGCCCGGCCGACATTTGCGGCCCTAAAGGCAGCCACAAAGACAAATGCTTGCGCACTGTGCCTCCGCGTGAAAACGGCGGCAACATGGACGTCAAGCAAATGGTCGAAGGCACCACCTTGCTGTTGCCTTGTTTCATTGACGGCTGCGGCTTCTTCATCGGTGACGTGCACTATGCACAAGGCGATGGCGAAGTGGCCGGCACCGCGATTGAAATGGGTGCCATCGTGACGGTCTCCACCGAGATCCGCAAAGGCATGGCTTCTTTGATCAAACAGCCCATGTTCGAAGGCGGCTCACAAATCAAGAAACTCGAGCCTGACAGCTTCCACGCCGTGGTCGGTTACCCGTTCAAAAAAGCCGGTGAAGTTCCTCCCCAGTGGGCTTACTTGGACAGCGAAAAAATCAAGCCTTTGACCAACCTGTCTAACGACGTGACACTGGCTGCACGCAATTCACTCATCACCATGCTCGACTGGTTGATGGCCACCAAAGGCCTGACCAAAGAGCAAGCACTGGTGGTTGCCAGCGTCGCCTGCGACCTGCGCATCAGCAACGTGGTGGATGTGCCAAACTATGCCGTGACCACCATCTGCCCGATGGAAATTTTCGGTAAAAAATAAAGCCATTCAGGCTTGCCAAAAAGAGCGAGTCACCCTCGCTCTTTTTTTTGGAATTCAAAACATGCAAAGAAGATCTTTCATCTCCCGCCTAGCGCTTACAAGTGCATTTGCCTGGCTCCCTGCGACCAAAGCACTGGCACATACGCCTTACCGCCTGTGGAATGTTTTCCGCAAGAGCAATATGCAAATCATGACCTCGCATGCAGACTACACCGGCGACGACATCGGCGACGCTTGGGTGGCGGTGCTGCGTGAAAACCTGCCTTTGAGCCGGGCCATGGTCAGCCGCACACACGATATGCCGCGTATCGCCAGTTTGCTCAAAACAGACCAAGTCAAAAGCGCCGTGCTGTCTTACCAACATGCACGCCTGATGTTCACCGGTGAACCGCCGTTTGAAGAATTCGCGCCATTGCAAATGGAAATTTTGGTCGACAACGGCAAATACTTGTTGGTGACACTGCCCAATCTTCCGCTCTACCACGGCTATCTGGTCACCACCGCGTTGATGGAAGCCGCAGACAAACTGCAATTGATCAATCCGGGTAACGGCCGTTTCGGCATGGCGGTACACGCCGGTGCACAGGCTTATTACCGGGGTGAGAAACTCGAACCGCCTCCTGCTCCCGCTGACAAATGAACGGCTTAAAAAGTTTGCGTTGCTTTGCGCTCGCCATTGGCGTGTTGTGCAGCTTTCAAAGTCTGGCACATGAATCCATCACCACTGAAGCGCGGAAAAATTATTTAGCCAAGCTGCAAGAGTCTCACCAGCAGGCAGCCAATCCATCGGCGGCGGTCAAGGCCAAAGCGCTCTACCAGACAGGTGCGACGCTGGAAGAAATCCGCGACCTGTTCAACCAAGACATCATCAGCCACGGTGCGGTCAAAGGTCTGGAATCCACTTTGCTGTTGAGCGAACTCGCCCGTGCAGGATTCAAAATGGAGATGTCACCCAAAATTGGTTTGTACCTGTCGCAACTGCATTACTACCGCGATGCGCTCAAACTCGACAGCAAGGCTTCGTATGCGGATCACGCCAGATACCTGCTGTTGAAAAACCATTTCTATGACAGCTTCACCGACAACCCGCTGGCACCGTTGTCGCAGTCCCGTGATGAATTAAACGAGTTGATCGACATCGGCGAACGACTGCTCAAAGTCAAAGAAAGCAATATCAACGCTGAAGAAGTGAAATTCATTTTGGCCATCCATTACCTGCAAGCCATTCAACAGCAATTGATAGGCAAAGATGAAGGACAGAAAAAATTCAAAAAACTGCTGGCCGAGTTACGCAAGGACTATCCGCAAAGCCTCAAACCGCTGACGCTTGAAGCGTTAAATCCCACGCCATGACAGTTTCATCGGTGCAACAGTTTTTTTTCAAACTCAGGCTGTTACTGCTGACGAGCCTGGTTTTTTTAAGCCTCTGCGGTGGTCAGGCTCTGGCGCACCAGACCGGCAACAGTTACCTGACCGTCAGCGAAGCTGACGGGCGCTTGCAGCTTGAAATCGATTTCATCGTGCGCGACTTGGGCAACCTGTTGCAAACCCCCGGCCAACCCAACGAAGCGCCGCCCGCGCCGGACAAATTGCTGTCCTTGCAAGCCCCTATCACCACGGCCATTCAAAAATCGCTGTCTATCGCCGTGGATGAAGTGCCTGTGCCATTGGAGTTTGTGTCGCAATCAGTGGTGCTGCATAACGACGGTTTGTATGTGCGCCAACGTTTCAGTGGCAGCACACTACCAGTTGATGCCAAATTCATTGTGGTGCGTTACGAATTCTTTACGCAAAACGACAAGCTGGGACGCGCTTTTTTCAAACTGGTGATGCGTCAGGATGAGTTGTCTTCGGTGTTTGACCAGACCAATGCCATTCAACGTTTTGCTTTGGGCGAGAACAAACGCTGGTCGACCATTGGTTTATTCACCCAAGAAGGTGCCAAACACATTTGGGAAGGTGTCGACCATCTGCTGTTTTTGTTGACCCTGCTGCTGCCCGGTTTGATGCTGACGATTCGCCAGACTGATGCTTCAGGCCAATTGCCGCCCACCAACCGTGCGGCAGAAAAATTTGCGCTCAAAGTCGTCACCGCTTTCACGCTGGCGCATTCCATCACGCTGGCTTTTTCCGTGTTCGGCTGGGTCAGCCTGCCGGACAAATTGATTGAGTCCTTGATCGCTTTGTCCATCATGGTCACGGCGCTGATCAATTTGCAACAACGTTTTCATATCAGTCACTGGAAGCTGGCTTTTTTATTCGGACTGGTTCACGGCATGGGTTTCGCCAACGGCTTGAAAGAACTCGGTCTGTCTTCCAGCTATTTTTTGGAAACCCTGTTCGCGTTCAACCTAGGCGTAGAGCTTGGCCAACTGTCAGCTGTGCTGTTGGTCGCTGTGCCTGTGTTGCTGCTGGTTCGTCAAGCTGAGGCCAAGCAGCGGGTATTGAAATATGGGTCTATCGGCGTATTGCTGACTTCTGTGGTGTGGCTGGTTCAACGCTTAACGGCTTGATCAATGCAGGTGCATCAACTGCGTGGCCAGGGTCACCAAGGCGATGCCGGACAACAGCCACAGTATTTGCATGGCGGTTTGCGTGGCTGATAAACGTTTTTGCAGCTGCGGGATCAAATCGGCCAAGGCCACATACACATAACTGCTGCTGGCAATCACCAGCATGAACGGCAACCAAGCCTCGTGGCCGTCAATCAACACAAAGCCGAGCAATCCACCGATCACCGTCACTCCACCAGCCAGACAGAGTTTGAGCAAAGCCGCACGCCCCTGACCAAAACCGCGTTGCAACACCGCCAGGTCTCCCATGTGATGCGGGATTTCATGCGCCAGCACGGCGACTGATGCCGCCGCACCCAAACTGATGTTGGTCATGAATGCAGCCGCCACCAGAATGCCGTCGCCAAATGCATGCACGCTGTCACCGGCCAACACCGCCCAACTGCCGGTGAACCCGGCGGGTGCGTGCGCATGTCCATGCTCATGTCCGTGTGCATGGTCGTGCGCATGGTCGTGGTGGTGATGTTCTTCCCCATGTTCGTGGCCGTGGTGCCATAACTCCGCTTTGTCCAGCAAAAAGAAAAACACCAGTCCTGCCAACAAAGTCATGAACAACACTTGGGGCGTGATGTCGGACTCAAACGCCTCGGGCAGCAAATGCATGAATGCAGTTGCCAGCAACGCACCCGCTGCCAAACTAAGCAAATGCTGGGTAAACCTCGCCAACAATGCGCGTGCCAACAGCGCCGCCAGCAACACACTGCCCACACCGGCACCCAAGGTGCCTGCCACGATCGCCAACAAAGTCATGCTCATGTGTTCATCGCTTCAATAGTCAAACCACGCCTTGCTGAGCCAACCAATGCAACAAGCGCTGCCAGCCGTCTTTGGCCGCAGCCTCGCGGTAACTGGGCCGGTAATCGGCATGAAAGCCATGCGGCATGTCTGGATAAACATGTATGTTGCTCTTTTGAGAGGCGGGGTTGCCGGTTGCTAAAGCGGCCTGCATTTTTTGCACGCCTTCCATGGAAATACCTGTGTCTGCGGAACCATACAAACCCAGCACAGGGGCTTTCAAATTGTTTGCCAGCTCCAGCGGGTACTTGGGGGTCAGCGCTGTGTTTTGCCCGGTCAACTTGCCGTACCAGGCAACACCTGCTTTGAGCGCCGGGTTGTGCGCGGCATACAACCAAGTGATGCGTCCGCCCCAGCAAAAACCGGTGATGGCCAGCTTGGCGGTGTCGCCGCCGTTGTTCGCTGCCCAGTTCACACAGGCATCCAAATCGGCCATGACTTGGGCATCCGGCACTTTAGACACCACCTCGGCAATCAGCTTGCCCATGTCGGCGTAACTGCCGGGGTCGCCTTGACGGACCATTAACTCAGGGGCAATCGCCATATAGCCTTGCTGCGCCAATCGCCTGGTGATGTCAGCAATGTATTCGTGCACACCGAAAATTTCAGACACCACCAACACCACGGGACAGTGTGTTTTGACCGCAGGCATGCTGCGGTAGGCCGGTAGCTGAAAACCGTTCACATCAATCATCACTTCGCCGCACAACAATCCTTCTGCGCTGGAGCGAATGGCGGTTTGTGCAGACACTGGCAAACAAGCAGCTGCATAGCCGACACCGAGCGCAGCTTTGAGCCAGCTGCGTCTGTTGCTTTGTGAAAAATCTTGAGAAGGCGACAACAATGCGCCCGCATCTTGTATCAGTTCGTGGTTCATAAAGAGTGAATTTTTGTTGATAAACACCGACACCGCCTTGAATTATGCGCCGCTGTTATCTGACTCAATGCGCCTCGTCCCAGTTCTTGCCGACACCAACCTCGGCCAGCAAAGGCACTTTGAGTGCAGCCACTTCTGCCATCAAGCGGGGAATCTCTGTTCTCACCCAATCCACTTCTGCATCCGGCACTTCAAACACCAGTTCATCATGCACTTGCATGATCATGCGTGTGCCTTTGTGCTCAGCATCCAGCACCTGTTGCACCTTGACCATGCTGAGCTTGATGAGGTCTGCCGCCGTCCCTTGCATGGGTGCGTTGATGGCGGCGCGTTCTGCACCGGCGCGTCTGGGGCCGTTGGGTGAATTGATCTCGGGCAAATACAAGCGCCGCCCGAACACAGTTTCCACATAGCCTTGGGCTTTGGCTTGTGCGCGCGTGTCGTCCATGTAGCGTTTCACACCGGCAAAACGTTGAAAGTAACGCTCTATGTAATTTTTCGCCGCTGTGTTGTCTATACCTAAGGCTTTGGCCAATCCAAATGCACTCATGCCGTAAATCAAACCGAAGTTGATCACCTTGGCGTAGCGGCGCTGTTCGCTGCTGACCGTGTCAGGTGTCAAACCAAACACCTCGGCTGCGGTGGCTTTGTGCACATCCAAGCCATCGTGAAACGCTTTCAACAAAGCCGGGTCATCGCTCAAGTGCGCCATGATGCGCAACTCGATTTGGGAGTAATCGGCACTGGCAATCACATGACCGGGAAGCGCTACAAACGCCTCGCGCACTTTGCGTCCTTCGGGTGTGCGTATGGGAATGTTTTGCAAGTTAGGGTCGTTGCTGGATAACCTGCCGGTCACCGCCACCGCTTGCGCGTAATGCGTATGCACCCTTCCGGTCAGCGGTTGCGCGAGTTGCGCCAGCTTGTCGGTGTACGTGCCTTTGAGTTTGGCGAGCGACCGGTGTTCCAAAATTTTCTTTGGCAGCGGGTAGTCTTCGGCCAATTTCTCCAACACTTCTTCGTCGGTGCTGCGCGCACCCGTGGCGGTTTTTTTCACCACCGGCAACCCGAGTTTGTCGAAAAATATTTCGCCCAGTTGCTTAGGGCTGGCCAGATTGAACGGCTGCCCGGCAATCTCATATGCCTCTTGTTCCAACTGCATGATGCGCATGCCCAATGCATGGCTTTGCGCAGCCAGCGTGGGGGCATCAATCAACACGCCGTTGCGTTCAATCCGATACAGCGCTTCGCTGCTTTGTATTTCGAGTTGGTAGACAAAATTCAGTTTCTCATCGGCTTGCAACAACGGCCACAGACGCTGATGCACAGCCAGTGTGAAATCCGCGTCCTCACAAGCGTAGTGAGAAGCACGCGCCACATCCACTTGCGCAAATGAAATCTGGTGAGCGCCCTTGCCGCACATGTCTTCATAGGACAAACCTTTGCGGCCTAAGTGCCTGTCTGCCAAACTCTCTAAACCATGCGGCTTGTGCACTTCCAACACATAGCTTTGCAACATGGTGTCGTGCACATAGCCTTGCACTTCGATGCCGTGGTTGGCGAACACATGCCTGTCGTATTTCACATGTTGACCGAGTTTGTGTTTGCTGCCGTCTTGCAACCAAGGTTTGAGTTTGTTCAACACCTCTTGCAAAGGCAATTGCGCAGGCGCATCAGCGGCGTTGTGCGCCAACGGTATGTATGCCGCCTCACCCGCAGTCATGCACAGACTGATGCCCACCAGTTGCGCTTGCATTTCCACCAGCGACGTGGTTTCGGTGTCCAGCGCCACCAGATCGGCTTGCTCTATTTTTTTCAACCAAGCATCAAAGCTGTCCCAGTCCAACACGGTGTCGTAAGTCACTTCAGCAGACACTTCAGGTGCAGGCGAATCAAACAACACACCGACTTCACCGACCCCGCCGCCTTGGTGTGCATTTGTCTTTGGCGTTGAAGCATCAGACGACATGGCACCGACCAAGCCCTTGAAACCATATTGCTTGTAAAAGTCCAGCAGCCCCGCTTCGTCTGCGGCTTGCACCAGCACGCCGTCCAGCGAAGGCCAGCCGTTCACATACGCGCTCAAGTCGCAATCGGTTTTCATGGTCACCAATTGCCGCCCGGTGGCAAGCCAGTCTTTGGCTTGTCGCAGGTTTTCGCCGGCCACGCCTTTGATCTCGTCGGCCCGCGCCATCAATGCATCCAAAGAGCCGTATTCGGCCAACCACTTGGCAGCGGTTTTAGGACCGACTTTGGGCACGCCGGGCACGTTGTCCACCGTGTCGCCGACAAGTGTTTGGAAATCGATCATCAACGAAGGCGGCACGCCGAATTCTTCGGTGACACCGGCCACATCGCGTTTTTTGCCGTTCATGGTGTCGATGATGGTGATGCGCTCATTCACCAACTGGCTCAGGTCTTTGTCGCCGCTGGAGACAATGACATTCAAACCTTGGGTAGCCGCCACTTGTGCCAGCGTGGCAATCACGTCATCGGCTTCCACACCGGGCACATCCAGCAACGGCCAACCCATGAGTCGCACCAAGCGGTGAATCGGCTCGATTTGGCTGCGCAAATCGTCAGGCATGGGTGAACGCGTGGCCTTGTAGTCCGGGTAAATCTCGTCGCGAAATGTTGGCCCTTTGGCATCAAACACGCAGACCGCGTGCGCGGTCGGCCAGTCTTTGCGCAAACTCTGCAACATATTGACCATGCCGCGTATGGCGCCGGTGGCTTGGCTGTTCGGGTCGTTGCGGTCGGCGCGCAAATCAGGCATGGCGTGGAACGCGCGGTACAGGTAGCTGGAGCCGTCGACCAGCAGTAAAGTGGGTGTGTCTTGCATACAAGGGATTGTGCCTACAATCACGGCATCCTTTAGTCCCTAGCTGTTCGCATCCCGTCCATGGCCGTTTTCACCGAAGTTTCCGAGCAGCAAGCCACCACATTGTTGACACAGTTGTCCGTAGGGGAACTGGTCAGTCTGCAAGGCATCAACAGCGGCATAGAAAACACCAACTATTTTCTGACCACCGACCAAGGCGAGTACGTGCTGACAGTGTTCGAACGGTTGACTCACGAGCAACTGCCGTTTTACCTTTACCTGATGAAACACTTGGCCACGCGCGGTGTGGCGGTGCCGGACCCTCAGTCCAACAAACACGGCGATATTTTGTTGACATTGCTGGACAAACCGGCGGCGGTGGTCAACCGGCTGCCCGGCGCCTGTCTGGTGGAACCGGCCACTGTTCACTGCGCAGCCATGGGTCAGACATTGGCGCACATGCATTTGGCGGCCAAAGACTACGACCGCCAGCAAATCAATTTGCGCGGCCTGGATTGGTGGAACGATACCGTGCCGCAAATCCTGGCGTTTTTGTCCCCTGAGCAAGCCGGGTTGTTAACGCACGAGCTGGCGTATCAAAACCATATCAGCACTTCATCTGCTTACGAGGCCATGCCTGGCGGACCTGTGCACGCCGACGCTTTCCGCAACAACGTGTTGTTCGACGGCGACACACTCAGCGGTGTTTTCGATTTTTACTTTGCCGGTGTCGACCGCTGGCTGTTTGACTTAGGTGTGTGCATCAATGACTGGTGTGTCGATCTCAACACCGGAGTAATGGATCACGCGCGACTGCAGGCCATGCTCAACGCCTACCAGCAGGTGCGCGAACTGAGCGCAGCCGAACGCGCCATGTTCAACCCCATGTTGCGGGCCGCTGCGCTGCGGTTTTGGGTGTCCCGCTTGTGGGATTTCCATTTGCCTCGCGAAGCCAGTTTGTTGCAACCCCACGACCCGGCGCATTTTGAACGTGTACTGACGCAAAGGTTGTATGACCCTGTCACACTCTAAGCCATGAAACTCAACGTCGTTCCTGCCCGCACCGGATCCGCCTGGGTTCGCCAGGGCATTCGCACCTTCTGGCGTCAACCGCTGGCCCTCAGCGGATTGTTTTTGCTTTTCATGGCATTGGCCTCTTTGTCTTCCATGCTGTCTTACGGCGGCACTTTCCTGGGTTTGATGTTTGTTCCGGCGGCATCCCTGGGTTTGATGGCGGCGGCACGCGAAGCTGATCTGGGCCGCTTCCCCATGCCGTCCATGCTCATCATCGGTTTCAAACAAAGTGCCGCTCAAACCAAGCAAATGGTTTTGCTGGGTTTCCTCTACGGCTTGCTGTTTTGTTTTGTACTCGTCTTGTCGTCCTTTTTCGACAACGGCGAATTCGCCCGCATGTACATGGCCGGCGGGAGTCTGAGCGAAGAGCATGTGCTGAACGAACACTTTCAAACCGCTGCACTTTTTGCTTTGCTGATGTACCTGCCTTTGTCTTCCCTGTTCTGGCATGCACCTGCGCTGATGCACTGGCATGCCCAGCCTTTGGCCAAAAGTATCTTCTTCAGTTTCATGGCTTGCTGGGCCAACTGGCGTGCATTCGCAGTTTTCGGATTGACCTGGCTGAGTATTTTTCTGGCCACCAGCGTGCTACTCAGTCTGCTGAGCATGGTGTTTGAAGACGGGCAGTTATCGTTGACACTGATGCTGCCAGCCATGCTGATGCTGGCCACCATGTTCTTCACCTCCAGCTATTACAGCTTTCGCGACTGCTTTATCAGCGAGCCGGTGCTGGCCTGAGGTTTCATACCTGTGTGAGTTTGGCCACCGACAAGGCCAGCCATTTCACGCCGTGCCGGTTGAACTTCACCTGTGCCCGTGCATCGTCTCCTATGCCTTCCATAGACACCACCGTGCCTTCGCCGAACTTGGTGTGAAACACTTGTAAACCGCTGCGCACCCAAGCGTTCGGGCCGCTGGCTGTTGCCGGGTTGGCACGCTGAGGGATAGACGGCGGTGTGGGTGTGAAAAAACCGGCGCGTCCTGCGTCGCTGCTGCCGAAGTTCGACGGTCTACTGCCCCACATCTGAGGTGCTTGCAAACCGGTTTTAGGGGTCAGCCATTTCATCGTGTGTTCAGGCATTTCATCGAAGAAACGGCTTTTGATGTTATAGCGGGTTTGGCCGTGCAACATGCGGGTTTGTGAATGGCTCAAATACAAACGTTTGCGTGCGCGTGTGATGGCCACATACATCAACCGGCGTTCTTCTTCCAAGCCTTCAAAATCGCTCATGGCGTTTTCATGCGGGAACAAACCCTCTTCCAAACCGGTGATGAACACGCAATCGAATTCCAAACCTTTGGCCGCATGCACCGTCATGAGTTGCACCGCGTCTTGGCCTGCTAGCGCTTGGTTGTCACCTGCTTCTAGTGCAGCATGACTGAGAAATGCCGCCAGTGGTGACAACGTCTCGCCGGTTTCTGTATCCGGTTGCGCGTCTGTGCCATTGGCTTTGGCCTGGGCTGCGGCGAAATCCGCTTGACTTTGCAAGGCTTCATCCACCGGCAGTGCGACAGCGTCTTTGCCAAAACCTTCTTGCGTGACAAAACTCTCGGCGGCGTTGACCAACTCTTGCAAGTTCTCCACCCGGTCCGCACCCTCGCGCTCGGCCTGGTAATGTTCAATCAACTGGCTGTGGTCCAACACCATTTCAATGATTTGCCGCAGCGTTTGACCTTGGGTTTGCTCGCGCAACACATCGAGCTTGGCGACAAACGCAGAAATGTTGGCACCGGCTTTGCCGCTGATGCTGCCCACCGCATCATGCAAGGCACAACCACTGGCGCGGGCCGCGTCTTGCAATTGCTCGATGCTGCGCGCACCTATGCCGCGCGGCGGAAAATTGACCACGCGCATGAAACTGGTGTCGTCACGCGGGTTTTCTAGCAAACGCAAATAGGCCAATGCATGTTTGATTTCAGCGCGTTCGAAAAAGCGCAAACCGCCATACACACGGTAAGGCATGGCGGCGTTGAACAAGGCGGTTTCAATCACCCGGCTTTGCGCGTTGCTGCGGTAGAGAATGGCGATCTCGCTGCGGACTGATGCGCCTTTTTCGCCATCGCCGTCGCGCCCGTCGCGCAGCAGTTGTTTGATCTCTTCAACAATCCAATTTGCCTCGGCCAAATCGCCGGGCGACTCCATCACCCGCACCGGTTCGCCCGCGCCTTGCGTGGTGTGCAGGTTTTTGCCCAAGCGGGTTTTGTTGTGTTTGATCAGCTCGTTGGCTGTGTCCAAAATGTGGCTATGGCTGCGGTAGTTTTGCTCCAGCTTGATCTGGTGCTGCACCTCAAACTCGCGCACAAAGTCAGCCATGTTGCCCACGCGTGCACCGCGAAACGCGTAAATACTTTGGTCGTCGTCGCCGACGGCCAACACCGCGCTGTTGGCACCACTCAGTAATTTGATCCAAGCGTATTGCAGCTTGTTGGTGTCTTGAAACTCGTCAATCAATATGTGGGTAAAGCGCTGGCGGTAATGCTCACGCAAAGGCTCGTTATCGCGCAACAACTCGTAACTGCGCAACATCAATTCGCCAAAATCCACCACCCCTTCGCGTTGGCACTGGTCTTCATACAACTGGTACAGCTCGACTTTTTGGCGGGTTTCCGGGTCACGCACCACCACGTCTTTGGGACGCAAACCTTCTTCTTTGCAACCGGAGATGAACCATTGCACTTGCTTGGGCGGAAAGCGCTCATCGTCGATATTGAACTGCTTGAGCAAGCGTTTGACGGCAGACAACTGGTCTTGCGTGTCCAGAATTTGGAACGACTGCGGCAGGTTGGCCAGCTTCCAATGCGCCCGCAAAAAACGGTTGCACAAGCCGTGAAACGTGCCTATCCACATGCCGCGCACATTCACCGGCAGCATGGCGCTGAGTCGGGTCAACATTTCTTTCGCGGCTTTGTTGGTGAAGGTCACCGCCATCAAACCGCCGGGGGCGACCTGGCGGGTTTGCAGCAACCAGGCGATGCGCGTGGTCAACACCCGCGTTTTGCCTGAACCGGCACCGGCCAATATCAATGCGTGCTGACCGGGCAGCGTGACCGCGGCTTGTTGTTCGGGGTTGAGGCCTTGTAACAAAGGGGAGGAGAAATCGGGGGACAGGCCAGTATGCATGCGTTGATTGTAGGTAGTCAGATCAACCTGCCAAAGTGCGTAGAATCAATCACCGGGCCCAAGTTTCTTGTGTCCGGTTTTTCATGACCGGCCAAGCCAAGTGCTCTCCTATGTTTTACTTTTGGAGCCTGGTTCATGGAAATTTTTGATTACGACAACATACTTTTGCTGCCCCGCAAATGCCGCGTGCAAAGCCGGGCCGAATGCGACACCGGTGTCACCTTAGGCAAACACACGTTTCGCCTGCCCGTGGTTCCCGCCAATATGAAAACCGTGGTGAACGAAAGCATTTGCGAATGGCTGGCGACCAACGGCTACTTTTACGTCATGCACCGGTTTGATTTGGACAATGTGCAATTTGTCCGCGATTGCAAGAAAAAAGGCATGTACGCCTCGGTGTCCCTGGGTGTCAAACAAGCCGATTACGACACCGTCGCTGCGTGGCGCGCCGAAGGCCTGAGCCCCGACTACATCACCATCGATATTGCGCACGGCCATTCCGACAACGTACACCGCATGATCACGCACTTGAAAGAACACTTGCCTGAAGCGTTCATCATCGCGGGCAACGTGGGCACACCTGAAGCGGTCATTGATTTAGAAACTTGGGGCGCGGATGCCACCAAAGTCGGTATTGGCCCCGGCAAGGTCTGCATCACCAAACTCAAAACAGGTTTTGGCACCGGCGGCTGGCAACTCTCAGCGCTGAAGTGGTGTGCGCGCGTGGCCACCAAACCCATCATCGCCGACGGCGGCATTCGCGAACACGGCGACATCGCCAAAAGCATACGTTTCGGCGCATCCATGGTGATGATCGGCTCCATGCTCGCCGGACACGAAGAGTCCCCCGGGCAAACAGTGGAAGTCGACGGGCGCTTGTTCAAGGAATACTATGGCTCGGCCTCCGACTTTAATAAAGGCGAATACAAACACGTTGAAGGCAAACGCATTCTGGAGCCGATCAAAGGGCAGTTGAAAGACACGCTGCGCGAAATGCAAGAAGACTTGCAAAGCTCCATCTCTTATGCCGGCGGCACGCGTTTGATGGACATACGCAAAGTCAATTACGTCATTTTGGGCGGCGCCAACGACGGCGAGCATTTGCTGATGTAAAGCACTTTGCCAAGGCTTACTCGCTTTAACTACTCAACTATTCCTGTTACAGCCATAAAAAAACGGCCCCGCCGTTCCGAAAAGCGGGGCCGTTAAACCGGGAAACCCCGGGGACTTAATTATTTCTTAGGTAATTTGTAAATCATCAAAGTACCGCCTTGGGGAACCAAGGTGGTGGTGCCTTTGACGTTATCGATAGCGCCAGCCAAACGCTGGGCATCCACACCCCAACCGGCTTGCACAGCGATGTATTGCTCGCCGTCGACTTCATAGGAACTTGGCACACCGATCACGCCGGAAGGTGCATTGGTTTCCCACAGAGTTTTGCCTGTTTTGGCATCGAAGGCACGGAATTTACGGTCAGGCGTGCCGCCTGCAAACACCAAGCCGCCGCCGGTGGTCAGCAAAGGTGTCCACAACTGGTCTTTGAAGTTATGGGTCCAAGCCAATTTGCCTGTTTTGATGTCCCATGCCTGCAATTCGCCAATGTGGTCTTTGGCGCCAGGGCCAAGGCGGGTATTGGTGATGACTTCGCCGATCGGAAAACCAATGTACAACTCACCTGCTTTGTAAGGCGTGGCCTCACCTTTGGGCAATGTGGAGCACATATTGTTGTTGGCAGGGATGTAGAACAAACCTGTTTTCGGGTTGTAGGCTTCGGGAGACCAGTCTTTGCCGCCCCACAGTCCAGGACAGAAATCCGCACCGTTCTTCAGGCTGGGCTTTCTGGACATGTCGTAGGTAGGACGGCCGGTGACCGGGTCCACGCTCTTGAACACGTTGTTACCGACATAAGGCCATGCATTCACGAATTTGATGGCACCACCTGAGCGCTCCAGAACCCACAGGTAACCGTTACGACCGGCGTGCACAGCGGCAGACACTTTGCGGCCTTTGATCTCGGTGTCTATCAACAGCGGCGGTGTGACCTCGTCCCAGTCCCAAGAGTCGTTGGGTGCGTACTGGTGGTGACCTTTGATATCGCCGGTGTCTACGTCAATCGCCAACACAGAGCTGGCATACAGATTGTCACCCTCGCGCATGTCAGGTGTCCATGGGCCGGGGTTGCCGGTACCCCAATAAGCGATATTGGTTTTCGCGTCATAAGTGCCGGTCACCCAAACACTGCCGCCGCCGGTTTTGTAAGAGCCGTTGTCAGGCCATGTATTGCCACCGGGTTCGTTAGGCGCAGGAATGGTGTAACGCTTCCACGCTTGTTTGCCGGTGTTGGCATCGACTGCGGCAATGAAGCCGCGCACGCCGTATTCACCGCCGGACACACCGACCATGATCTTGCCTTTGACTGCCAAAGGCGCCAGGGTCATGTAGTAGCCGGTTTTCCAATCTTCGATAGCGACGGTCCACAACACTTTGCCGGTTTTGGCATCCAAGGCAACCAGGTTGCAATCGGTGGTGGCGACGAAGACTTTGTCGCCATAGAGCGCCACGCCACGGTTGGTCGGGTGCAATTGGAACAACTCAGCCGGAATTTCTTTTTTGTAGCGCCACAGTTCCATGCCGGTTTTGGCATCCAAGGCAATGACCTGGTTTTGCGGCGTGGTGATGTACATATAGCCATCATTCACGATAGGAGGTGACTGGTGACCTTCTTGCACTCCGGTGGTGAATGACCAGGCTTGCTGCAACTTGCCGACGTTACCGGCGTTGATTTTTTCCAGCGGGCTGTAGCCCCAACCTTGGTAGTTGCCACGGGTGGACAACCAGTTGCGTGGCTCAGGGTTTTGCAGACGCGCGTCTGTCACTGCGTTGTAGGGACCAGCGGCCTGAACGGCCACAGATGCCAACAACAGCGACATGGCAACGGCCACGGGTTTGAATGTCAACTTCATGCTCTCTCTCCTCTTGTGAATAGATGCCCGGTTAAGGGTTTGAATGACGCCGGCCCGATGCCGGTCATCGACTGACAACCCGGTCTTAAGCGCCGGGTTTGGCTGAAAAACCGCTGTTGATGACCAGCACCTCGTTGTCGCTGGCCAGACCGATCCAAGGCAGGCTTTTCGAGGCCGGGCCTTTCACCACAGCGCCTGTTTGCAAAGGATTGAATTTGGATAAATGGCAAAAGCACAACAGGCTTTTGTCGCCCTTGGACCATTCGGTGACCTCACAGCCTTGGTGGGTGCAAATGGCCGAAAATGCCAACACGCCGGACACTGCAATTGCTTTGGCCTCCGGGGTCAGTTCGGCTTCGTCAAAACGCAGCAGCAGCAGTTTGTCCATGCGCGAGGTGTCGCGCAGTTTGTGGGTGGCCGGGTCCATGGCATAGGCCAACACCGGTTTGACCCCGATGGGAATGTCCTGCACTTTCAACGGCTGCTTGTTCTCGCCCTTGGCAGCCATCAACAGATCGCCTTTTTGGATTTCACTGACGATACCCTCGGCCCAGACGGGAATGCCGCAGACACCGGCGGCACCGGCGCTGGCGATTTGAATGATGTGACGACGTGTAGGGTTCATGGCTTAGGTTGTAAAGCAGGTATGCAGGCGATGTAATAGGTGTTTAAGACTAGATCGCACTGGTCAAAGGCCGTGCAAATTGTTCGCGCAAGCGGCGATGCACAATTTTTCCGGTGGCGGTGCGCGGCATATGCGCTGAATCGATGAAACTGATGATGCGGGGTTGTTTGTAACCGGCCAGTTGTTGTTTGCACCATTGCTTGAGCTCATCCGCTTGGCAGTCGGCATGGGGTTTGAGCACCACCACGGCTTGCACAGTTTCGCCCCATTTGTCATCCGGCACGCCAATCACCGCCACCTCTTGTACTGCGGGGTGAGCCGCCAACACGGCTTCGACCTCAGAGGGGTAAATGTTTTCACCGCCACTGATGATCATGTTGCTTTTGCGGTCCATCAACCAAATGAAACCGTCGGCATCGCGGCGCGCCATGTCGCCCACCGAACACCAGGCACCGGCATACGCCTGAGCGGTTTTTTCCGGTGCATTCCAATAGCCTTCAAACGCGTAGGAGGTACATGAGTACAGTTCGCCGACCTCACCGTCTGGCACTTCCTGGCGGTTGTCATCCAGGATGCGGATCGGGCCGCTGCCTGCCCACTCGCGACCGACAGAGCCGAGTTTGGTCAACTGTTCTTCTGGACGCAAGATGGTGACCCAACCCGCTTCTGTCGAGCCATACAGCTCATACAGTTGCCCGTTAGGGAACAGTTTTTGAATATCGCGCTTCAAGCTTTCGTTGGCCGGGGCCGAGGAAATCAGCAGACGGGCCACGCTGCCGGTGGCGAATTGCGCGGTGGCCTCGGCCGATAAAGCCAGCATCATGATGTAGTGCGTAGGCACCAGCGAGGTGAAAGTGATGCCGTTGCTGCACAGCATTTGCATGACGCGGGCCGGGTCGAAACTGGCGCTGTCGTCGATGGCAATACATGCGCCCAGATGCATGAAGGTATTGGCAAAGTAAAGCGAATTCGCATGGCACAAGGGCATGACCAGCAAGGCTTTGTCGGCCCGGGTGAAGCCCATTTCCATGGCCGTGGCGTAAGCGATCAAGGTGCTGGCCTCATGGCTGCGAATCGCTCCTTTGGGTTTGCCGGTGGTGCCCGAGGTGTACATCAGCGCGCAGGTGTCTGAAGGTTTCACTTCAGGCCAGCAAACCGGCATGACCGCTTGCTTAATGAGGGTTTCATAGTCCAGCCAACCCGGCTGGGTGGGACCGCCGATTTGAAGCTGCAGGCGCAAACCCAATGCGGGTAACACCTCAAGCACTCTGTCTTGCAACACCGGTGTGCAAATCAAAGCGGCAGCCTGAGCGTCTTGCAAGATATAGGCGATTTCAGGCCCGGTCAGCCGGAAATTCAGCGGCAAGGCCACCAGCCCGGCACGCGCCAAGGCCACATACATTTCCAGCCATTCAATACAGTTGTGTGCCAGCACGGCCACCCTGTCACCATGCACCAGACCCTGAGCCAATAAGCCGGCGGCCAGGCCGTCAGCACGGCGGTTCCATTCTTCGAAGCTCATGCTTCGGCGCGAGTCCATGGCCCCGGTGTCTTGCCCGCGCAAACGTGCGTGCGAGCGGACCATGTCGGAAATATTCAGTAACTGTCTCAAAGCGGCTGTCTCTAGGTTAAACACTGATTTTTGTCACAAGTTACAAGGAATATAGTATTCTGAATTCAGAATTCACTCGGTATTATCCCTGTACGGGCTGATGCTAGGGTCCCACCGAAAGAACAGAGCTGACCATGACTATGCCGACAAACAACACAAATGACCCCAAAGTAGCCGATGTGATCGCCCGTTTCATCAAAAGTCAGGGGGTGCAACGGGTTTACGGCCTGTGCGGCGGCCACATCATGCCGATTTGGATGGCGCTGGACGCGCATGGCATTCAAATCATCGACGTGCGGGACGAGCGTGCCGCTGTTTACATGGCGCATGCCGAGGCTGAGTTGACCGGCACCCTGGGCGTGGCCTTGATCACCGCCGGTCCGGGTGTCACCAACGCCATGACCGGTATTGCCAATGCGCATGTGTCACGCGCCTCGGTGCTGGTGATATCCGGTACGCCACCGCTGGCACAGGAGCACCGGGGCGCATTGCAAGACATGGTGCACACCGAACTGGTGGCATCCATCACCCGGCTGGCCAGAACCGTGCGGCACCCGGCGCTGGCCTTGTCCACATTGAATGAAGCTGCTGCACGGGCCTTGGGACAAGGCGGCGAACCGGGACCGGTGTACCTGGACTTCCCCGTCGACGTGCTGCGCAGCACGCCGCCATCCGCCGTCTTGCTGCCGGAATTTTTCAAACCGGTGCATCACCAAGTCGCACTTCCTGCCCCGCTGGATGTGCAAGCCGCAGTCGAACTGCTGTGGTCGGCAAAACGTCCGCTCTTTATTTCGGGCCGGGGTGCCAAAGGCGCGGGTGCGCCTTTGCAACAACTGTTGAGCATGCTGGGCGCGGCTTATTTAGACACAGGCGAAAGCAGGGGTCTGGTGCCTGCTGACCATGGCAGCGTGGTGGCCGCCATGCGCGGTGGCGTCATGGGCCAGGCCGATGTGGTGGTCACCGTCGGGCGCAAACTCGATTTCCAATTGGCCTTTGGCTCTCCCGCC
Organism: Comamonadaceae bacterium; assembly: GCA_947456305.1. Classification (GTDB taxonomy): domain Bacteria; phylum Pseudomonadota; class Gammaproteobacteria; order Burkholderiales; family Burkholderiaceae_C; genus Limnohabitans. The sequence goes on along the minus strand of CANGPN010000006.1, from coordinate 17,773 downwards.
ATTTTTGGTGAAGCCAAGTTCATTCGACTGGCAGACAACGCCGCCGAGTTACGCGACAACCGGCGCGGCGAAGTGGAGTTGCTCGCCGATGTGGCGCACAGCTTGCAAGCCCTGTGCGATGCCGGTCAAGGTCGTACACCGGCCAGCGATAAGGACTGGCTGAGCGGGTTGCGCCAGCAACACTTAGCCCGCGCAGCCAAATTGCAGGTGAGCATGCAGCAAGCGCCCAACGGCAGCGACGGGCTGATGCACCCCAACCGCCTGCTGGCCGAGCTGCAAAAGCAATTGCCGGATGACACCATCGTGGTCGCCGACGGCGGCGACTTTTTGAGCTTTGCGCGTGTGGGTTTGCAGGCCGACACCTACCTAGACCCGGGTCCGCTGGGCTGTATCGGTGTCGGTACACCGTTTGGCGTGGCCGCCAGTCTGGCTTGCCCGGGGCGTACGGTGGTGGTCGCCACCGGCGACGGCGCATTCGGCTTTAACGCCATGGAAATAGACACCGCCGTGCGGCACAAAGCCCCGTTGCTGGTGGTGGTGGCCAACAACGGCTCTTGGGCGATTGAGGTGCGCGACCAGCAGCAAACCCACGGCAAAGTGGTGGGCACACGTTTGCAGTTTGCCGACCATGCGGCCATGGCCCGGGCTTTTGGCATGCACGCGCAACGTGTTGAAAAAGCAGAAGATTTACCTACTGCCATCGCGCTGGCGCTGCAAAACCGCCCGGCTTTGCTGGATGTGCTGGTCACGCCTGAGGCCGAATCGTCTGACGCCAAGTCGGGTCTTGCCTGGGTGCCGGACCTGCAAGCACTCAGTGCATGGGATGATGCGGAACGTGCGTGGCGCTCAGGCTTAAAGTGAGTGCCACCTTTTCAAGCTGATTGAAGCAGTAAAGGGCGTTAATGAAAATTCTGTCAGTCCAACCTAACCTGGTCGAACAGGTGCATGAGGCCATATTGCTGGAGATTTCGGCCGGCAAGCTGACCCCCGGCACACGCATCATTCAGGAACAGATTGCCAGCGAACTCGGCGTTTCCCGCCAACCGGTGCAACAGGCTTTGCTGCTGCTACGCAACCAAGGCTTGTTACGCGACGCGCCGGGACGCGGCCTGATCGTGGCGCCCTTAGACCCGGATTACATCCGCCAAATGTACGAAGTGCGCGCCGTGCTTGAGGGGCTGGCTTTCCGTAAAGCTGCATTGAACAATGCCGCCACCGCACGCACAGACGGACCTGCGTTGATCAAGCAAGGCAGGCAAGCTGTGAAAAGCGGCCAAGTGACCCAACTCATCAGCGCCGACATGGCGTTTCACCATTTTGTCTATGGACTGTCAGACAACCTGCTGGTCGCACCCACCATGGACGCGCACTGGACCTACACGCAACGGGTCATGGGCGAAGTATTGATGCGGGACGAAAAACCACGTGATATCTGGGATCAGCACGAAGACTTGCTGCTTTCAGTCGCTCAGGGCGACCAGGATGCGGCTGAAAAAAAGGCCAGAGAACACATCATGCAAACCGCCAACTTCATCATTGACCGTTTGTCATCACTTTAAATAGGCGGCGCATCACCAGGTATTGCGCAGTTCACGCAGTTTGGTGAAAACCGTTTCTTCATCCAACGGCCCCGTTAAATCGGCAAATGAAGCGCGCAAATGCGCTTGCACGCTTTGACTGTCAAGCCGGAAAAACGTATTGATCTCACGCTCGGTCTGCAATGTTGTCACCCATGGCTGGTTCACATCCTGTGCGCTGACCTGCTTTAAAAGTTTGGCTGCTTGTGCGTTGTCAGGTTCGCGGTTGAGTGTGAAACGCAAGTTGTTTTCTATGTAATCGTGCCCGGGGTAAATCAAGGTGTGTTCAGGCAGTCGGTTTAATTGCTGACTGAAGGTTTGAAACAAGGACTTGACGTTACCGCCGTTGTGGCAATTGCCCGCACCGGCATTGAACAAGGTGTCGCCGGAAAACAGCGCGGGCTGATCGGTATGGGAGCGCAAACAGATATGGCACATGGTGTGGCCCGGCGTGTCTAAGGCTTCGAGCTCCACTGTCTTGCCAACTTTGATGATGTCACCTGCAATCAAACCGCGAAACATGCCTGCAATGGCGTGACCGGCTTTGGCATGGGCCAGCACTTTGGCTCCCGTGGCATCCACCACCGCTTGGTTACCGCCGGTATGGTCGTGGTGTTCATGCGTATTCAAAATTTGCGTGATGCTCCAGCCCTCGGCCTTGGCCGTCTGTAAACATTTGGCGCTGTCCAGCGGATCAATCGCCAGAGCCTCACCGGTTTCGCTACAAGCTATCAAGTAATTGAAATTACGGTAAGGGTTGGCGGTCCAGATTTGTTTGACGAGCATGGCCATGGCTTGAATGTCCTTATGAAAAATACGGTGTTACAGCGCCTGTTGATTGTTTCATCAATCAGTCACACAGCCTGCTTAAGCTATGTCATATTACAGATGCATGTGTTGCTCTGTGAATCACAGCCATCCTTTGGGGAATGCATGCATTACAGAGCAGTTTTTATCTCTGACCTGCACCTGGGTACACCGGGTTGCCAAGCTGAGGCGCTGTTGGATTTTCTGAAGTCCCATACCAGCGACACCTTGTACCTGGTCGGCGATATCGTCGACGGCTGGCAACTGCGTCGCAAATGGTACTGGCCGCAAGCCCATAACGACGTGGTGCAAAAACTACTGCGCCGCGTGCGCAAAGGCAGTCGCGTGGTCTACATACCGGGTAACCACGACGAGTTTGCCCGTGATTTTGTCGAGCATCACTTCGGCGGCATCGAGGTCATGGAAGAAGCCACACACACCTTGCTCGACGGGCGCAAACTCTGGCTGATTCACGGCGACTATTTTGACGCCGTGGTGCAATATGCCAAATGGCTGGCTTATGTAGGCGACAGTTTGTACGAGTTGACCTTGCGCTTAAACCGTCATTTCAACCGCTTGCGCGCCCGATTGGGCATGCGCTACTGGTCCTTGTCCGCCTACCTCAAAGGCAAAGTCAAAAAAGCTCTCAACTTCGTCACAGACTTTGAAAACGCTGTCGCCCATGAAGCACAAAAGCGCGGTTACCAGGGCGTGGTCTGTGGTCACATACACCGCGCCGAAATACGCATGATCAACGGCATTTTGTATTGCAACGACGGCGACTGGGTGGAAAGCCGGTCTGCGTTGGTTGAACACGTGGACGGTCATCTCGAATTGATTTTCTGGGACCAGGAACTGGACTTCACGCCTGTCAAAATCAAGTTGTTGCAGGAGCCAGCTGTCGTACCTGAACCTGCCAGCCTGGTTTCCTGATTCGTTACACGTGCCCGCCAAACAGCCCGGTTTTTACGTACTGATTGCCGCTCAATTTGCATCAGCGTTGGCCGATAACGCTTTGCTGTTGCTGGTCATTGCTCTGCTGCAAGCACAGGCTCAAGCGGCTTTCTGGATTCCCTTGATCAAGGTGATGTTCACTTTGTCTTATGTGCTGTCCGGACCCTGGGTAGGCGCCTGGTCGGATAGCCGTCCTAAGCATGGCGTAATGATGCGTGCCAACGGTTTAAAACTGGCGGCCTGCATCGCCCTCATAGGAGGCGCAGATCCGATCACCGCATTCGCCTTCACGGGATTGGGGGCTGCCATGTATGCGCCGGCCAAATACGGTTTGATCACAGAACTCGTACCCGCTGAAGAGTTAGTGCATGCCAACGCCTGGATTGAGGTAAGCGCCGTGTGCGCAGCTTTGTTCGGCGTCATGCTCGGTGGCGCCCTGGTTTCTGACGCATGGCTGAGCTCAGCGCTGTGTAAGTATTTGAAAGATGCTTTGCCGTTTCAACAAACCTTTGCTGTTTCCATGGGATTGATTGGCTTGCTGTATGTGCTGGCGGCAGCGCTGAACACCCGCATACCAGACAGCGGCAAACGCTATGCCGACACCGGTTGGCACATACGCGAGGTGTGGCACAACTTCATCAAAGATCAACGCACCTTGTGGCGCGACCCTCTAGGCGGCGTCAGTTTATCGGTGACCAGTTTGTTTTGGGGCGTGGGCGCGAGCATGCAACTGCTGGTGCTGGCCTGGGCGCAAACCATGCTTGATTTGAATTTGACCCAGGCGGCTTACCTGCAAGCCGTTACAGCCATCGGTGTCATGGCAGGTGCCGCCTTGGCGGCGCGCTGTGTGTCATTGGCGAATGCGCCTCTGGTGTTGAGTGCAGGTATTGGATTAGGTCTTGCATTGCCCTTGATGACCCAAATTCACAACTGGGAATGGGCCATGGTATTGACGCTGGCACTGGGCATGCTAGGCGGATTTTTTGTCGTGCCTATGAATGCCATGCTGCAAGCCAGGGGCGTGCAACTCTTGAGCGCCGGGCGTTCCATTTCTGTGCAAAACACCTGCGAAAACAGCAGCGTGCTGTTGCTGCTTTGCGCTTACAGCCTGCTGGCGTATTTGCAAGTACCGGTGCAGGGCTTGATTTGGGCCCTGGCCGCTCTCATTGTCACCGGCATGTGCGGCATGACCTGGCGTTACCGGCAAATCTCACGCGGCGCGGTGATCAACGGGTAAGCGCATCAAGGCTTCGCCCATTTTCAGCACACGGCCCTCGTGCATGCCTTCGGCAAAGCTGAACGACTCGGGGACAAAAATCAAAATCGTCGAGCCGTGCTGAAACCAGCCGAGTTCTTCGCCTTTGTCAAAGCCGGCGTCACACGGCACATCCAAAGCGCCGTGACACACATCGCGTAACAAACCGTCAAGTGCATGCAAACGGATGCTGGCCACCAACACCGCCGCCACCGGCACCAAGGCCACCGGGTAAGCCTGGAGCCCTATTTCTGTTTCCAGCAAAGCGCGTTCGTTTTTACAAAAGAGTTTTTCCACCCGCTTCAATGCAATCGGATTCACATTCCAGGTGTCGCCTGAGAAATACTGGACACGCTTTAGCCTGCCTTGGTAAGGCGCATGGAAGCGGTGGTACATATAAGAAGTGATACGTATGGTCATGAACCAGCCGTTATGCCAATGTCCGGCATTGGCTTGTTCACCCAACAAGTCCTTGAGCGAGTAAGGAAAGCCTTTGGCCTGAAACACCTGACCGTCTTGCACCCTGCCCATGGCGCCCACAATGCCGTCGCACGGACTGGTCAATACATCGGGCGACTCATCGACGGTTCTGGCGCCTGGTTTGAGTTCGCGTATGAAACAGTCGTGCAAGCTGTCGAAATGCGTTTTGCGCGCTTCAGACAAATTCAAATCAGACAAACGCTGCCAGACAGCAATGGATGCATCACGCACCCAAGGCTGGCGTATTTGGCTGAACCAACCCATGAAACGGGTCAATGCCAAGCGGGGAATCCGGTTCGTCAACAAAAAGTTTAAATCTTCGTTGGCACCTATTTTTTGGAAAACTTCACGAACAGTCATCATTTTTTAACCCAGTCGTCATACAAAGGAGGTTTTGATAAAGGAACTTCTGATGGAGCCACTGAATACATGGACCCTCACCGCCACGGCGCTGGCAAGCTTGGTGTTGTTGAAGAAATTGCACCAACGGCTGCAACTGTCGCTGGCTAAAAGCCCGTCGCTGGGCGGTCATTTGCGCATGTCCAAGCGCGTAGCCGCCTGGATTCCGGCTTACAGCTACCGGGATGAGCAATGGTTTGCGGCGGATGAAGCTCCGCAGCAAGTGGTGTTGCAACGTCAACAAGGCTTGCAGACACTGGCCGAGCGCTTGCATACACGCAGTCCTCAAACATTGGCCATGTCGGCACAAGTCAAACCCATGGTTTCCGATTTGCAATTGATCAGCCAGTACCGGGTGCCTTACCAGTTTCGCGAACAACTCAGCCAGCACATACAACTGGGTAGCTTTTGGCGCGAAAGCGAAGGGGTTTACCTGACCGACTTGGACGGCAACCGCTACTTTGATGTCACCGGTTCTTACGGCGTCAATCTGTTCGGTCTGGACTTTTACAAGCAATGCATTACTGAGGGAGTCAAACGTGCAGAAAAGCTTGGCCCCGTGCTCGGCTCTTACCACCCTTGTGTGCTGGACAACGTCAAGCGCTTGTGCGAGATCTCCGGCATGCAGGAAGTGTCTTTTCATATGTCTGGTACAGAGGCCGTCATGCAAGCCGTGCGGTTGGCGCGCTACCACAGCCGCAAGCGCAAGATTGTTCGATTCACCGGTGCCTACCACGGCTGGTGGGACGATGTGCAACCCGGCCCGGGCAATCCCATGCCGCCCTCGTCGGACACGCTGACCTTGAATGACATGCACCCGAACACATTGCGTGTATTGCGTAACCGCAATGACATCGCCTGTGTGCTGGTCAACCCACTGCAAGCCATGCATCCGAACAAATCCGCGCCGACAGATTCGACCCTGGTCGATGGCGGGCGCAGCGTTCACTACGACAGACAGGCCTATACCAAGTGGCTGCAGCAACTTCGTCAAGTCTGCACCGACAAAGGCATTGCGCTCATCATGGATGAAGTGTTTCTGGGCTTCAGACTGGCGCCCGGCGGAGCACAGGCCTATTTCAATGTCAAAGCTGATTTGGTGACTTACGGCAAAACACTGGGCGGCGGTTTGCCGGTCGGCGTGGTCTGCGGTATGTCGCAGTGGATGAAGCGATATGACGAGCAAAAACCTGCCGACCTGTGTTTTGCACGCGGTACCTTTAATGCACATCCATATGTGATGACCACCATGCAGGTATTTTTGGAAAGACTGCAGACCCAAGAAGTGCAAACCATGTACGCCGACAGCAGTCGCGTCTGGACTGATCGCATGACTTTGCTCAACACGCGCTTGCAGCAAGCAGGTGTGCCGGTGCAAGTCGCAGGCATGGAAAGCGTTTGGTCTGTGCTTTACACGGCAGCGAGCCGTTACCACTGGATGTTGCAGTTTTATCTGAGAGACCAAGGGATTGCACTCAGTTGGGTGGGCTCAGGCCGCATGATCTTCAGTTTCAATATCAACGATGCAGATTTTGAGATATTTGTTCAGCGTTTTGTCCGGGCTGCGCAGCAAATGCAAAACGACGGTTGGTTCTGGGCCCCCCCCGACCAAACCAACCGCCGTATCCGTCAAAGCCTGTTAAGGGAAATGTTGAATAAAAAATGGGCCAATGCTTAATGCACTGAAGTTCTGACATGGTCCATGGGGTCTATCCATTCGCCGCGCAACAGGTAAAAAGGTGATTTGTAGTACATCTTGATATCGTGCACCGGGTCGGTGATGATCTTCATGGCCCAGGCCAGGCCTGCCAGCAAGCTTTCCTGGTGCCAGAGTTGGAACACACGGAAGGTCAAACCAGCAATACCCAAGAACAGCCACAGCATGCCCGTGATGCGAACAGGTGTGTCTTCATAGGCTGCGGGCACCGCCCAGGTCAGGTACTGAGGCATCCAGTAAGCCAAAACGGGAATCAATGCGCAAATACTAAGCAGCACGATTTTGCGCTTGAGGTTGTAACCAACCTTGATCTCTTCTTTGTATTCATGGGTGGCCAGGTTGATCTCGTCATAGCCTTTGGGCTCAAAAAAGAAATGTCCAATTTGGCGGGTACTCATAGAAAACAACCATGCGATCAAGGCCGACACTACCGGGTCAATGAACAAATACACGTAAGCCACCAGAAATGACAATGCGCTGATCAAATGCAGTGTTTGATTCACTCGGCTGTGGTGGTAATAGCGGTGGTCGTCCCAACGCTGGGTTTCGAGGGTCTTCAGTAAATCTTTCATGGCTTCTCCTTAAAGGCTAGATTCAGATTTTCAATTCATCCGACTTGCTACTGTCACGCTGTTGCATGAAATTTTCATGACATTGAGCGATTGAATCAATGTCATTTTCCTGACACATGATGTTCATCAAACTGTTTTATTTGCCGGTCACAGTAGAGGGATGAATACACACATACAAGTAGAGCGTTTCGGTCACGCTAGGCGGGCTTTGAATATCTCCGTGGTCACTGAAACATTTCCACCTGATATCAACGGCGTGGCGCACACCTTGTCCAAGATGGTGAATGGCTTGCAAGCCAACGGCCACGACATCTGGCTGGTACGACCACGCCAACAAAAAACCCAACTTGCACAAAGCAGCGAGGGCTTTAATGAGTTGCTGGTCAAGGGAATGCCCATACCCTTTTACAAACAATTGCGCATGGGCTTACCGGCGAAAAAAGAATTGCACAGACTGTGGTCTTTCAAGCGGCCTGACGTGGTGCATATAGCTACGGAAGGCCCACTGGGTTGGTCGGCGCTCCAAGTGGCGCGCAAACTCCGCATACCGGTCAGTACCGATTTTCGCACCAACTTTCACGCCTACAGCAGCCACTACGGCATAGGCTGGTTAAGCGGCGCCATACTGGCGTATATGCGCAAGTTTCACAACGCGGCTGATGCCACCATGGTGCCCACACTGGCACTGGCCGACAGCTTACGCAGCAGCGGGTTTCAGCGATTGAAAGTGGTGCCGCGCGGTATTGATACCCGCTTATTCTCTCCGGCCAAGCGCAGCCAGAGCTTGCGTGAAAGTTGGCAAGCCGGCGCCGACACCACGGTGATGCTTTATGTAGGAAGGTTGGCGGTTGAGAAAAACCTCAAGCTGGTTTTGCAAACCTATGCCATGGCCAAACAACGACACCCCGAGACCAAATTGGTTTTGGTAGGCGACGGTCCTATGCGCCAAGAATTACAACAAAGCCACAGCGATGTGATCTTCGCCGGTTTTCAAACCGGCGAAGACCTGGCGGCCCATTACGCCAGTGCAGATATGTTTGTGTTTGCCAGCCAGACAGAAACCTTTGGCAATGTCACTTTAGAGGCCATGGCTTCCGGCCTGGCGGTCGTGGCTTTTAAGCATGCAGCCGCCGGTGAATTGATTCAAAGCGGTATCAACGGCATGTTGGCTGCGCACGATTCCGGCGTGCATTTTGAAATGGCCGCACAAGCTTTGCTGAACAATCCGTATTTGATGACTTACGTGAGACAACAGGCAAGCCTCAGCGCCCAAGCCATGGGTTGGGATGTGATAGTGCAAAAAACAGAAAACGTGATGTACGAAGTTTTGCTCAACCATGAGCAGCACTACACTGACACTTCACGATTCACACTGCCTGTCGGTATGGTTTGAAAAAAGTACTCATATGCAAAATAAAACAGACATAGACAAACATTTGCTGCAACGTGTCCGCGAGGACATGCTGGACAACCTGGACGAAGAGTACGAGTTGGAAATGGACGACAACCTGGACAGCCATGACCAACCGTCCCAGGAAGACAGACAGGAGCGCTTGCAATACTTTAAGAACCTGTTGCGCTTGCAAGGTGAACTGGTCAAGTTACAGGATTGGGTGGTTGCCACCAAACACCGTGTGGTGATTTTGTTTGAAGGCCGTGATGCTGCCGGTAAAGGCGGTGTGATCAAACGCATCACCCAACGCTTGAATCCGCGCATTTGTCGCGTCGCAGCGCTACCGGCACCGAATGACCGCGAACGTACCCAGTGGTACTTTCAGCGCTATGTGGCGCATTTACCGGCTGCCGGGGAAATCGTTTTGTTTGACCGCAGCTGGTACAACCGCGCAGGGGTTGAACGCGTCATGGGCTTTTGCTCGGATGAAGAATACGAAGAGTTTTTCCGCTCGGTGCCTGAGTTTGAAAAAATGCTCTCGCGCAGCGGCATTCAACTGGTGAAGTATTGGTTCTCCATCACAGATGACGAGCAGCACGCGCGTTTTCTGGGACGCATACACGACCCCTTAAAGCAGTGGAAACTCAGCCCCATGGATCTGGAAAGCCGCAAGCGCTGGGAAGCCTATACACGCGCCAAAGAAGCCATGATTGAACGCACCCACATACCGGAAGCGCCGTGGTGGGTAGTGCAAGCGGTGGACAAAAAGAAGGCCCGACTCAATTGCATAGATCACTTGCTGTCGTTGATGCCTTACAGCGAAATTGAACACCCGGCGATTGATTTACCTGCGCGGGTGCGCAACCCGGACTACATACGTCATCCGGTACCTGCTGATATGTATGTACCCGAGGTGTATTAAGGCTTAACGGCCTATGCCTTTGTAAACAAAACCTTTTTCACGCATGCGTGCCGGGTCAAAGAGATTGCGGCCGTCAAATATCAGCGGTTGCTTGAGCGTATTTTTCAACAACTCAAAATCCGGTGCTTTGAACTGACGCCATTCAGTCATGATGACCAGAGCGTCAGCACCTACCAATGCGGCTTCTTTGGTACCGCACAGTTGCAGCAAGGGCTGTTGACCGTAAATGTGCTGCGTCTCATCCATGGCTGCCGGGTCATAGGCTTGTACTTTGACTCCCGCCTTCCACAAGGACTCCATCAGCACACGGCTGGGCGCTTCACGCATATCGTCAGTATTCGGTTTGAATGACAGGCCCCACAGCGCTATGGTTTTGCCCTTCAGTTCATCGGCGAAATGGCTGCTGATCTTGTCGAAGATCACACGTTTTTGCGCCTGGTTGCGGGCTTCGACTGCGTTCAATATCAAAGGCTCGTACCCCATTTGCTGAGCGGTTTTGACCAGTGCACTGACGTCTTTGGGGAAACAGCTGCCGCCGTAACCTGCACCAGCATAAATAAAGTGATAACCGATACGCTGGTCGCTGCCTATGCCTTGACGCACAGACTCAATGTCTGCACCCACGGCTTCGGCCAGATTGGCCAATTCATTCATGTAACTGATCTTGGTCGCCAACATGCAATTTGCAGCGTACTTGGTCATCTCTGCACTGCGTATTCCCATGACAATGATTTTGTCGTGATTACGGTTGAATGGCTCATACAGTTCGCGCAATACTTTTTCTGCCCGCTGGCTGCCTGTACCGATGACAATACGATCCGGTCGTTGACAGTCTGCAACCGCTGCGCCTTCTTTCAAAAATTCAGGGTTAGACACTACGTCAAATTCAATGCTAACGCCGCGTTGACTCAAAGCCTGCGTGATCGCGTATTTAACCTTGTCTGCGGTTCCCACCGGCACAGTAGATTTGTTCACCACGACGGCATAAGCGCTCAAATGTTGACCGACAGTGTCAGCAACTTTCAACACATGCTTTAAATCAGCACTGCCGTCTTCATCAGGCGGCGTGCCTACGGCAATGAAAACTACCTCTGCTAGTTGCAAAGCAGCAGCAGCATCTGAAGTGAAAATCAATCTGTTTTCTGCATAATTATTTTTAACAATAGATTCCAGACCCGGCTCGAAAATCGGCATATCGCCATCTCTCAAACGCGCCAGCTTGGTTTCATCAATATCCACACAGGTCACGGTATGACCGGCGTCTGCCAGCACCGCTCCTTGTACCAAACCCACGTAACCAGTACCAAAAACTGTGATCTTCATCGCTTTGTTTCCTCTTTGTGAATATCCTAGGAAAACTGCGTGACAAATCCTTGTCTGTTTCATGAAGTTTTGATGAAAACCTGTCATCGAAACGTCACGGCCTGTTCGTACAGTCTGAAGTCACTAAGTTGTCCACTCAACTGCACCAAGACTGACTTCTATGGATTTGATTTTTTGGCGTCATGCAGAAACGGTAGAAGCCCAAGACGGTCAGGCAGATGCCGATCGCCCGCTGACCGCCAGAGGTGAACGTCAGGCAGCGCGCATGGCGCATTGGCTGGAGCGTCAATTGCCTGAAAGCACCAAAGTCTTGTGTTGCCCGACCATGCGTGCAGAGCAAACTGCCATCCCCCTGGGGCGTAAGTACAAACTGCGCGAAGAGCTGTCGCCGAATGCCTCGGTGGATGATGTGCTGACACTGGCGCAGTGGCCGCTGAATAAACACAGCGTTCTTCTGGTCACTCATCAACCCTTGATTGGCAATGTGATTGCGCGCTTAATGTCTATGCAAGTGGAAGAGGTGGTGGTGAAGAAAGGTTCAGTCTGGTGGTTGCGTTCACGTTTCAAAGACGAACAACACCAAACCATGCTGCTGACGGTGCAAACCCCTGAGTTGCTGTAGCCATCTCACTGGCAGCACTTTAGTCTTTTTTCAATAAGTTGTAGACTGCTGCAACCAGCAAACCGGCCGCACACTGAGCAATCACAAACCCGGGTGCATCACCGGGCTGAATGCCTGCAAACGTATCGCTCATCATGCGACCGAAGACTGCCGCTGGGTTGGCAAAAGAAGTACTGGCAGTGAACCAATACGCCGCGCCTATGTAACATGCCACGGTTGCCGAAACTTTGCTTTGGGATGACAGCAAAATCACTGACAACAATCCGGCTGTGGCAATGGCCTCGGCCAGCCATTGCGCGGGGCCGGTTCTGACTTTGACAGACCATTGCAAGATATCCTGATTGAACATGGCATGCGCCAACCAAGCTCCGACTGCTGCACCTGCCAATTGCGCCAGCACATACAACAACGCAGATGTCTTGGATCCCTTGTCTCGCCAAGCCATGAACAACGTAACCACGGGATTGAAATGTGCACCGCTGACTGGTCCCAGCGTTTCAATCAACACGAACAAAGCAAACACCGTGGCCAGCGTATTGGCCAGCAATGCCACGGCTGTATTCCCTTGAGAGAGTTGTTCGGCCATGATGCCCGATCCAATCACGGCACACAACAAACCGGCAGTACCGGCGAACTCAGCGAGCAGGCATTTGCTCAGTTTCATGATTTCGCCAAGTCTCTGGCCGTTTGCTGCAACACCATTTTGTGCAAACTGTCTTCAGGCAGATTGATGAAAACCTCCAGCCGGCGACGAATCATGTGCAGCGTTTTAAGAAATGCGATGCGCTTTTCATCTTCGCTTCCTTGACCCGCAGACGGGTCTTCATAACCCCAGTGTGCGGTGGCCGGATGACCAGGCCAAAACGGACATACCTCGCCGGCGGCGTTGTCGCACACCGTGATCACCAAGTCCATGTGCGGCGCATCAGGCAAGGCGAACACATCCCAGCTTTTACTTTGCAGTGTCTCAATGGCAATGCCTTCTTTGAGCAGTACCTCCAAAGCCAATGGATTCGGTTGCTGATTGTCTCTGGGGCTGCTGCCCGCAGAAAAAGCTTTGAACCGTCCTTGTCCGAGGTGATTGAGCAAAGCCTCAGCCAGAATGCTGCGGGCTGAGTTATGTGTGCACAAAAACAATACGTTCAAAGGCTGGTGTTCGCTCATGGCGGCTCCTTTAAAAAGGTTTGAGTGATTCAGGCGATTCCTGAACTGGGTCATGGCGCGGCGCAAAATCTATCGAATGGTCAGAACTCATGTCCTCTAAATCCATTTGCGTCGTATCAGTGCAAGTGTCGCAACGCTTGGAAAGCAAGGGCATTTCCCGTACAGCGGTAGATAGCTTGGCCGGGCATACGTCACAATCTCTCAAGCTGGTAGCGGGTACTTCGGTAAGCATGTCGGCTTTCAATTGCGTGGCAGTATCAGGGTTGCTAGCGGCCTGAACAGACACATAACAACTGAATAACAAAAGCACTGAACCGACACCTGTGCGCAAGCCTATTCCCATCGCATTACGCAAGAAACTGCAACTTGCAAACACACGCATAGGGCTCAGGCCGGCCAAACAGAATCGTGTTCAGGCACTACGGCCCGCATATGCAACTCGCGTTCTATACGTTGGCGCAATGTGTCGGCAGCTTTGTTTTCGCCGTGCACCACATACACCTGAGAGGGCGCCACCGGCATGCGTTGCAACCATGACAACAGCTGATTGGCATCGGCATGTGCAGAAGCCGAAGTGAGTTGCACAATCTCGGCGCGCACCGGTACGTCCTTGCCGTGTATGCGCAACGAGGTACTGCCGTCGGCCAGACTCGCACCGCGTGTACCGGGGGATTGGTAACCGGTTAACACCACCATATTGCGGTGATCCCCAAGGTAATTGGCTAAATGGTGAAGCACGCGCCCGCCTGTAGCCATGCCGCTGGCAGCCAATATCACCATAGGACCATGGCGTTTCAACAAAGCCTTGGATTGTTCCGGCGTCTCGACCATGGTGGCCACATGGTCCATGGCGTTGACCTCAGTTGCACTCAAACGGTGCTCTGGCATGTGTTTTTGAAAAAGCGCAGTGGTGTGAATAGCCATGGGGCTGTCCAGAAAAACCGGTAAGCCATGAGGAATTTTGTCTTGCGCTTTGAGTTGAGCGATACAGTGCAGAATGGCTTGCGCCCGACCTACGGCGAACACCGGCACAACAGCAACGCCGCCTCTGGCAGCTACTTTACTCAAGGCTGAACTCAGTTCGTCATTCAATTTATCCAAGGGGTGACTGCGATCCCCGTAAGTAGATTCGATCAATACCGTGTCCGCCTGTGGTGGTTGATCGGGCGGGTTCATCAAGCTGTCGTCCGGTCTTCCTAAATCCCCGGAAAACAAGATGCGCCGACCGGCCACTTCCAGCAATAAACTGGAGGCGCCAAGTATGTGGCCGGCGGAAGAAAACATGGCTTTCCAGCCTTTGACAGGCTCAAACCAGTTGCCCCATTTTTCGACATGGAATTGACGCATGCACTGTATGGCGTCTAGTTTGGTGTAAAGCGGTAATGCGGGTTCGTGTTTGGAAAAACGGTGCTTGTTGGCGAAAAAAGCGTCTTCTTCTTGGATATGTCCACTGTCGGGCAGCAAGATATTGCATATGTCACGCGTACCAGCAGTGGTGTGGACTCGCCCGGTAAAACCTTGACGAGCCAGCATGGGCACATAGCCGCTGTGGTCTAAATGCGCATGGGTCAGAATCACCGCATCAATCTTGGCCGCAGCCACGGGCATGGGATTCCAGTTACGCAAGCGCAGTTGTTTATAGCCTTGGAACAATCCACAATCTACCAAAAGCCGCTGTCCCTCATACTCAACGCAGTATTTGGAACCGGTGACAGTGCTTGCACCGCCTAGAAAACGTATATTCACACTCATAGCTTCATCATATAGCTGATTCACACAGATAATTAAATAATGACTAACGAGCCGCCTACGCAAGACCACACAGCCTCCTCGCAAGCACTGCAACTAGCGTTTACCGATGCCCAATTCATGATGCGTGACGAAAACCGCGGCGTGCGTTTGCAGCTTGAATTGCTCAAACCTGATCTGGCCCAGGCAGAGGCTGGCATAAAACACACCGTGGTGGTGTTCGGCAGCGCACGTTTTGTATCGCTTGAACAAGCCCAATCCATGTTGCAACTCGCCCAGCGCAGTGCGGACGCCGGTTTGCTAACTCAAGCCCGTACAGCAATCAAGAACGCCGGCTATTACGAGCATGCCAGAGCGTTTGCACGGCTGGTCGCTACACATGGATTGCAGGCTACAGATCACGCCCAGCAGTTCACTGTTTGCACCGGTGGCGGCAGCGGCATCATGGAAGCTGCAAATCGCGGCGCCACGGAAGCCGGTGCTGTTTCTGTGGCTTTGAACATCGCTCTACCGCATGAACAACAGCCCAATCCCTATGTGACTGCACATTTGTGTTTTCAGTTTCATTACTTTGCGATCCGCAAAATGCATTTCATGAAACGCGCCAAAGCCCTGGTGGCTTTTCCCGGCGGATTTGGTACCCTGGACGAGTTGTTTGAAGTTTTGACGCTGGTACAAACGCGCAAAGTATCCCAAGTACCTGTGTTGCTGTTTGGCAGTGATTACTGGAAGCGCGTGATAAATATAGATGTCATGTTGGAGCACGGTACCATCAACGCGCAAGATGTGGCCTGCTTTCGCATGGTAGATACCGCTCAAGAGGCCTGGGACGCCATACGTACTTTCTATGCCATGGACTGAATGCAAGGATATGAATTGATTGCTCTGAAATTTCGCCGTCACTTGGCTTTGTGCGTGATACCTTTTGTGGCGGTGTTTGCAGATGTTCAGCGACAAGAAAGCCAAGCCAGCCAAGCACCAGTCTGCTGGGAATCCGCGGAATGCGGATTGAACAGACGAGCGGTTGACAATTTGAGCTATGTCGTGGACAGCATGTTGCTGCCGCTGACTGTCACCAAAACCAGTTACCCCAAACACTATGCCAATCATTTTCCCGGCATGATTTCTGCCATTTACGGCAAATTGATACTCAGCGATTCTTCAGGCCATATGAGCTTCATTGAAGGCGATGAATTCCATGAAACCGGCTTGCCGCCTATACCTAAGCAGCAAGTCACCGTCAGAGACATGAAGTTCAATGAGCAATCGAATGCTTTGTTTGCCTGTTTTCACTATGTTGACAAGTTGGACGGCTCTCACCATACCTCCATCGCTCAACTGATATTGAACAGACAAAAATCTATCAGCGAATTGCAGTGGGCGTTCGTGTACGACAGCAATCATCACGAAGTGGCAGCGGATAACTGTGTGCTTGAGGTCAGCGACAACAGCATTTATTTTTTGATCGGCAGTTTGAAAGATGGCCCACCCCAGAAACCTTATGCGCAAGACCCCGATCACAGCTTCGGCAAATCCTATGTGCTTGATCTCGCCTCGGGCAAAATCACCTTAATCGGTAGCGGCCATCGCATATCACTTGGTATGACGAAGCGACGTAACGGACAAATCTGGTTTACTGAAAACGGTGAACGCGGTGGTGACAAGCTGTCTTACCTCATGCCCGGACAAAATCACGGCTGGCCCGTCAAAATAGCAGGCACTCGCTATTTTCATTTTCCGCCCTCCACTGCACGCACGGCTTCCTCTAAAGGCGCTGAAGACCAGCACAGCGCGTTCAGCGAAGCCATTTACAACTGGTTACCTTCTATTGCGCCTAGCGCCATCATTGAGTTGCAAGGATTTCATCCCCAGTGGGATGGTGATTTATTGGTGGGCTCGTTGAAAGCGCAAAGCCTGTACCGCGTTCGACTGCTAGCCAACCATCATGTGCATTCGATAGAACAAATTCACATCGGTCAACGCGTGCGCGGCATACAACAGCTGGGCCGTGAAATCTTTTTGACCACTGACGAAGGTGTGTTGGTGAAACTCAGTGCGGACGAAGCGCGCTTGCACGCCGACTCGGCCATGCCGGACATTCCGGGCGGAGATGCGCTGGGTTTGTGCGTTAACTGCCATTCATTTACAGGTGCCGCCGATGTCACCTCGGGCTTCGGCCCGGCATTGAACGGGGTGTACGGAAGAGGCATAGCTTCGCAAAATTTTGCATACTTCTCCTCATCATTGAAGAAAAAAACAGGCCTATGGGACGAAGCAAATTTGACGTCTTATTTGCTGGACCCTAGCGCATATGCGCCCGGCACCACCATGAAGATAGGTGTGAAGCTCGCGCCAGAGCAAGTCAGTCGTATCGTGCAGGTGTTGAAATCGCTTCGTTAAGATTTAACCAACACATACTTGGTTTACTCAAGAAAAAAAGCCGCTAGGTGGTGATACCTAGCGGCCTTTAAACTTGCATTTGGTGGAGCTGGGGGGATTTGAACCCCCGTCCACAAGCCTTTTTCGGACAGTTCTACATGTGTAGTCGTCTGGTTTGTGTCTTATCCGTTATGCCGCACAGCGACACGCTGCATAGCGGACCAGTACCCTATTTTCTCGTCCCTCGCCAAGGTACCCGGCAAAGGACCAGCCCATATGAATTACCTTGCAGCCTGGACAGTCTTGCGACTGCCCTTGCCCAGCCTATCGGCCAACTGTTGCAAGGCTCGCGGGTTTAAGCCGCGAGTGCGAAACGTTCGTCGTTTGCAGTTAGTTTTTTTCTGCGGATTTACGAGGTGACAGAACCTCGACATGCCCTGCGCCGCGTCCGAACCCATGT
>CANGPN010000005.1 GCA_947456305.1 Comamonadaceae bacterium | reverse complement strand
GCGTTAGGCAAGAAGGTGAACTTGCAACTGGCAGCAGCTTGACCAAAGATTAGAGTTCCGAAAGTTAATTTTTATAAGTACAGTTCGAGTACCAGAGCGGGAGTCGAACAAATGGGATATCAAAGTTCAATGTCCGAGCATGGAGTCGTACTTTGGCCGCCCTCGGTTCGAGCACCAGTGGTAGCGTCTAACTTTTCGCGTGCAAAGTGACGCGGCTGAGTGCAAAATCGACGAAAGTGCTGGAAAAATTGTAATTTACAATTTTTGGTCTATTACACGATTTATTACACGGCACGTATTTTTACGCGTAAGTTGTTGATTTATAAGGTTTTTTCACTATCCTACTTTTCTGTTAATCCGTAGGTCCCTGGTTCGAGCCCAGGTCGAGGAGCCAAACAAAAAGCCCTTGCAGCAATGCAAGGGCTTTTTTTATTCATGCAGCCAAGACATTAGGTGCGAGTTCGGCTAAAACATTCCGTTCTCATGGCGGGCCACGGCTGGGACAACTTGCAAAACGTCCCAGTGTTCAATGATTTTCCCGACTGCATCGAAGCGGAAGATGTCAATGCCGGCCCAGTCCTTGTTCGCATCGGTGGGCCAAACTTGATGACAATGAAGTACCACCAAGTTGCCCTCTGCCACGGTTCGCTTAAAGGTAACCGACTTCCCTGGGTACTCTCGCGCCATTCGCTCGAAGTATTCGATGAATGATTCCTTGCCGTCAGCGACATGCGGATTGTGCTGGGTGTAGCTGGCACCAACAAATTTCTCGACGGCCTCCCGCGGCTTACAGTCATTGAACATCATTTCGTAAAACTTTATCGCATTTCGGCGATTGTCTTCTGGGGCCGAGCTCATAGAAGTTCCTGAATACTTGGGTTTAGGGAAAGAGGTGAATTTGATACCTAACTTTTGAACTAAGCCGACGCCAACGGCAGTACACCAAGCCTGAGCCGATGACAATGTACAGCGTATCACCTGCCTAGGCCTGGTAGCCTACAGTTGTGCATTCACATAAATTCAGGGGTTAAACTTTAAGCACTACTTTGTTGCTTATTCCATGGAGCTAGACCTGACCGACTGCTTGCAGCAATTGGGTCAAAAACAAATTCTCTCAATCTTTTGGCCTGAAACTAAATGAGATTATTGGCGGCATATTGCCATTTTCATCACGCGGCAATGTGCCAGTTTTTTCAATCGCGTTCATGACCGCTTCGTCCCATGCCGAGTTACTGCTGGAACGGATAAGTTTCTTGCTCAGTATTTCTCCGCTGGGGTTGCAAACCACCTCGACTTCCGCCTCTGGATTACCCTTGACGTATTGAAGCTGTGCGTATGGGAAGGTGATATTGGGTTTGACCCTCGCTCGCAATCTGCTAAGGTAGTTAGTGCCAAGTGGAAAGGACTCAATGGTGGTTTCTTTGTCAGTTGGGTCGGTGCTAAAGGATTGCGGCAGGCCTTTGAGTCGTTTCATCTGCTCTAGCCTGCGTTGTTCAAATTCTTTCTTTTGTTCTAATGATTGATTGGCTTCATCCTTGCGCTTGTTTCCCTCTTCAAATCGCATGACTCTGTTGGTAGGTGTTTCTAAACTCATGGCAACGCGAAAACCGAGGAAGCTGCTTCGGTATCCAGTAGCGAGTCCGCTGCGATATGCGGAACGCAAATGCTGTCGAAAGTCGAACCAAGAACCGCCACGCAAAACCCGCCGTGAACAATCTCCACCCATCCACGCACTGCCGTCTGCAGGTGCACCGTTGTAGTTTGCATTCCAGCAATCTTGTGTCCATTCCCACACATTACCTATCATGTCGTAAAGGCCAAATTGATTTGGTTTTTTTAATCCCACAGGATTTGTTGTTGTAGCTATAGCACTGAACCAAGCATAAACATGAAACTCAGTGTCACTGTTACCCCAGGGATAGATAGTGGTACTTCCCCCGCGAGCAGCGTATTCCCATTCAGCTTCAGTGGGTAGCCTGTATCTTCTTCCTGTTTTTTGACTGAGCTTTTCTACAAACAACTTAGCATCGCTCCAAGACACGTTTTCGACAGGAAGCTTGCGACCCTTGTTTTTACTCGGGTTGTAACCCATTACCATGTACCACTGCTCCTGAGTAACTTCATATTTACCTATTGCAAATGATTGAATATTGACACGATGCTGTGGCTTTTCATTTGCTTCACTAAACTTGATTGATTTTGCGTTGTTAAATCGATTGTCAGGGTCTGGGACAGGCGGTGAACCCATCATGAAGATACCACTAGGTATCACGACCATTTCTGGCCCATCGTCAAAGTCTTTGAGGACAGCCTCGGGCCGGACAGTTTGTGGTTGACTTATCTGTGCTTTTGGAGTGGATACACCTTCCATCGGCGAAAAGCCTTCACCGCTTGATACTTGAGCTCCAGTATTAAAACTGACCTGTATCAAAGCCATAACAGCACAACTTCTTAAAAGATTCATAAGATACTGCATTCAATCGAACTCATTATCTGTTCACCAGCACCCTATCAAGGTCACCAATCAACTGTGGCTGCTGTGTCCGATTCATTCGCATGGCCTGCCTTGGAATCATCTCAGCAAGGTAGTTATGTAATTCTCGTACAGTTATCTTTCCATCCTTTTTCTCGCTGGCTTCGCCTTCTAGTCCTTTCATCAGATAAAAACTAAAAATTCCATGTTTTAGCTCTGGGCTTGAAGAAGAAATCTGATTAAAGGACGAAGCCGATATGACTGTAAAGTTGCTGGGAAATGTGTATTCCTCTGTTTTCAGTGCGATCGGTCTCGCACTTGCCAGTAATGTTTCTCCTGTACGGGTACTGCCGCTATAACAACTATCAATAAAAATAGTCACTGATCTTGGCTTTAAGTCGTTCAATGCTGTAATGATTTTGCTTTGGTCGACCCCTGTTTCAGCCAGAAAGTCTTTGTCAACTCCTTGAGGCAATAGGTATAACGATTTACCGTCTGTTGATGGCAGTCCGTGTCCGCTGTAAAAAACATAAACATCTGTCATTTCTTTTTTTACAAATCCAGGCAGCCATATTTTGAAGGCGCGGTAAATTTCAACCTGCTCGGCCTCAGCGTCAATCAGCATTTTTATATTTTGTGGCCTGACCCCTAAGGCACGCACTGCGTAGTCGTAAAAAGCCCTTGCATCGTCACTGGCAAATTCAGCTTTTGGTAGCCGTTTGTAGTCTTGAATACCAATGATGATGGCAACAGCATCCCTTGACTGGGATACCTTCATTTTTTCAGGACTTAAGCTTTCAACACTTTCTGCGCTTTTAAGCGCACGAGCACTCAGAGTGATGCTGGCATTTTTGGTGTTGCCATAGACATCAGAGGCCACAATGCTGTAAACCGTGTCCTGCCCCACCTTAGGCAGTCGCTTGATCTGGTAAGTGCCCTGTTCATTTGACCCCTGTTCTTCACCGTTGATTTTCAAAGAACTGGTATCTGTTCCTGTTTGGATATTGAAGATAACAATTCCGCTTGCGTCAGGCTTGGTCGTCGAAATGCGTAAATCTATCTTTGCATTGGCTTTGGCGGTTTCTCGCCTTTTACGTTCTTCGTCCATCTGGCGGCGCTCCTCAGACAGACGCATTTTTTCTTCTTCAATGCGTTTACGCTCTTCTAGCAAAGCAAAATCATTAGGGGCCGGAATATTCACCCTCTCCGCCCGAACAAACGCGCCTGAGTTCCAAATGCCTTCTAGAGTTTCACCGCCGTTGGCAGAGGTATACCGTCCACTACCTTGGCGGGAACCGTTCAGGAACTGACCTGTGTATTTATCGCCACGAAACTGATTGTTGGCCAAGTGGTAATAAGTACCCCAACCATTCCATTTGCCGTCCCTGAATTCGCCCTCATAGCGGTCGCCATTGATGAAATTGATGACACCTTGGCAGTTTGTCCAGCGCCTGGCATCTTTGCCCGCGCAGGACGGCAATTGACTCTGTGCCATAGCACTGCCAACACAAAATACTATCAACGCCGATATTGTGGGTCTATTCAATAAATTCATGATTAAAACCTTTACCTAACCTGACATATTACTCAATTCCAGATTAAATGCCTGAATCGCTTGTCTTTAGCTATGAGAATCATCTTACTGACAGGATTACTCCGTGAATCGCAGGTTGGTTACTGGAACACCGCTAGTTTTTGGCCTATGAGCACCGACACAGTCTCTAAGTGGCGCAGGCCTGAATCTGGACATGGCTAATTTATGAGATTAAGGAATTTTGAGTCACAAATGACAAAACCTGATATTTCCGTAAAATTAGAAAGATTAATTAATTTAAATAACGATAAAACATATTCAAAGCAAAATCTGATGTCCCACCCCTTTGGAATGAGCAAATGCCCGTCAGCAAGATCATCAAAAACAAAAAACTAACCTCAGGCGATGTCTCGTTTGTCATTCAAATGGCCTGGGAGGACCGTACTTCATTTGAATCTATTCAAGAGAGAACTGGGCTTACCGAAGGGGAAGTCATCAGTCTCATGCGATCTGAACTCAAACCTCAGTCATTTACTTTGTGGAGAGCAAGAGTCAAAGGCCGTGCGACCAAACATCGTGCGTTAAGAAGTTCTGAGATGAAATTCCATGACCGGCAAATCGCGGATCACCGCAGAGCTAATTGCTAAACACCTAAATAAATAATAAAGGATTGCATATGAATGAAGATACAAGATGTTGTGGAACAGGCACCTGCATCATCAATAACGAAGGGATTTGCTGGTGTGGCCAGGTTTGGGATGGAGAAAAAATGTGCATGCCTTTGCCCTTGGACGTGAGAAATGAAGATCTCGGTGCTATTCAAAAAACCACAGACTGAATCGGCCCCATAGAATGATGTAAAAGGATCATATTTGTGCTGTAGTGCTGGCTTTTGATTCCGTTCATAGTGGCGGGATTCAGGCTGAAATAATGTGTGCCGACTGAATCATTCTTTATCCTGAAAGAGATCTTAAATTATTTGGCACCTAAGGTACTTCTTATGATAGCAACGGCTTGGTAAGGCAGGTTTGAATCTACCGTGACTGGAACTGACTTCTCAGCCGCCAGTAGCCTTAAATGAGACACATCTATCGAGCTCGGATTTCGCAAAATCAACACCTGCGGCACACGACGAAGTAGCACGCGAGTTGCCTCTCCAATGCCTGGTTTGATCAAATTTTCATCGGTAATGCCATGCTTAGACATGGTGGTAAAAATAAACTCTAAAGAGACAGCAGTTTTGTCAGCACTATCGAAAAGCATCGGAACGGGTAAGCCGTCTTTTGCTTGAGCAATTCCTTCGTTAACTACATCTTCGACAAATTTACGCGACAAGTCATACGGCTCGAATTCTTTGTAATAAACACAACCATGGAATTCCGCCGGGCCGATTGATTCATTAAGAACGGAACGGCTCACCAACCCGGAAACGGTTGCATTCAAAATACTAGAAGGGATTAAGTAATCATCCGACGATGCAGCGTAAGCGGCACAACCCGCAAGATCGGACAAAACGTAAAGTCCCGGATCAATAGAGACAGAGTGCTTTTGATTGAAATCGCTGACAGCCTTCATCAATTCGCGCGATATCACACCCTTGCCTGTCCATCCGTCAATAAAAACAATAGACTCAGGTGCATGTCCTTGAATCAAAATATGACTAAGTGCAACAGCATCAATGCCGCGATCCCGAATAATAGAAAGTGAATAGTGTTTAACCTTTCGCTTGAAAACTTGTTCAAGCAAGTGTTTAAGAATAACGCCAACAGGCGTTCCGGCTCGCACCAAGGACACCAATGTGATTGCACCCTCGCGCTGCTGTGCAATGTAAGCAGCCAGCATCAGACAACCACGGGCCATCTGCTTTCGATTGACTTCACAAGCATGCCGAAAAGCCTCAAGATAACTCGGCGAAGGTAATATTTCAGGCGAAAGCATCTCGCTGTAGTGCCTGGTACCGGACTGAATAAGTTGCTCTTTCAGAACCAAATCAATGACAGGCAGAGGAAGCAATTGCTTCAGTAAAAAAGTGACCTCGTCTTGTTGATAACTACCCGAAAAATTCATAGCATTGCTAATGTCAATGCAGAAAGTTGAGTGCCGCTGGGAATAATGGCGTAGTCGCAGGAGGCCATGAAACGTGCATCGGATTTACTGTCACCCATGCCGATCGTCAAAATGTCGCCGTATTGATTCTGCAGTATTTGGCGCAAATATTGAACTGCGCGTGTCTTGTTCAGCTTTACGGGAAGCACAGCCAGGTTATTACCATTGCGGTTAAAGTAAAAATCGCTACCCGCCGTGGCGATCCAAGGTTCGAGAATTTCTGAAGTAATACGCTCAAGCGGTTCAGCCTGCTTATCCGGATCTTTATAAACAACGTAGAACGGCATTGAATAGTCTTCTATTAGACGAGCCCTGGCCTTGTAACCAGCCCTTATTGAAAACTGATTAATCATATCTTTGATTTCATTCAATCCATCTAATGCACCAGACAAGTCAACTTGCATAAGATTCATCCAAGACTTGTCAATGGATCCATCCGGCTCCAACACAACCCCACCGTAATCAATGACGGAATAGCTGAAAAATTTCAATCCAACCCGATTCAGCGCATTGTGGTTGCGAGCAGTTACCGGAATAAGAGTCATCTCCCTGTCAATCATTTCGAATAAAGATCGCTGAAGAGGCGTTGTAAATGAATACGCAGATCCGTCTTTAAGGAAAGCGGCCGGGTGTAAATCCGGTTTGCCAAGGGATTTACCTAGCGACTGGAAGAGCGTATCGTCCAGATCAACAAACAGGAATTTCTTCAATGTGGTGTTCTGATAAAAAATGAAATAAACGACCGCCAACAGTTTTAGCAAGATGATGCAAAGCTTGATTAGGTGGCGTTTCGTGGCAAATAAATATGTGATCGTAATCCTCTGGAAAAAAATTATAAAGATAGTTTTTTATACCTTCAGCGTAGTTGTCTGTCAGTTCCAGCGTGTTGCTGACTGCGCCCCAATTCAAAATGGGAGAACGGGTGGTGGACTGCACGGCGACACTGACACCCAATGCTTCCAGCGACTTGGCAAGAAGAAAAGCCATATGTAAGAACTCCCCTGTACCGAGAACCAACACACGGTGATGAGAATCGATATTCGTATTCAGTCTTTCTGCAAGTAGATCCGGTTGACTGATCGGCCTGTCCAAGCCCATTCGCCCGAAAGATGGGCTTGCTCCCCTATCGACATTAGCTATAAACAACTGTGCCTTGCAGGTAGCCTCCTGCATGTTTTCTGCTTTGAAAGAATATTCTCCATTTAGTGCACAACCCAGAGTAACTGAAGCATCAAAGCGATTGCATAAACTCTGATTGGCTTCGGAACCCATAAAGTTGGAGATGACAGCCAGATGTATATGCTCAATAAAGTGATTCAATTCGCGAACGGTTGAAGCTAGATTCTCTAATGTGTTACCTGTACTTGCTTCATCATCCACCAATACCAATGACCGAGCAGACGTCAATATTTTTTTAAATACGGCCTGAGTGGGCAGATGTAAAAAATGTCTGGGCGCGTGACTATGCGTTTCTGAGAATTCGATGCAAGTTTGCCCTTGAAGATGGTAGCGCGTGGAATGCAAAAAAAGGGCATCGCTTTGAGGATGTGAGGCTTTGTATGCTTCAAATACTCCTTGTCCTAAGCCTATTCCAGTTTCAGCCATTGCTATAAAAACCACTGGCTGCGGTAATCCATTCGGTATGCGCGATGCAAGATATTCATGGATAGTAAGCATTAAATGAGGAGCAACAGGCCAATGCTTGCCAATCACTTTGCTTAAAAAATGAAAGCCACGGCGCATATTGTTTCTAGCTGCAAATTCGATTAAATCATCCTGCTTAAAAGCACAGGAATCAATCTTCACCTCCAAAACACCAGTGGGAAGAGAAAGACGTTGCATAACCGGCTCAGCCAGATGACCGGTAACATCGAGAAAATTACCCATTAATCAACTGTTGCCCGCAACAGTTTTTCATTCGGAATTGTCCAATGTTGTTTAGCGTTATCGTTAATGTCATGAACACCCGATAGATGACTAACCATAAAATTTAACCTCTCAAAATGCAAATTATCACGGTTCTTGAATGACTGTTTCCACCTCCACCAAGTGAAAAAGAATCACGCTTAACTTTAGTGACTGTTTGTGCCAATCCTTTACAAAGGATATTGCACATGCACTGTACTAATTTTGATTTAACTAATTTACCCACTTAAACAAGACAGAACATGAATCTACATACCGATATCAAGCTCAAAGTAACTGTAAATACAGCAACCATGTCCTGGATGGCTTCTCCGCAAAAAGGGGTTCATAGAAAAATGCTCGAGCGCGATGGCGATGAGATTGCTCGTGCCACCAGCTTGGTAAGGTACGCACCCCATTCCAGTTTCAGTTACCACACTCATGAACTCGGGGAGGAGTTTCTGGTGCTTGAAGGGGTATTTCAGGATGAATTTGGCCAATACCCTGCCGGTACCTATGTGAAGAACCCGCCGGGTTCCAGCCACACACCCTTCACTGAAACGGGTTGCACGCTATTTGTGAAACTCAGATACCTTGATCCATCTGATGTTGAACGTGTAGTCATACCTACCCAAACCACAAGCTGGTACCCCGGATTGGTACCGGGGCTCAATGTAATGCCTTTATCGAACTTTGGCGGCACGCATACGGCCTTAGTCCGCTGGGCACCCGGCACTTACTTCAATCCTCACCGACACTTCGGAGGCGAGGAAATATTTGTGGTGGATGGCATATTTGAAGATGAACATGGACGCTACCCTCAGGGTTACTGGCTGCGAAGCCCGCATATGAGCTCTCACAAACCCTTTAGCGTGGAAGGATGCACGATATGGGTTAAGACAGGACATTTAATAGATGGCATTTAATTTGCTTAAGCATAAGCAAAGGGATAAACGTCACACACAACAGCACAACACATTAGTCAACATAGACAGCTAGGGTTCCGGGATTGCAATTGCAGTCCGTCTGGTCCGAGAGCGGTCGGCTGCAAACAAGTGCGGCTCCACGGAGGGACAAAAGCCCGGGAGATCACGGCTCACGCTGACTGTTATCTC
This sequence comes from Comamonadaceae bacterium, assembly GCA_947456305.1. GTDB lineage: Bacteria > Pseudomonadota > Gammaproteobacteria > Burkholderiales > Burkholderiaceae_C > Limnohabitans. The sequence continues at coordinate 156,436 of CANGPN010000005.1, read as the reverse complement.
TGGCCATTTGTTCACCTGGAGTTTGAATTGACCACACCGCTATCAAGACATTCACTGCCCCCGCCACAACCCAGCATCTGGGGCATTTCGGTGCGAATTACCCGCACACAGTATTGGTTATTCGCTGCTTTGGGTTTGATATCGCCATTGCTGGCCTGGGCTTGGCTGCATAACGCCGGTTGGGTTGACCCCATTTTTCTTCCAGGTCCTTGGGAAGTGCTGGTCCGATTGGCAAGCTGGACCCTGGAGGATGACCTCTGGGGTGACACTGTGATCAGTATGTACAGGGTCATGGCGGGCTTTGCCATTTCTGCGGTGATCGCCCTTCCCCTTGGCCTGTTGATCGGGGCTTTTAAGCCGGTGGAAGCCTTACTAGAGCCACTGACGGATTTCATACGTTACATGCCTGCCGTGGCCTTTATTCCTTTGGTCATGCTGTGGTTGGGCATTGGTGAAAGCGCCAAGATTTCCATCATCTTCATTGGCACTTTCTTTCAAATGGTTTTGATGGTTGCCGAGAACGTGCGTCTGGTACCCAGTGCGCAGATCGAAGCGGCTCAAACCATGGGAGCTACCCGCAGCGAAATCATCCAGTTGGTGCTGTTGCAATCGGCAAAACCTGCCATTCTGGACACGCTGCGACTGACCATGGGTTGGGCCTGGACATATTTGGTGGTGGCCGAACTCGTTGCGGCCAATTCAGGACTGGGCTACTCCATCCTCAAAGCCCAACGGTTCTTGAAAACCGACACAATTTTTGGCGGAATCATTTTGATTGGCTTCATAGGCTTGCTCATGGACCAGGCCTTCCGCTGGCTACACCGCCGCTCCTTCCCCTGGCTTCACACAGAAAGCTAACCCATGTCTAAGGTTCATATCCAGCAGTTATCTAAAGTTTTTGGTGCATCGAGCACCAATTCAGTGCCCGCCTTGCAAGGCGTTGATTTAATGATCGAAGATGGTGAATTCGTCACGCTGGTCGGTGCCTCAGGTTGCGGTAAATCCACTCTCTTGCGTATTCTGGCCGGACTGGAGCACCACAGCAGCGGCTCAGTGATTTGCAACGGCGCAGATATCGTTGGTCCAAGTGCAGACAGAGCCATGGTGTTCCAGCATTACAGCCTGTACCCCTGGCTGAACGTGATGGAAAACATCAAATTCAGCCGCAGTCTAAAAGCGAACCGCGATGACATCACCTCAGCTGATGTGGAGGCTGCATCAGGGCGTGCCGATGCGCTGCTTGACCTGATTGGTTTGAACAAATATGTCAAGGCCTACCCCAATCAGTTATCCGGCGGCATGCAACAGCGGGTAGCGATAGCCCGGGCCTTGATGGGTAAGCCAGCCATGCTGCTGATGGACGAGCCATTTGGAGCCTTGGACGCGCAAACCCGTGAAGTGATGCATGACTTGATTTTGCACATACATCGCATAGAAAAAACAACCATTGTGTTTGTCACTCACGACGTTGACGAAGCCATTTATTTAGGTCAACGCGTGATATTGATGCAGCCGCGCCCGGGACGTATCCACAGCATTTATCCGATTCCTTTGCCAGTGCGTCGTGACCAGGAAATGAAGCATTCGACTGAATTTCGAGCCCTGAAGTCCGAGATTTTGGCGCGCATACGCGAGAGCTCAGGAATGGCGACGGACCAAGATCTTTTGAAAAAATTAAATCAAACCAGCGAGATTGCCTAACCCAAGGAAACCTGAACATGTTTAGCCTGATGGAAACTCTGACACCTTTGGCTCAAGCAGCTGTGCCTGCTCATGCCATGGCTTTTGACACTTCGCTGCTGCTATGGACACACACACTTCCCGGCGGTACTGCCTGGTCAGGTGTCATCCGCCGCGGCAACACTATGCGATTCACCGATACCCGTGGCAGTGGCAATGTCTCGATGTTGTTATTCAATGCGGCCAATCCCAGCGAGCGCTACAACATGCCGGACACCTTGAAAGCCCAGCACACAGCCTATTTGACCTCCGGCCATGTGTGTTACTCGGACATGGGGCGGGTGCTGTGTTCGCTCACAGCCGACACCTGCGGATGGCACGACACTGTTGGCGGCTCAACCAACGGTCAATCTGTCATGGCTCGCCACGGAGAAGCCCGATTCGGTGCACATCGCAATGACATGTACCGCAATGGCCAGGACAATTTGCAGATTGAACTTGAAAAATGGAGCATGGATAAGCGCGATCTGGTGGCTAATCTGAACCTGTTCAGCAAACTCAGTACAGACACGACAGGTTCGCTGCACTTCCAAACCGACCACCGAGCCCCGGGTCAATATGTGGATTTACGTTGTGAAATGGATGTTTTGGTCGTGTTATCCACAACCCCTCACCCCCTCAACCCTGATCCTGTATACGCACCAACTCAGATTGACTTGCAAGTCTGGCGCTCAGGCACAGCCACCGCCAACGATATTTGCCGCATGCACTGCCCTGAAAACGCCAGGGGCTTGCTCAACACCGAACGCTATTACCTTTGATGAGAAGGCCCAGAAATGCAAACCCTTGAAAGCAGTTTGACACCCGCCACCGCTTGTTTCGAAGCGGTGATCCCAGCCGGTGAACCTTGGATGCACACCCTGCGCAAAGGACAGGTGTTTCGTATCGTTGACCTCGAAGGCAACCAGGCGGTGGATACCTTGTTTTATAACGCTCATGATTTGAGCGAACGCTACAGCGCTACCCACACAGTTCAATCGCAAGCCGCGCTTTACCTGACTGTGGGCACACAAATCATGTCAAGTGAAGGCCGACCTATGCTCAGCATCGTGGCTGACACCTGCGGCAGGCACGACACCTTGGGTGGCGCATGTTCGTGTGAAAGTAACACTGTGCGCTATGCATTGGACAAACGCCATATGCACAGCTGTCGCGACAACTTCATGCTGGCCATTGCCCGCTACAGCCAGGCACATCCTGAAGGGCCTTTTTTCAGCAAACGCGATGTGGTGAGCAACATCAACTTCTTCATGAATGTGCCAGTCACGCCAGAGGGCAAGCTCACTTTCGAAGACGGCATCTCCGCGCCCGGCAAGTATGTCGAGATGCGCGCCGAGATGGATGTCATCGTATTGATTTCAAACTGCCCTCAGTTAAATAACCCATGTAACGCATACAACCCCACTCCTGTGCAATGTCTTGTTTGGGATGGTGCTTAGATGTTGACCAAAATTTTGATTGCCAACCGCGGCGCAATTGCATGTCGCATCATTCGTACATTGAACCGCTTAGGTATCGATTCAGTGGCGGTGTATTCAGAAGCCGATGCAGGTTCAATGCACGTGGCTATGGCCACCGAGTCTGTTTGTATCGGTCCGCCTGCCCCTGCATTGAGCTACCTCGCTATCCCCAAAATCATAGAAGCTGCTGTGGCCACAGGTGCACAAGCCGTTCATCCCGGCTATGGATTTCTTTCAGAAAACCCAGCCTTTGTACGAGCGTGTGAAGCTGCAGGATTGGTTTTTCTAGGACCCACGCCCGAACAAATGCAGGTTTTTGGCCTAAAGCACTCTGCGCGCGCACTGGCCACCCAAGCCGAGGTTCAACTGTTGCCGGGCACAGGTTTGCTTGCCAGCGCCGAAGCGGCCTTGACGGCGGCGCAAACAATTGGCTACCCCGTCATGCTCAAGAGCAGCGCCGGCGGTGGCGGCATTGGCATGCAGATGTGCCAAAACGATGTTGAACTAAGTACCGCTTTTCAAACAGTGAGCCGTTTGGCTCAGTCTAACTTTGCAGATGCTGGTGTTTTTCTCGAGCGCTTTATTACCGATGCAAGACACATCGAAGTCCAGGTCTTTGGCGACGGTAACGGTCAAGTGGTGGTTTTGGGGGAGCGTGACTGCTCGCTGCAACGGCGCAACCAGAAAGTAGTGGAAGAAACCCCCGCACCGCACTTGCGGCCCGAAGTGCGTAAGGCGCTGCACGCCACAGCCCGGCGCTTGGCCCAAGTGGTGAATTACCGCTCAGCCGGTACCGTGGAATTCGTAGTGGATGCACGAACCCAAGACTTTTATTTTCTGGAGGTTAATGCCCGATTGCAGGTTGAGCATGGCGTCACTGAAGCGGTCACGGGCGTCGATATTGTGGAGTGGATGGTCAAACTTCCCAGCGGCGATTTGCCAGATTTATCGAGCCTCAAAATCACCACACAAGGCCACGCAATACAAGCACGTGTATATGCAGAAGATCCTTTCAATCATTTCCAGCCCTCAACCGGCATATTGACCCAGGTGGTGTTTCCTGGCGACTTGCGCGTCGATACATGGATTGAGCGCGGCAGCGAAATCAGCGCTTCATACGATCCGCTGTTGGCTAAGTTGATCGTGCACGGCAATGACCGCGAGGACGCCTTACACAAGCTTGAGACCGCGCTTTCCACCACTCGCATTGCAGGTCTGGAGTGCAACCTGCAATACCTTCAGGCTTTGATGGAATTTGTTCCATTTAAGCGTGGCGAACACACCACCCGAAGCCTCAATGGATTTACCTATGCCAGCCACTGCGTAGATGTACTCTCAGGCGGAGTGCACACCATGGTTCAAGACTGGCCGGGGCGAACCGGTTATTGGGATGTCGGTGTACCCCCAAGCGGGCCCATGGACGCCTTGGCCTTACGTTCAGCCAATGCGATAGTGGGCAATCCTCAGGGAACGGCTGCGCTTGAGATCACTGCCGCCGGGCCTAGCCTGCGCTTTCGTTCAGCCATGCGATTTGCAGTGTGCGGGGCGCCGCTGGATGTGACTTTGGACGGTGTGACTATTTCAGCCTGGCAGTTGCACGAAGTGCTTGCCGGGCAGGTATTGAAAATCGGTCGCGTCTCAAGTGTGGGCTGCCGCGCCTATCTTGCTGTGGCAGGCGGGTTTGATGTGCCTGATTACCTGGGCAGCAAATCGACATTCACCCTAGGCCAGTTTGGCGGGCACGGCGGTCGCGTGCTGCGCGCAGGTGATGTGCTTCATGTCGGCACAGCTTCACCCCTGCCCGCTCTCACCCCGTCACAAGTGCAAGACCTTAAACCCGGCTATGACACGCACTGGGACATCGCAGTGCTTGAAGGCCCGCATGGCGCGCCCGATTTCTTCACCCCTGAAGACATGCAGATGCTCTGGTCAACCCGCTGGGAGGTGCACTACAACTCTAGCCGTACAGGTGTTCGACTGATAGGGCCCAAACCTGTCTGGGCGCGAAGCGATGGCGGTGAAGCCGGCTTACATCCCAGTAATATCCATGACAATCCCTATGCCATTGGCGCAATTGACTTCACAGGTGACATGCCAGTGATCCTGGGCCCGGACGGTCCAAGTCTGGGTGGTTTTGTTTGCCCTGCCACGGTCGTACGTGCAGAACTTTGGAAACTGGGCCAACTTTCCCCCGGCCACACCGTTCGCTTCGTACCAGTCAGCTTAGAAACAGCCAATTCGCTTGCTCAAAAGCAAAACGCCCTGTTGCTGGGCTTGAGCTCCCCTCAGGACATGAGCACAACTACACGCCAAGCCGGCTCACCATCTTTGAACTTGCCGAATTCGCCTGTATTGCTGCGTTTGCCAGCAGCCGAAGACGGGGTAGAAGTGGTGATGCGGCGATCCGGGGACTGCAATTTATTGATCGAGTTTGGCCCATTACAACTAGACTTGGTGATGCGCTTTCATGTGCATGCTTTGATGACACAGTTACAACTTTGGCGTAAACAAGATCGCTTGCCTGGACTGATTGATTTAACGCCCGGCATTCGTTCATTACAAGTGCATTTCGACCCTGATGCGATTGACTTGCATACGCTGGTGCAACTGATTCTGGATGCACAACCTGGCAGCGCAAATCCAGGCAATGCGGATATCACCGTGCCAAGTCGCACGGTGTGGCTGCCTCTGTCGTGGGACGATGCATCTACCCGACTCGCCATAGAAAAGTACATGCAATCGGTGCGTGACGATGCCCCATGGTGCCCGAGCAACATCGAATTCATTCGACGCATCAACGGTTTGGCCGATTGGCAAGCGGTTCAGAACGTGGTGTTTGAGGCCAGTTACCTGGTACTCGGTTTAGGTGATGTGTACTTGGGCGCGCCCGTGGCAACACCGATTGACCCTCGCCACCGTTTGGTGACCACCAAGTACAACCCGGCGCGCACCTGGACGCCCGAGAACGCGGTAGGCATAGGGGGTGCTTACATGTGTGTGTATGGCATGGAAGGACCGGGCGGCTATCAATTTGTTGGCCGCACGGTTCAAATGTGGAACCGCTGGCGCGACGCACGCAACGGCGCCGTGGACTTTGCAGCAGATAAGCCTTGGCTATTGCGCTTTTTCGACCAGATCCGTTTTTACCCCGTCAGTGCCGACGAACTTGCGCAATGGCGATTGGACTTTCCGGCCGGTCGAGCCAAGCTGCGCATTGAAGAAGGCGAATTCAGCTTGTCTGCCTACCGGACTTTTTTGAACGACAACGCCATTTCAATTGCCGGTTTCAAACGTACCCAGCAAAGCGCGTTTGAAGCCGAACGCGAGCGCTGGGCTGCGGCTGGTTTGCTCGAGTCTGCCGCGCAAGAAGCTCCTGACAACAAAGCGGACAACACTGCTTTGCTCCATGCGTTTGAAGGCGAAGTGCTTTCGTCTCAAGTCTCAGGCGGCATTTGGACCGTGCTGGTCACCGAAGGTGAACAAGTGCAAGCCGGTCAAACTCTGTTGGTCGTTGAATCCATGAAGATGGAAGTCACGGTAATCGCCCCAGTTTCAGGACAGGTGTACAAATTGTTGTGCCAAGCTGGTCAAGCAGTACAAGCCGGTCAAGCCCTGGTGCTGATCAAGTGAACTATCAAAAGTATGAATTGGACTATGCATGAGACCTGATCTCTCAATCCCTCATCTTCGCGAGCGTTACCTTAGCGGTGATCTCACCCCCAGCGCCTTGGTTGAACTCATATGTACACAAATGCAAGCTGAAGATAGCCTGCAAGATCGCCATATCTGGATTCACCGGTTGAGCCGCGAACAAATGTTGAGTTATGCACAAGCATTGAAAGACCGAGATCCCAAGAGCTTGCCCTTGTATGGCATTCCATTTGCAATCAAGGACAACATCGACTTGGCGGGTGTGCCCACCACCGCCGCTTGTCCAAGCTACGCCTACACACCTACCCACAGTGCCACCGTGGTGCAACGCTTGATAGATGCCGGTGCCATCCCCGTCGGCAAAACCAATCTGGACCAGTTCGCTACCGGCCTGGTTGGCGTTCGTTCTCCTTACGGTGCCTGCCGCAATGCCTTTGATGCTGACTACATTTCAGGCGGCTCATCCGCAGGTTCGGCTGTGTCTGTGGCACTGGGCTTGGCGAGTTTTTCGTTGGGCACTGACACAGCAGGATCGGGGAGGGTTCCCGCAGGTTTGAACAACCTCATTGGTCTCAAGCCAACCGTAGGACGCATTCCGACTACCGGCGTGATTCCAGCTTGCCGTAGCTTAGACGTGGTGTCGATTTTCGCTCTCACCGCAGCAGACGCTGCCACCGTGTTGGCCGTGGCGGAGGGACCAGACGGCAAAGATGCCTATGCACGGCAAATGCCAGTTCATAGCGAGCATGCGCTGACCCCAGGGCAGTTCCGCTTTGGTGTCCCTCGCGAACAGGACCTGGCTTTCCATGGCAACACCGAAGGCTTGCCGCAATTTCGCGCTGCGGTAGAACACCTGCTGGCCTTAGGCGGCGTACCGGTCGAGGTGGATCTCAGGCCGTTTCTTGCGGTAGCGACATTGCTGTACGAAGGTCCTTGGGTGGCAGAGCGCTATGCCTCGATCCGCTCCTTCATTGAAGCCAGCCCTGGGGCGCTACATCCAGTGACTCTGGCCATCACCGCCAAAGGCATTCAATTCAGTGCGCCCGACACCTTTGCCGCGCACTACAAACTCAAAGACCTGGAGATGCAAACCCGCGCTGTCTGGGAAGACATTGATGTACTGTTGACCCCGACTGCAAGCTCTCCCTATACCATCGCTCAGGTCGAGGCTGATCCGATTCAACTCAACTCGAATCTGGGTTACTACACCAACTTCGTCAACCTGCTCGACTTGTCAGCGATTGCCGTGCCCACTGGTTTCATGCACAACCGTATCCCTTGCGGCGTGACCATGATTGCGCGCGCTGGTGAGGACCGGGTATTGCTGGAGCTGGCTTCGAAGCTACACGCCCGTAGTGTTTCCACTGTCGGCGCCACCGGGCACGCCCCTCACTTGACCAGCAGCTTTCCGGACGCATCTCATACTTCGACTGATTGTGTTCAAGTTGCCGTCTGCGGTGCTCACCTCAGCGGGTTAGCGCTAAACCATCAACTAACGCAACGTGCAGGCAGACTGCTTCGGTCTGTGAAAAGTGCAGCCATGTACCGTATGTATGCCCTGCCCGGTGGACCGCCTTACCGCCCCGGCTTGGTTCGTGTCGGGCAAAGTGGTGCAGCTATCGAAATGGAAATCTGGACCATGCCTGCCCGTGAATTCGGTTCGTTTGTGGCGGGTATAGGTTCGCCTTTGGGAATTGGCACTGTATTTTTAGAAGACGGCGGACAGGTCCAAGGCTTTGTGTGCGAAGCGATTGCGGCGGAGGGTGCCACGGACATCACGCACCATGGTGGCTGGCGAAATTACCTGGCCGCACCAAAATAATCACTGCCGAGCCAATTCAGTGCTTTTGGTCAGCCGGAAACAGCAATTCTCTGGCCTTAAATCAGCTAATCATTGGCATGCATGTTGCAATGATTAAAACAGCAGGCGAGGCGGTAGTGGATGGTAGAAATCATTCATTGCAGGTCTTTCGCAAAGTTAGGTAGGTGCACTAGGGTTCCGGTCTTGCAGCCATGCTGCTGTGAGATGTCTGGTCCGAGAGTGTGCCGGTCCGGGCGGGCTTATTGCCCGGACTCCACGGAGGGATAAAAGCCCGGGAGACTGACGTTCACATCGTCTACTCCTGCCGTTTCTTTTCACTCTTGGAGTCTCATCATGGGCAGCACATTTCTTTTCAAGGCATCTTGCGTCGCATCCTCCGGTTTCAGCCAACGTGCCAGCGCGTTGATCGGCCGACTTGTCAAACCCGTTACCAGCGCCATCCTCATGGTGGCTGCAAGCTCAGCCTTTGCGGCCGGCCCCGCTACGATGAAGATCGGTACAGTGGTCTGGATTGGCTACGGCCCGTTTTATGTGGCAGAGGCTTTAGATCTCTACAAAAAATACAACATGAAGGTCAGCTTACAAGTCTTCACCGACCCGGCTTTGATCCCATCCGCCATAGCTAGCGGCGCGGTTGATGGTGGCATGTTGACATATGACCAAGTGGTGGGCCAGGTGGCTGCCGGTCAAAAACAAAAGGTGGTCATGCCCATTGACTACTCTAACGGTGGCGACGCGATCGTGGCCGACAAAACCATCAGCAAAGTAGCTGACTTCAAAGGTAAGAAAATTGGTTTTAACCCCTTGTCACCCTCCGATTTTTTGTTGTCCTATGCGCTTAAAACCGCTGGATTGACCGACAAAGACATCACCCCAATCAATATGACACCAGAGGGCGTGCCCGCGGCCATGGCCTCCGGCCAAATGCCGATAGGCGTGACTTACGAACCTAGCTTATCGCAAATCATCAGTCAAGGCGGCGGCAAAAAATTCAAGGTGGTGTTTTCCAGCAAAGATGCCCCGGGTTTGATTGCGGACGTTTTAGTGTTTGACGACAAAGTCATCAAAGCCAAGCCCGCTGAAATCAGCAACATCATGAAGGTTTACCTTGAAGGTATGGCTTATATGAAGAGCAAGCCTGATGAGGCCTACAAAATCATCGGTAAATTCATGGGCGTATCTGCCAAGGAAGTCAAAGAACAATTAACCGGTGTTTACAACATTCCTCAAGCTGAAATGCCAAAAGCTTTCATCAAGTCTGCTGACACGACTTCTTATTACGGCAGTGGTGATGTGATCGGTAAATTGTTGTTGGCCAAGGGTCAAATTAAAGCGATTCCTGCAACTGAAGCTACGTTTGATGCGCAGTTTGTCACTGCTTTGACTAAGAAATAACCGATCAAACCTGGGGGATAGCGCATGACATCCATTTACAGAGACCCGCAAGGCTGGTGGCCCAACACCCTGGCACTGTCGGCAACCTTAATGCTCTACCCCCTCGGTTTCTTTCTCTTTTTTCAAGATTTCTGGCTGTGGAATGGCTTGGGAGTTTTCAGCATGGTGTTGAGCTTGACCTGGTCGGCCTACTTCGTGCATGAATTTGCCCATCATGCAATCTTCAAAAACCCTCAAGCGAATGCGCGTTGGGGCACGCTGATGACTTGGCTTAACGGCAGTTGTTTTGCACGCTTTGAAGATATGCGTAATAAGCACATGCGCCACCATGTGGAACGGGCTGATGTGGTGACCTTTGACGCTAAAGGTTTTCTGGTGGCAGCACCGGCCTGGTTTCGCTCAACGGTACTGGCCTTGGAATGGGCTTACATACCTGCGGTTGAATTTTTAATGCGTGCTTTTGTCATCCTCTTACCTTTTCGTGCAGGCGGCAGTAGCCAAGCGCGTTTACGTATATTGGTGATTGCTGTTGTACGAACAACTGTGTTGGCTTGCTTGGCATGGTTTGCTCCACTGGCATGGGCGCTTTACGCGTTTTCAGTGCTTGTATTTATCACCTTATTGCGTTTTGCCGATTGTTTTCAGCACACCTATGACGCCTATCCCTTGCTGGACAATACTCCAGTGCCGAATGACAAAATTCGCGACCGAGCTTACGAGCAAGCCAATACCTATACCGATGTTGTAGGGGTTAGCAGCACACTGGGCAACGGGTTGCTCAATATGTTGTGGCTTAATTTTGGTTTTCATAATGCCCACCACGAGCGCCCCACTCTCGCCTGGTACCGCTTGCCTGCTTACCACCGTGAGCTTTACCCGGCCGACTACGAGCAGGTTCTTACCGTATCGGAGTTATTGCGCAGCTTTCATATCAACCGCGTGAAACGCATTTTGGCCAACGATTACGGTACTGTGAATCCAAAGGGGCAAGCGGGACGTGCTGATCATTTTTTAGGTGCCGTAGGTGTGTCTTTCTTAACCGCGGTCTGAAGCCATGGACTTCGGGCTCGTCAAGCAGACCGTGGTGATAACCGGTGCGGCTGGAGGGATCGGCCAAGGCCTGGCATCTGCTTTCGCCAAACAGCATGCTCACCTGGTATTGATCGACCGCGAAGCTGCGGGATTAGCCGCCTTGGCAAATACCCTACAAAACCTGACTGAAGTCCAGACTCATGTGTGCGACCTGTCGGACGATTTGCAGGTACAGGCCTTGGCTGACAACTTGTCGACTCACTCAATCCGGATCCGTGCTCTGGTCAACAACGCAGGCACCGAGTACCCCACCCCATTGAGTGACAACAGCGCGCAAGCCATGCATCGCTGGGCCGGTTTGCTGGACAACAACGTGACCAGCATGGCTAGATTGACCCGAGCCTTGTTGCCCTTGATGGGACCGCAATCGAGCATCATCAACCAAGCCTCCATTTGGGGGAAAACAGGTGTCGCGGATTTTTCAGCTTATGTCGCCAGCAAACACGCGGTAGTTGGTTTGACGCGCGCCTTGGCTTGGGAGTTGGGCCCGCACGGCATTCGGGTCAATGCAGTTTGTCCAGGTTGGATTCGCACCGATGCGGCCATGGCGTCCTTGCACAGCATGGCTAAAACACAAAACCGCAGTATCCAGGCGGTCGAACAGGACATTTTGTCGGGCCAGGCTTTGCCGCAGATGTTGACTCCCGAGGACATAGCCGATGTTTATTTATTTTTAGCCAGCCAAGCCTCTCGCTCCATGACAGGACAAAGCTTGGTAGCTAGCAGGGGCGAGGTCATGTCATGAGGCTGGACGGACGCACCGTGTTGATCACTGGCGCGGCTACAGGCATTGGTCGTGCCACCGCACTTGCCATGGCCCGTGCAGGAGCATGCGTGGTGATTAATCACTTAGCCCATTCTGAACAGGCGCAAACCCTAGCCGAAGAAATCCATCAAGCCGGTGCCAACGCTTGGTGTGTGCAGGCTGATGTTTCACAGGCCTCATCAGTTGATCAAATGATGGTGCAGTTGGCCAATACCTGCCCGCCTGTAGACACCTTGGTGCATAACGCAGGCATCATCCAGGAGAAGCCTTTTTTAGAAAATACTGAAGCCGATTGGGACAGGATGTTGTCCATTGATTTGAAATCGGGCTACTTGATGGCACGTGCAGTCCTGCCGGGTATGCTTTCTCAAGGCCAAGGCAACTTGATTTTCATGGCCTCTGACTTGGGAATCCTGGGTCGAGCCCGTTTCGCACCCTATTGCGCAGCCAAGGCTGGAGTGATTGGCTTGGCAAAATCTTTGGCCTTGGAGTTTGCTCCTCACATACGAGTTAACGCAATTGCACCGGGACCTGTGGCCACTGCCATGCTTTCTCCTGACAGCATGTCTGCGCAAACCCTGGCCCTCGAACTAGATATTCCCCAAAGGCGGTTTGCTGACCCGAGTGAAATCGCTGCCACTGCCTTGTTTTTGGCTAGCGACCATTCCCGCTTTTACACAGGTCAAGTGCTCGGGCCCAATGGCGGTTCGGTCATGCCTTAAGGGTTCACCATGTCAAGCAGCCTATCCTTTTTGTCCAACTTGCGTTGGCAGCACACACCGTTGAATCCGCTCACGCCGGTTTTCGTTCTTTTATTCTCTTCGACGCTGTGGGGGCTGACCTGGTTGCCTTTGAAAGGCTTTGCTCAGGTCGGCTTGAGCGGTCCCTTGCTGGCGATGCTCACTTATGGGGTGGCCGGTCTGGCAGGGTTGCCCTGGTTGCTGCGCCAACGGCCATCCTGGCGACGCGATGGTTTGCTGCTTCTGTGGATTGCACTGGTCGGCGGTTGGGGCAATACCGCCTTTGTCAGCGCCATGGTCATGGGTGACGTAGTGCGGGGTATGTTGCTTTTTTACCTGGCACCGGTCTGGTCCGTTTTGGGCGGGCGCATAGTGCTGGGCGAGCGGGTAACGAGCAGACGCGGATGGGCCGTGGTTTTATCCTTGCTCGGGGCCTTCGGAGTGGTAGGCGGAACCGCTGTATTTATCGCGCCTCCCAGTATGTCTGATGTGATGGCCGTTTCGGCGGGCCTGGGTTTCGCGGGCAACAACATCCTGGCCCGCAAAGCCCAATCAGTTCCCCTGGTCTCCAAAGTAGTGGCAGTGTTGTTGGGCTGTGGGCTGACTTCCATGAGCATGGTGGTGGTCTTATCGGCCGCCGGACACGTGCCCTTGATCTGGCCTGACATCAACCTGAGCACCGTCTTGGCTTTGCTGGTTTTTTCGTTGCTGTGGTTAGGTCTGGTCACCGCCACTTGGCAATGGAGTGTCACCCGACTCGAAGCCGGACGATCTGGAGTGATTGCAATTGCCGAACTCCTTGTCGCAGTGGGATCGGCCACCTTGCTTGGTCATGAGCATTTAAGCCTTATCGAATGTCTGGGCGGTGCGTTGATCACTCTCGCCGCCATTCTTGAAGCCACCGATCCCCAATCCCCTAATAACCAGGAGCCCGCATGAACCCCGTATGGATGAATCAACTCTCATGGATAGACTACGAAAAGCGAATCCAAAGTGATCAACCCGCGGTGTTTTTGCCGGTAGGTGCCCTCGAGCAGCACGGTCCTCACCTGCCATTGGGCACTGATGGACTTTTGTCTGCTGCCGTAGCTTTCGATACAGCCAGCTTGGTCAATGGTTTGGTAGCGCCCACCCTTTCCTACGGCTACAAATCACAGCCCAAATGCGGTGGGGGTCAGCATTTTTGTGGCACCACCAGTGTGGATGCAGCCACCTTGATTGGCTCGGTGCGCGATGCGGTACGGGAATTTGCGCGGCATGGTGTGACCAAGTTGGTGGTGGTCAATGGACATTACGAAAATCAATGGTTTTTAATCGAAGGCATAGACTTGGGATTACGTGACCTGGGCGCAAATTGCCTCCTTAAAGTGATGCGTTTGGAGTATTGGGACTTTCTGACAGAAACTACATTAGCGAATGTGTTCCCGAACGGATTTCCTGGCTTTGCACTGGAACATGCGGCAGTCATAGAAACTTCGATGATGTTGCATTACCACCCCAACCTGGTGCGCACTGATTTGATTCCTGACGAAGCTCCCGCAGACTTCCCACCGTACGACGTTTACCCGACCAAGAAAAACTGGGTGCCATTGTCAGGAGTTCTTTCTTCAGCTAAAGGTTCGACAGCCGACAAAGGCGCAGTCATGGCTAAAGAACTGGCCACTCGCATGGCTGTGGCTGTCAACGAGGCCTTCACTTAGGCATCACAGAACAAAGCCATCCGATCTATGACTCAAGTTCGAAAACTCTGGCCTTTGCTGACCGCAGTTCAGCATTACGACAAATCCATATCCACGTACCGGGTCGGGCGCGGGCAGTTGATTGAAGCACCCATACTGGCCTATCTGCTGGAAACCGCTCATGGGCGAATCTTGTACGACGTGGGCTGCGATCACCAGAAAATCAACCAGACTCCTTTGCGGAATCGTTATTTCAATCCTCAGCAATTTCCTGATGGTCCTCCACAGATGCATGAAGAACAACGCATTCCCCGTCATTTAGCGCGTCTTGGCTTAACGCCCGCAGACGTGGATGTGATTTTTATCGGACATTTACATTGGGATCATGCAGGCGGTCTCAAGGAGTTGCGCCGATGCGGTTGCGGTGCAGAAATACATTTGCAGCAGGACGAATGGCATTATGCGCACGAAGATGCCAATGTTTTTTCTGATGATTTATTGGACGATCAAGGCCATCCCTTGCAATTCAAATTACAGCCTAGCGAATACGAAGTGGTTCCCGGCGTTCACGCCATAGCTACCCCGGGCCATACAGCAGGCCATATGTCCATGTGGATTGAACTTCCGAAAGGCCCTCCTGTGTTGCTGGCAGGGGATGCGGCCGACTTGCAAGAAAACCTAGACTACGAAATCGCGCCCGGCGGACTGTGGCAAGCCAATGAAGCCATGGCCATTGAAAGTATTCGCAAACTCAAAGCCTTGGCAAAACGCACTGGCGCACATATTTGGCCCAACCATGACATGGCTTTTTACCGATCGCTTCACGCATTTCCACGCGCTTATGAATAATTTAACAAATAGTATGTGGCCTGCACCCGCCGGGCAATTGCCGGATCCTGTTCCTGATCGCTATCTCGGGGTCTGGTCTCGAACACTATTAACTACACCGGAGATAAGCGACACCAGCACATATGTTCGATGGATGCAGTTATCTGAATGGCATGCAGACTTGCGGGTTTCGCGCGAGTCCCCTGCCCGATTCCAAGGATTTAGCGGTTTAACTGCTGTAAGTCAACGCTTGGAAGGCGAAGTATGCACCTGGCAACGCTGGGTGGATATTGAACCGGCGAGAGAAACACCAGATGAAGGTTTCATGGTGTTTGAATCATCCAATCGGTTGGTTGAAACAGGCATACACGGCGTTTATCACGAGGTGTGGGAACGTTTACCTGATTCGCTGGGTCAAAGACGGGTATTGGCTGAACCTGTGAATGCAGACGGCACTGGAGGTGCTCGTTTGTTTGTCTCTGGAATTTATCTCATGCGCGTAAAACCCAGTATGCCCCCGAGACCCGGTTTTGAAATTTCATTTGGGATTTGGGACGGCAGGCTATGGAAAGTTGAACAGTCCACGATCACATCTTTTAACGGCCAAGTCTTTAAATTAAAGTTAAACCGTACCAGCCAGCAAACTGTCAAAGTCAGTTTTCATCATGCAAACTCGTCGGAGTGGTATGTTTTGGATTGGGAATAGTTGTGATTATCCCAATCAAGGGCACCAGACAATGCAATGCCGGTGCCCAGCGAAGCTAAAAAAGTAACCCATATTTGTCATTTATTTTTGTAAATTATTCACTGGTTACTTTTACACCTATCGATAAACCTTATGCAAAAAGTAATTCATAAGAATAATTAAAATAAAGATTGATATGCATTAAAAGCCATATCCAATATCGCCTTTATATTCTATTAGTGCTTATACGGGTACTGATGATGCATTTATGACGCATTAACTTCAAGTTGTACTGTATCGTACTAATATGTACCGCGAGGCAAATTGAAGCCTTCACAGCGGACAGGCAACGCAAACATCAAGCATTGTTTATTTGTATTGACTTCATTGGAATAAGTCGGTTTTGAATCATGGAGATAAAAATATGAAAATCCTTTTGAACGCAGTATGTACTAGCCTACTCGCAATAGCAACTTATGGTTTTGCTGCTGAAACCATCAAAATTGGCTTGGTCAGTGAAATCACCGGGCCAAACGCTGAAGCAGGTGCCTATACAGTGAATGGAACAAGTCTTGCCATTGAGCAAATCAACAAAAAAGGCGGCGTACTAGGACGACAACTGGAACTTGTGATTGAAGACACTCAGTCAACCAATCCAGGAACTGTTTTGGCGTTTTCAAAATTAGGCGGCGACAAAGATATTGCAGCAATGATCGGCCCCATTCGCAGTACCCAGGTGCAGGCCGCGTCGCCGACGATTGCTAAATCAGGGGTGCCTGTCATGATTGGTGGTACCGATCCAAGCCTTACCAAAGTCAATAACCCTTGGTTATTCCGCTGCCGTCCAAATGACAGTTATTCCTCCCGCGTCATTGCTGATTTTGGGGTGAATTCGTTAAAACTCAAAAAATGGGCTATCGTCCATTCAACAGACGCATTTGGTTCAGGCGGCAAAAAAGCTTTGGAAGAAGCTCTCTCAGGATCTGGCGTCACACCTGTGCTGGTTCAAGGCTATACAAATAACACACAAGATTTCACACCTGTTGTCCTGGCTATTAAAAAATCCGGCGCTGAAATTATTGGCTCATACATGACAAATTCAACGGACGTCGGAATTTTTGCAAAGCAATTACGGCAACTGGGGGTGACCGCTGTTTGGATAGGTTCAGCTTCGATCGTCACAGACACGGCTATCAAACTTGCAGGTGAAGCGCTGAATGGCACCTACGGTATTTCCGATTTCAATCCGGATGCTAATGCAGAAGCGAAAGCATTCTCACAACTCTATCGCGATAAATACAAACTTGAACCTGATGTTTATTCAAGCTGGGCTTTTGACGCTATGAACTTGATTGCCACATCTATTTCCAATGCCAAAAGTACGAAACCAGATGACATACGCAAAGCCATTCTGGCCTTGCGCGAACACAAAGGCGTAGAGGGTAACTATCGCTTTGATCAAAATGGCGATGGCCTTGCCGGCTATAACGTTGTTAAAAACTCCAACAGTAAATTTGTATTTGTTAAGCACATTGAATTTCCGCATTGATGCTTAAATAGATACCAATGATCAAGTTCAAATCAAATTAAAAGAAAGAACGAGGACAACTTGGACTTATCGAACAACCTTCAAGTGCTGTTTCAAGGTTTGGCACTGGGCAGCATTTATGCATTGGTAGCGCTTGGTTTTGTTTTGATCATCAGAGCCACCAATGTGGTGAATTTCGCCCAAGGCGATTTTGCCATGGTAGGGGCTTATTTGATGGTTGCGTCTCTCAGCACCATGGTGCCTTATTGGCTGGCCTTTATCATTGCTTTGTTTGCCATGACGCTTTTTGGCTTATTGTTTAACTTCGGTGTTTATTACCCCTTAAGACATCGCTCATTTTTGCCAGTGCTTATTTCTACACTTGGCGCCTCTATTTTTTTACAAAATCTAGTGCTGTCAGTCGCAGGTGCACAGCCCAGGCCTATGCCGAAATTGCTGAATTTCGATGGAATCCAAATTAGCGGAGTTTTCCTCGATAGTCAGTACTTGGTTATTCTGGTGGTCACCATGGCCTGTGTCATTTTTCAATATTTCTTTTTTGAACACACATTACTGGGGAAAAAATTACAAGCCACCTCACAAGATAAGGATATGGCCAGGCTGCTTGGTATTCCTGTGATGCTGATGATCAGCATCACCTTCAGTTACAGCGCCCTTTTAGGTGGCCTGGCCGGTATTTTGGTCGGTCCTATTTTGTTTGTCTCAATTGGCATGGGTTCCATCATTGCACTCAAAGCTTTTGCTGCAACGATAGTTGGCGGTTTTGGTGACGTAAAAGGCGCTATTCTGGGCGGTTTATTCATAGGCACGATTGAAAGTTTTGCAGCTTATTACATCTCAGTACCTTATAAGGACGCGTATGCGTTCCTAATGCTTTTTTTCATTCTCATCTTCCGACCGCAAGGCTTTTTTGGTGAAAAAATTTCAGTGAAAGCATGAACACATATCGATTTTTCATCTCTTCAGCAAGCCAGCGCGGAGAGGCACGCAGTCTCGCCATGGCCTTGGTTTTTGCCGCGGCTTTAATGAGTCTTCCTTGGACCATCAATCTGAGTCCATTTATGCTGTCCATGCTGATGCAATCTGCTTGCTACGGTATTGCAGTGCTGGGTATGGTGGTTGTCCTTGGATATACAGGACAAATTAATCTGGGGCAAGCTGCATTTTTCGGGTTTGGTGCTTACGGTGTCGCAATTGGCACCACGGTTTACGGACTTAGCTTTTGGTCAGCGCTTTGTATAGGCATCAGCATCTCTGCGATCGCCGGAGCAGTCATAGGATTAACTACACTGCGTTTAGGCGGTCACTACCTGGCCATGATCACTATCAGTTTTCAACAAATATTCGATCTGGTTGCAGTCAATTGGATTGATATGACGCACGGACCCGATGGCGTTGCGGGTATCCCAAGACCGCAGGTAGGCTCTATAGTGTTAAGTGATGACCGCTACTACTTGTTACTTTGTTTTAGCTTTCTGGCAGTTTTGATAGCCCTGATTTCCTATTTGCCCTCTACCAAATGGGGGCGCGCCATGTTCAGCGTCCGGGAGAACGAACTGGCGGCTGAGGTTACAGGCATTCCGACACTGCAAGTGAAAGCAGGCGCTTTCGTACTATGCTCTGTACTAGGTGCACTCGGCGGTGGAATGTATGCCGGCGGTTTTAGTTACATCAGCCCGGATAATTTCAATTTCAGTCGAGCTGTCGAATTTCTTTCAATGGTTTTGCTGGGCGGGGCTCAATCTCCTTTCGGCGGGGCCTTAGGTACAACACTACTCATCTTATTACCCGAATGGTTGAAGGACATGCCTAAGTCGCTTCAATTCATCAAAGACATTTATTTGGTTATTTACGGTTTGTCTGTGATCTTAATCATGGTCTTCATGCCGCAAGGTATCTGGGGGATATTACGGAAATTATGGGCCAGACCAGAGGTGGATGAAGTGGGCGATGCTTTCCCACCAGCTCTCGCATTAGAAAACTCCGGATCTATATCCAATGAAAATTCTATTGCTCTGCTCAAACTCGAAGGCTTGGAGAAACATTTTGGTGGTCTCAAGGCAGTCGACGGACTCGATATCAGCGTCATGCGCGGCACTGTACATGCGCTGATAGGTCCTAACGGCTCCGGCAAGACAACCACTCTTAATGTGATCAACGGTATCTACAAGCCTACGGGTGGCCGTATTCTCATCGACGGCGTAGACATCACAAAGTCCTCCCCCCATGAACGCGCAGCACAAGGGGTAAGCAGAACTTTTCAAAACATTCGTTTATTCCCAGGAATGAGTGTGATTGAGAATGTGATGGTCGGCGCGCAACGAAGAAATAATCCTCTGTCACACGGCGAAAAAGCTTTGCGGGAGCGTGCACTTTCGGCGCTTGAATTTGTCAACATGCGTCACAAGGCGGGACAACCGGTTGGCAATTTACCTTACGGTCACCAGCGTTTGGTGGAGATAGCCAGAGCACTTGCAGGACATCCGAAATTACTACTACTAGATGAGCCAGCAGCGGGATTGAACCAAACAGAAAAAGGAGAATTGGTTGTGCTTTTGAAACGCTTGCGTGAAAGTCACGGATTGACTATTTTCTTGATTGATCATGATATGAAATTAGTCGAAGGCGTCTCTGACACTATCACTGTGCTCAACTTCGGTAAGAAAATTGCTGAAGGCAGTCCAAGCGAAGTACTTAGACATCCCGCTGTCATTGCTGCTTATTTAGGGGATCCGAATGCCACTGCTTGAGTTGAAACAAGTCGCGAGTGGCTACGGAAGTGTGGAAGCGCTTCATCAAATTTCGCTGTCAGTAGAGGCAGGCGAAATCGTGACCTTACTTGGCGCCAACGGCGCAGGTAAAACCACTACATTGCAAACCATATCCGGATTGTTACGCACCTTTAGTGGAGAAATTTGGTTTGACGGTCATGCCATCCATCAGCTTTCTCCTGAAAAAATTGTCAGACTCGGTTTAGCTCACGTGCCTGAAGGCCGTCGAATTTTTCCAGGCTTGACAGTTCGTGAAAATATTTTGCTTGGAGCATCTAACCGTAACGGCATTAAGCGCTCAGTACTTGAAAATGAAACAGATGAGGTATTTGAAATTTTTCCGGAAATTAAGCGATTTGAAAACGTCTTGGGCTGGACTCTCTCCGGCGGTCAACAGCAAATGTTGGCAGTTGCCCGTGGCCTGATGTCGCGCCCCAAATTATTGATGCTGGATGAACCTTCTCTTGGACTAGCACCTCTGATTGTGCAAAACTTGTTTGCAGCCATACGTACCATACACAGTAGAGGCACTACTCTATTGCTGGTTGAACAAAATGCAAATATGGCCTTGTCTGTAGCTTCCCGTGGTTATGTTCTTGACTCAGGAAACATCACCATCGAAGGTACACCCCAAGAATTATTAAACAATGAACAGGTTCGCATTGCCTATCTTGGCGGTCATTAGCCTTAACTTGTGTCTACTGAACTCCCTAGGCAGATCAAATTCTCAAGAGTAAACTAAATCAAGTTACCTATGAACTACTCCTTGATTTGGTTCAAACGCGATTTACGCTGGCAGGATCACGAGGCATTGTCTCAAGCCAGTAAGCGCGGACCTGTCAGATGCATTTATGTCATTGAGCCCGAACTGTGGTTACAACCTGACTGTGCGCTTCAGCATTTTGAGTTTGTCCGCGAGTCCTTACAGGAATTGGACGCTTTCTTGAGAACCCTGGGGGGGTGTATAGAAATCCATTACGGCGAATTGCCTGATGTACTGAAAAGAATTTGGCAAAACGCACCTTTTACAAGTATTTATTCGCATGAAGAAACTGGCAACGGTTTCACCTATGCACGTGATCTTAAAGTTGCAGTCTGGTGTAAATCACACGGTATCGATTGGCATGAGTACCCACAGTTTGGCGTGGTACGGCGCTTGAAAAACCGCAACCTCTGGCAAAGCGCTTGGGAGCAACACATGGCGTCCCCTGCACAAAACTTTGATTCATTGCATTTTTGGTGCCCGCCTCCGCCAGACACATTTTCGATGACTGCACCAAGCCATTTGCGGCACGACCCGCCCATGCGACAAAAAGGTGGACGAGAGAATGCATTGAAAACACTGCACAGCTTTCTCAACGCTCGAAGCATTGGATATCGTGGCGGGATCTCATCTCCACTTTCTGCTCCTGATGCTTGTTCCAGACTGTCTGCATACCTTGCATATGGTTGTATCAGCATGCGTGAAGTGGTGCAACAAACGCGCGCTCACATCACCAAAATTCCTCCTCAAGCAGCCAGACATCGAGCCGGATTGACTGCATTCGTCAGTCGTCTTTATTGGCATTGCCATTTTATTCAAAAGCTTGAAAGCGAGCCTGACATCGAATGGCGAAACATGCATCAAGGCTATGACAGCCTGAGAGAACAAGACTTCAATCTCGCATATTTTGAAGCACTCAAAGAAGCACGCACGGGCTGGCCCATGGTTGACGCCTGCGTCACCATGCTGAGAGAAACCGGGTGGTTAAATTTTCGTATGCGCGCCATGTTGGTATCTGTGGCAGCCTATCCTCTATGGTTGCACTGGCGGCCTGTAGGCGAATGGCTGGCAACTCAATTTTTAGACTACGAACCTGGGATTCACTGGAGCCAATTGCAGATGCAATCAGGAACAACAGGAATCAACACCACCCGTGTTTACAACCCTATCAAACAAGCACAGGACCATGATCCTTACGGGAAATTTGTCAGGCAGTGGCTTGCCCCTATGCGGGATGTGCCAGATACATGGCTATTCGAGCCTTGGCTGATGCCTGCGACCTTGAAAAAGAAGAAAGCAATGGGAGATCAACTTGTCGTGCCCGTGGTTGATTTAGCGACTGCCACACGTGAATCCAAGCAACGTTTGTATGCAAGGCGCAATATGACTGATGTGAAAGAAGGTAAAAAAGCTGTTGTTGAAAAACATGCATCGCGTAAACCAATGCAATCGCGCAAAAAGTCAGTTGCTCAACAACAGCTTGATCAAAAACAGCTAGGTTTTAACTTCTAGTTATTTTGAGATGACAAACTGTAATCACTCATCTTTAATGCAAGTTGACTCGACCACTAGCCAATTTTCAGGCAAATATTTAGAGGTGTATTCACAGCTGCCGGTCACGCCTTTGTACTTACCGGTGCCCCCAAGGAACCGGGTTTTACCGCTACCACCGACCGACATATCTCCTTGTTTTCTCTCTGATAATCCATAACGGATGTCTCCGTCTTTGTCTACAAATGAACAATTGGCAACCACATCGGTTGATTCACCCATTCTGACTACTCGAATCAAGCAGTTTTGCACACTCTCGCCATTGGGAATGCCTTGTACTTTGCTGCCATGCGTCTCAATCACGCCTTTAAGACTTCCAACCGTGACCTTACCTCCATTCCATTCCTGGGTTTGAAAATCTGTTTTAAGGTAAGCAGTTGTTTTGTATCTGTTATCCGCTTGAGCCAAACCACTGATAGAGGCAGTGATGGCAAATGCCAAAGTAAGGTAACTCAATTTCATTTGTGACTCCCTGTTTATTGATCAAAAGACGGACAACTCTCTGAACACGCCGTCTTGGTAAGTTTCATCAAAAACAAGTCATACATCATGACAATTTATAAAAGTCGACGATGTAACTCAAGTAATAAAAAATAAATTAAAAAGTTTAATTAAATAAAATAATATAAAACTTTTAAAATACCTTGCAGTTGAGATATTGAATGACACCTGAAAAATCAATGGATCCCAATCTATGCCCCATCTGTCATGAGCCCAACGTTTGTGCAATGGAAATCGCCGAAGCAACAGGCACTGCCCCGGCAAGGTGCTGGTGCATGGGTGTTGCCTTTACGCCTGAAGTAATGAAATCAGTACCTGATGAAGCAAAAGGCAAAGTTTGTATTTGTTTCAAATGTTCAAACACTTCAAAAAAACCAGTTTCTTTCAATACTCACTGATTTCTAAATAATTGATTTTATGAAAAAAGACTTTGACCCTGATCTGTATCTTGAACTCTGTGCTGAAGTGGCTCTCACACCAGTTCAACTGTTTCAGGGTTGCACAAATAAAGGCACTGCAGCTGTCGCCAAGTAAGCGGAAATGAATTAAATCAAAGATAAATGATTTTCAAGGTGTTCTGGCTACACGAAAACCAATATTGAAATTACGTGTGGTGGTACTGCGTTTGATACGAAATGCATAGCGCAAATAATCCGATGTGTTATTCCAAGAACCGCCGCGAATCACCCGTTCACTACACCGGCCTATCGTCCAGGCAGTTCCATCTGCAGGAGCACCGCTGTAATTTGCGCCCCAACAATCCTGAGTCCACTCATAGACATTGCCCAACATGTCGTACAGACCAAATTGATTAGAAGTTTTCATACCCACGGGATTCGTAGTAGTAGCGTTAGCACTGTACCAAGCATAAGTACTTAACTCCGAATCACTGTTGCCTTTCGGATAGGGTGTAGCACTTCCAGCACGTGCTGCATATTCCCACTCGGCTTCTGATGGCAATCTATATTGCTTACCTGTTTTTTGGCTCAGCCTTTGCACATATTGCTGTGCTTCATCCCATGTCACATTTTCAACCGGCAAATTCGGTCCTTTGGAGCGGCTGGGGTTTGATCCCATCACCGAAGACCACTGCTGCTGCGTAACTTCGTATTTACCTATAGAGAATGATTGAATATTGACGCGGTGCTGAGGGATTGCAGTGGCAATTTGCTCTTTAGGACTAGAACCCATCATGAAGCCGCCGGGCGGCAAAACCACCATCTCAGGGCACTGATCACAATCTTTGGCATTGGAATCAACAACAGGTGCTGGTACCGGTAGCGGGCCAGGTATTGACTTTGGTTTCTGCTGAGGAGGAGTAGGAGTCGAAGGCGTCGTAGACGGAGGTCTGGATTGATTTCCTTCATCGGGGCAGACTCCAAAGTAGCTCCGCTTGCCATCTGGACAAATCCGTTCTTCCGCATTGGCATGGTTAATTCCCCCCAAACACATCACAACCAATGGGACAATCAAAACTCGTAAATTAACACTCATATAAAACCTTGGGTTTAAATCTTCAAATATCTCGCGCCGACTTCGCAAGCCGCCTTAACACCAAACTCAGGTCGGTCCCTAGCAAACCTGAAGCCTTGTTCAACTGCTTGTAATCTTTCTTCAGAAGTACCGTGGTGTTGAGGGTCTGTATAGCTGGAGTCCCCTATGCTTTCCCAACTGCGACCAAGCGAGACTAACTCAGCAGGCGAATAATTAATTTTTCGCGAACCCATGTAGTAGCCGCTTAAAAAATCGGCATGTAACTCCACCAGCTTTTTGGTTTGTTGGCCTTTACTCAACCGCTCATAAAAGCCAGAGAAAAATTGAACAATATGTGCAAATTCATGTGCGCATATCCCCATGATGAACATATCGCCATTGGGATTTTTCAATTGCGTAGACAGCATTTCTCGTCCAAAAAGAACCGTTCCCTCACTTGATGGAAGTCGACTTTCGGGAAGTGCTAAAGCGTTAGGTGAGCCACGATCATCAAAGTAACCGAATCCAGGCCGCACCTTAAATTTCCACGCTAATTCGGCCAAGATGATTCCCAGCGAATGATCTAACCGAGTGTCCCCTGAAGACTCTAGCTGAGCACCTACTTTGTCGGTTCGCCCCAAGCGAGACTGGGAAACAAGAGCTTGACCTCCATGCATCAAACAGCATCCTCCTGCAGGTACAACAGCTTTTGCAGTAGTCGGAACAAGTAACGATGGAAATGTGGTCCCAGCAATACCTAAGTGAAGAATATTGCGGCGTTTGATGAGGTTTTGGTGATCGGTCATGGAAATTGCAATCGCATTTATTCGCTTCGTCTGAAACTGTATGAACCGCAACCGCAATCAGTACTGGTCAAGCTTCCCTCTGTCAAGCCGCCGCGCAACGTGATCAGGTCTTTGGGTGATAAGCGCAGTTGAAAACCTTTGAGCTGGCCAGCTTGATCCAAACTAGCCTGCACAGCAACTCGCCTACCATCAGGTGTTGACATGGCTCCAGTTACCTTGGAGCCGCTTATGCTGACCTCTATGTTGTCTGCAACACACCCAGGGTCGCTGTAAGTCAAATTACCCCTCCACCGCCCGTCGAAACGATTCAAAGGCATTTTGGGTTTACCGTACCAAGCCTGCAAGCCTTTGATGTCAAGTTCGCTCAGATTCCCATCGCCACCCCATTTCGGGTTGCAATAATTCATCACAGAATTCAAATCGTAGGGAGTGATATAAACATCGCCATTGGTACCTGCTTTTTCTTTCTGACACCAATCGGGGGCATCAGCTCTGTTTTGTTCGTGCGAAAACCCCAGTGCATGACCAAATTCGTGGACAGCTATATTCTTGATGCAGTACTCTCTTCTACTGGGTTGTGAGCAACTGGGCGACCAGATAGCAAATGTGAAGTTAAGTTCCATTCCCTTGGTGGTACCGTCAAGCTGGTTACCCAGTCCCTTGGTATGCGGATGGATATCACCGATGCCGATACGAATACCTCTGCTGTTTGATTGACACCCTCCCCATCCAATAAACCGCACAGAGGAATTTTTTTCCCAGGTATCCACAGTTGCCTGTCTTACCCATTGCCGCTCAGTGGCTGTATTCGGTGAAATTGTTTCCCAGCAAACGGGGATTTCAATTATTTTCCAAATACTGGATTTCAAGCCGGACAGTTGGTCAGGACATTGATTGGCTGTATTTTGAGCAAAAGCAATCACTGCATTCAAAACCAGCAGCGAGAGGCAAGCGATTAAGCGCACTGAAACATGAAACTTATTCATGGTGTGTTATTTTCAACGGGACACCATTGACCTGCGTCACACAACTTTGGAGCATCTTTGGAATATAGAAGTACTTCTTTGTTGTAAACAATGCGCTTGAGATCCGCAGATATCAGAAGGGTTTTACCAAGCTTGGCGACGGGTAGAGATTCAGGAGAGTCATTACATACTTTGCCCCAGATCAGAATCCGTCCGTTTTCGAAAGTTATCTTATTGGCCCATGTTTTTAAAACAGTATGTTCAGGATTATTTGACTTACAGGTTGCATCATTGTCCAGCCGTATGTACGTACGCCCGTTAAGTAACTTTGCCACTCCATTCGACTTACCGTCGTTTTCAGCGCTGTGCGTAAATCCTGAAAATAGAACAACGTATACCGTCAAGCTTAGGTTTAGAAATATTTTCTTGTTCATATTTTTGTTTCCGTAAAAATAAATGCAACAAATGATAATTTTATTTTAAAGCTTTATGGAAAAGTTAATCACTTAAAAAATACAATGTCAAAGCATTTGTGCATCACAATGTAAATACTTTTAATCTACTTGATTCTGTTTGGCTTTTTGGCTTTTGTATTGACTTCATTGATACAGCGATTGATCGATTTATTCTTAGATTGTTTAGAGATATTAGGTGAATTTTCCATACACTTTAGAAAACCTAAAATACATTTATTACTGGCTTGTTCTTTTCTTTGTTTTGATGTTAAGTTTTTTTGAGTTTGTGATTTTTGGTCGTGCCGCATTCGCTCATCAACGCAAATCAGTGTTTCTTCAATCACTTTTTGAGCAACTTCATCACCATAACGCTCAGCGAGCTTAAGCCCAGACGCACTCTTGGTTAATCTGGCAATCAATCCTGCTTCTTTAACCGCAACTTGCTCTGCACCAACAGCAAGCCTGCTAAGTAAGGAACCTAAACCCGCAAAAGAAGCGGTGCTTACAAAGCAAGCAATGACTATGAATGTTTTAATTAGCGTTATCAATTTCCTCGATACCATGGTGCTTACACAACTTTTCTAATCCTTGAGCAAAACCTTGACTTATGGCTTTAAACTTCCAGCCATTGCGATACCGGTATATTTCCCCAATAATCAAGGTCTTCTCAGTACCTAAAATGTCATCCTCTTTCAAGTCAAATCGAAAAAGTCCTTGCGCATTATTTTTATTAACAATTCGCATGTATGCGTTGCGGACATGTCTAAAGTAGAAATCCTTGGAACCTGGACCGTCAATAGTTAAGCAGAAAGCCATTTTCTGAATTTCAATGGGTACAGTTGACAGCATTACAACGAAATCAACCTTTTTAAAACCGTTAGCGTCATTCAAATGATTCAAAACTAACTCAACCGATTTGCAGTTAGATTTGTCATTATTGAAGAAAATAAAATCACGCTCATCCCTTACCTTGCCGTTATCTTGTAGCAGAAAAACAGTCGGATCAATCTCAACATTTGCATCTAATAACATGGGAGCAAGCCAACCAAGCTCGATCGTAATTTGAGTCAGCCCGGGTGAGTTTTTGTCCAGTTCCGTGTTTTGTCCTCTGACCAAAACTATTTCATCATTCGACTGAATCGAAGGTTTTGGTTTAGGTCTGGGTTCAGGTTTTGGCTCAGGTTTTATCACTGTCTTTGTATTTTCACCTGAATCACGACTTTTGAGAAGATTGGCATGCTGAAGACAATAGCTATTGATATCACCCGGATATCCATCAATCTCTGTCAATTGATCAATGCGACAAAAAACTCTCTTTTCCGCTTTATTTTTCTCGATCAAAGGAATTCGTACTGCTTTAGCGTGCAAATAACTGTCATAGATGTCCAAACAAATACCATCGGGCTTATCTGTAGTAAAGAAGGTAACTGAAGTCGACCCGCTTAATTCGCTGAGAGTCATGCCATCTTTTGCAGCAAAGACAAAATCCACAGAATCAAAAATGCGGCAATGAGGAAAAACAAGGTCAGGTTCATTTATACCTACATAAAACCGGGGGACGATAGTGTTGGTATCTGGACTGGGATAGCGGTTTTTGTGCCACAGCGGAACAGGAAAGGTGAATCCATTACGCTCACGATTTTCTGAGGCTAAAGTTAAACCCAGAGAAGTAATTTCAACAGCTTCGCAGCATGGAACAGACTTTGCATCTACAGTTTTCCAATAGCGTACAACAAAGCCTAGCCAGAATTTTTCCGGAGGAACGTTCTTGGTAAGCTGTTTGATAAGTAGCTGAATAGACATCAAGTCATTCTATATTTTTTCCATGCCAAGCACTAGGCCTTTGCAACTACTCGCTGTTCAAGTACTTAGCAATTTCAGCGTTTATTTGACTAGCTAGTTTGTATATAATTTCTCCATTTACGGAGTTGAATATGGCAATCAGTTTGAAAAAAGGCGGTAATGTCAACTTATCTAAGGAAACGCCTTCCCTAAAAAAAATCATGCTGGGATTGGGTTGGGATCCACGCGAAACTGAAGGCGTTAAGTTTGATTTGGATGCAAGCGCATTTATGCTCAATTCCAGTGGAAAAGTGCGTAACGATTCGGACTTCATTTTTTATAATAATAAAAGATCAATAGAAGGATCTGTTGTACACGCGGGCGACAATACAACGGGTGGAGGCGATGGCGATGATGAACAAATTTCTGTTGACCTGAATGCTGTCCCGCTTGGAATAGAACGAATTTCTTTCGCAGTAACCATACACGAAGCTGAAATTCATCGTCTTAATTTCGGTATGGTTCGCAATTGCTACATACGCTGCGTTAACAACGAAAATGGGGTTGAAATTGCTCGATTTGACCTGACAGAGGACGGCTCCTTGGAAACTGCAATGATCTTTGGCGAGCTATACAGATATGGATCGGAATGGAAATTCAAGGCCATTGCCCAAGGTTTTACAGGTGGTCTTGGCCCCTTGGCAGATTCCTTTGGCGTGAACGTTCAATAGAGCTGCTATTATCATTTATCACACCGATCAGCAACTAACCCTGACGTTTGCGTAAGAATTAAAACTCAAGAGAAAGACAATCAAATTCATTTACCGTCTTTCATTTTGAATTCAATTGAATATTTAGCGTTATTCAGCGAATCCAAAACATGTGAAGTTGCTTGCAATTGTCGTTGAAACATCTGCGCTATTAATACATCCAGTTGATACGTTTTTGCTGCTAATTGTTTTCTGCATGCAGACATGGAACTGTCACCGCAGTTGTCGGTGTTTAAGCTGTAAATTGATAGATCTAATTTACTCCCTGCATTATCTGTAAGCGTATGCTGCAATTCAAATGGCGTGGTTTTACCGACTAAATTTCGGGATAAAGTGAAATTTATTTCATTCAATTTTCCGGTGGATTTCATAGCACTAGAGAAGAATGGGTTGGTATCAATTTTGAAAGTCAAATTAATTGCTGTGACACCTTCAAACAGGGGTTTGCCATCACGGCACTTATTATCCGCAGTGATAGTAATGTTGTTTTCATCGATAGTTGTATGCAAGCAGCTGCTTAAAATTAGATCAGCTCGTCCGGTATCGTATTTTTGAAAAACATATGTAGGTTTGTTTTGTACCAAGCCTGAGAGCGAGGGATTGAAATTAGGTTGCCCCTGAAAGCCGGCAAGACCGAGAACCGACGAAGGCAAGAAATGCTGGGTAAAAGCATCTTTATTTTTTTCTAATACCGCGGGAGCAAAACTGCTTACTACTGATTGAATTTGCTTGAGATGCTTATCTGATTTGGCAAACCAAAAAAGCATCAAAGGCCGGTTATGTGTTCCAAGTAAATACGAGGTTTTTGGGTTAGCAATAGGAAAATAGCGTCCGGCAAATTCAACCTCGACAAGGGCTACACCTGAATGAGGTTGCTTACCAGCTGTCAAAGTAGTTTCAATCCATTTTGCATAGCCTTTAACAAACTCTACTCTGTCATTATCGACCAATTGCGCATCAGTCACGAGAAGTACGGCGTCAGCATCTTGTGTGGGAGATTTATCGTTAAAAATTAATTCAATGTTTGAGTCAACGCCATTGAATGGCTGACAGAAATTATCTTTTTGAATTTCGGAGCTTTTTATATTCAAGCTCAACGTTTGAATATTTGCAGGGGCAACTACTATGTCGCGACTTGCAACTGGTTTTGACTTGACCATTTGTTTCAAAAGAAACACTTCATTTCCAATAGATGGATTTTTACCGGAAACAGCTGTTTTAATTAAAGCCAGTAAAGGGTTCTTATCTTGTGGACCGGCAAAATAACCACAGATACTTTCAGAGGCATCAAATACAAAGTGAATGCCATCTAATGACTGAGGTTTGGGTTTATCCGGGATATTGGTTGTTTGAGCAGATGCACAATGGTGTGAAAAAAATAAAACAAGGCAAGGGACTGAACGTGCAAAATTTTTAAACATGGCTTTTCTTTTCTAAGCGAGAGTACCTTGAGCAACAAGCACTAAATTACCATCTGAACCAATCGCCCCTAAAGCAGGTTTGATTGCAAGTACCGGATTTACTTCGTAATTTTTACCGGCATTATCAAACCAACGACTGAACAGTCCGACTCGGCCAGCTGATGGATAAGGAACAACATAGTAATTCAAGTTTTCTTTCAATCCAAATGCTATCAATTCAGGCCCTTGAGGAGATGGACTACCGCTACTCCTAAAGAAATGAACTGACTCCATTTTTTCAATAATTGAAGCTTTTATCAAAGGATTTGATACAACAGAAGCTAATTTAAAGATGAAATTGGCTTCCGTCAAGTTCGAACGCGAATTTGCAAGAGAAGTTATGGCTTGCAGAATCTCGTTGTAAAGAGATTCGGCATTAACAGTTGGTGGTACTTCTTGAACTTTTGATCCATGTATTGCCGTTTGTGAATCAGGGACTGTTTTAGCCAGCTGGTTAACTTCAGGATTAATTTGAGCAAGCTCAACAGATTCAACTGAGGCATTGATAACATCTTTGTTATCATATAAAAATGGTTGGGAGGAATTTAAAGGCAACTTATTTTCAGCATTTTTCAAATGCTGTTTTAATTCAGATATGCCATTTTTTTGGGTATCAATTTCACGTTCAAGCTGAGATATTAAAAGTAAATTAGCTGTGTTTTTTTGGCGCAAAAAAATGTAACCTACTATAGTTATTAATAATAAAAATAAAACCACTCCGGCCAATAACCAAATTAGTAAATGAGTATCGATAGCATTGAATTGGTAATTTTCTCTAGATGAGACCTCAATTTTCTTATCAAGAATAGTGACTTCTTTTTCTTTGGCTATTATTGTTTCTGGAGATGGCTTTTCAATTGCATTATTGGTATTTGAACTTGTAGGATAAACGACAGGCGAAGTCTCTGCAACTTTAGTGTCAGTTTCAGCAGGGCCAGTAAACCCTGCTGAAACTGCATTTACATTAAAAAATATAAAAGCTAAAAAAACAACATAATTTTTCATAAATACCAAATCTGAATAATTTATGGGATCAAGTTTTTTGCAATAGAAAATTAGATTATTGAAGATAAATTAATAATTACTTCCCCCTATGCTAGCTGCTGTATCTGCTGCTAAGGCTGGAAGGACTACGCTGGCAAAACTGCTTCTAACGCCTGGTCTACCTTCCAAATAATATTGCCCGAAACCTACCCCCAAAGCTTGCTTGGGCGCATTGTTAAAGATCGGATTAAAAGCATTTGTTTTTTTCCAATATTTATTAGTTATTGGAAATGTTATTTTCAATAAATCCTCATCATCTGTTGCCAACGATAGTTGATCACTCTCTTCGGGATTATTCAACTTTTCTCTTTCTTCGGCTGTACCCAAGGTCACTTGGTGTACTTCTCCTCGAGATCCTCGCACACACGGGTACCACAAAGCGACTCGACCGTGTCCGACTCGCTCGACGTTAGCTAGTAATTTGTCGGTACTGGAAATAAAGGTTGTATCTCCTCCGGCTTGCCCTTTCAAAGCACCTTGAATGAGGGAAAGCTTAGCGTCACTGCCAGGTTTATGTACTTCAATGCGCTTAACAACGTCGGGACTGAATAAACCAGCATTTTTTAGACTGTTTATCACGGAAGTTAAAAATTCCTTGGGTTCACGATCTAAAAATACATTGATTAATTTGAATCCGTTACCGAACAAGTAAATATTAATCGGTTTCTTTTCTGGGAAGCTAGGCTCTGCAGCAATTGCAGCCAATATACCGAATACATATTCAAAAAGTGCTTCAAAGAAAGCTTGTGCCACAATTGCAACCGATGGCTTATACAAAGAGGCACCAGAACGAATCATGATGGACAGTTTGTTGAGTTTGTCTTCATCTGGCGCATTGATATCGCCCAACAGATCAATAAGTGCAGGCGACTTAATCAACGCTTCCATCAGATGAGTAC
Source organism: Comamonadaceae bacterium (assembly GCA_947456305.1). GTDB lineage: Bacteria > Pseudomonadota > Gammaproteobacteria > Burkholderiales > Burkholderiaceae_C > Limnohabitans. The sequence goes on along the minus strand of CANGPN010000005.1, from coordinate 123,789 downwards.
CAGCAAATTTAACACTGGACATATAAGAGAAAAAGCTACTTTCTTCATCGCGTTTCATGCCAGGAACAATGAAACCAACATCTGTGGTTCCGCCGCCCATATCTATTGAAACAGCTATTTCGTCATCACCAATATTGATAGATTGAAGTGCCGAGATCGTTTCAGATCTTAAGATAACTTCATTAGAGTTAGTGAGTTTAATTCCGGACTTCTCAAAAGATCTCTTAACCAAGACATCCAAGTGTTTCTGATATTTGGCCGTGTAATCCGGTTTAAAGGCCAAAGGATAGGTGCCAATAAAACGACTGACAGAAGTAATACCAGAAAGTCTTAAAGTGGCACAAGCCGCCATCAAAACCTGTTCAAGATAAACACTTCGGTAGGGGTAGTTTTCTGTGGGCTCTGCGGATCCTTCTGGCGCCCATTTGAAACGGTTTTTAATGCCGTTACCCATAAACTTGCTTAGATCAGACATATCATCCAATCCACCGGGACTAGGTGGAAATGGCGTGAAATGAGGTGTCACAACGGCTTGCTGAGATTGTTTTTGAGGAAACAAATCAGAACCGAACGTAAATTTCTTTTTGAATTCTTCTGAATTAGACTTTAGATAGTCAGCTTGTCCGGGATAGCTGTTTGATCTCAAATTAATTAATTCTGAAGGTAAGCTACCGAAGCTGGCTCCCTCCCGGTATTTGTTAAAACTTTGAAATATAAAGTTAGGCGTACTGGGTTCACGAAATAATTGTTCAGCAAGGGTTTGTTTTTTTCCGTTAACTTTAGGTCCGATCAACTTGGTCAAATAATCCAATCGCGTACCGTCAATCATTGGTTCATCTGCGAGGATTGGCAGCGGTTTGGCGTCAATACTGTCAGATTCTTTAATTGCAAGACATGTATTGGATGTACCAAAGTCAATTGCAATATCAAACTTACTGTCCTTGGAGTGCACATGGTCAAGCTTTTCTAGCTCGATAGGCATCGAACCCATGATTCGGCCGTTCATAACCAATTCAACTGAGCGAGGAACGCCAGATAGTTGAGTCGGCATTTGCATTTCAACAGTACCAATAAGCCCAAATGATTTACCGTCTTCAGTTGGTTCGAAAAAATCACCGTAAAAATTCAATTTCCAGCTAGTGGCTGTAAAACTGTTTCCACTGTCGAGATCAATAAATTTTTTAGGATGCTCTTTGTCGTCCCAACTTCTATCCCAAGTGCCCCCAGCGTAGTAACACTTCCAAGGATCATCTAGTTTATTACCGGAACTATCCTTGAAAACCTCAAATTTGGGCCACACAGCAGCCCCCCAAGGTATGGCCTCTGTTGCTTCAGAACTTCCGGGAATTGGACTCTCCGCGCTTTTTCCGAAAGGATTGACGATCTCTTTCAAGCCCAGACCGATGAGGTTCAGTCTCAATTTGTTCACTTGCCAGGCTGATCGCTGATCAATCGCCGGGTCACTATCAAGCGTTCGAACTACCTCTAATGCAAGAAGGTTTTCATTTTTATTTAGCGGTGCTACAAACTCCCAAGCACTACCCCTGATTGGCCACAAACCACTCCATGAATTGGCTCCGTCACTTTCAGGTCCGGTAAAAAAGTAAATGGGCTTATCTATTAGTAAATCTTTTATGTGATCCAGTGCCTCCGGACTGAACAACACAGTGTCAATTAAATCACCGTCTTTGGATAATTTAATTTTTTCATTTATCTTAGTGATTGGAAGGGTAGAGTCCGGACATTTTAAATGCTCAAGACATCTTAAAGTTTCTCTGAGTGCAAGTGCCCACGGTTCTTTTTGAGCTCCTTTTAACAATCGTTCTTTGCAGTATGTCAAGAAAGCAGAAGTTAGGTTGGCAGTAAAAGTACCTGGTTCAAATGATTCACGAATACCCTTCGGACTCCAAGCTGCATCAAGTTCAGATTGGCCGAATCTGACTGAAGGCAGTTCAGGCATTAGCTGTCCAAAAAATTTACGCGCCACAGAATTAGCCGGTAAATACCAGCCATAAACGGGATGAGCTACGAGTACCACCTTGCCTTTGTCTTTTCCTTGTGAATCCGTCAAGACTAAAGCGTGCGTAGGTAATACATTTTCCAGAGGAACTTGCAATTCAGTTTTCAATTCCTGATTAACAAGTTTGCAAAAATGTGATTCTTCAAGAGCTGCATCTAAAGAAAGCTTCTTTAAAGCCACTCTAGAGTCATTTGTAAAGGTCAGCCAAAAGCCTGCTTCAACAACTTTGGACGCATGCTGGAACAAACCGAATTTACTGAGTCGAACACCTTTATTTTGCTCGAGCAGCGGACCATTTTCGTGATGGGTTTCATCGCCTCCTAAAGAAAGTCGCCATTTTTGCAATAACAATGGCGCTATAACATTAGGTATACCCTTTAATGCGGTTTCTTGAAATATGACAGCTCCTGAAGCAACTTTTGCTAAAGCTGAAATATCGTGTTTTTGTTCTTTTGATATACCTAAATAAGGATCAATTTGACGCAAACTCAGCGGGTGATCTTCATTGATCGGGTCTTGACTAGTGCCTGCGACGTCACCGACTTTGGCATTCAATATTGCTTGATTAAGCTTACATAACCTCGAGCCCTCAGGTTCCGCAGCTACTTTGATACCCTTGATAAAGGCACGAAGTTCGCCAGTAATATTACTATTGTCCTGAGCATCGTTGATGTGATCTGTTATACGAGATGTAGATCGTGCTTCAATAACTTCAGAAAATACTGAGTCTGCCAACATTTGCGCTGCAAGCAAATAAATAGGGGCAGAAGGGTCATTTTCAGCAAGATGGTTGAGTTCACTGACATAATTTTTGTCGTTGAACATGCAATTCATGAACAGTGCAAAAGCTTGTGAAATTCTTTCGGTTTTGGCATTCAATTCAATGGATTTACCGCCACCTTCCTTGCGCTTGATATTTAAACCCAAGACGTCCCATTGCTTTGCCAAATAGGCCTCTGTCGCAGGAAGGATAGTATCGGGTTTATTAGCGGTTTTTTGTACATTGAACAAATGATTAAAAGCAGATGGGAACTGAATCCCTGAAGGCCTGTCATCCGTTTTAACATGATTGTCTATCCAAATCAGTGAGCGACGGATAGTTTCAGAAACTGCAGTTAAGCTGCTGGCTAATTTGTCATAGACCTCATCTGGCGCGACTTCTTTTTTAGAAAAAAGCGATCCTTTTTTCTCCAAAGGCTTTCTTTCGAAAGTAGTAGCTATTGACTTGCATAAATCAGTCAATACGTCAGGTTCAGTTTGTTTGACAGACCCGGCGACTTTAAATTGATTTTCTCCAGGCCGTATAAATTCAGCACCTTTTTCAAGTGCCAAGGCCAAAATTTCAGCTTCTAAAACAACATCCCAAAGTTGGCGGTTGTCGTCGCCTTTAACTCTGAATCGCAAATGAGCAGATGATTCTGCGGAAAAAACGCCTTCTGCCTCTTGCTCAGAACTTGTGCATAAACTGAAAAGCTTGCGTCCCACTTCAGTTCCAGCGGGTAAAGCGCCGGTATCAGTAGTTTCGTGGAGAAATGACTGAATGGACGTAGCCAGTATCAAGTTAAAAACATGAGGATTTTCGTTTTGATTGAAGTTACCGTTGTCTGCACGAGTTTCAGCTTTTCCCAAAAATTGAGACACTACATAATTTGCTTTGCTTGAAGACTTATTACCAGATAAATCACTGATATAAGACCTAAGACCCAAAGCTGCATTGCGCTTTTTAGGATCGATACCGTCCGACTGAGAGGCAGCAGCAGAAGCCCCTCCTTCATCCAGTTCAAACCAAGGCAGCGTCATAAAAGCACGAACCGCCGAGGGTGCTGGGTTTTCACTTTCCAAATATCGGACCAGCGCGGGAATAACACCTGATCCGGTGCCGCCAAAACTGGATCCTACGATAGCAACTCTTGAATTTCGAACATCACTGAGCAAGTCAAATTTAGGTGCACCATCTTCACCAGGAGCGCCAAAATTAAGTTGTCTGAGATCTTTATCCTTGCCCACTCTGTGAAGCTTAAAGGCAAAGGCTGTCGCGCCAATTTTGGCATTGGCCATCATGCCTTCTAAAAGTTCGACAGTCCGGTCGTTAGACGTACTGTGAGCTCCAGTTCCTGAATCGTCGGTTAAGAAAATATCCAGGATTTCTGGGGGGCAATTATCCAACTCCAGATTTTGGGAGGCTTTTCCAGGAGCTTTATTGGCGTAAGGTTGAAAATACGGCTGTATTAAGGCAAAGTGTGCTCTGTTTTGTGGATCTGCAGGTTGAGTTAATCTTTTGTGAAGTTCATAAATATTTTGACAAAGACCAGATTCACCCACTTTTGCATCAGCATCAATGATGTAGACATGTGGAACATCTCTTGGGCTGCAAGCTGTTAAAGCCAGCATTCTTAGATGAGCGTGAACAACGTGCTGGCCTGAGCCGCCAATACCAATTAATACTTTAGCCACAGGCATTACCTCAATTTAAATTAACAGTTAATCAGGAGAAAATGAAACTAAATGAATCGCTTTAATAAAGGGCGAATCACCAAATAGAGTATTACGGCCCCCAATATGACTGAAAGATACATCAGTAACTTCACGATACCTGAACTCAAAGGTGCAACCATTCCATCCACAATAGTCTCGCCCATCACAGTGCGCCAAAGACTGGTAGCTCCGATCATATTGGCTGCAGTCTCTCGGGAAGAGCCACAAGCAGCGTCTACAGGTTGCGCATCAGCTCCAGAGGAAACTGCCATTGAAAGACAAGAACTCCCGTTTGCACTCAAGGCGACGCTATTGAAAGAAAATAACAGCAAGGGAGCAAGAATTACGGCCAATACTAAACCAATTAATGCATCGTATTGCATCAACCGTTTGTGCCTATAGGCAAACAATGCCAAGCCAGCACCCACGCTGATGGCAATAGCCACGAGACCTAAAATTTTCAACAAATCAAATTCAGATTTCAAGGCTATCAAAGCAGCATCCCCTGCTGGATCGTTCTGTGCAATAGCGTTTTGCAGCCCAAATAAAGAATACAAACCTATAATAGAAAAGATACGATATAACATTTTCAAACTCATTTCAAATCGATTGTTACACACAAAATGCGAATCATTACTATCAATTACCTTACCATAACAATTTATTTAAATCAAGGTAACTGAAGCTCAGTTATAATTTTAATAGAATTTTCAAATATAAAGAAAATATGGTCGCAAAAATAAGCAGTGATGCTCTTACTATCCTACAATTCAACACGAAAAATATAAAAGCTCCGTATCATACCCAGCAAACACACGGCCGTAACAATTATTGAAGCAATTTTTTTATAACATTACTTCACTCCTGCTTTTACTAAAAACATACAAAAGAAATCAACTTGACAAAATACTCTGAGCTTATAATGATAATTGTGTAATTTTTAACTAGCTAATTTTAAATCTTGATCCTTCTCTCAACCACCCACATATCGGAATAAACAAATGAAAGACTTTCGGCTCTCAATATTGCTAACTTTTTTCTGCATCGGCATAGCCGCTTGGTGGGGCCAAAGCACTGGTATGGGGGCAGAATCAGCCATAGCAATCGTCGCCATTCTCGGCCTGATGGAAGTCAGTCTGTCATTTGACAACGCCGTAGTTAACGCCTCGATATTGAAAGATATGGATGCCAAGTGGCAGCAAATATTTTTAACTTTAGGAATTTTGGTTGCAGTGGTCGGAATGCGATTACTTTTTCCTATTGTCATTGTTTCTGTGGCAACAGAATTGGATATGGCATCGGTTTGGAACATGGCGCTCAACAGACCCGAAGAGTATTCAAATCACCTGCAAGCTCATCATGTGGCCATTGGTGCGTTTGGCGGTATATTTTTATTAATGATATTCTTTTCTTTTCTATTTGATGAAGGCAAAGAATTGCATTGGTTAGGACAAATTGAAGAAAAATTAAGCCAGCTTGGCAAACTCGATTCCATCAGCATCATGCTAGCACTCGCCGTTTTATTCGCCTTTTACCAGTGGCTACCAATAGAAGCAAGTGCACGCGGCTCTTTTTTGATTGCCGGTGTATCAGGCATTATCTTATTCATTGCAGTCAGCAGTTTAGATAAGCTATTTGAATCCGAAGAATCCGGTGATGGCGTGACTACCACGGTCACTCGCAATGGAATTGCCGGATTTTTATATTTAGAAGTTTTAGATGCCTCATTTTCATTTGATGGAGTAATTGGCGCATTTGCAATTACCCGTGACATTGTCATCATCATGCTTGGATTGGCTATTGGAGCTATGTTTGTGCGCTCATTAACCGTATCTCTGGTTCGTAAAGGCACTTTAGATGAGTATGTTTTTCTTGAGCACGGTGCTCATTATGCAATTGGTGCTTTGTCTATGATCATGCTTGCAGAAACTGTTCAAGGCGTTCATATTCCTGAAATTGTGACCGGATGCATAGGAGCAGGGTTTATTTTAATAGCACTTCTTACCTCAATACGACATAATCGCTCATCAGATTCAGACAACTAATTTCAAATAACGATCAAGAGGAAACAAGACATGGCAGTTTCTTTATCTAAAGGTCAAGGCATCAGCCTAAAGAAAAGTGAATTTGACCTCTCACAAGTTACTATTGGCCTCGGGTGGGATGTCGCTGATTCTTTTAAAACCATTGAACAAACGGTGGAAAAAAAGAAAGCTGGTATCGCAGGTATGTTTGGAGGAACTGAAACTGCGACAGAATTGATTCAAGTACCTGAAGAATATGACCTTGATGTTATTGCATTTCTTTGCGGGCATGACGGAAAAGTAAATATTGAAAAAGATCAACAGGGTCAGATGATATTGGCCGATGGTGATATTATTTTTTACAACTACGAATCACACAGTTCAGGACATATTTATACAACCGGTGACAATAGAACCGGAGAAGGCGATGGTGATGATGAGCAAATTATTGTCAAACTTAATTCACTTTCAAGCGATTATCAAAAAATTGCTTTCATTGTACAAATCTATAACGGCATTGAAAATGATCAAGCCTTCGGAAAAGTTAAACAAGCTTACATCAGAGCTGTGGATGCACGTGGTGCTGAAATGGCGCGTTATGACTTATCAGGCGGAAAAGGTTTTGAAGATTGTAGGTCTATGCTGTTTGCTGAATTAGTCAGGGAAAATGACAATTGGAAATTTAACGCCATAGGTGAGCCTTCGCCTGCCGATTCTTTTGTAAGTTGGATTAAAAAATATTCTTAAATTTAAATTCATTTTTCTATCATAATCAATTCAAACTTTAGCGCGCTTTAATAAAAAAATGGAATTAAAGCGCCCTATCGTAGCCGCATTTGATTTTGATATAACAATCACTGACAGAGATACATTTCTTCCTTTTCTGAAACTGGCATTTGGAAGCCTGTTACTGAATAAAGTTTTATTATCAATGGCATTTGACGGACTTAGTTTTGCTTTAGGATTTATAAACAGAGATCAATTTAAAAAAAAGCTGATACAAAAGCTGTTTACGGGTTGCTCTACTGAATCAATGACAGAAATAGGTAAACTGCATGCCATTCATATTGAGCAATGGCTACGTCCATCTGCACTCGCACGAATACAATGGCATAAAGAAAGAGGCGATAGACTTATTATGGTGAGTGCTTCACTGGATATTTATTTAAAACCGGTTGCTGAAAAATTAGGTTTTGATAATTTACTTTGTACTCAATTAAGCAGCTATAACCATCTCTATGATGGAGATTTAGTCGGACTAAATTGCAGAGGACCTGAAAAAATCGTCAGATTAAACGAGCTCTTAGGTTCGCTCAGCAAATTTGAACTGTACTCCTATGGAGATTCAACCGGTGACAAAGAGCTCCTGAAAGCAGCAGACCACCCGTTTTACAGAGCATTCGAACAAGGTGGCGCTTTATACTGAAAGGAAAATTTAATTTTTCCTTGATGGCACACCGTACTGGCGCTCTTTCTCTAATATCAGTTCCATCTCTCCCCCCATTAATTTGGCTCGCTCAATCCATTTACTGACCCCGGCAAAATCCTTTGCAGCGAAGCTTTTATCTGCAAGCTGTAAATAATGAATAACAATTTTTCTGACAACATCATTAACCTCTTCGCCTCGATACTGACCTTTAGGATCTATTTGGCGAATTTTGTCTAAGCAAGATTTAGCTGAACGTTCAGGCGGATCTGTATATTGAGCTTGTTTGACAAATAATTTCGCACGATCAAGTTGAAAATCTATTTCAGCACGCTCTTTATCGTTAATAATAACTATGGAATGACCGCCATTGTGGAGATATGACCATCCAAAAAAACCTGATACAACAATAAATAAGGGAATAATTAAAGTAAAAATCCAGGATTTACCGCTTACACTATCTCGCTTTAGACCGTTTGCCTTGCAAAAAGTATCTACATATTCGCTGGCCACACGCGGATCCAAGCCTTTCTTTTTTCCCGGTCCGGCTATTAAAACCTGATCCATTGCATCTTTTTCTTCTTTTTTATCGAGCCGTTTGTCATTGTCTGTAAATTGACGAAGAAGCCTGTCTAATTCGTCTACTAATAAACGCTCACTGACTGAACCGGTTTTTTCCAGTATGCTTCTGATGGTAAATTCTATGTCGTTATTATGAATATTCCTGGATGCAGCCTCTTCCTTGATTCTTTTTTCTTCGTCTCGGTCAAGGTAAAAATCATCATCGACCGAAACTTTTACTCTATTTTCCAGCCAATTTTTTTCAATTTCATTCATAAAAGATACCTTTAATTGCTATTCTACTCAGGGGATTTCCCAGCGCCATAATCCCATTTTAACCTTGACTTGATTTTTACGGCAATATTCAATGATTGATTTTTCAGCTACATCGAGAGCTAATCCTTTAGCAAATCCGACTCTAGGCTTACAAACCATTTGAATAAGATCTTCGCGCTCTTTATCGTCTAATTTTTTATCTTTTCCGGTAAATCTAAATAAGATATTATTTAATTCACGGCAAAGCATAAATTCATTGGTACAGCTAATTTTTTCTAATTTAATATCAACTACAATAGCTGCATCTTCTATCGATTGATTATTAATTTTAGCGCAATAAGCTATCAAACTGTCACGCAATTCTATATCGCAATAGCTATCAATTATACTTGACGCAATTTTATCGTCACAGCTAAATGAATTCTCACTGCCAGTTGATTTTCTGAGATTGATTGCCATGATTTGCTTGAATATTTTATGAAAAACTTATTAAACGCAAGAATTCAAAATGAATATTAGATCATTTTATTCTAATTTACACATAATTCAGGCAAGCACACTTAAATATCAAAAATTTGGAATTTACTTTGGAGAAGAAGAAGGAATATATATTAAATTATTACCTGAAAGCAGTCCATCCGATAGAATCCCTAAGGAATGAACTGCGGCATTTGAGTCTTGAAAAAAAAGCACGTATTCAGGGCTAGAATTATTATTTGAGGGCGAATTAATTACGCTCACTAGGCGCCAGTCAACCGGAATACTGAAAGGCTCATTTTTGAGACTTTTTCTGATTATTTGATTACCTTGGAAAGAAGCCGAATTAATACTTCGAGTTATCTCAGTCAGGTAAGCTTCGTTGGATTTAAGTTGCCCTTTTGTTGATTGGGCATGCGATATATTTATAAATATAAACGCCAGGACAATTATTGATTTTTTTATCATTGCGGAGAACTATCGTCAATGATCCAACCTTTTGAGGTTTTAACAAGGCGGTATTTATTTATTGAGCGTTTATGACCGCCGATACCAAGCAAGTCAGAAAGGCTGCCTTCACTGTTACTAATGGTGTATTCAACTGCAACTTCACATAAATAGGCATTTTTTCCGTTAGGCTCACAACCTATTTTGTCAATTGAATCTACCTTTATATCTTGTACACCGGCGGTCGCAGCTAATATACCAAGCAATTTTTTTCCTGTTGCAAAAGAAGAGTCATTTTTGAATAAATCTTCAACAGCCTTGGTTATTTCAGTTGAGCTGGGTTCTCCTCCGCAAGCACTCAACATAAGGCATAGACAAAATGAGAGGGGGAATAAAACACGATTCATCATGATTTTTAGTTTCTGTGTGCAATACAAATTGGATTATTAAATATTGAAAAACTTTTTGTCATTCTAATGGCACTCTTTGCATTTCATATTGTCTGCTATGAGCGCATAGATCTATTTCATTAAAAGTAGCTTGAATACTTTCAAGCCTAACTCTGCGTCACTTTCTTTTTTGCTTGCAGAAGCATTATTCGCTTTGAGTTGTGACAAATTGGCTTTGGCAATATTAACGTAGCGGCCTTTAGGATAAGCATTGATATACGCTTCGAATGCTTCTTTGTTACCTACATTTTTCACATCATCCCAAAATTTATCTTCGCGCTGAGTTTCATTCACCCCATTAGGCTGTCGAACTGATGTCACACCCTCCATGGGTGGTATTCCGTCGACGAAAGACACCTGCGCAATAACGCTGCTGGCAGAGCTTAATATTGCTGTCACTAGCAAACCATTTGATAAGGCTCGAATGAGGCACATGTGAAAATTCGTCATTTATTTGACAACCAGTATGCGATCTGCATCACCCGCCAATTGGGGCTCCTGCCTGCGGTTCATTTTCATCGCTTGGCGAGGTACGACATCTGCAAGATAAACCTGTAGTTCACCTGCGGTAATTTTTCCGTCCCCATTCAAATCTGCGGCGCCTTCCAAGCCTTTCATCACATAAAAACTAAATATTCCGTGCTTGAGTTCAGGACTTGAAGATGAAATTTGATCCAGTGATGAAGCAGTGATCACGGTGAAGTTACTTGGGAAAATACTTTCACTGGCTTTGAGCACTATCGGCCGGGCACTTGCCAGCAATGTCTCGCCTGAACGGGTACTGCCGCTGTAACAACTGTCGATAAATAACGTGACCGATTTGGGCTTTGCTGCCGATATGGCCGCCACCAGACTGTTCTGATCTATACCGGTTTCTAGCAGATAGTCTTTGTGACCATTTTGAGGCAGCAGAAACAAGGATTTACCATCTGTTGATGGCAAGCCGTGTCCGCTATAAAACACGTACACATCGGTTTTACCTTTGTTGACATAAGAAGGCAGCCAGCTTTTGAAAGCGCTCAGTATCTCCACCTGCTCTGCTTCGCCGTCGATCAACATTTTGATGTTGTCAGGTTTGATACCCAAAGCTCTGACTGCATAGTCATAGAAAGATCTTGCATCATCATTAGCAAAATCTGCTTTAGGAAGCCGCTTGTAGTCTTGGATCCCCACAATAATCGCAACTGCATCCCTGGGGGCTGATTTCTTGAGGTTTTCAGGATTCAAGGTGGTGAGAACTTGCTTTGTTGAGAGCGTCTGCCCTTTGAGCACAATGCTTTTGTTGACTGAATTACCGTACCCGTCCAAAGCCACAATGTTGTACACCGTGTCCTGGCCTACTTTGGGCAAGCGCTTGATCTGATAAATCCCTTTGTCATTGCCACCCAGTTCGTCACCATTGACCTTCAGTGAACTGGTGTCTACCCCGGTCTGTATGGAAAGCAATACAAGGCCACTTGCATCAGGTTCGGATATGACTACCCGCAATTCAATTTTGGTATTGGCTTTTGCTGTTTCACGCCTTTTGCGCTCCTCTTCCATTTGGCGGCGCTCCTCGGCAAGACGTGTCTTGTCCTCGTCAATTCGTCTTCGCTCTTCAAGCAAAGTGAAATCGCTAGGCGGTTGAAGATTGATCTTCTCTGCCCGTACAAAAATACCCGTATTCCATAGACCTTCAAGAGCTTCGCTGCCATTGGCAAATACATATCTACCGCCGCCTTGGCGGGTACTGTTGAGGAATTGGCCTGTGTATTTATCCCCTTGGAACTGGTTATTGGCCAAATGGTAATAAGTACCCCAGCCATGGAGTTTGCCGTCCTTGAATTCACCTTCGTAACGGTCGCCATTGGTAAAGTTGTGAATGCCCTGGCAATGGGTCCAGCGTCTGGCATCTTTGCCTACACATACAGGCAATTGGCTTTGTGCCACAGCATTGACCGCAACCCCAAGCGCCAAGGCAGACAAAACTGATATTCTTAAAAATTTCATGCTGGCATTCTTTACCTACCGACAAGAATACGGTCGGGGTCACCAAATAACTGCGGTTGCTGTTTGCGATTCATGCCCATGGCCTGCCTGCCCACCATGTCACTCAGATATTCCTGCATTTCGGCCACTGTGATCCTGCCATCCTTGTTCAGGTCAGCGTCGCCCTCCATGCCTTTCATCAAGTAATAGCTGAAGATGCCGTGCTTTAGCTCGGGGCTGGAGGAAGATAATTGATCAGGGGCCGAGGCGGAAATCACCGTGAAATTAGCCGGATATGAAGTTTCCGATACCTTCAGTGAAATAGGTCTGGCACTTGCCAATAAGGTATCCCCGCTTCTCGTTTGTCCACTGTAGCAACTATCTATAAACATAGTGACGGATTTGGGTTGTACTGCTTGTAAAGCAGAAATGATTTCCTGCTGATTGATTGCAGTTTTATCGACAAAGTCTTTATCTACACCCCAGGGTAACAGCACCAGCGATTTTCCATCCTGGCTGGGCAGCCCATGGCCGCTGAAAAAGACAAATACATCTGTTTTCCCTTTTTTAACCTTCAAAGGCAACCAATTTTGAAATGTTCTGTAAATCTCCACATCGTCAGCCCCGTCATCAACCAGCAGCTTGATATCCTCGGGCTTGATACCCAGAGCCCGACTGGCGTAGTCATAAAAATCCTGTGCATCCGCGTTGGCAAAATCAGCCTTGGCTACCCGTTTGTACTTTTCTATCCCGATGATGATGGCAATAGCATCTCTGGCGGGCTGCTGTTTGACATTGGCAGCGTTAAGCTGGGTGAAAACAGCTTTTGAATCAGCTGCCTGGCGGGTAACCGAAATTGTTTTGCTGTCGAAATTACCGCCGATGTCGGTACCGGTGAACGTGAATTTTGTTTCCTGTCCGACCCGTACTATTTTCTTGACCGTATATTTACCTCCAATCTTGCCGCCAAGTTCTTCGTCATTGATCTTCAGTGATCTGGTATCTGCATTTGCTTGAATTTGAATGACTACCAAACCGCTTGAGTCCGGGCCGGTGGTTTCCACATTGATTGAAAAACCTGTCTGTTGCTTTTTATCTGTTTGCTTTGGCAAATCAAGCTTTGCTTCACTATTATTTGATTTGCTGTTTGAATTTTTTTTGTCTTCATTACTCTGAGGCTTATCTTCTAAATTGGCTTCTAGCGTTTTTGAATAAAACAAGTTTGCATCAATAATCACCGAAGTATCTATCACTAATTTGCAGGCACAACCGCTTCTCTGGCATTGGCCTAGCGCATCTTCATTCCGTTGTATGCCGGCTTTTACATTCCCGCAGTGGGCATCCCATTTATTGGAAACGCCGACTGCCTCACATTTTGAATCTGTACTGACTGCCAAAGAGAAACATTTGAAGTTTTTTACTATGTCATTGAGTTTTTTATCATATCCGTTGGGTACAGTGTTTCCAATTGGAAATTTATCAATGCATAAGGTTTTCTTTAAAGTATCTGCGATTTGTAGATTCAATGGACAATCTGCAGCCAAGCCATTGAGCGCGATTAAAAATAAAGAAGACAGTAATAATCTGATTATTTTTCTCATGTTGTTATAACTCCTGAACACGGTCATTAATCATTTGTAGGTGGCCACCATCACAACTTTACCCAACATGACCTGATACAACTCTTCTGTGGTCAATTCAATCGAATTGGGTTCTTTTGAATCAAATGCAGCATTTATCAATGAAGGCAGTCTGTCTACATGAATGGCAAAATTCACATCTTCAGGGATAAAACCTTCCTCATCTTGGATTTTTTTGATATCGAGTTTGCCGACGGTGATACCTACCACGTTGCCAGCCATGTCGAATACCGGACCGCCTGAGTTGCCTTTATTGACTTTGGCAGTTAATTGAAAAGTGCCTTGATCGTCTCCCATGCCGGTACGCTTGGACACCATGCCGTTTGTCAAAGACGGCGAACCTTGGCCTAATATGTACCAGAGCGGATAACCCATGACCACCACATTGCGGCCTACCCTTGGCTTTGAATAAGCGTTGGCCGGTATGGATCGCTCAGACGGCAATGCTTTATCCAACTCCAGTACAGCCAAATCATCTGACTTTGAAGCGTAAATCACTTTGGCCTTAATAACTTCACCTAAACCGGTTCTTATGGCAAATTCCTTGCCGCCGTCAATCACGTGCCGGTTGGTGACGATTTTTCTGCCGTTGTCCACAATAAATCCGCTGCCACCGGTGATGGTTACCCCATCAGGGAAGGGAAAGCGCAGCAAAGGCGGCGCAAACTCCTTGTCATTGGCCGAAGGTAAGGTATTTATCTTGGACTGCTTCACCTTTTTTTCTGTGGTTTGGATCGGTGCTTTTTCAATCGCAGGTTCGACCGGTGTGGCTTGGCGTGGAAGAGAGTCTTTAGGAACTGCCGAAATTGGCGGGGGCTCTATACCCCGACCATTCACATCCAGCCATGCAGCAACCACATCACGTTTGAACGTATTTCCTTGTCTGTCGTAAAGTTGAAAAGCCATTTGTTTTTGTTGCAGTCCATAGGCTTTATTACCGAAAAGAAATTCCAATTCACCTAAATAATCTTTGGATTCTGCAGCTGTGGGATTTTTCTCAACATAAGCATGAAGCACCCGCAAAGCTGCAAAGTTATCACCGGCTTGGCTAAGAAATTTGGCATGGGTGACAGCAGTCTCAGGGGAATCAGGCTGTGATTGGACAATGCTTTGCATTAATGCAGCGGCTTCTTTGCTCTTACCTGTTCGCAATGAAATCAAAGCTTTGATTAATACAGGCTGAGGTGAATCATTCGCCATATCAGTTGCAATTCCAAGGTACTGCCTTGCCTGCTTGAAATTGCCTAATTTCGTATTTGCAGTTGCCGCACCTATCACCGCTTCGAAGTTCTCAATATCTTGCTCAAATGCTTTTTCATAGTATTCGAGTGCGCTTTCCGATCGATCCAAGGCAAGGTAAATCTTGCCGGCTATCAAAAAGGTGATCAGTTCTTCACCCCTGTCTTGCGGTTCAAATGTTTTTAAAAGAGCAACAGCGTCTTTATAACGGCCCGCCTCCGCCATGACTCGGGCCTGCCTCAAAGTATTTGCTTGAGTCTCCTCAACAGCGTTTGCTGATTGAGCAAATACAGTTAATGCCAAAAAAGAAAATGCCAGCCAGCGCCCTATCATTTTCATTCGACTCTGAATGCAATTTCTTTGGCAGCCGTGTGACCCAAGGTGTCCTTGATACTGATCAGTAATTTATGCCGACCCGAAGGTACGTCGACATTAGCCAATCTGATACCCGAAGAAGTTTTGACTGCCTCTTTGAGCAATCTTTCCGTGATATCAATTTTGAAAGTTCCATAAAAAGCTTTAAAACTGGAAAAGTCCAGCATCGCGCCTTGCTGAGGTTTGAACAGCACCTCCATTTTGAAAGGATTCTTCAAAGGTTTATCCAAGCCATCCGGATCAACCAATTGAATAAAAGGAGCAAGCGGGTCAGGTGCCGTTAATTCGGCCTCCAGCATAGCCGCCTGCTGTGAAGAGCGTGCTTCGTCCGGTGTCACCAATTCAACTGCACCTAGATCATGCATAAGGCCCATCAACAAGGCCAGAATGCAAAGCGAATTGAATCTCATTCTGTGCCTCCGGTTTATTTCTTCTTGGCTTTTTCAATTTCGTTTTCTAAATCTTCCCAGGCTTTAGAAGCTTTCACTTTGCCATCAAGCACTGCATTTTTCTTGACCTGTGCAGAAATAACTTTGTTGTTTTCGCCTATGGGGTAGCGCAGCAAAACATACGAACGGTAGCGATTACCTTCAGCAACCACTTCGGATTTTTCTAATATGTACCCTGCCACATTTTGATCAGTGGTGACACTGATACGGGCTGTTTCAATCGATCTAGTGACCTGTTCATCATTGATAGAGCCGGATTCAGAAGCAAACTCCTTGATTTTTTGAGACACCCTGTCGCCCAATTTGCTGGCAAGCTGACTTTTTGCAGTCATTACCGCTTTGTCCATAGATCTTTGCATATCCGGCGAACTCTCGGTAGCTGTTTGGTAAATGGAGCTGGGTTCAACCGGAGGTTTTGTATACCACTCTGGGGCTTTTGAAACCGTTTGCTCAACTGCTTTGACAGCTGCCTTTTGCTGCTCATCCTCTTTCTTTTGAACAAATTCAGGCGTTCCGGGTTTAGGGGGGGGAGCTGCACAACCGGCAAGAACGATTGCGACAGACGCCGCGAGTACGTTTAATTTGTTTAATTTCATTTCAATATCCTTGGGTTACAGGGTGGTCAAAAGACTGGCGATTTTGATTTCAAGCGCATTCA
This sequence comes from Comamonadaceae bacterium, assembly GCA_947456305.1. Lineage (GTDB taxonomy): Bacteria > Pseudomonadota > Gammaproteobacteria > Burkholderiales > Burkholderiaceae_C > Limnohabitans. Next base: position 107,305 of record CANGPN010000005.1, on the reverse strand, counting down.
ATTCTTCAGGTGAAATTTGCTCCGTCAAATTCATTGATTTAAAAATGCTTAATGCCCGACTTGCATTTCTGTGATCTCTGGCAATGATACTCAGTACCATAGACTTTTTAAGCGTAACTGCCGCTTCTGCTTCATCACCTACGCCAACATAAGCAATAGCCTGCTGAATTAATGCATATGGATTATCGGATTCAATATAAAGTGAACGGGTCAGAGATGCGAGCGCATATTCATAATTACCTAATTGGTTATATGCCAGACCTAAAGCAGTGAAATAAAGAGCTCGCGGCTTGTCTGATCCGGCGGCTTTAAGAATAGGCTCAACAGCTTGTGAAGGTTGATTCATTTGCAACAAAACTCTGCCCTTGAGAAATTGAATATCAGGATCTTTGTTATCTAAAAGAATCAGCCGGTTAATCATTACCAGGGATTCTTCAGGCTGACTGATTTCAAGTCTGGCTGTCGCATTGGCAAACATGGCCGCCGTGTTTTGCGAATCCTTTTTCAGCAGGTAATCTGCCAAAACGAGACGGTCTTTAGGGTCTGACCATCTTTCATCACGCAATGCAGTTGTTAATTCTTGAATCAATTCAGAGAGCTGGTGATTTTCAATGCTGCTGATATAGGAATGTACAGATTTTGATTTATCACTCTCTGTCGGTGCAAGCACAGGTTTTGCAATCAAATCACTGTCCTTGTCTGTGTATTTAAGATGCGGGATAGCAATGATTAACCTTCTTGCCAAGTCGTTGGTTGTGCGGGTTATTTGCTCATCTCTGATGTTGATGCCTGCTGAAATACTTCCGCCGATAATGCTAATGGGATTGAGTGGCAGTCCGCCGTCGCGTATGACCGCCGTATGTTTAGCCCGCCAAATTACTGCGCCGGTGCTGACTCTTGTTATACGCACATCGGCAGCCATTTTGACTTCGGAATACACACCCCAAAATCTGGTCTGCCTATCAATCATTTCACCGCTCATCAGCGTGTCGCAAGCTGTGGCGGCACTTACATTTTTGAGATTGACTGCTTCGGGGACTATTGGTTTGATATTTTGATCAATTCGTTGAAGCGGTAACAGCAATATGCCCGTCGGCGCTAAATAAGCGTGCAATGCTTTGCGCAAGTCAATCGTAGGTTCAAATTCTTTTTTTGCTGCTGTCAATGGCATGACACCAAGGCAGACAGGCGGTCGGGTTTTGAATTCTTCTGCACTCTGGTAAATTACCACATCTCCGATGGTGTCTGTTGCGGACACCTTGTCTACATCCCTGACCACATAGCGGGTAGCGCATCCGGACAAAGCAATGACTAGCCCAATAACAATCAAATAGGCCATTTGTGAAAATATCTTGGGCTTGTTCATTTGGACAACTGGTAACCCATTCTCTTAATCCTGCGTTCATCGTTTGGAATTTCACGCAATTTCTCTTTAAAAGTTTCAAAGTCATAACTTGAAAGCCATTTATAGGGCTTTTTGGTAACAATCACTAATACCCATTCGTCATAAAATTTTTTGTCGCCTTTGTATGCCTTTGACCATGTTGCAGTGAAAGCCTGTTTAAACTGAAACCTGCCGCTGGCATTTTTTTTCAAAGCATCAGAATCTGAAATGTCTGCAGCACCAGTTAGTAGTACTCGGTTGATCTGGTTGTTCTCATTGGGCAACCAATTAAAAATAGCATAGTACGCCGGTAAGGTACTTTCGAATTCAAGAGTGAAATCGTCTCCCACTCTGAAAACCGTTTGATTGATTTTTAATTTAACTTCAAAATTCGGGTCCGGTTTTCTGACAGGAACAATCACATCAACATCAATAGAAACCGTGCAAGCAGTCGCACCGGCACGTTCTTCAATTTTTTGATCTACTCTTTTGGGCGGTTTGAGATCCCCTTCAATCAATGACCAAGTCACATTGTTGTAATCACAATCTACATCTGCTTTCTTGCCTGAGGTTTCCTTGCAATAAAGTTGCTGTTCATTAGAAACCGACTCACCCATGACCGAAGATAAGGCCATTGACTTGGCTTTGTCCAACGCCAGTCTGCAGGCTTCGGCTTTGGATGTTTCAGGTCCGTATAGATATTCCCCGACACCGGTTGTCATTTCAGCATTTGCAATGCATCCGATGACCAGTAAGCCATATGTACATATGTTTTTAAAACTTTTAAAGTTTATAAACTGCAATATTTCTTGATCCATATTTTTTTTTGTATTCGCCAGACGTTGAAGATAAAAATTCAAAGCTTTCTTTGTTGAGTGCGAACTTTGACAAACCGGATATTACTCAATTTCAAATAAAAAAACCCTTTTATCGGAGATTGGTTACTGATCAAAAACTTTTAAATATTGACTAGATACTTTTTTGAGGATTTTTATAAGTTAATTAGTATTCATATAGAATTTATTAAATTTAATAATTAAATAAATAATACTTATTTAACAATTAAATAACTGCTGAATGTCATGTTCAATGTAATTAATTTTTTAGCATTACTAATTGAAGTAGCAATACTTCTTTCAAAAAAATATTTACCAACAAGCCTTGCATTCAGCCAATTGTCAGCAAGACATTCACCGCGTCCGCCTATCAACATGATGAAGCTCATTTAAATAACTTATTTATTTCTAAAACTGTTATGGTCAGACATGGTTCGCGCCATCAGGAATTTAATGAACCCATTTGGCAGTAAGTACAAAAATACACTTCTGGCTGCTTTGATTGAGAGCAACATAAGCAGTTGGAAACCCCAATTACAGTTTGTAGAGCTTGCAGCACAGCAGGTCTTGTATGAATCAGGTGATGAGCTTTCCTGCATTTATTTTCCTGTCACTGCAGTGGTGTCATTGCTTCATATCCTGGAAAACGGAGACAGTACAGAAATTGCAATGACAGGCAGAGAAGGCGTGGTGGGTATCTCTGTATTCATGGGAAACAACGCAACTCCTTCAAGAGGCGTGGTTCAACAAGCGGGTACGGCATATCGAGTGAATTCGTGTTTTATCAAAGAACAATTCGCAGAATCACTTGTAGTCATGCAACTAATGCTGCGATTTACACAGGCGCTAATCTCACAAATGTCTCAAGTAGGTGTTTGCAACAGACATCACGGCATTGAACAACAACTCAGCAGATGGTTGTTGTTCAACTTTGACCGGATAGATGGCGATCACTTGCATATAACCCACGAACAAATAGCGCATTTGCTAGGCGTTAGAAGAGAAGGCATCAGCCGATCCGCAAGTGATTTACAAAAACTAAATTTGATTGAATACCAGCGAGGTAATTTGCACTTGCTTGATCGACAAGGTTTGCGTGCCGTTGCATGCGAATGCTACGGGGTGGTGAAACAGGAATACGCACGCTTGCAAGCAAATCCACGGAGCGTAAATACACCCAGAGACGCATTGACACGGCTTGAACACATGATGAGCATGGCGGGTAGGTATTTGGTGGATGTGGCACATGGTGAGGGTAGAGATTTAAACCATGTCCTCATTTCAACTTTTTATTTTCTGTGCAATTGTTTTTTCATTGGTAGTCACCATTGCCTTTGTGGTTTTTGACAAAGTCATACCCACAGCCCTGGAACAGCGAATGACCGCGCTTTTTTCCACTACACCGGTCTCCCCTGTTATCTCGGCCATCACCTCGCCTTTATCAACACCGGTCAAGCGCTGGTTAGAGCCTTTGATAGGCGTTACTTTGAATGCAGACCGGTGGTTGACATCGCCATTGCGTGTTCGTTTCAGTAACGCGGGCTTGAATGGTTCCTCTGTCGTGGTTTTCTATTTTGTCGCCAAAGCATTTCTGGCAATAGCCCTGCCTTTGCTGGTTTTTGTGCTTAGTTTGACATTCACTACTCAGACGCCTTGGTTGCTGGTCATGGTCGCTACGAGCATCGCAAGCGTGTTTGGCTACTTCTTACCGAATGGTGTTTTGGACAGATTGATAGCCATCCGGCAACGCGAGTTATTTTTGGCATTTCCGGATGCTCTCGATTTGTTAAGAGTTTGCGTTGAAGCCGGCTTAGGACTGGATGCCGCGGTGGAACGTGTAGGCCGTGAAATTCAAATCGAGAGCCAATCCCTGGCACAAGAGTTTTCGTTGCTGGGTTTAGAGCTCAGAGCTGGTGCAGGACGAGCCAACTCATTGCGCAATCTGGCATTACGTATTGGTCTTGAAGACATTGACAGTTTGGTTTCTATGCTGATTCAAGCCGACCGGTTTGGCACCAGTATGGCCGATTCCTTGCGAACACATTCAGAAACACTTCGCACCAAACGTCGCTTGGTAGCTGAAGAAGCCGCAGCCAAGTTGCCGGTGAAAATTTTGCTGCCACTGATCTTTTGTGTGTTTCCGTCTCTGTTTACTGTTTTGCTAGGACCGGCAGTGATCAATGTCCTACATATTCTGACGCCCAGATTGCTAGCTGTCTGACCTGTTTTTTTAACCACGTACCTTTAAAGGAAATACCATGAATAACCAAAACATCATAGAACCGCATAACCTGCCCTTGTGGACTGCATCCGGATTCATCATTGCCTTGCTGGCTTTAACCATCGCAGTCACCGGTATCTACCGAAACAGCGCAGCAGCCATAGTCACACAAGCACAAGTTTTGCTGCTGAATCAAAAAATTGAACAGCTTTCCAATCAAACTGAAAAGAAAAACACAAGTTCCCTGTCTAATTCAGCCAAACATTGAGACGCTTGACTTGCGAGAATCCGTCGCCGCGCACTAAAGTAACCTGTGATTCGTGCCGAATCCAGTGGTATGAGAGCTGAACAATTCATTCAATTTGCCAACGACTTTGCGCGTGCAAGCCAAAAAACATCCAATGATGAAATACAGCTTGCCTATGAAGACAACTTAGATTGCCTGGCTCGCCCGGGGGATTACGTGGTGGTCATCAAAAAGCCTTGGCCTGTGGGCCGCAGGGCCAAGGTCATCGCATTTCGTGAATTCAACCCCTGCTATTTCAGAGTGGAAATTGAATTGGACGGCAAACATCTGCAAGTCCCGGCGTCTGCGCTGGCGCGTTGGATAGGCGCGCCTGATTGCGAAAAAGCTGAATTACAAAATATTTATTTGCTGATGAAAATCAACGGCTTGAAGCTAGCCCATTAACTGCGTTGGTTGGGGTTCAATGCCAAGCGTGTTAAACGCGAATCAAATCTACTATGATTTCCGCGAAATAACTCATATTCACGGAAAATCAAATGCCAACACCTGCTACTTGGCTGGAAGTCGCGATCAACGGTCCCTGGTCTCGCGTGCGTCAACCGAATATTCCTGTACAAGCCGACGAGATTGTCGAAGCTGCTCTTGCTTGTGCAGATGAAGGCGCCTCCATCATTCATTTTCACGCCTATGACCCGGTGAGCGGTCGTCAACGCGATGACTACGATATTTACGCCCCCATCATTGAACGCATACGCACCAAAGCCGACGTCATTTGCTATGGCACGCTGCCATTTGCCGGCAGTGTGGACGCGCTCAAACCGCTGACCCCGGCAGAGCGCTATGGGGCAGTAGACAAACTGGTGCGTGCAGGTTTGATTGAGTGGTCGGTGGTTGACCCGGGCTCCACCAACATCAGCCAGTATGAAGACATGACCGGCGGCAAAGAAGGCTTTGTCTACAGCAATCCCGAATCTCATATACGTTACGGCTTGCAATTGGCACAGCAACACGGCATCAACCCGTCATACGCCATTTATGAACCGGGCTTTATGCGCTTGGGTGCAGCTCTGCATCGCTTGTACCCGGGTGCACCACGGCCGGTTTATCGCTTGATGTTTTCGCAAACCATTGCCTTCGGCTTTCCCCCCAGCCACTGGGCTTTGCATGCGTATTTGAAATTGCTGGAACAAGAACACCCCGGCTCGCCTTGGATGGTGGCAGGCCTGGGGGTCGAGTTAGGTGAGTTGATAGAAGAAGCCGTGTCCTTAGGCGGCCATGTGCGCGTCGGCCTGGAAGACTCACCCATGGGATGTGCGCACGACAACCTGTATTTGTTGCGTCAAGCGCGCCAACGCATTGAATCTGCCGGCGGTCATCTGGCCACCGCTGCGCAAGTGCGCGAGCGCATGCGCCAGCCCTGATTCTGTGTTGGTCAGCCCGCCATGGCCAGTGTCTGCGCCTCGGGCAGCGTGTCAGGTAAAGCTTGCGCCAGCTGTTGACGGTATTGCGCTATAGAGGCCAGCTTGACGCGGCCGAAGCCACGTATTTGTTGTGGCGAGGACAGCACCTGTAGCCATTGCGCATGGTTGTCAGCGTTTAAAGCAGACACCACTTTCTGAACCAATGCCACGTACTCGGCCAACAGTTGACGCTCGAGCTTGCGCTCTTGGGTCCAGCCAAAAGGGTCCAGCAGCGTGCCGCGTAAAAATTTGAATTTGGCCAGCACCGACATAGCCGTCAACACCCAGGCGCCGTACTCGGATTTGACGGGCTTGCCTTGGGCGTCTTTTTTCGCTAGCAAGGGTGGCGCCAAATGCAAACGCAAGCGCAACTGCCCGTCAAATTGCTGCTTGAGCTCGGCCATGAAACGGCCATCGGTGTACAAACGCGACACCTCGTATTCGTCCTTGTAGGCCATGAGCTTGAACAAAGACAAAGCCACGGCGCGGGTCAAACGCTCGCCCTGACCTGTTTGCGCCTCAGCTTGGCGCACTTGCTGCACCAGACTGCTGTAACGGGATGCATACGTGGCATTCTGATAAGCGGTGAGTAATTCGACCCGCACGCGCAAACTCTCTTCCAGCGTTTCTGGCCGCTTAAACACCAACGGCTTGGGCGGCGAAACAAAGGCTTTGACCGCCTGAGGATCGGCGGCAGTGCGTCTGCCCCACATGAAAGCTTTGTTATTGGCGTCAACCGCCACGCCGTTGAGCTCGATAGCGCGCAGCAAGGCTTGCACAGACAAAGGCAGCCAGCCCTTTTGGCAGGCAAAACCGAGTATGAACAAATTGGTAGCCATGGCGTCGCCGCACAAAGCGGTGGCTAGACGGGTAGCGTCCACTTGCTCCAGCTGACCGCCTGTGGCTTCGTTCAGCAACGCCTTGATATCACCCGTCGGGAATTGCCAATCGGGTTGGCGGGCGAATTGTCCTGTCGCTTGTTCATGGGTGTTTATCAACACACGTGTTCGATCGGCGCGCATTTTGGCCAGCGCTTCGTGCGAGGCCGAGGTCAACATATCGCAGCCCAGCACCAGATCGGCCTCACCCGAGGCGATGCGCTGCGCGCGTATGGCGTCTACTGCGCTCGCGATACGCACGTGTGAACTGACCGAGCCGTTTTTTTGCGACATGCCCGTCATATCCAGCACCGACACCTGTTTGCCTTCTAAATGCGCGGCCATGCCCAACAAGGCTCCCAAGGTGATGACACCGGTACCGCCTATGCCGTTGATCAACACGTTGTAAGGCTTGTCGCAGTTGGCCAACTCAGGCTGCGGCAACTCAGGCCAGAGTGATTCCTCGCCCGCAGTGGTGTGCGCCGATGTAGGCACGCCGCCGCTGACGGAGACAAAGCTCGGGCAAAAACCTTTGACACAGGAATAGTCCATGTTGCAGGAGGACTGGTCAATCGTGCGCTTACGACCTAGTTCTGTCTCCAGCGGTGCGATAGAGGTGCAATTTGAAGCCATGCCGCAGTCGCCACAACCTTCGCAGACTGCTTGGTTGATGACCACCCGCCGGGGCGCTTTGGCCAGACTGCCGTGTTTGCGGCGGCGGCGTTTTTCTGCGGCACAGACCTGGTCATAAATCAAAACCGACACGCCTTTGACTTCGCGCAATTCGCGCTGCACCGCGTCCAGCAAGCTACGGTCATGCAATGTGACTGCTGCAGGCAAGCTGGTTCTGTCTTCGTAGCGCGTCAAGTCTTCGGTGACCAAGGCGATGCGTTGCACACCTTCAGCCGCCATTTGCTGCGCGATTTGCACCACCGACAAACTGCCTTCCACCGGTTGTCCGCCGGTCATGGCCACGGCATCGTTGTACAAAATCTTGTAGGTGATATTCACCTTGGCAGCGATGGCAGCGCGTATGGCCATGGAGCCCGAATGGAAGTAGGTGCCGTCGCCCAGGTTTTGGAACACATGTTTTAAATCGGAAAAGGCCGACTGCCCTATCCACGGCGCGCCCTCTCCGCCCATGTGTGTAGTGAGTTTGTTCGACTCCGGAAAAATCGAAGTTGCCATCACATGGCAGCCGATACCGGCCAGCGCCAGACTGCCTTCAGGCACCCGGGTCGAGGTGTTGTGCGGACAGCCGGAGCAGTAATAAGCAGGACGCGACGGCGTGACCACGGCCTGGCTCAACATCAAAGACTTGGCTTTCAAAAAGGCCAACCGTTCGCTGATCAAGGCGCTGGTGTGAAAACGCGCGATGCGCTGCGCAATCACGCCTGCAATCTGGGACACAGAAAAATCGGCTTTGGCGCTGAGCAGCCAGTCGCCGCGTTGATTCACCCATTCACCTTTTTCATCGAACTTGCCGATGACGCGCGGGCGCACGTCTTCACGCCAGTTGTAGAGTTGTTCTTTCAACTGGTATTCGACGATTTGACGCTTCTCCTCGACCACCAGTATTTCGTCCAGGCCTTGCGCGAATTCGCGTATGCCATCGGGCTCCAGCGGCCAAGGCATGGACACCTTGTAAACGCGAATACCTATGTCCGCCGCCACGGCCTCGTCAATACCGAGTTCATCCAAGGCCTCGAGCACATCCATGTATGACTTGCCGCTGGCAATGATGCCCAGTCTGGCATTCGGGCTGTCAATCATGGTGCGGTTCAGCCGGTTGGCCCTTGCATAAGCAATTGCCGCGTAAATCTTGTAGTCCTGCATCAAGGCTTCCTGGGCTCTCGCCTGCATGCCCAAGGTGTCGGTGGATAAGCGCGTGTGCAGTCCCTGCGGCGGCATAGAAAAATCTGCGGGATAGACGATATTTAAACGAAAAGGATCAGCGTCGACCGAGGCACTGGACTCCACCGTGTCAGCCAGCGCCTTGAAACCCACCGCGCAACCGCTGAACCGCGACATGGCCCAAGCATGCAAGCCGAGGTCCAGGTACTCCTGCACATTGCAAGGGTAGAGCACGGGAATCATGCAGGCTGAAAACACGTGATCGGACTGGTGCGGCAGAGTGGACGAATATGCGCCGTGGTCGTCGCCCGCCACCAACAGAACGCCGCCGTGTGGCGCGGTGCCAGCGTGGTTCATGTGCTTGAACACGTCGGCGCAACGGTCCACACCCGGGCCTTTGGCGTACCACATGGCGTAAACGCCGTCGTATTTCATGGGGCCTAAAAGGCCAGTGGTTTGCGTGCCCCAGACTGCCGTGGCAGCCAGTTCCTCATTCACGCCGGGAACGAATTTCACATGGTGTTTTTCCAGGTGCTTTTGTGCTTTCCACAAGGCTTCGTCCAGCGTGCCCAGCGGTGAGCCGCGGTAGCCGCTGATGAAACCTGCGGTGTTCAAACCGGCGGCCTGATCGCGCAAACGCTGCATCAAGGGCAGGCGCACCAGCGCTTGTATGCCTGAGAGGTAGATACGGCCGTCAAGCCTGGCGTATTTGTCTTCCAGGCTGGTTTCAAAACGGGCTAGCCTGGGGGTATCAGCGGCGGGCGCCGCGCTCAGTGTGTGACTCATGCTGACTCCAATGGTGATCGGGGTTTGCGCAAAGCCTTTGTCTGCCCGGTAAGGCCGGCTCAGACCCTGCGCTCGGTGCCGCGGTAACGGCACCAGGTTGACGGTGTATCCAAAACTGCTCATGAAAAAAATCAGCGCTTTTCAGCACTTCGCGCCAGCCTGTTGGCAGCGGTGTTTTTGCCACTTGTTTGCTGCAACCCAGTGTTTGCCGCGACGCGTTATTTCATGGCTTCAATGTAGCGCCAGCGGGTCAGAAGATGTTTTTTCTTTTTCTTCAAAAACTACTGAAATCAGAAAATCTGTCTGATTTTATTAATTAATAAAGAATATATATGCAATTTATAGGGTTAATACGGAACATGTGATAAATCTGAATATCTTCCTCTTGCGGGGAATTTTCAGCCGCACACCACCCGCCCCGGCTGCGGGACTGGGGCTTGCAGTGAACAGGTTTCAATGGGTTTTGGGCGGCGGTTTAGGCAGTTCAGCCGTGCCCGGATGCCGGTCATAAAAACACATGACCGCTGAGTCATCCCAAGCGCCCATGCCTTGGCCGCTGACCGACACAAAGGCATTGAAAGCCGCGCTGGCAAGCGGCGCGGAAAACCCAGCTTGCCGGGCGGTGTCCAGCACCAAACCCAGGTCTTTGACAAATATATTGACTGCCGACGTGACTTGACCGAAGTCCTCGTGTGCCATGCGTGGTCCCCTGTCTCCCAACATCCACGAAAACGCAGAGCCGCTGCTCAACACTTCGAGCGCAATGTCCAGCGGCAAACCTTGGCGTTGTGCCAGCGCCAGCGCCTCACCAGCCGCTGCCAGATGCACGCCGCACAAATGCTGGTTCAATATTTTGAGCTGTGCACCTGCGCCAGGTTTGTCGCCGACAAAAAAGATGCGTCCGCCAAAGGTTTGCAACACGGGATGCACCAAGTCAAACACCGCCCGCTCACCGGCAGCCATGATGGTCAAACTGCCTTTGGCCGCACCGGCTGCGCCGCCTGTCACCGGCGCGTCGAGCAGATGAATACCCAGCGCAGCCAGTCTGTCGCCAAGTCGGCTGACATAGTCCACCGGCATGGTGCTGCACGCCACGAACACCGTGCCCGGTTGCATGCAACCGACCAAACCCTTGTCGCCGAACAACACGTCTTCGGTTTGCGCGTCATTCACCACAAAGCTGATGATGGTGCGGCAGTCACTGGCCAGTGAAGGCAGATCAGCGGCTACTTGGCCGCCCTGCTCGAGCAGCCATTCACAGGCTTCGGGACGCACATCAAAGCCGCTGACAGCAAAGCCTTTGTCCAGCAAATTGGCCGCCACCCCGCGACCCATGGCGCCTATGCCTATCAAGCCAACGCGTGGTTTGCTCATGCCAGCCACCTTTTGATCGTCTGGCAAATCGCCTGCGTGGAAATACCGTAGCGGTCGTGCAGCGTGGGCAAAGCCCCGGCGTCCAAAAAGGCGTCGGGCAAGGCGATTTGCTTGAACACCGGGTGCACCCCGGCGCGCATCAGTTCGGCGGCTACCGCCTCCCCCAAGCCGCCGGTCAGGCTGTGGTTTTCAGCGACCACTACCAGCCGACCTGCTTGACCGCATTCACGCAGAATGCCGGCCACGTCAAGCGGTTTCACGGTGGGCACGTGTAACACCGCCAGGTCAACGCCGTCCTTGTGCAATTCAGCCGCAGCTTCAAGTGCGCGCATGGTTAACAGCCCCGTGGAGATGACCAGCACCTCTTTGCCCGGGCGTATCAGCTGGGCCTTTCCCCATTGAAAGGTGTAACCGTATTCATGCAGCACGCGCGGCACCTGACCGCGCAACAAACGCATGTACATAGGTCCTTGGTACGCCGCCATGGCCGGCACCATTTGCTCAATGTCAAGCGCGTCGCAAGGATCGAGCACGGTCATGCCTGGCATGGCGCGCATCAGCGCCAAGTCCTCGCAGGCTTGGTGGCTGGGGCCGTAGCCCGTGGTCAAACCCGGTAAAGCGCAAACGATTTTCACGTTCAAGGCTTCTTCGGCAATCACCTGGTGGATAAAGTCATAGGCCCTGCGGGTGCCGAACACAGCGTAGGTGGTGACAAAAGGTGTGAGCCCGGTCTTGGCCATGCCGCCGGCAGCGCCCATCAACAACTGCTCGGCCATGCCCATTTGGAAAAAGCGCTCCGGGTAGGCTTGGGCAAACACATGCAAGTCGGTGTACTTGGCCAGGTCGGCGGTCATGCCGACGATGTCCGGTCGTTGTGCGGCCAACTCGACCAGCGCTTTACCAAAAGGCGCTGCCGTGACTTGTTGTCCTTCTGCGGCAATGGAGGCAATCATGGCCGAGGTGGTGAGACGGGGTTTTTTGTCTGTGACTGTGTTCATGCGTGCCTCCTCAGGCCGTTGCATCTAGCAAATCCAAGGCGCGTTGCCACTCAGGCGGATCGACTTGTATGAAATGGTTTTTCTCGCGCTTTTCCAAGAAGTCCACGCCTTTGCCCATCAGCGTGTCGCACAAAATCACCCGCGGCTGTGCCTTTGTTACTTCTCTGACTGTGTCAAAAGCGTGTAGCAAAGCCCCTATGTCGTTGCCATTCGCGCGTTGCACATGCCAACCGAAAGCCGCCCATTTGTCAGCCAGCGGTTCAAAGCCCATGACCTTGCCAGACGGTCCATCAGCCTGCTGGTTGTTGATATCGACCAGACAGACCAGGTTGCCCAGACCGTGGTGCGCCGCCGACATGGCCGCTTCCCAGGTGGCGCCTTCATCCAGCTCGCCATCGGACATGGAGTTGTAGACAAACGCCGCGTTGCCCTGGTGACGCAGGCCCAGCGCCATGCCTACGCCTATGCACAAGCCCTGGCCCAATGAACCGCCGGAAATCTCCATGCCCGGGGTGTAGCTGGCCATGCCCGACATGGGTAAACGGCTGTCATCGCTGCCGTAGGTCTCCAACTCGCTTTCATCTAATATGCCCGCGTCAATCATGGCGGCGTAATGCGCTATCGCATAGTGCCCGTGCGATAGCAAAAAACGGTCGCGTCCCGGCCAGTCCGGCTCATCCGCGCGGTATTGCAGCGCATGGCCGTAAGCAACGGCCAGCACATCGGCAATGCCCAATGCCTGGCCGATGTAACCCTGTCCCTGCACCTGACCCATGAGCAGCGATAAGCGCCTGATGTTTTTCGCCTTTTGTTTCAGCCTGAGAATCTGTGAATCTGTATCCATTGTTTGTGTCCTGCACTTGATGCATCAATCAACCACTGACCATAAGATACTTTGAACCGCTATCGCGACATGAAAAACCCGATGATGAACCACACAAGCCCATCCCACAGCCTGACGTTTGAAAGCTTGCGCATACGCAGCGTGTTGGTCCCTTTGCGCCGCCCGGTGTTTGCCAAGGTAGGCACGTTTCACCAATGGCCACTGGTGTTGATTGACGTGCACACCCGCGAAGGCGTCACCGGCCACAGTTACCTGGAGCCGCATGTGCCAGCTGCCATTCCGGCGATACAGACAATGTTGGACATACTGGCGCACACCCTCAAGGGCAAAGTGCTGGCGCCTTTAGACGCTTATGGCGACAGCTTGAAAGCCTTGCACCTTTTGGGGCGCGAAGGCGTCAGTTTGATTGCCATCTCCGGCTTGGATATGGCGATTTGGGACGCGCTGGCGCGCGCCAGCCACCTGCCCTTGGCACGGCTTCTAGGCGGACAACCAGGGCCGGTGCGCGCCTATAACACCACCGGCCTGTGGTTGTCACCCATACAAACGCTGGGCGCTGAAGCCAAAACATTGGTCGCGCAAGGCGGCTTCCAGGCCTTGAAAATGCGTCTGGGGCGGGCCACGGTACAAGAGGACTTGCTGGCCATACGCACAGTACGGGATGCGGTCGGGCCGGATATCCATTTGATGTCCGACTTCAACCAAAGCCTGTCTTACGCCGAGGCTTTGCACCGGCTGCGGGCGCTGGACGACCAAGGCATGTACTGGTTCGAAGAACCCGTGGTGTACGACCAACCGCAGCGCATCGCCGACATCACACGGCAGATCCAAACGCCAGTGCAAATCGGCGAAAACATTTACGGCCCGCGCGGTTTTTACCAAGCGGTGGCTGCAGGTACGGCAGATTTGTACATGCCCGATTTGATGCGCATCGGCGGCGTCACGGGCTGGATGCGCGCTGCCGCTATCGCAGGTGCAGCCGGTTTGCCGCTGTCCAGCCATTTGTACGCCAGCGTGTCGTCTCACTTGCTGCGCGCCAGCGAAACCGCCGACTGGCTGGAATGGAGCGATTGGGCCGAGCCGGTTCTGGCACAGCCCTGCGTGGTGGCCAACGGTTGTGTGACGGTGCCGGATCGCCCGGGCAATAGCATTGAATGGAACGAAGCCGCGGTGGCCAAGTACGCCATTTAAAGCTCAATCTAGCTGCAAAAATTTATTCCGCATATCCGATATTATTCAGATCATTCCTTCGGTTATTTCAGGAAACGCCACATGAAACTGGATAAATTTGATATTTCCATACTGGAAGCTTTGCAACAGGACGCTCGTTTGAGCTTGCAGGATCTGGGCAAAATCGTCGGCCTGACCGCCTCGCCATGCTGGACCCGGGTCAAGCGCTTAGAGGACGCAGGCATCATCGAAGGCTATACCGTCAGACTGAGCCCAGAAAAACTCGGTCTGCCCGAAACCGTCATCCTGCATGTATCCCTGGACAGCCACTCCGACGAGGCCTTGTTCGAATTCGGCCGCGCGCTGGAAAGCATTCCCGAGGTGCTGGAAGCCTTTCTGGTGTCAGGCGACTACGACTATTACATACGCGTAGCGGTGGAAGACACGCGCGGCTACGAGCGTTTTTTGCGCGAGCGGCTCTACAAAATCCCGGGCATACGCAATAGCAAATCCAGCTTTGTACTCCGGCGTTTAAAACAAAGTCAATTGCCTGTGCGCATACCGCAGCCCAGGTGAAGCCGGACTTGGTTCGCATTTGAACCACTGATTGAGCAACCCATATTCGTACCAAACTTCAGTGTGTGGAGTCAGTGAATCAACATACCGCCGTTCACATCCAGCGTGATGCCAGTGCAATAAGCTGACAAATCACTGGCCAGAAACAAGCATGCACCGGCCACATCCTTGGCGCTACCAAGACGCGCTAAAGGAATGCCCGCAATGATGTCGGCCTTTCTGGCGTCGTCCAGCTTGCCCTGAGTGATATCGGTTTCTATCAAGCCCGGGGCAATGCAATTCACACGTATACCCTCGCCGCCGAATTCTCGCGCCATGGCTCTGGCCAGTCCCAGAACGCCGGCCTTGGCCGCAGAGTAATGCGGCCCGCCGAAGATGCCGCCGCCGCGCTGCGCCGACACCGAAGAAATACAAATGATGGAACCGCCGTTGTGCAAGCGCATAGCGGGAATCACAGACTGCGACATGTACAGCGAACCGCGCAGGCTGACATCCAGAATGCGGTCGTAATCCGCGCCCGTGATGTCCAGCGTTTTCACCGGTTGCGTGATGCCGGCGTTATTCACCAGCACATCAATGTGGCCGAATTGCGCCAGCGTGGCGCTGACCGCAGCCTGGCACTGCGCCACATCGGTGACATCCGCCACCAGGCCCAGATGCCCGGCGCCCAGTTGCGCAGCGGCTTGGGCTGGACGGGCACGCTCAAGATCCAGCACCGCCACTTTGGCACCATGCTCCGCCATCAATTGGGCAGTTGCAAAACCCAATCCATTCGGGCCTGCGCCCCCGGTGATGACGGCCACTTTGTCTTTTAAAAGCATGATGTCTGCTCCACTTGAAGTCATAGGTATGCAATGGCAATGAGTCTAAATCAAGCCTTGGTAAACAGCGTACAGAGAGTACAAATCTAGGTGTAAGAAATGAGAGCTTTTATTGGCGCGCCAAATACACCCCGCCGACCACCATGGCCATGCCGACCAGCGCCCATTGCGAAAAGGCTTCGCCGAACAATGCCCAGCCGACCACGGCGGTACAAGGCGGCACCAGGTAAAACAAACTGGCCACATTCACAGCCGTGCTTTGCCGTATCAACCAGTTCAGCAAACTGACCGCGCCGACCGACAACACCAGCACCAGCCAGGCCAAGGCAAACACCAGTTCGCCGCCCCAGTCCAGCCGTCCGGTTTCAAACCACCAGGCGCACACACCTGTGAGGATCAATGTGGGCACAAACTGGGCGATCACACCTGTACGCCAATCAAACTTGGGGCAAAACCGCTTTTGGTACAGCGTGCCGCCGGTGATACCCAGCAAAGCAATCACCGCCGACAGCAATGCCGATAAGCCGAAACCTGCGCCGATTTTGTGAGCCACGACCAGTGCCACTCCGGACAGGCCCAGCAACAAGCCGGTCCACTGTCGCGCACGAACGGTTTCACCCAGCAGAAAACCCGCACCTACCGCTGTCAACAAGGGCTGCACACACACCACCAGCGCCGCCACACCGGCCGGCAGTCCGAGTGAGATGGCAATGAACACACCGCCCAGGTAGACGCCGTGCAATAACAAACCTGCCACGCCTATGTGAAACCAGGCGCGCCAGCCCTGCGGCCAAGGCGCGCGGCTGGCCAGCGCCATGGCCAGCATCAACACCAGAACAGCGACATAGCGCACAAACAAAAAAGTCAAAGGCTCTGTATGCGGCATGCCCAGACGCGCACCTATGAAACCGGTCGACCATAAAAGCACAAACAACAAAGGAAAAAACCGGTGGTATCGCGTCAGCATGCAAGTCAATAAATGAAAGGGCAACGAGGCTCGAAAGCCATGGACATTCACTGTAACAGCGCGGCCTCCGGCTATCACTGCGCTGTCACGCGGGGAAAGTAAACTCAGTGTTAAACGCTGTACTCTGTATTTGGGGTCACCGAAGCCCGACAAACACCTTTCAGGCGGCGACGCCAATGGATTCAAATATGACCCTGTCTTCATCACCCTTGCATTTGGAAGGCGCACCGAATTTTCGCGATCTGGGGGGCTATACCAACATACACGGTCAAACCTTCAAACCCGGTCTGGTGTTTCGCTCTGACCATCTGGGCAAGCTGACCGCCAGCGACATCCAACAATTGCAGAGCTTGAGCAAGCGGCCTTGGCTGGTGCTGGATTTCCGGGGCATCGAAGAACGTTCCATCCATCCGTGCACCCTGCCGCAAGCCAAGGTGATGTCTTTGTCCATCGAACCTACCGTGGTGCAAACGCTGACCGATTTGCTCAACAGCGGTGTGGCAGTGTCTTCCCAGAAAACCGTGGAATTGATGCAAGACACTTATTGCAATTTCGTGCGCCAGCATTCCCAACGTTTCGCCGAATTTTTCGATGCAGTGCTTGACCACCCGGACGCCACCGTGGTGTTTCATTGCACCGCAGGCAAAGACCGCACCGGCATGGCGGCCGCTTGCTTGTTGCACGCGTTGCAAGTTCCCATGGAAACTATTTGGGACGATTACCTGTTGACCAACCAACGTTTGCGTCACATGCCTTTTTTTGAAGCCGCACCCGAGGTCGCGCGCGTGCTGCAAACCGTGCAACCCGAGTTTTTACAAGCGGCGCTGGACACGGTGACACAGGATCACGGGCACCTGGACAACTACCTGGAACAGGTGTTGGGCGTGACGGCAGACAAAAGAAAAGCGCTGGCAGAGCGCCTCATGGCATAAAGCTTGACCGCAAGGTCAGTCAGGCAGATGACATGACTCATCCCGTGTCCCATCTCAGGCAGGATTTACACTAGGCCTTTGTCCTGCAATGACTGAATACGCTCATCCGGGTAATGCAATACCTCGCGCAAGATGGACTGTTTGTCCTGCCCTATGGTCCAGGGTGCGCTGACCGGTGGCGACAACGGCGCGCCGTCCACATGAAACGGCGACGCCGTCACTGTCACTCCTTGCGGTCTGGCCGGATGCTGTATGACAGGAAAAGCCTGCCTGTGTTGCAAATGCGGATGCGTGACGATGTCTTCGGGTTGCAGCATGGGCACCGCCGGAAAACGCTCTGCCGACAACATCGCCATGACTTCGTCCACCGAATCAAACTTATCGAGCCAGGCGTAAATGATCTCCAACACCTGAGGCCAGTTTTGTCGTCTGGCCGGACCGGTTAAAAACCGTTCATCATTGGCCAGATCGGGACGGTCCATGATGCGAATCAGTTTCTCCCACATGCCGGGCGCGCCGCCGATTTGCATGGCAATGTGTTTGCCGCCCACCGGGTGAATCACCATGCTGGGCCGCGGTTGGCGGGTCGCTTCGTGGCCGTTCAACAAGGCCGCATAACTCACATCGTCGGCGCAAATCAAGCACTCAAGCATGGACACATCGAGGTAAGCGCCCTGACCGGTTTTGGCCTTGCGCAACAAAGCTGCGCACACCAGACCAAAGGCATGGGCACCGGCCAGCACATCGGCGGCTTGCAGGTTGGACACGCGCGGCGCATGCAAACCGGCCCGCTCCAACTCCATCATGCCGGAGAACGCGTTGATCAAATGCGCATAAGCCTGTGTCTGACGCAAAGGCCCGGTCTGACCGAAACCGGAGATGGAGCAGTACACCAGATCGGGCTTGATGGCTTTGAGGCTGGCGTAATCCAGTTTGTACTTGGCCATGACGCCAGGCGAAAAGTTTTCAACCACCACGTCGCATTGCAACACCAGATCTTTGACGATATCAAGCGCCTCTGGCCGTGTGAAGTCCAGCGCAATGCTTTGTTTGCCTGCATTGACACGCGCGAAATACGCGCTCTGGTCGGCGGCGTCAGCATTCATTTGCGGGATGATGTAACGGATCTCGTCGCCCTCACCCGGCTTTTCGATTTTGTAAACATCAGCGCCTAGGTCTGACAGCAGGCGCGTGCAATAAGGCCCAGAAAGCACGCGTGTGAAATCACAAATCTTGTAGCCTGCCAGCAATTGCCGGGGGTCGGTGGTGTTCATGGTGCGCCTTTGTAACAACCGCTCAGTTGTCGCCCCAGGGCAGTACCAGCGGTTTGATTTCATGGCCCGCCGACATACCTGCCAGCGCTTCGTTGATGGTACCCAGGCCGTAGCGGTTGGTCAGCATGCGGCCGAAAGGCAGGCTGGACTGATGCCGTGAAATGAATTGCAAGGCCTTGTGGTAATGACTGATATCGGCGGATATAGACCCTTGTAAATGCACGTTCTTCAAGGTGATCAGCGAGGGTTGAAACTCTATCTTGCCCTTGCTGGTCTGCCCCGCCACCATGTAACGCCCGCCGCTGCGCACCAGGTCCATGCCCTCGGCAAAGGCGCCGGGCACCCCGGAAAAATCAAACACGATGTCGCCGCCCCGGCCTTGGGTCAACTCGCGCACGCGCTCCAGTCGCGCGGCGGCGTCCATGCCGGTGACAGACAAGACTTCGTCTGCGCCGAAGTCTGTGGCCAACGACAGTCTTTGCTCGGGCGCACCAACGGTGATGACTTTGTTCGCGCCGCGTATGCGCGCCACGCCGGTGGCCAGAATACCCAGCGGTCCGGCGCCTTGAATCACGACCGTGTCTGAGGGTGAGATATCGCCAATCTGGTCAAACGCATTCATGACCGAGCGGAACGCGCAACTCGACAAACTGGCCAAGGTGCTGTCCACATCGTCGGGTACTTTGACGCGACCCGAGGTCGGCAACACATAACCGTACTCGGCGAAACCGCCCATCAGAAAAGGATGCTTCTCCATGCTCTCGTACATGTACATGCGTTTGTTGATGCACAAATAAGGTTGCTTGGCCTGGGTGCATTGAAAGCAATGGCCGCAGTACGAATGCGCCCAGATCACCCTGTCGCCGACCTTGACCTGCTGACCCATGGAATCGATGTTGGCATGGGGCCCGATTTCGATGACCCGGCCCACCATTTCGTGACCGAGTATGACCGGCAGATTCACTTTGATGGCCAAGGCGCCGTGTGCCAAATGCACATCGGTGCCGCAAACTGAACAGACTTCGATCTTGACCAGCAGAGCACCGGCTTCGAGTTCGCGCGGCACTTGCACTTCTTCGACAGCCAAGGGCTGGCCGAATTCACGCAACACGGCGGCTTTGGCGTATTCAGGGCGTTTCATAGCTGTCAACTTTGCTTCAGAGAGGAACCACAGGAATCACCGGTCTGCTTGTCCTGCCCTCTTGAATCAAAGGCAGGCAACGCTTGGTGTCCTGGTAGATGGACACACAATCCAGACACTGGAAACACTCGCTGTAATTGATCGTGCCGGTGTCTTCAATCGCCTGGTATTCGCATTTGTAACGGCACGACTGGCAAGGCGCACCGCACTCTTTGCGTCGGGGTATCCAGGACCAGCGCTGTAAAAAATTCACCGAAGCCAGCGCTGCGCCCAACGGACAGATGTAGCGGCAATAACCGCGATAGACAAACACACCCAGCGTCAAACAAGCCAAGGCCCACAACACAAACGGCCATTCACGGTCAAAGTACAAACTGATGGCGGTTTTGAAAGGCTCTATCTCTATGGCGACGCGCGCCAAAGACGGTGCGGCAAACAGCGATACCACAATGGTGGCCAGCACGCCGTATTTCAACCACTTCAACTGGCGGTCCAGCGCGGCACGCAATCGTCTTTGCTGCAAGCCAACAGCGTTGGCGATCAAGCTGATCAATTCCTGCAAAGCGCCGAACGGACACAACCAGCCGCAAAACGTTCCCCGGCCCCACACCAACAAAGTACCGGCCACAAACACCCACAAAATCACGGTGATCGGGTCGTTCATCAAAAAGCTTAAGTCGCCACCTGTGCTCAGCGATTCGATGGCACCTGTGATGTTGATGATGCTGAGTTGCCCTTGTGCATACCAGCCTATGAAACCGACAGTAAACACCAGGTACGCGCTGCGCAAGACGCGCAATCGTGTGCCTGTCGCGCTCATGCGTTTTTGCGCAATCAAACCAATGGTGAGTACCAGCAGGCCGAATAGCAACACGGCGATGTCCATGCGCCGCGATTGCCAGACTTCCAACCACTGCATGCGGGAGGACGCGTCTTCGTCCATGTGTTGAACCCGGTCAAGCTGATTCTGTGTGCTTTGGGTATTGGAAGCCAATACAGCCTGTGAAGGCACTTGTGGTTCAGCCGCAGTGTTCGCCGATGTCGCGCCTGTTTTTAGCGGTTCAGTCGCATTGACCGCAGATTTGTCTGAGTCTGCGCTGCTGGCTTTGGCTTTGGTGTCACCGTTCTCAGCGGTTTTGGCAGTCGCCGTTGGGTACGTGGTGACTATGGGTTCACGTGATGTGTTACCTGCCACCGGCGCCACAGGTTCGGTTGATTTTTCTGTGGCTGCAGACGGCGGCACAGCCGAAGTACCGCCCGGGCCACTGAAATACCAAGAGGGAGTGTGATCCAACACCGAAGCATCCAATTTGGCCCGAGCCACTTTGGCGGCGGCGGCCAGCAGGCTGCGGTCTATGGCTTTGGCGGTAATTGTTCCCCGGTGTACACCTTGCAAGGACACATTGCGGTCTATGTGTACGGTCGGGTCGTTCGGACCGTGTATTTCTATGAAATGGTGAAACGTCAGCTTCACGTACTGCGCCGCAAACGCCACCAGTTTGGCGTGGCTGAACACAGACAAAAACAGCGGTTCGGTGTGATCTAGGAGCGTGATTTTTAAAAACCGGCCGTCCAAATCCATGAACACAAACAAATCGATGGGCTTGCCGCTGTAACCGCGCAGATTGGTGAAATCCACCGTTTCAAATGCATAGCCTACCAGTTTGGGTTTGCCGTCTGCTGTTTCTTCTGCCGGCGTGAACACCGGAAAAGCACGCATATCGGCTTGCACCTCGCCTATGGTGTAACGGCCGTCGAGTTGCCGCGATACATCTTCTCTCTCCAACTGGCCGGCTTGGGCGCCACTCACCCCAAGCAGCAGCGGCGTTAAAAAAGCGACAAACAGGGGTTTGAGGCGCATCAATACAAACACCTGCATCAAGCCCACCAAGGGTAGAAGTCAGGCATGTCGGTTGAGGCTTTGTCGGTGAACACGGGTGGCCGTTTTTCGAGAAACGAGGCCACGCCTTCTTTGCCGCTTTGCTGGCTTGCGTAAAAAATAGCCAGTGAGTCCACTTCGTGGGCTTTGAGCGGGTGGTCCTGGGCTGAGTTGCGATAAAGCATTTGCCGGGTGAGTGCGATGGCTACCGGGCTGTGCGCCACAATTTTGCGGGCTATCTTGTAGGCTTCTTCCAGTAAAGACTCGCCCGGATACACGGCTTTGACATAGCCTGCTGCCAGCAAAGCATCCGCGTTGTGAATCTCGCCGGTGTAACACCATTCCAACGCTGTCTGCAAACCGACCAGACGCGGTAAAAACCAGCTGGAACAGGCCTCGGGCGTGATACCGATTTTGTTGAACACAAACCCCATACGCGCTTTGTCTGACACCAACCGTATGTCCATGGCACAAGTCATGGTGGCGCCTATACCTACAGCCGCACCGTTGATAGCGCCTATGACGGGTTTTTTGCATTCGTACATGGCCAGCGTGACCGTACCGCCGGTATCCCGCACACCTTCGGTGATGGCTTCAGAATGAAGCCGGGTTTGCATGTCTTCCAGCGTGGGGTGCATGCTTTCATCCAGACCGAACACATTGCCCGGCACACTCAAGTCCATGCCTGCGCAAAACGCTTTACCGGCGCCGGTGACCACAATGGCACCCACCTCATCGTCTTCGCTGGCACGCTGGAATGCATGAACGAGCTCACGCGCCATCTCCACCGTGAATGCGTTCAATTGATCCGGGCGGTTCAAGGTCAAAGTCAGAATCTTGTCTGCAACCTCATAGCGAAGTGTTTGGTAAGTGGTCATGGCGGCTCAGCTTGTTGGTCAATGAAACAGAAACCCAAAAAGGTTGCAAATCATTGTAGAGCGGCCACCTTGACTACCTTCAGACATCAGTCAGTATTAAAAATCACCCAGAAGCATTGCTTTCAAGCCTGTGATTCAGGCTCAAACAACGACTTGTCCGTCAATCACTTGCAGCGTTCTATCGCATCTTGCAGACAACAAGGGGTTGTGTGTGACAAACAAAACAGCCGTGTGCTGCTCCCTGCAAACCCGGCGTAACAATTCAAAAACGCTGTCAGCGCTTTTGGAGTCCAGATTACCCGTGGGCTCATCGGCCAAGATCAAAGCCGGTTGCATCACCAAGGCTCTGGCCACGGCCACTCTTTGCTGCTGACCGCCCGACAAATGCGAGGCCTGTGCGTGCAGCCAAGGCGTGAGTCCCACGGTGTCCAGCAAAGCTGTGGCGCGCTCCTGCATAGCGGGCGTGAGAAAACCGGCGTCCGCGTACAAAGGCATGACCACGTTTTCAAGCGCGCTGAAAGCAGAGAGCAAATGGTGGTATTGAAAAACAAAGCCTATGTGGTGGCCGCGCAAATCGGTCAAAGCTGCATCGTTCATGGATGTGGTTTCTATGCCGTGTATGCGCAAACTGCCGGCGGTAGGACGGTCGAGTAAACCAATGGTGTTGAGCAGCGTGCTTTTGCCCGAGCCTGATGGGCCGATGACAGCGCAAAACTCACCCGGGTACAAAGTCAAATCGATGCCGTGCAGGATTTCGTTTTCATTAGCCTGACCCAGATTGAATGATTTGCGGATGCCGGTCAGTTGCAGCACCGGTGTCGGCGGGACAGGTTCAAGCACTTGAGTCATGCGGTTCATCCTCTGATCGCAACCACCGGGTCGAGCCGCGCGGCTCGCAAGGCCGGTGCAAAAGCCGACAACAAACCGGTCAGGGTCGATAACACCAAGGTCTGTAACAGCAAGCGGGTGTCAAAAGTCAAGGCAAACATCACCGTGCCGTCAACGTTTCGCATGTAGTGCTGCCACAAATACAAGGCCAATGCGCCTATGGCCGAACCTATCAACGAACCACCCAAGCCGAACAACCCGCATTGCAGCAAAAATATGCGCAATACCTGCCCGCGTGTGATGCCCATGGCGCGCAAGATACCGATTTCTCTGGAGCGCTGAACCACAGACACCACCAGCACACTGGCAATGCCGAAGCCCACAGACAAAGCCACAAAAAACCGGATGGCAGTGTTGGCCGTGGTTTGCGCTTTGACGGCGGTGAAAAACTGTTCGTTGGTTTTCATCCAACTGTCGGCTTGTAAGCCGGTATGCATGGCTATTTTTTGCGCGACCACTTCGGCCTGGTACACGTCGTTCATGACCAACTCAATCACGGTGGCGCCACCGGTCAGATCAAACAGGTTTTGGGCGTTTCTCAAAGCCATGTAGGTGATGCGGCTGTTCGCGCTTTTGTTGCCCAAATCAAAAATGCCGGTCACGGTCAGTAAAAGCTGGCGGCCATTGGCGGCTGAAAGTCTGAGCTTGTCTCCTATGGTCAGCCCAAGGTCAGACGCCAATTCAGTACCTATCAAAATGCTTTCACTGTTAATATTTGCTTGCCCGGCAACGATTTTGTCGGGCAAAGGAATGACTCTGAAATACAAGTCGGGCAACACCCCGTTCACAGTCACAGAGCGGCTGGCTTCGCCCCGCAAGGCCAGCGCAGAACCGGACACAGCAGGCGACACCACTTTGATCTCCGGCATGCCCGACAACTGAATCATCAAGGACTGCCACTGGTCTATGCTTTTGAAACGCCGCAAGGGAATTTGAATCAGACTCAAAGTGCGGGCGTGGTCTGCCTCCAGGGGTGCCACGGTCTCTTTAGGCGTCAACAACTGTACATGCGATTGACCGGTTAATACACGGTTCACAAAATTGCTTTGCATGCCGGTAAGCAAAGCAGACATGAAGACAATCACCGCCACGCCGATGGCAATGCCTGTCACGATAAAAATGGTTTGAACCCGGCCTTCCTGCAAAAACCTCAGCGCGACTGTCCACTCAAACGGTTGCCAGGAAGACAGTTTCATGGCGTGAATGCGCGCAAGTGAGAGCCTTCGTGAATACCCGTCTCGGACAGCGGCACCAATTGGTCACCTGCCTGTAAGCCTGACAACACCTCTACCGCCATCGAGCCGCGCATACCCAGACTCACCGGTGTTTTGACCGCTTTGCCATTGCGAAACAACAGCACCCAGGGCTGGGCTTTGTCAGCGTCATGCACGGCAGTCCACGCCATTTGCATGGCATTGTTCTTTTGGTTGACTTGTATATCGACCGTGACCGTCATATCTTGGGTGAGGAATGCAGGAATTTGCAAGACCTTGAGCTTGACCTCGACAGAGCCGCGCAAGGCGTCAATTCCCGGGTTGATGAAACTCACCTGGCTTGCAAACACCTGTTCAGGTAACGCATCCGCGCTGGCCATGGCCGCTTGCCCGGTATGCACCCACTTCATGTTTTTTTCATCGAGTTGAACCACCAGTTCTGCCGGGCCGTCGGGGGACAAGACCAGCAACTGTTTGCCAGCTTGCACACCATCGCCCGCCTCTACATTGCGGGCGATGAGTACACCGCTGCGCGGAGCCAATACCTGTCGCTGGATGAAGCCATCAGTTTGTGCGGCATCAGCGACTACGAAGCCGGTGAATTGATAGATTACGGCGCCATACGCTTTCACCACAAAGTGAATGAGCAGGGTTTTTTATCGACTGAGCATTTGCACACGCTGCAAGCCGCTTGCAAACAAAGACGGGATTACGACCTGGATTTGTTCACTATCGTCATCAGCGTGGCTTATCTGGAAACCATCTCTGCGTTGGAAAAAGAATTGCAGCAATGCAAAGCCGTTCACAGCGCAGAAAGCAGCTTGACCATACTGCTGAGTTAACGGCTTTGCTTCATTGACCGCTTGAGGCCATTCAATGCAAACCTCAGATGGCGTATTTCTTGATAGCTGCTTCGTTCCATTCAATGGAATTACCTGGCTTTTCAGACACCGTGGCAAAACCGTTATGAACGGTGAATGGCTCAGCCAGTATAGGTTCGGCCCAATCGCTCCATTCCAGCCAATCGGCTGATTCGCTGGCACGCAGTAAATGGGCTGACACCAATGGGTACAAATGGCTGGACAAGGGATAACCGGCAGCGCCTGCAATGGCTGCCGCCCGCATCCAACCGGTGACGCCGCCTATGCGCATCAGATCCGGCATGTACAAATCTGCGGCAACTGCTTTGACGGCTTTGTAAAACTCGCGCGGACCGTAAATGTTTTCACCGATTTGTACAGGCGTTTTGATTTGCGCGGCAATTTGCGCACAGCCTTCCAGATTGTCGTAAGTGATGGGTTCTTCAAACCAGTACAGGTTCTGGTCGTCGAGTTGATGCATGCGTTGCAGCACTTCACCGTAGCTCATGCCTTGGTTGAAGTCGGTCATCAACAAAATATCGTCGCCAATGGCCTCTCGCACAATGCGTATGGCCTGCACATCTTCAGCCAAGGTCTTTCTGCCTAAGCGCATTTTCACTGCCTTGAAACCGCCTTGTGCCACCAGTTTTTTCGCTTGCGCCGCCAATTGATCCAAAGGTATCAGCCACAGGCCGTTGGTGTTGTAAGCACGGATCTGCCCGGGCTGTCCACCCAGTAAACTGACCAACGGCAGTTTGGCGGCACGGGCCAAGGCATCCCAGACCGCCATGTCCAAACCGGCCATGGCAATCAAGCTGATGCCTTCGCGCCCCACCAGATGAAACATCTTCATGGCGTCTGAATAAATATCCAGAGGCGCTACAGGCTTGCCCTTGAAATGGTCAGCAAGTACCTGAATCATGGAGGTGATGGCAGGTATGGACTTGTGCACATACGGTTCCAAATAGCTGTGACCGGTCACGCCTTCGCGGGTATGCACATCAATCAGTATGAACGGCCAGTGCGTGTATTGCCCGACGTTGGACACAATGGGGTTGGTCATGGGTACGGAAACCGCACGCAATTGCACGCTTTCAAAGGTCAGCGATAAACCTTGAGGGGAAGTGATCGTCGTCATATGAATCTTTCAGGGACAAAATGCCGGCTGCTTGCACAGCACCAACTGATCTTAATTTGCGACACGCGGCTCGCAAGCGGCGACTGTCACCAACCGGTCAAAGCGCAATGCTCACGCCCGGTCCATCTTCACTCCGAGGGGCAAACCAAGCCGCAGGCCGTTTATAACTCCAGCACCAGACGTCCGCTTGCAGAGCGGGAACAACACACCATCATTTTGTTCTGTTGTGCGCGCTCGGCGGCAGTCAACACCATGTCGCGGTGATCCACAACTCCGGCCAACACACGCACCTCACAGGAGCCGCACAGGCCTTCGCCGCAATCACTTTGTATATCGATGTTGGCAGCGCGCAAAGTCTGCATCACCGTGCGGTCCGGCGGTACAGATAGCAACAGTCCCGAGTCCTTGAGTTCAATCTCGAAGCTGTGTTCTTTGGCGGGATCCAGCACCGTGGACATAGCGTGGAAATGCTCCACCTTGAGCAGCACACCAGGGATTTGTGCACATACAGATTCAAGCACTTTCAACAAAGCTTGCGGTCCGCAGGCATACACCTGAGTGCCTGTCACACACTGGCTTAACAAATCAACATAGTCAGCACGAGTACCCTCCTCGCTGATATGCAATTTCAAACGCTCCCCGTGCAAGGCTTGCAGCTCTTGCACAAAAGCCATGTGTTCACGCGAGCGCGCGCTGTAATGAAACACGTAATCCATGCCCAATTGCTGCGCCATTCGCGCCATGCTCAACACCGGAGTGACACCAATACCGGCAGCTACAAATACCACGCCCTTGGCAGTTTCATCGAACTGGAAATGGTTGCGCGGGCCGCGTATCTGCAATTCATGGCCGATGGTGAGTTGTTCGTGCAACCAGTTAGAGCCGCCTCTGCTGTGCGGGTCTTTCAATACAGCTATCTGCAAACGCATGCGATCGGACGGATTGCCGCAGAGTGAATATTGCCGCGACACACCTGTGTCGCCGCAATCCACATCGATGTGCGCACCCGGTGTCCAAGACGAAAAAGCTTTGCCATCAACAGGTACCAATGTGAGCCCCACAACGTCTCGCGCCAAGGTTTGGATGTGTTCTACGCGCACAGCCCGGCTAAGACTTTTGCGGGTGGATTCACCGATACGCAAAGGGTGTTTGTGTTGCAACAGATAGGGGTCACTTCGCTCAGGGTTGGCAGCAGGATC
The DNA here is from genome assembly GCA_947456305.1 of Comamonadaceae bacterium. GTDB lineage: Bacteria > Pseudomonadota > Gammaproteobacteria > Burkholderiales > Burkholderiaceae_C > Limnohabitans. Next base: position 79,486 of record CANGPN010000005.1, on the reverse strand, counting down.
CCACTCGACCAGTAAATGTTCGGGGCCGCGAAATGACATATTGGACAAATAGCTGAAGCGCTGCGGTTGCAACTTCATGTGCGGCAAGCGTTGCGACAGTTCCTGCAAAAACACTTGCAACTCCATGCGCGCCAGATTTTTTCCCATGCACTGGTGTGCACCGTAACCAAAGGACAAATGGTCAGACGCGTTGTCACGGTGAATATCAAGCAACTCGGCCTCAGGGAAGTGTTGTTCATCGTGGTTGCCCGAGGTCATCAGCATCAAAAATTTCGTGCCTGCTGGTAATGCAAAACCGCCGACGTTCACAGGCTGTAATGCAATGCGTCGCCATGAAATGATGGAGCCGGAAAAACGCAAACACTCTTCCACCGCATTCGGAATCAATGATGGGTCAGCCACTATTTCTTGCCAGGCATTCGGGTGTTGCAACAGCAGCTTCAAGGCATTGGCAGTGGCATTCGCCGTGGTTTCATGTGCAGCCACAATGCCGGCCATCATCATGGAGTGCAAATACGAATCAGTGACCACATCAGGGTGATCCGCTTGCATGCGAATGCCGAATTTCATCCAACCCGGGCCGCCGGGGTCGCGCCGCATCTTCTCCAAAATGCGACCGGCCAGTTGCCAAAAATTGCCAACAGCGTGCGCCACTTTCAATTGCTCTTGTTCATCCGGTCGGCCCCAAGTGTTTACCGTATGTGCAATTGAATATTGACGCAGCATAGGCATGTCTTCTTCGTCCACGCCCAAAAAATGCAAAGCAATGGTCAGCGTGACCTCCCACAACATTTGCTCGACCAAATCGGCTTTGCCGTCGTTGATGAAACGGTCCACATACTCACGGGCCAATTGCCGCACCATAGGCTCGTGCTGCTTCAATGCTTGCGGTGTGAACGGCTCAAGCAGCAAACGGCGCCTGGCCATGTGTGCCGGTTCGTCCTCATTGACCAATGTTCTGCCCATGGCGTAGTTGTAAGAGGCCAGCACTTGCAAAACAGCCTCTGAGGGCGGCGTGATTTTTTCCAGCGCATTGGCAGGACTGAAATTGGCGTGATCCCGAAAAATGGCTTTGATGTCGTCAAAGCGCGTGACCACCCAGTAGCCGAGTTGCGGGCTGTAAAACACCGACTCTTGTTCGCGTGCCCATCGAACGTATTCAGGCGGGTCTTGCAAATAAGCATCTTCAAACGGATTGAAGGCATTCGCATTGGCGCTGACAGGGCAACCATCAGGCGCTTTTGCGCCGCTTAATCCGCTGTGGTCCACAGGACAACCGCTGGTATGAGCTGACATGCCCTCGCCTTTCATGTTGTTTGACTGAGTTTAGTACGCCCTAAAATGGTTAAGCATTAATCGACAGTCAGTCTCTTTACCTATTGATACAAGGACCACTTATGTTTGAACGCCGTCACGTCCTGAGTCTGTTGTCCCTGTCAATGCTTAGTGCCATGACCGCTTTAGCGCATGCACAAACTGCCAACTATCCTGCCAAAACCATACGCTGGCTGGTGCCCTACCCGGCCGGTGGCGGCTCGGATTTTCTGGCGCGCACACTGAGTCAGCAGTTGTCTACGCAAGTCAAACAATCCATCGTGATAGACAACAAGCCAGGTGGCAACACCGCCATCGCAGCCTCTGAATTGACACGCTCAGCACCTGACGGCTACACCATCATGTCGGCCGACAACGGCACGTTGGTGTTCAACTCCGCCTTGTACGCCAAGCTGTCCTACAACCCCGAGAAAGACCTGACACCGGTGACACTGATGGGCAGATTTCCCATGGTGTTGGTGGTCGGACCATCCTCAGATGCCAAAGACGCGAAAGACTTCATCGCGAAGGCCAAAGCCAAACCCGGCAGTGTGAATTTCGGTTCGGCCGGAGCCGGTAGCCCGCACCACTTGGCCATGGAATTGTTGAAAGTACAAGCCGGTTTGTTCATGGTGCACATACCTTACAAAGGCGCAGCGCCCGCATTGTCTGATCTGGCAGGTGGTCAGATTCCGGCCATGATGGTGGATTTGGCCGCAGGCAATGCATTCATCAAAAGCGGCAAAATTCGTGCGCTGGCCGTGGCTAACCCGAGTCGTCTGCCGCAACTGCCCGATGTACCTACGTTTGCCGAACTCGGCATCAAGAATGTAGAGGCTTCTGCACAGGTAGGTATCGTGGCCCCGTCGGGAACTCCGCCCGAGGTGGTCAACGCTTTACAAAAGCAAGTGGCCGAAGCTATCAACCAACCCGTTATCCGGCAAAAGCTGATTGACTTTGGCATAGAACCGGTGGCCAACAGTCCGCAGCAATACGCGGATTTGATACGCAGTGAAACAGTCATCTGGCACAAGCTGATCAAGAGGCAAGGTATTTCGCTGGATTGAACTGTCAGAACTTGCACGGCACTTAAAGCTTGTGGCTGCAACCCACGCCGGGTCGCTGTTTTCAGGTCTGGATCTGATGGCTGAGCAAATGCGCTTTGAAAGCTTGCGCGATAGGTGTCAATTGCTTTTTTACGGGATGCACGATGTGCCAATGCGACATCACCGGAAATCCTTGAATGTCGATGACGGCCACACCGTGTTCCTTTGTGTGTCCGTGCAAAGCATGCTTTGACACCACACCTATGCCGAGGCCCCCAGCCACGGCTTCCTTGATGGCCTCGTTGCTGCCGAGTTCCATCCGTATATCAGGGCGGAACTTTTGCTTTTGAAAATAATGATCCGCCGACATGCGTGTGCCTGACCCTTTTTCGCGAAGTATGAATCGCTTTTCCGCCAAATCGCGCAGGCTTATGGCTTTTTGTCTCGACAAAGGATCTTTGCTTGAAGCGATCATGACCAATGGGTTTTGCATGAACACTTCATCGGCCAGATCCATGTCAACCGGGGGTTGCGACATGATGTAGATGTCGTCGAGGTTGTCACGCATACGCTGAACCACGCCGTCACGGTTCAGTATTTCCAGCGACACATCAATGTCCGGGTATTTTTTGCAAAACCCGCCTATCAGCCTGGGCATGAAGTATTTGGCTGTGCTGACCACCGCCACTTTGAGCTTGCCCCGTGTCAGGCCCCGGGTGGCATCCACACTTTGGCTGAATAACTCCCAGCTGGCAAGCATGTCCCTGGCAGTGCTTGCCAGCTGTTTGCCAGTGTCTGTCAGATAAATTCTTTTCGAGATGACTTCATACAAGGGCAGACCGACAGCCAAACTGATTTCCTTGAGTTGCATCGATGCCGTCGGTTGGGTCACATGCATGGCTTTAGCCGCAGCGCTGACACTGCCGCTGTCAGCCAGCGCCAGAAACAGTTTGAGTTGTCGAAAACTGATATGCATAGATATTTACCTATATATAAGTAGATAAGAATCGATTTTACAAAACATATCAGCTAACCTAGGATGGTTGCATAGGAGTTCAAAACCATGCAAAACCTGCTCGATCCGGCCATCCTTTTTTTTGTATTCGGCGCTTTTGCCGGCAGTGTGAAATCCAATCTGGAAATTCCACCTGCTATCTCACGCTTTTTATCGCTTTACCTGTTGATGGCTCTGGGATTGAAAGGCGGATTCGCGCTGTCGCACTCCGGCTTGACCGCTCAGGTAGCCGTCAGCTTGACTGCGGCCGTTTCGCTGGCGATTGTTATTCCGTTGCTGGGTTACTTTGTACTCAAACATTTTTTGAATGGCTTTGACGCAGCCGCCGTAGCCGCCACCTACGGTTCGGTCAGCGCAGTGACTTTTGTCACCGCCGTGCAATACCTGGATAACCACGGTATTTCATATGGCGGCCACATGGCTGCCGCCATGGCCTTGATGGAGTCACCGGCCATCATCATGGCAGTGATGCTGGCCAACCTACTAAGGCAACAGTCATTGGTAACTGCGGGTTTGCATAGCAATGCAGGGGTTGCGGTGTTGACAGGCAGCCACTCTCAGCAGCAGATGCCTTTGAAAAAAATACTGCATGAATCTTTCACCGATGGTGCGCAACTGCTGCTGCTTGGTGCCATGCTGGTAGGTCTGTTGTCAGGTGAAGCAGGAAAGACGGCCATGCAAGTTTTTTCCCAAGATCTGTTCAAAGGCATGCTGGCTTTTTTTCTGTTGGACATGGGTTTGATGACGGCACGCAATGCCAAGCAACTCAAAGAGATGTCTATAGGTCTGGTGTTGTACGCCTTGGCTGCGCCTTTGCTCCATGCTGGCTTGGCCTTGTGTTTGGCGCTGGCTGCAGGCCTGGGACAAGGTGATTCCACTTTGTTAATGGTACTGGCCGCCAGTGCTTCCTACATTGCAGTCCCGGCGGTGTTGCGCACAGCTATTCCTGAAGCCAAGCCGTCGTTTTATTTCGGCATGTCGCTGGGCATTACCTTTCCGCTGAATTTATTGTTTGGCATTCCTTTGTATGCCGGTGTCGCTGAACGGTATTTTTAAGTCGCTAACCCGCGCCGTCCCTCAGTAGCCATATGATCTGCACCTGCTTTTCACCCAATTCAGGAACCACAGATGATTCGCTACCTCAAGCGCGGCAAAGACGCTCAAACCAAATCCGATGCAGACGCCAAGGTGCGCGCCACGGTGGAGTCCCTTATTCAAGCTATCGAATCACGCGGAGACGAAGCAGTGCGTGAGTTCAGCCGCCAGTTCGACAACTGGGATCCGTCAGACTTCCGTTTATCGCAACAACAAATTGAGGCTGCCGTTAAATCGCTGTCTGCACGCGAGATTGAAGACATTCGTTTTGCACAAACCCAGATCCGGCGTTTTGCACAGATTCAGCGCGACAGCATGCAGGATGTGGAAGTTGAAACCTTACCCGGCGTGATATTGGGTCACAGGCATATTCCGGTCAGTTCGGTGGGCTGCTATGTGCCCGGCGGCAAATACCCCATGATTGCCTCTGCGCACATGAGCGTGCTCACAGCCAAAGTGGCTGGTGTCAAGCGCATTGTGTCTACCGCGCCAGCGTTTCAAGGCGCTCCACACCCGGCCATCGTCACCGCCATGCATTTCGCCGGTGCTGATGAAATACTCACTTTAGGCGGCGTGCAAGCTGTGGCTGCCATGGCCATAGGTACTGCAACCATCGGTCAGGTGGATATGCTGGTCGGCCCGGGCAATATGTTTGTCGCCGAAGCCAAACGGCAGTTGTATGGACGCGTTGGTATCGACTTGTTTGCCGGTCCCACCGAAACGCTGGTGATTGCGGACGACACCGTAGACGGCGAAATGTGCGCGGTGGATTTGCTGGGCCAAGCCGAGCACGGCCCCACCTCGCCTTCGGTGCTGCTGACCAACAGCGAAAAACTGGCCAAAGACACCATGGCTGAAATTGCGCGCCAGCTCACGTTGTTGCCGACCGCCGCCATCGCGGCGCAAAGTTGGGCCGAGTTCGGTGAAGTCATCGTTTGTGACACATACGAAGAAATGCTGGACAAAGCCAATGAGATTGCGTCGGAACATGTGCAAATCATGACCGCCAAAGACGCCTGGTTCGAAACACATATGCAAAATTACGGGGCCTTGTTTGTCGGTCCGCGCACCAATGTGTCTTTCGGTGACAAAGTGATTGGCACCAATCACACGCTGCCGACCAACAAAGCCGCGCGTTACACAGGCGGTCTGTGGGTGGGAAAATTTCTAAAAACCTGTACTTACCAACGTGTCACTACCAATGAAGCAAGCGCACTCGTCGGCGAATACTGCTCGCGCCTGTGCCACATGGAGAACTTCGCCGGTCACGGCGAGCAAGCCAACCTGCGCGTCAGACGCTATGGCACGCGCGCTGAGGTACCTTGGTACCAACCGGTGCCTGCCTCAGACGAACTCTGAATCGACCCCGCTTGGTATTTTTGTATCAGTCGTAACCAGGCGGCGCTTGGAAAGCGGTAAATTCTTTTTCCAGCCGTTTGGCCATGTCTATGCACAACAGGTCACCGTATTGCGGGCCGATGATTTGCACTCCGCTAGGTAAACCCGCTTCCGTCAAACCCGCAGGTGCCACGGTCGATGGCAAATACGCCATGCCCGAATAACCGGCCCAAAACAATTGCGTGGTCGTTGGTTGCGGCTGTCCGTTGACGTCAATCATGCGCTCCCAGCGCTCGCCTTTTTGGTTGTGCGCGAACGCAGTGGTGGTTGCTGTAGGGCAGATTAAGAAGTCGTAATCTTTGAAAAAAACTTCCCATTGCAATTGCATGCGAAAACGCTGTTCGTGCAACAGCAACCATTCGTAATGCGACAGTGCACAACCGCGCAACATCCAGGCCTCGTAATCGTCGCGCTTGGGGTCTAAATCCGCAGCGCGTTGTTGAATGCTGCGAAACTGGGTTGGTGACAGATTGCGAGCAGTCGCAGCGCGCAACAAGAGAATGAACGTCTTGTGTGCCTCGTGCAAGTCGATGTCCGGTCTGGCGCTGTCACTCACCTTGGCACCGGCCTTGCCCAGAAAATCCGCCACCGCTTGAATACGGTCTTGCACCGCTGAATCGACGGGAGCGGTATCTGCGGTTTTCAGCACCGCCACTTTGAATTCTTTCCAGTGTTTCTTCACCGGCTTTTTCAACTGCACACGCCAGCCGCGCGCATGCACATCGTCGCCACCGGCCATGATGCCCAAAGCGATTTCCAGATCACGCGCGCTGCGAGCCAGCGGACCGGCCACGGCAATATCGTCAGGCGACAAAAACGCAGGCAGCGCATGGCCTTCAATGGAACACAAAGCGTAAGTGGGCTTGTGACCGTAAACACCGCAGTAATGCGAAGGGTCGCGGATGGACGCGCCAATATCGCTGCCGGTGTCTAACGCCGTCAAACCGGCAGCCAACGCAGCGGCTGAACCGCCGGATGAACCGCCGGGAACTTTGGATACATCCCAGGGGTTGTTGGTAGTGCCATAGACCGGATTGAAGGTTTGCCAGTCGGCCAGCATGGTGGGCACATTGGTTTTGCCGAAGATAACCGCTCCTGCAGCCCGGTACCGCTTGACCGCATCCGCGTCTGCAGCGGGCAGGTATTGTTTCATGTCCACCCTGCCCCAGGTGCTGGGCAAGCCGCTTATATCGAACGACTCCTTAATGGTCATGGGCAGACCATGCAAAGGGCCGCTGCTTTCGCCGCGCAGCGTCATGCGGTCGGCGGCACGCGCCTGTTTTTTGGCGCGCTCCATGTCAAGCACGACGATGGCATTCAGCGCCGGGTTAAATCGTTCGACGCGCTTTAGGTATGCGTTGAGCAACTCCAGGCTGCCGATTTTTTTCTGACGGATGGCGGCAGCCAATTTGTGTGCCGGTGCGAAAGGATGAAAGCTCATGGGTTAGCCTTTGCTTGAACTGCGGGACCGGTGACTAAGGTTTAGCGGACTGCGGTGTTTCAAGGCCACCTAAGTAGAAACGGTTGTGCGTCGGCGAAATAACGAGTTCGTTGATGCATGCGCGAGACGGCATGGTGGCCAAAAACAAAATCGCACGGCCCATGTCCTCGGGCTGCACCATGCGTTCGCGGGTTTCTTTGGAAGGCGGTACCGGGCGTTTTTCCATGATGGGTGTGGCGACTTCGCCGGGCAGCAAAGAGGTGGCGCGTATACCGTGGCCGCACTCTTCCATGTTGATGGATTCGCTCAAGGCCAGCACCGCGCGCTTGGTGGCGTTGTAGGCGGGGCCGGTGAGTTTGGAAGCGTACAAGCCCGCCCAAGATGACACGTTAACGATCAAGCCATCAGCTTGGGCGCGCATAGCGGGTAGCACCGCATGCACACAATAAAACAATCCGTTCAGGTTGATATTCACGACATCGTCCCAGGCCTCGGCGGTCAGTACATCAAAGTTGCGCTTGGTGGCGTTGATGCCAGCGCTGTTGACCAGTATGTCTATGCGCCCGTGCGCGGACAAAATGTGCTGCGCCACCGCATTGACCGCATGCTTGTCGGCCACGTCCAGCAGCAAGGATTCAGCGCTGCCTAATGCCTGCAATTGCGCCAGCGCAGCCGCATTGGTGGCGGCATTGCGTCCGCTGATGATCACGTGCCCCCCGGCTTTGACCAGTTCAATGGCACCGGCCAGACCGATACCGCTGCCGCCGCCGGTGATCCAGGCTACCCGCCCTTTGAGTGAATCTTCCATATGTGTCTCCTGGTTGTTATTAAAGCAAGCTCATTAATCGCAGAGTCATGTTAAGTGCTGCGGCATCGCAGAGAAATCAGGAAATGACTCAGCCTATGCCGTGTTTGAGATACAGCGGGTCTTGCACACCCGCCTCGGCAAACCCCTTGGCACGCAGAGTGCAAGAGTCGCAGGCCTGACAGGGTTTGCCGTCCTGCCCTGGGTCATAACAGCTGCTGGTCTGGGAATAGTCCACGCCAAGTCGTATGCCTTCCAAAATGATTTGAGCTTTGGACAAGCTGATCAGCGGTGAGTGAATCTTCAGCTTCTGCGACCCTTGCACACCGGCTTTGGTTGCCAAGTTAGCCATGGCTTCATAAGCTGCGATGTATTCCGGGCGGCAATCCGGGTAGCCGGAATAGTCCAAGGCGTTGACACCTATAAAAATATCGGATGCGTCCAGAGTCTCGGCCCAGGCCAATGCAAAGCTAAGGAATACCGTATTTCTCGCTGGCACATAAGTGACCGGTATGCCTTGGGCCATGTGTTCAGCGCTGCGTCCTTTGGGTACATCGATATCAGCGGTCAGCGCAGAACCGCCGAATTCGCGCAAATCTATGGTTGCAACCACGTGCTTGACGGCATGCAACGAACGCGCGATGACTTCAGCGGCCAGCAGTTCATGTGCGTGTCGCTGACCGTATTGGAAACTCAATGCATAAGGTGTAAAACCCTGCTCTGCGGCCATCGCCAGCACGGTGCTCGAGTCGAGGCCGCCGCTGAGCAGCACCACGGCATGGGGTTGTTTGACAAGACTGTTATGCATGGGAAACACCTGTTGGCAGACATGAATTCAGTTTAGCTCGCACAAGCCAATCTGACAGAAAGTTGCAGTGAATGGGCGATTAAGGATACGTTCAAACAGCAAGCTGACAAACAGATAGCATCTGACTACTCTCAAAACCGCCAACGGTGACTCAATGAAAACCATTTTTTCTATCCTCCTCATGCTGCTGACTTGTATTGCGCATGCCGGACAAAGCGATTGCGGATTCATACGCGATCTTGACCAGCAGGCTTATTGCAGGGCGGTCAACGGCAGCGGTCAAAGCCAATGCGGCTTTATCAGAAACGCCGATCTGCAAGCCATGTGCCGGGCACACACAGGTGGCGGCGCTAGCCAGTGCGGCTTCATCAGAGACGGGGACATGCAAGCCCAATGCAGGGCAGGCACAAGCAGTGCCAGCGGATCAAGCAGCAGTGCTTCCAGCCAATGCGGATTTATTCGCGACCTGGATCAACAAGCCTACTGCCGTGCAACCACCGGTGGCGGTCAAAGCCAGTGCGGTTTCATTCGGGACAACGATTTGCAAGCCATGTGTAGGGCGCATACCGGCAGCGGACAAAGCCAATGCGGTTTTATCCGAGACAGGGATATGCAGGCTCAATGCAGAGCAGGAGCGCGATGAAAAGTCGCTTGCAGGTGGAGCAGACTTACTTGACGTGAAAAATATAGTCATTGCTCATGCGCCCTTCCGGCACCTGCACTTGCAATAAATGCATACCCACAGGGGGCAGAATTGTCAGCGTGATATCGACTTTCTCACCGTTTTTCACACTCACAACAGCTTCCATTCTTTTACCGTCTACCAACACGCGTGCATCGTCATTGAAGTGCCGCCCGCTGATCGTCATGGATTTTTGAGAAGCGGAAATAACTGGAAAACTCTGCTTACCACGCTGTTCTTGTATAGGGCCTAGGCTCCATATCGCTGGCTGCGGATATTTGAATAAATCAGCTTTGGCGCCATGGCGCGCAGTGAATGTGCCGATAAATTTACCTTTAGCTGCTAATTTGATCAAGTCTGCGCGGGTGTGGTATTTGCGATCAGCGGTTTTTTCAACATACACACCGCCTTTGTAAGAGCCATCAAATTGCATTTCACATTTGCGCACATCGTTTTCGTCAACGAAAACGCCTTCGGCCTCTAGCACTACGGATTCGTCGGTAGCCGCATTCTCAAGCGCATTCATGAGATCGGTGGTTCGGTTTCCTTCATAAGAATATTTACTCAAGGTCCATTGCCTGGCGAATGCACCGGAAAAACCGGTGCTTCCCTCCAGCACCATGTTCCAAATCGGGTCAAACTCACGGCGTGGCCCGGTGTCGCCGCTCCAACTCAATTGCCACATCTTGAATTCATCTCTACCGCCTTTGGCCATAGTTTCAATCCAAGGAAAATCAATGATGTTCATGCGACCTTGCGGCAAGGTCAGGTGCCTGTCATAGGCACCTCGCCAGGTAGGTGCATCCATTCCCGTGCCTTTATCTTTTGTGCTTGTGAAAAAAGGAAAGCGATGGCAATTGCCGCAGACATTGGGTGTTGAGTGTGTGGGGTTGTTATCCCCTGTGATGTGAAACAGCTCGTAGCCTTTCTTAGCAGGGGAACCAAGTATGTTGTCATAAGGCCGCTTAGGGGCGGGCGGGTAAGGCACGCTCAGGTTGTAAACCGCCAAGTCTTTGACTTGCTCGTTGCTTAAGGTAGGCGGTAAAGATTTATCGCCAGTGACCAATTTCATGGTGGACGCAATATTTTCATCAATCAAATACTTGATGCAGGAAATTGGGTCTTGTTGAGTGCAATTGGGTTTGATCCATCCTCTGAGTTTGGTGCTATTGATCCCGCCGTAAGGGTCGCCTTGCGTGCCATCCCAGTGAAAAGGTTCTGTGTCGCGCAAACCTCTGACGGGCATGGTGGATCTGGGTTGAATTTGTTTACCCATAGACACAACCGGTGTGTCCAGTACCCATAGCAACTGGTCAATATGACCGTTAGGGTGACAACTGGCGCAAGAGAAAGTGCCCGTGGTGGATACAGCTGCACTGTTGAAATATTGCCGACCCTTTTTGACAGAAATGTCAGTAGGGTCATCCAAGGCAATTGACATTTCAGTCGCAATTTTTGTCGCATCCTTGAAATTGACTTTGCTGACCGTGTTGTCAAATGCGTTGTATACCCATGCATAGTTTTTTCCACCGGCTGATTCATCCAACACCAAACCGACAGGACCTGCGCCTACTGTGGTTCTTGACAAAACAGTATCTGTTTCAGTATCCATGGCAAAAACCACATTCGAGCCTGAAGCGGTCGCCAACACGGTACGGCCGTCAGCAGTAACTTTGATCCCGTAAGGCGTGGCCAATGCCGCGTTTTTACCTGGCTGTTCCGGCGGTAAAGGTTCGAGCTGAATCAGCTTGGGTTTAAGTGCACGCGTATCTTTATTGTTTGTAGTGTTCGCAACAGGACTTAATTTACTGATCTGATTTAAGTAAGGCCGGTTTTCAAGTTGAGTCAAATTGTGTTTTTGCGAGCCTGCTTTACCATTTGCATCATTCCGAGCATCGGTTTGGGCAATATAAACATTGGCGTTGGCATCAACGTCAATACCGTAGAGTAAAGTGCCAAGAGAGTTATAAGTTTCAATCAGGTTATCGGTGCTGGTATTGAAAATATATAAATCAATATCCGGCTGCTTAAAGTGTTTGACTATGTCCTCAACGTAACCGACAGACAAGACATTGTTGTTCTTGACAAAGTGTTCGAATGCATCAAATGTCACCAAGCCATCAGGTGATTTATTGGTTTTATTTCCACCGGATAACTGTGTACGGTTACCGGATTCAAAAGGCATAACGAATAATTTCCCGTTTCTAACCACCATTGCACGAGGATCTTGAGCGTTGATTTTCAAGCGTTTGGTCACACTGCGATCTTTGACATCAATCACCGCGATTTGGTTTTCACTGGACAAGGCCACATAAGCTTTGTCATTACTAGCAAATGCAATTCCTACGGGTTCATCAAATTTAGTAGCCTTGTTAGCGTCGAATTCCTGAATGGTGGCAATCACCACATGGAATGTCGGGCTCTTGGGGTCTGAGTCAATCACGCTCACAGAATCAGAAACGTGATTGGCAACCCAAATTTCTTTGCCATCAGGTCGCACGGCTATCGAAACCGGGTCTATGCCCACATGAATGCGGTCCACGACTTTTTCGGTGCGTTTATCTATCACATCCACGGTTGACGAAGGCGTATTCGTCACATATACAAATTCCCCGTTGATGGCAATCGGATTAACATGCGGGCTCTCCATCAAGGGGTAACCGGCTTTTACAAGCGGCTTAGGGCCATCGGTATTTTGTGCAGAGCTGATGCATAAAACAGCGCCCGCCAAAACAGCTAATCCCAAAGATGTATATGTTTTGATTGATAACTTCATATGGCCTTGTTAAATTTCATTACCGGCATGTCATCCGCTTAACCTTAACCCAATCGATTTACGGTTGCAATTACAAAGATTGTTGAATTAAGCAACTTTACAGAGTCTATTAGTATTCAATCACCCCCAATCCAGTCTCGGTATCTCTTCATCCAGGCCCTCTACGTTTGATTTCGGTCCGTTGGATATTCTGGTGAATTCCGCCGGTGCGGCCAAACGAAGAGCACCCGAGGGGTTGAACCCTGAAGCCTTGCATGCCGCCAAAGGTGTGCGCATGAATGCGGTCAACCTTGGTCTCACGCTGACCGACTGTTTGCAAGAAGGCATGGCCACGGATGCACGGGCGCAAGGTATTTCTCCAGAGGAAGCCATGCAACGCGCAAATACTCGCATTCCCATGGGGCGCATTGCCAAACCGGAAGAGGTAGCAGACGCCGTGGTTTACCTTGCCTCAGTGCGGACCAGTTATGTCAGTGGTGTGGTGCTGACCATGGACGGTTGCACCACACCTATGGTGGTATGAAATGTTTGGATGCTAACTACTCAAGTATTTAAGGCAAACCCCGGTGACTTGGTATATGGCCGCAGGTAAATGCTTAAGCCAAAGCTTGTTCTTTCACCTTTGCAAGCTCGGGTGTGCGAATCAGGTAATCAAACGCGCTGAGTGCAGCTTTAGAGCCCTCGCCTGCTGCGATCACAATTTGTTTGTAAGGCACGGTGGTCACGTCGCCTGCGGCAAACACACCGGGCAAGCTGGTATGGCATTTGTCGTCAATCACGATTTCACCGAATCGGCTCAACTCTAAAGTGCCTTTCAAAAACTCGGTGTTGGGCACCAGACCGATTTGCACGAACACTCCTTCTAAAGCCAATGTGTGTTCTTGTTCCGTGGCGCGGTCTTTGAAACGCAAACCATTGACCTTTTGTCCATCACCGGTGATCTCGGTGGTTTGAGCATTCAAATGGATATCCACATTGGGGAGGCTTTTGAGTTTGCTCACCAGCACAGCATCAGCTTTCAACGCATCAGCAAATTCAATCAAAGTCACGTGGGCCACCACACCGGCCAAATCAATTGCGGCTTCTACACCTGAATTACCGCCACCAATAACGGCGACCCGCTTACCTTTGAATAAGGGGCCGTCACAATGCGGGCAATAGGCCACGCCTTTGTTTTTGTATTCCTGCTCGCCAGGCACATTCACATTACGCCATCTGGCACCGGTGGACAAAATCACGCTGCGTGCGCTCAATTCGCCGCCATTGCTCATCTGCACTTTCACCAGACCACCAACTTCAGTTGCAGGGATGATTTTTTCGGCCCGCTGCAAATTCATGATGTCTACTTCATAGTGACGCACCTGCGCTTCGAGGGCTGCAGCGAACTTGGGTCCATCGGTCTCCAGCACGGAAATGTAGTTTTCAATCGCCATGGTGTCGTTGGTCTGACCGCCGAAGCGCTCTGCGGCCACACCCACACGTATGCCTTTGCGCGCCGCATACACAGCAGCGGCTGCACCGGCGGGACCGCCACCGACGATCAACACATCAAACGGGTCTTTTTCACTCAGCTTGACGGCTTCGCGTTCGGCTGAACGGGTATCGAGCTTGCCCACGATTTCTTCCAAGCTCATGCGTCCTGAGCCGAACACCTGATCGTTCAAATACACCATGGGCACTGCCATGACTTGGCGAGCGTCCACTTCGGCTTGGTTCAATGCGCCGTCAATCACTGTGGTTTGTATACGCGGGTTGTAAATGGCCATCAAAGCAGCGGCCTGCACCACGTCCGGGCAGTTGTGGCAAGACAAAGACATGTAAACCTCAAATTTCATGTCGGCATCCAAGGCTTTGATTTGCTCAATCACCTCGGGCTCTACCTTGGGTGGATGACCGCCGGTCCACAACAAAGCCAGCACCAAGGAAGTGAATTCATGGCCCATGGGAATGGCGGCAAAGCGCACACCGCTTTTTTCTCCTTGCCTGGCGATCACAAAAGAAGGTTTACGCGCATCTGTGCCGGACTCGTCCAAACTGACTTTGTCCGACAGGCTGACAATCTCTTGCAACAGTTCACGCAGCTCGATGCTGTGGGCGCTGTCATCCAGCGTAGCGATCAACTGAATAGGCTGACGCAGGTTTTGCAAATAGGCTTGCAATTGGGTTTTGAGGTTGGCATCCAGCATGGTGTGCTCCGTGTATGCGTGCAATTGGTTTAAACAGTCGATGAAAAGCGCAAGGCTTGCGGGCAAAGAGGCGCGCAGCGCACCTCTTTGAACAAAGCCCTGTGACTTAGATCTTGCCGACCAGATCCAGTGAAGGTGTCAGTGTCTTGGCGCCTTCTTTCCACTTTGCCGGGCACACTTGGCCTGGGTTAGCTGCTGTGTATTGAGCGGCAGTCAACTTGCGCAGTGTTTCAGACACGTCGCGCGCGATTTCGTTGGAGTGCACTTCCATGGTCTTGATCACGCCTTCCGGGTTGATCACGAAGGTGCCGCGCAAGGCCAAGCCATCGGCTTCGATGTGCACGCCAAAAGCGCGTGTCAGTTGGTGTGTGGGGTCACCGACCAAGGGGAACTTGGCTTTGCCCACAGCAGGTGAAGTCTCGTGCCACACCTTGTGTGAGAAGTGGGTGTCGGTCGTGATGATGTACACCTCAGCGCCGGCTTTTTGGAACGCTGCGTAGTTTTCAGCTGCGTCTTCGATTTCAGTGGGGCAATTGAAAGTGAATGCGGCCGGCATGAAAATCAGCACAGACCATTTGCCCTTGAGTGAGTCGTTAGAAACTTCAACGAATTTACCGTTGTGAAAAGCTTGGGCTTTGAAGGGCTGAACATGGGTGTTAATCAGTGACATGATGATTCCTTAGATTGGTTGATAAAAACTATCGAATGAGAAAAACTCATTGACCAGAATCATAATGCAGCGACGGGTTAACCCTGATTGTTTGTTTCAATGGCATTCATTGAGCCAGCCTTAGGAATGAGCCCAAGTTGTAAGTCAATCCGGTGCGCCAATGGTCAGCGCAATCTCGGCCACACCTTCTACCCGGCCGGTGATTTTGTCGCCGGTAACGACCGGACCCACACCTTCAGGCGTGCCGGTGTAAATCAAGTCGCCCGGTTGCAAGTGATAAAACAAAGACAAGTCGGCGATGATTTCACGCACATTCCAAATGAGCTTGTTCACATCGGACGACTGTTTGGTCACGCCGTTGACTTCTAATGCAATCGCGCCGCTGTCAATGATTTGCTCGGACATGGGCACGATGTCGCTGCAAACAGATGAATGCTCGACATCTTTACCCAAATCCCAAGGGCGGCCTTTGTCACGGGCCACCAACTGCAAATCACGGCGGGTCATATCAAGTCCGGCGGCATAACCGTAAATCAATTCATGCGCGTGCTCTTGGCTGACACGGAAACCGGGCTTGCCGATGGCCACCACCATCTCCATTTCGAAATGGAAATTTGCAGTCTCAGGTGGATAAGCTACGGTGTTTCCACTGGCACACAATGTTTGCGGTGCCTTGGTGAAATAAAACGGACGCTCTACCGATTTGTCCACCGGCTTGCCCATTTCCACGGCATGCGCGTGGTAATTGCGGCCGACAAAAAACAAACGATTGATAGGAAAACGATCGGCATTGTCTTTGATAGCCAATGCTTGAACAGCAGGAGGATTGAACACGTAAACAGTCATAGGGATTCCAAAAAGAGGTTGAGACTCAACCCCGGGTTTCGTAAACACCGAGTTTGCGGTGCAAGGGGGATTCATCAGCGATGAATACAAAAGAAGCTTTGTCAGCTTGCAGATTTGTTAATGTCACGGCTTCATAGCCGGGGGCACAACAGGTGTCGGCCTCTGCCAAACTGAATCTGCTGTCGACCATGTCTGCCTGCACCGAACCTTCGATGATGTGAAACACTTGTGCGGGTGAGCGCGCAGGCAAACGCAAAATTTGACCGGGACGCAACATCAAAGCATAAAAACCAAGAATGTTTTCTGCGTCCGTACCGGTTTCTGGATTGGTATAGGTGATTTGCACTTGTTCTAAGTCGGGCAAATCAGCGGCCAATGTTTGCAGCGCTGCTTTGGCATCTGTCCATGCATAGCGCAACATGGGGTAAGCCTTGTGACTGCGTTCAAACACGTGACTGGGGACCAAACCACCGTGCGCGTATTGTTTGTCGCCGCGACCGGGCGCAATGGTTTGCCTGTCACCGTTCACATGGTAGGACGCTTCCATGTAATACACCAGAGGCAAGTCCAACACATCCAACCAGATGACCGGGTCTGTGCCGTCATGGCCATGCTCGTGCCACAAACCCGTGGGTGTGAGAATCAAATCGCCCCGACTCATAGGGCATTTCTCACCGTCGACAGTGGTGTACGCACCCTCGCCTTCCACAATCATGCGTACCGCATTTGGCGTATGGCGATGGCTAGGTGCCCACTCACCAGGCATCAACAATTGCATACCTAGATACATAGCGGCGCTGGCTTGCATTTTGTCCAGACCATGGCCGGGGTTGGCCAACACCAATACGCGGCGTTCTGCTTTTTCAATCGGTGTGAGTTCGCCTGCTTTCAATAGCAAGGGCTTCAAAGTTTTGTAGGGCCAATGCGTAGGCTTTGTTTGTCGTGTAGGAATTTTGGGCGGCAGTACGCCGCGCAAACTCGGCCACAAGGGCACCAGATTCAGGTCGCGTAAATCCTGCACGTAGTCTGGCGGTAAGTCTTCTATTCGGCCTAATTCATTTGACATGGACTGTCCTTGTGTCATTCATGCTGTTCAACAACCCGTTTGATCTGTAACTCATGCATTACGCCGTATTAACCCACACGCGCTTGTTCTCAATACGCACAGGATAAACCCGTATGTCTTGCGTCAAAGGCGCACACATAGCTTTACCCGTGCACACGTCAAACCGGCCCTGGTGCAACGGGCATTCAATTTCACGCCCCTCCAGAAAACCGTCGCTCATGCGCGCCGCACCGTGGGTGCACAGGTTGTCGGTGGCGAACACTTCGCCCTCGACTTCGTAAAGTGCGATTTCCCTTCCGTCAACAATGACAGAAGTCACATCGGCTTCGGGCACCGCTTCCAGTGCAAGCACATCGATCCAGTTGTCAGACATGGCTTATTCCTTAAATAGGGTAGATGATGGAGTTGGCGATCATTTCGCTGTCGTACACACACAAACGCGACTGAAATTTCAAACCTTCATTTGTCTTGACGATGTGATCGTGGTAGTAACCGACGCTCAATATGGTGGACTCGCCGTCGAACTTGGTGCGTATCACCGTGTAATTGGCCTCAGCGTGAATGCGCGTTCCGTTTTGAGTGACAGACAAGACCCTGGGCGTGCCCACGATATGCCGCTGGTAATACGGGTCGTGGTACAGCGTTTCTTTGACACCGTACACACGGTCTTTGATCATGTCACGGCTTTCTAAGGCCAGCAAACACAAGGGCATGCCTTGCTCAAAATTTTCGCGCGGCTGCAATCGGTAGAAAGCATCTTCCGTGAAGAAATCAGGCCATTTCTCCCATTCAGTCGAATCACACACCATGGCGTAATCGCTGTAGAGGTTTAAGAGCTCGAAATAGGTGTTGAAGTCCATCATGCTCATTCCCCCATCACTTTGCGCCAGTACTTGTACATGCCGCGTATCAATGTTTCAGTGACCATGTGGTCGGTGTCTTCCACCTCATAACCACCCATCTCCACCACTGTGCGGTGCGCGGGTTTTTGCTCGAAACCTTCTTGCGACCATTCGATGACTTCACCGTCATCTGCAGACACAAAACCAGCGGGACCAAACAAATTGGCTTGAATCAAACGGCGTTGCTCCATCTCTGGTGTGTCGTCTTCAAAACCGAAATGGGTCCAGACAAAATCGAACGAGCCGTGGCCGTTGGGTTGTATATGCCGGGTCGATACGCTGTTGACTTGCTGCTGAATGATGAGGCTGGGGAATACCGTGGTCATCACAGCGGTAGGGCCGTTCCACCAGGCTTCGGGCACGATGTCCAGCAACCGCTTGTCATTCAAAGTCATGGTGTCCTTGAAACTGTCTACACCGCTGACCACTTCTTCGTTTTTGCCACCTTGTCCGCGTGTAGAAATCATGGCGGCATGCCTGAACTGCGCGTCCATCTTCAACTCGGATTTGTTGTCAGCGCGCCAAAGGCCAAAAGTGGAAAACCAGGTGTGCAACAAGCCAGGGTGGTACGGGTCTTTGATGTTCTCTTGCATCAGCTTCCAGTTGCCCGGAATGCGTTGGCGTCTATAGCCCAGCACTTTAAGTTTGCGTCCGTTGAAAGTGCGGTCGAAGTAACTCAGAATGACTGGACCTAAAAAATCTTCCAATGACTCGATGTCATGGTCAAAAGAGGCGAACACCACGCCGCCACGGGTTGCCACTTTCAGCTTGGTCAAACCGTGATCTTCGACTTTGAAATCTTTGGGCATGCCGCCGTTGACCTTGCCGTCTTGCTTGACGCCACGCCGAAACGGCACCCCTTGCAAATCGCCTTTGACGCTGTAATTCCATTGGTGGTAGGGACAGAAAAAATCTTTGGCATTGCCGTTTCGTTCACGGCAAAAGCGCATGCCGCGGTGCGCGCACACGTTTTCAATCACGTTGATACCGCCGTCCGGGTCGCGCACCATGATGACTGAGCGCTCACCTACCACTGTGCGTCTGTAGTCGCCAGCATTCGGAATCTCAGCTTCCAAACCCACGTAACACCAGTGGTTGTTGTAGAAAAATTGGTCCAACTCTTTTTTGTACAAGTCTTCGCGGGTGTAAGCCCAAAACGGAATGCGACTTGTGCCCTCGCCTTCCCACTTGGGGTCGGTTGGAAATACAGTGGTTTGTGTCATGGCCAATGTCCTTCAATCAAAATCAAATACCCGAATGGTAAAAAGCATCTGCATGGATTTTTTCCGGCAGCATGCCCAGGGATTTGGCCACACTGCTCAAAGCTTCCACCATGGCAGGCGCACCACAAAAATAACCCACCCAATCTTGCAAATCAGGTAAATCTTCTCGAATCGCATCGGTCACCAAGCCGCTGCGCTGACCGGCAGACACCGGGCCAGTGGCCAGCACCACATGCAGTTTCATATGACCGTGGTCAAGCGCGAGTTGCTGCAAGCGATCCACGTCAAAACAATCTTGCGCGCTGCGCACGCCGAAGTACACATGCACCGGATTGTGCATACCTGCGGCCATGGCGCCGCGCACAATGGACACTATCGGCGCAATGCCTGTACCGCCGCCCACGCACAACATGGGGCCGTTGTGTTTTTGTCGCAGATACGACGTACCCAAAGGCCCGCTGATGCGCACCGCGTCTCCAATCTTCAAACTTGAAAATACATACTCGGTGACGCGTCCGCCAGGCACTTGGCGGATCAAAAATTCCATTTCATAGTCGTCCGGCAATCCAGCCCATGAGTAAGGGCGGATATGGTCAGGCGTGAATTGCAATGTGGCATATTGACCCGGAGAAAACGCCATGGACTTGGCCGGTTTGATTCGCACACGTCGTATGTCGTGCGTCAATGCGTCTAGAGCGGAGACCGTACCTTTGATGATTTTGGCGGGATGCGTGACCACCTCGTCCATGTCGGGAATTTCAATCGTGCAGCTTTGCGTCAACACCGATTGGCAAGCCAGCACATAAGTGTCCTGACCCGTTGGCGGCCTGCCCGCCTCCGGGCCGCCGTAGCTCAACTCACCACCGGTGACTTTACAGCGGCAAGTGCCGCAACGGCCGGACATGCAGCTGTAGGAAATGGGCACGGCGTTGTCGCGCAGCACTTCCAGCAGGTTTTGGCCGCTTTGAATGTTGAATCTCCGGTTGTCCGGCTGCACCACGAGTTCCATGGAATGTCCGTTTGAGTGGGAATGCAGGCATTGTGGGCAGCTTAGCGTTATAAGTAAATAAACCAACTCATATAAGTTATATTTGATTCATGAATAAAGGCTAAGCCATGGAACTCAGAGACATAGACCTCAATCTGCTGGTTATTTTCAATCAATTGCTGATGGACAGGCGGGTTTCCACTTCCGCCGACAAGTTAGGGCTGTCACAGCCTGCGGTCAGCAACGCACTCAAACGCTTGCGTACGCTGTTGAAAGATGAATTGTTTGTACGTACTTCGCGCGGTATGGAGCCGACACCTTACGCCTTGCATTTGGTTGAGCCCATAGGCTACGCGCTCAGCACCTTGCAAAACGCCTTGAACCAGCGCGACAGTTTTGACCCGGCGACCAGCGAGCGCACCTTCACGCTGGGTCTGACCGATATAGGAGAGATTTATTTCATGCCCACACTGATGGCCATGCTCTCCAGCCAGGCACCGCATATTAAGGTCAGCACACTGCGTCCCAACACCGGCCACCTGAATGACGATATGGCTGCAGGTGATGTAGACATCGCCATAGGCCTGCTACCAAGTTTGACCACCGGCTTTTTTCAAAGGCGCTTGTTCAAGCAGCGCTATGTGTGCCTGTTCAGGCAAGGCCACCCTAAGGCCCGCAACCCCATCAGTCTGGCGCAATACAAATCGCTGCCGCATGTGGGCGTGACCTCGGCCAACACCGGTCACAGCGAGGTGGATGAATGGATGACCCGCAAAGGCATTGCACGCGACATCCATTTGCATGTGCCGCACTTTGTGGCGGTGGGTCATATTTTGCAAAGCTCAGACTTGATAGCCACCGTGCCCGAGCGTTTCGCGCAAAAGTGCGCCGGGCCGTTTCAACTGGAAACCTCACCTCTGCCGTTCAAGCTGCCGGACATTGCCATTAACCTGTTCTGGCACGCCAAGTACAACCGCGAACCGGCCAATATGTGGCTAAGGCAGAGAATCGTTGAATTGTTCAGTGAGTGAATGCACCTAGCGGTGTGTGCACCGGCATAGGTCAAAATATTCTTTGTTGTTCACCGATAGTCAAGCGCCGCTCGTCGCCTTGCTTCATCTATTTTCCTAGCTCATGACACACACAGATTCCCGACTTGCCCGTGCCTACAGCATTGCAGATTTGCGCTTGCTGGCGCAAAAACGCCTGCCTCAAACTGTTTTTGAATTTATCGATGGCGGCGCGGAAGACGAACTCACCTTGCGCGACAACCGCGCTGCGTTCGAGCGCATCAAGCTGACACCGCGCGTGTTGAACGATGTCAGCGCGCCCGATACACGCACCGCCTTGCTGGGCAAAGAGGCCAAGGCACCTATCGTGATTGCGCCCATGGGCTCTTGCATGCTGGCTTGGCCGAATGCAGACATATCAATTGCGCGTGCGGCAGCCGCGCACGGCTTGCCCTATACCCTGTCCACCATGTCCAACACGGCCATGGAAACCATGGCCGATGCAGTGCAAGGCGAGCTCTGGTTTC
Organism: Comamonadaceae bacterium; assembly: GCA_947456305.1. Taxonomy (GTDB): domain Bacteria; phylum Pseudomonadota; class Gammaproteobacteria; order Burkholderiales; family Burkholderiaceae_C; genus Limnohabitans. The sequence goes on along the minus strand of CANGPN010000005.1, from coordinate 57,688 downwards.
AGCTGTATGTGTTGAAGGACTGGGCTTTCAACCTCGGACTGGTAGAGCGTGCCCGGGCTGCTGGCTATAGCGCGCTGGTGGTGACGGTGGATTTGCAAGCAGGCGGCAAACGCGAGCGGGATTTGCGCAACGGCATTTCCATACCGCTGCAAATCAGCCTAAAGCAAGTCATCAGCGGCATGACACACCCCGGCTGGGCCTGGCAAATGCTGCGTCAAGGCTCGCCGCAATTTCAAAACGTCAAAGGCTATATGGGACAACAAAATGCAGACCTGACCATCGCCGCACGCGTGGGCCAAAGCCTGGACGCAGGCTTTGGCTGGGAAGACCTGACCAAGCTGCGGGATGCGTGGAAAGGCAAACTGCTGGTCAAAGGCGTTGAGCATCCGCTGGACGCCGCGCGACTGGCCGGCATGGGTGTGGACGCAGTGTGGATTTCCAATCATGGCGGCCGGCAGCTTGACGGCGCATTGGCCACAGCTGATGCCTTACCGGCGATAGCCAAAGCGTTGGCGGGCAAAGTGGATGTGATCATTGACTCCGGCGTACGCCGGGGCGTGGACATACTGAAAGCGCGCGCGCTGGGTGCTCAGGCCGCGGCGGTGGGCAGAGCGATGCTGTACGGCGCGGCAGTGGCCGGAGAAGCCGGTGCCAAACATGCGCTGCAAATACTGACAGATGAGTTGCAACTGTCTATGAAACTCAGTGGTGTGGGCTCATTGAAAGACACACAAGCGTTGTTGATCACGTAACAGAAAACTACCTGATCGGGTTTTATCTTCTGCTTGCCTGGTTGGTGTTTGTGATGAAACTGTTGATCCAGAAATACACGCCCAGCACCACCACCAGCACTCCCATGAAAACCTCGGTCAGCAGCAAGCCTTCCTCGTTTTTTAGAAACGGAAAGTGTTCAAAGTTCATCCCGAAAAACCCGGTGATCAGGTTCAGCGGCAAAAAGATAGCTGTCAATGCCGTCAGCGTTTTCATCACATCATTGTTGTGATTGCTTTGAATATTGAAATGCATTTGCACCGCTGTTTCCGCGCTTTGCTCTAGCCGGTTGACGTGGTGAACCACACGCTCGATATGCTCCAACACATCTCTGCTGCGCACTTTCACCAGCTCCAAATCTTTGCTGGAAAGCGAGTCCGTCTCGAGCCAGGCGTCCAGGGCTTCAATCCAATCTTGAATGGCGGCCCTCTGGTCTTCGCAGATTTCATCCAAGTAGTGCAAGGTCAAGCGCGAATCCAGCAATGCGCTCCAATTGTTGAACCGGGCTCTGGGGTTGATCAACTCGCTTTGCCAATGGTCCAGTTGCCGGGTCAATTCTTTGCGTAAATCTAAATAACCGTCGACCACCAGGCCAATCATCCTCAGCATCAAGTCCACCGGGTTGTTGGGCAAACGACTGCTTGCATGCACAGTACCAGACACAGCGGCGGTGTTGAACAAACGGTTGGCAAACAAGTCCCGCACCGCGCAATCAGCCGGATGCACGGAAATAATCAATTTATCAAAAACCAGCAAACATATAGGGCTGGTGTCTATGCGTTTCAATATCGGTGGGCCGCCCTTGTTACTGGCGGTATGCAATATTTGACCGGGCGTGGAGACATCGGATTCCGTGCGGCCCCGGGCCAAACGCCTGAAAATGATGATGTCGTAATCCGAGGTGTAGTCGTAATGCGAGGGCAACTGGTTGTTCAAGATATCAGACACGTGCAAGTCCAGTACCTGTATGTGGTAGAGCTTGTCCAGCATGGCCTGTATCTCGTTCAGATGAACTTCAAACTCACGCCGCGTCAAACTCAGCCAATGAAAGCCCTGTGAAATCTTCTCTTCTATAAGAACTTCACGCTCGGTGATCGCGTTATTGTGAATGTATAAATTGCGCATTGTTTAAACTCACTGAAAAGCATTGATTGCGGCTCCGGCTTTTCAACGATGCTTGACCGTAAAAGATGAAACAGATAAGCGATTCTAGTCAGTCACCCAGGGCTTATGACTTATTTTTAAAAGCAAACAAATACTCTACGCCTTGATCGCCGGAGTGAATTTCAAAATTCTCGCTGCCGTCGATAAAAAAGATTTCGTGCTTGGCGTATGCGAAATGCTGCTCTTGCGTCACCAGCTCTAACTCGCCTTCCAGCACATAACCAAAAATCTCTTTCTGACTGGCAGAGCGGCGCAATTTTTCACGCGGCGTCAAAGTGCTAAGCATAGGCGAGACATAGCCTTGCTTATCTAAGGAAGCTTTGAAAGTTTCAAGTGAATGTGTATTTTTTTCCATTTGTATTTCATTCATCACAATGCATTTATTGAGGTGTGCAAACTGCTCGGGTAAACAAGTATTCAGGACTGTCTGAAGTCATGACAACCCTGTACCCGCCACGGGGCGCACTCATGACCAGCAAACCGTATTCGGACATATTCCTGCTGAGTGCCTGTTGATCAGCCCATCGCCAGACATCAGCTAAGCGCTGAACATGACCAGCGACACTGGAGGCTAATAAAGGTTCTATACCCGGCTTTTGCCTGACCAGGTGAATATGCAACTGGTTTTGGCTGCGCCTGGATTTGGAATTCACGGCCAGTGCAATTTCCTCAGCCGGCAGGCGTTGAGCCGCTACATCCCAAGCAAATTGCCAGATCGAATCAGGCCGCCGGCCATCTTCAATGCCTGTGACAACTTGCTTGGGCAATACCAAACCATGGACAAAGTCTGCAGGACATCCGCACATTTTGATATCCCGGATAGCGACATATTCAGCGTTTTCAGTCCACAGCTCGGTGGTAGCCCGGCACGATGTCTTGCCGGCACAAACCGTGTGGCGTTCCGGTACGAGGCATTGTTCGCAATAGCCCGGCTTGTCCTTTTGCAGGCATTGCTGAACGATGTGTAACAAGGTATCGCTGCGGTCGAAAGCTTTGCCGTCTGTGGTGCACAGGGAAAGAATGCTGAAAACCAATGCGCATACCCCAAGAAAAAAAGTATTCCGGTGATTGGTAGCAGCAGGAGCAACAGGGAATCGGTTGAAAAACATGACAACTCTAAAAAATGCAATCTCTGCTTATACAGTGTTTATGTGACAAGCTAATGATAGTTTTGCTTGAATCAGCGCTGTTATGTCACAAAGCACGGGTCTAATTTCAACATATCTCACGTTTCGAATTCACATGTATGCCAGTTGAAGTACCCGTCATCCACCACCACCTGGTTCACAAAGAAAGTGGCACGCGTCGCATTGCCTACAAACAACTTGGCGGGCTGGAAGCGAAACACCTGTTTGTCTGTCTGCCCGGACTTTTAGAAACACAAGACAGTTTTGATTTGTTGTGGAGTCAGGTCACTGATTTTGAGCATTGCTGCTGGATCAGCCTGGACTATTGCGGCCGGGGGTATTCCGACCCACTGCCTGAAGATCAAAATTATTCAACTTCTGTTTATCTGGCGGATATTGAAGATTTAATTTCAGCGCTGTCAAGCAGGCCCTCAAGGGATGCAAATCAAAAAATCCATTTCATAGGCACCAGCATGGGCGGCATACTGGCCATGTACCTGGCGCATCGACAAAAAGTCAAAGCTCATAGTTTGATACTTAATGATATTGGCGCAAGTTTGCATTGGTCATCGTTGATGGCGCTTTATCAACAAATCAAACATTCAGAGCATAAATTAGATTTATTATCGATTGATCCGCGTGCAGTCAATGCAGTTCACACAACAGCTCATTTTGATTTGGCTTATGAATACGATTTGTTCGGTATGCAATTTCACACTTTGCTGAATGCCTATCACGGGAAAATCATATTGCTGCACAACTCGCACAGCAGGATTTGTCCTTTGACAGTGGCAGAACAATCTAAGAAGCGGTTGCCACAAATGGAAGTGTGGACCCAATACGGCGTAGAGCACCCTGCTACATGGGATGCTGCAATGGTGGCAAAGCTGGGACGGACTTTAAAGTTGAAAAAGTACAGCACCCAGCCGCCACAAGCCTCAATGCAAGCACCGCAACCTGAAACCGCTGCACCTGCAAGACACGAGCCAGCCATGGATTTGATACCGTTCATGGAGAACAGCAAAAAGTACATGGAATCACCTGAGCCTGAGTCTTTGTCTATGAATTGGACTGGTAAGCTGCTTAGTAAGTTAAAAAAACTTTTGAACTTTCGGTCCAATAAATGATTGCTCAGCGTGATAGAACTTTTATTGGTGCGTGGTGAGGGTTTCGAACCCCCGCCCCCCGCCGTGTGAAGACGCCGGATAATCACCAATTTTCCATTGTAATTCAACAACTTAACAGCCATTTAATTTATCAAAGTAGCATACAAGTAGTATAGTAATGAATCTTAAATTATTAATTTATTGCGCAATTTTAGAGCTTTTAGCACAGCAAGCGTAAAGAGTTTTGACGGTTGACTTTTTCAATAAGCTAACTCAACATCTCAGACACTGAAGAAAGTAGCTATGAAAACAATCAAAGTTAGATACGCACGAATTAATTATCAACTTGCTCCAACTGAGTGCACAGAATCCAGCATTAAAAATTGGATCCAGTGTCTAGATGATGCTGTGAACTGGAGCACTTCAAGCAACTACACCATTGCATTCAATCCAAGTCTCAAATTGATTAGTGTGAGCCTACCTGTTGGCACATCCGAACTTGAGCAATTAGAAATTGGAGCAGCACTAGGATCTATTAAATCTGAAATTTTGTCTAGTAATCTTATGTATGAAAATTTATCGATCTCATTACAAGATGAAGATTGTGATGTAGTTGCAAGTTGCAACTAAAAAATTGACCATCATTTCTAGGAAAACGTTAATTTTACAAAAGATAGGAATTTTTATTATTCAAACATAAATTAATTTTCGGCAAAGAAATTACGCAATTATTTCCAAATAACAGTTGCTACATGCTCGATTGCGCGTAATAAAAGCAGAAAAAAATCTTTCTGCCATTAAAAGAAATCATTTCACAGCGATGTTTCCAGTCCATCAACAAACTGGAGAACATCTATGTCAAATTTACGTTGTATCAATTGCTCAGAACTCTTCGAACGTATTCCTCAGGTACCCAATCAAGTCTATTGCTCTAAGGTAGCTTGCCAAAAAGAGAGAAGAAGAGAATGGCAAAAGCAGAAAAGAAAAGTAGATCAAGACTATAAAGATAACCAATACAGAGCCCAACGTGCATGGGCAGATCGCAATCCTGACTATTGGCGAAATCATCGAGAAAATGCAAGAAATTCAACCGAAGCATCAGATCTTGAAAAGAATAAATCTAACGAAGTGCACAAGAAAAAGGTACCGCAACATCCAGGTAACAAACTTCGTAAGCCTACTTGGAATGGGATAGAGGAAGGTGTATTTGTACTAAAAGTGTTAGATAAACCAAAGCATAAGATGGATGTATGGATTATTGAACTTACTAAGTTTGATGACAGCTAAATTTACTCGTCATCACAAATAAAGAGATAACTTGATAGCAAAAAAAAAGTCCACTGGTTACATTTTTACCAATGGACTTTTTGTTCTTGCGAATGCACTTTTGCTGTGAAGGCGGTAGTCTGGGAAAAGATAAATCAAAACGAATATAAGCCATGGCACAAACTGGAATCGAAAAATCTGTTCAAAAATCGTTGTTCAAAGCTGTGAAGTATGTACGCATGTCGACTGAACACCAACAGTATTCAACAGAAAACCAATCCGACAAAATTTATGAGTATGCAAACAAGCGAGGAATTGAGATTATCCGAACCTATGCTGATGAAGGCAAGAGTGGTTTGAGGATTGAGGGGCGGCAGGGATTGCAAGAACTGATTCGTATCGTTGAATCTGGGAAAGCGGATTTTCAAATAATTCTGGTTTACGACATTAGTCGATGGGGGCGCTTCCAAGATGCTGATGAAAGTGCGTATTACGAGTACATCTGTAGACGAGCAGGTATCCAAGTAGCTTATTGTGCAGAGCAATTTGAAAATGATGGATCGCCAGTATCAACTATTGTGAAAGGCGTAAAAAGAGCAATGGCTGGAGAGTACAGTCGTGAACTCTCAACCAAAGTATTTGCTGGTCAATGCAGACTAATTGAACTTGGATTTCGGCAAGGTGGGCCTGCGGGATTTGGCCTTCGCAGAGTCTTGGTTGACCAGAGTGGGGAACTAAAGGCAGAGTTAAAACGCGGGGAACATAAGAGTTTGCAAACGGATCGAGTGATTCTTATGCCTGGTCCAGAAAGTGAAATTCAAACTGTAAATAAGATTTATGAATGGTTCATAAATGATGGACTAGTTGAATCAGAGATAGCTAAACGTCTGAATGAAATAGGAGGGAAAACAGATCTTGGAAGACCCTGGACCCGCGCTACTATCCATCAAGTCTTAACAAATGAAAAATACATCGGCAACAATGTTTACAACAGAATTTCATTTAAATTAAAAAAACATCGTGTAGTCAACACACCCCAGATGTGGATAAAAAAAGAGTCAGCATTTGAAGCCGTGGTTCCAACAGAGATTTTTTATACCGTACAAGGAATGATTCGAGCACGCGGACATCGATATACAAATGAAGAACTAATTGAAAAATTAAAAACTCTGTATAAAGATCGAGGCATTCTCTCCGGAATTATCATAGATGAAACTGAGGGTATGCCGTCTTCATCAGCCTACGTTCAACGTTTTGGCAGCTTGATTCGCGCATATCAAACCGTTGGATTTACACCCGATAGAGACTATAAATTTCTCGAAATCAATCGCTACTTACGCCAGTTACACCCGCAAGTAATCCGTGAGACCGAGCAAAAAATTGCCGATGTAGGTGGATATACAGAACGTGACATTGGGACAGACATTCTAGAAGTCAATCGAGAATTCACTGTTTCAATAGTTTTGTCTCGTTGTCAAACTACTTCAATAGGCTCAAGAAGATGGAAAGTCCGATTTGATACAAGCCTTCAGCCCGACATAACCGTTGTAGTTAGGCTTGATGAAGCTAACCAATCTCCCATTGACTATTACCTACTTCCACGGCTTGACTTTGGCGGGCGTGGTTTTAATTTAGCAGAACGTAACAGCATCGAATTTGAAACATATAGATTTGAGTCACTCGACTATCTTTACGGAATGGCCGAACGAACAAGATTTAGGAGAGCTGCGTGAAAACTTATAAAGAAAATTCAAAATTGAGATTGATACCCATCATAGATATTGAAGTTCTCAATCCTCGCGAGAGGAATACCAGAATCTTTGAGGATATTGTTGGCAATATCAAGCAAATAGGGCTTAAGAAGCCAATTACAGTAACCCCTAGGCAGACACCGGAAGGACTTACTAAGTATCTTCTCGTATGCGGCGAAGGACGAATGAAAGCCTTTAAAGCACTTGGTGAGACAGAAATACCAGCAATGGTTATTGACATCGACAATGATGATGCATTTATCATGAGTCTCTCAGAAAACATTGCTAGACGGCAATGTCGACCATTAGAACTGCTTGCCGGCATACAAAGACTAAAAGAGCAAGGCTACGATAAAAAAACCATTGCTGCAAAGACGGGCTTAAGCATTGATTACGTCCACGGCATCTTGCACCTTCTCGAATTTGGTGAAGACCGCCTTTTGATTGCGGTTGAATCAGGAAAAATTCCTCTTAATGTTGCATTAGAAATCTGTAGCGCGGGTGTTGATGACAAAGCAATTCAAGGTGCACTTCATGATGCTTATGAATCTGGTCAGTTGCGGGGTAAACAGCTCATAAATGCGCGGAGATTGATTGTCAAACGTCAAACATTAGGAAAGGCTTTACGGCCTCGATCGAAAGTGAGAGCCTCATCCGAAGTTACAAGCTCTAGTCTTGTAAGAAGTTATAAAAGAGAAGTTGAAAGACAAAAGATTTTTATCAAAAAATCTGATTTCACCCAACAACGACTTATGTTTGTTATTGGCGCACTTCGATCACTACTTTCCAATGAAAATTTTGTTACATTATTGCGTGCTGAAAAATTAGACACTCTTCCTAGTTTTGTTGCTGATCGAGTCTGGCCAAATGGTCATGCGCTATGAATCAAATTGCACTTGGCTTCATTCCAGATCCATTGGTTGTTTCCATCACGTTACTGCTTCCAAGCAAGAAGTTGCCTTTCAATACGAATTCATCACGAAAATACAAACAAATTCTTGAATCGCTCAGAACTGTTGGTTTGATTGAGCCTTTGATCATCAGCCCAACAACCAGCTCTGGCAACCACATAGTATTGGATGGACATGCACGACTACTTGCACTACAAGAATTAGGAGTAAACGACGCTCAATGCTTAATTTCCACAGATGATGAGACTTATACCTATAACAATCGAATCAATCGACTCTCAACTGTACAAGAACACTTAATGATAAAGCGAGCAATCAGTAGAGGTGTTTCTCCAGAAAGATTGGCGTCAAGTCTGAATGTAGATCTGTCTCAAATTATGCGTAAGGTAAAGCTTCTTGACGGGATTTGTCCAGAGGCAACAAAGCTACTAAAAGATCAAGTCTTCTCAACAAAATTAAGCGACATACTTAGGAAGATGAAGCCAACGCGGCAAATTGAATGTGTTGAATTAATGATTTCGGCAAACAATATAAAAATACCCTACGCTCAGGCCTTACTTGCAGCAACCCCAAGTCACATGCTGATTGAAGACGGAAGATCAAGAAAGTTTCGTGGCATAAGTGCAGAGCAATTGTTGAAGATGGAACGGGAGATGGGTAATCTCAATGAGCAATACAAATTAGTCGAAGAGTCGTATGGACAAGACGTACTTAATTTAGTTTTAGCAAAGGGCTATCTTTCGAAACTTATAGAGAACCAAGAAATCTCTCGATTCATTAAACAAAACCAACCAGATGTCTATACCGAATTCATAAACATCATTGAAACTGTATCTATGGATAAGTAGTTAACTCTTGCTGACTTTTTTGATTTCTGCTTTGCTCACGTTGCGTGAGCATATGATAATTTTTACTGAGATACCACTAGGATATACACTCTGTATTGATTATTAGTAATTATATTTTTGTCGTCTAAAAATTTGCTTCCTTGGGAAGCATATAAAATTTGCTAGAAAAGTAAATCCTGAAAAGCACTTAAGTATTTGATTTATATATAAAAAAAGCAAATGGTGCGTGGTGAGGGCTTTGAACCCCCGACCCCCGCCGTGTGAAGGCGATGCTCTACCACTGAGCTAACCACGCAATGCTATTTACCAAAGCCGTGTATTTTGGCACAAATCGGCAGCTACCCTGAAAAGCAGCAACCACAAGCCAAAGCCATCAAGCCGTTGTGTGTGAACGCCACAAAGTCTTGCCGCCGCTGGCCTTGTCTATCTGCACCAGCACCTCCTCGTGTGCCTGCAGTTCTTGCGCCGAGGGTTGGATCACAGGCAAGGTGAAACTGCTGTAATCCATTTTGACCGCCCCCGGGCCGGAATGGTTTGGGTCGTCGCCTTCCATCAACAAAGCGTCCTGGCCGCGTGTGAGGTTGATGTACACGTCGGCCAGCAGTTCCGCATCCAACAGGCCACCGTGCAAGGTGCGCGCCGCGTTACTGACGCCCAATCGCTCACACAGAGCGTCTAGCGAATTGCGTTTGCCGGGGTATAGCTCTTTGGCCATAGCCAAGGTATCCAGTACGCCGCTAACGTGTTCTTTGAATACTGGCTTGCCTGCACGTTCAAGTTCGGCATTCAAAAAGCCGACATCGAACGGCGCGTTGTGAATAATGATTTCCGCACCTTGCACATAGGCCAGAAATTCTTCAACAATGTTTTCAAAGCGCGGCTTGTCAGCCAAAAACTCGGTGCTGATGCCGTGCACTTTCATCGCGTCTTCGTGAATATCACGGTCCGGGTTCAGATAGCAATGAAAATTGTTGCCTGTTAATTTTCGGTGCATCAATTCCACACAACCGATTTCAATGATGCGGTCACCGGCATCTGGCGATAAGCCGGTGGTTTCGGTGTCCAACACAATTTGTCGCATGATGCTTAATGATTTTCTTTGGCGTGGTTGATGGTGTAGCGCGGTATCTCAATCACCAGATCTTGCTGTGCCACCAGCGCCTGACAACCCAAGCGTGAATTCGGCTCCAGGCCCCAGGCTTTGTCCAGCAAATCCTCTTCCTCTTCCGTGGCTTCGTTCAAGCTGACCATGCCTTGGCGCACGATGACATGGCAAGTGGTGCAAGCGCAGCTCATGTCGCAAGCGTGTTCGATGTTGATGCCGTTGTCCAGCAAGGCCTCGCAAATGCTGTTGCCGGGTAATGTGTGTATTTCACGACCCTCAGGGCAGAGTTCAACGTGCGGAAGTATTTTGATGGTCGTCATTACATAGCCCCAATGTGTTTACCGGCCAACGCTTTGCGTATGCCGTCGTTCATGCGGGCTGCGGCAAAGGCTTCTGTGCCTTTGGCCAACGCCTCAGTGGCCGCCTCGATCAGTGCAGGTGTTTCAAGTGATTTAGCGGCCAGCACCTCTGCCATCAATCCGCGAATGGCGGCGGCTTCTTCAGTGGTCAGCAAATGTTCGTCTGCATTCAATGCGCTTTGTGCAGCCAACCACATGCGGTTGGCTTCTAGCCGGGCTTCGGCCAATGCACGTGCGTTTTTGTCGAACTCGGCGGTGTGAAAACTGTCTTGCAACATGGCGGCGATTTGATCGTCTGACAAACCATAACTCGGCTTGACATCGATATGCGCTTGCACGCCGCTGTTTGTTTCGGTGGCGTTCACGCTGAGCAAGCCGTCTGCATCCACAGTGAATGTCACACGAATGCGCGCAGCACCTGCAGCCATGGGAGGTATGCCGCGCAACTCGAAGCGAGCGAGGCTGCGGCAATCGGCCACCAGATCACGCTCGCCTTGCACCACGTGCAAAGCCAATGCAGTTTGACCATCTTGGTAGGTGGTGAAGTCTTGCGCCATGGCGGTGGGTATGGTTTGGTTGCGCGGCACGATGCGCTCAACCAAACCGCCCATGGTCTCTATACCCAGCGACAAAGGAATCACATCGAGCAACAGCAACTCGCCGTTCGGGTTATTGCCGCTCAATTGATTGGCTTGAATGGCAGCGCCCAAGGCAACCACTTCATCCGGGTTGACATTGGTCAAAGGCACAGATTGCAACAGTTCGCCGACTGCGGTTTGCACATGCGGCATGCGGGTAGAGCCGCCTACCATGACCACACCTTGTATATCCACAGCCTGAAGACCGGCATCGCGCAAAGCTTTTTTCACAGCCTGCAAAGTCTTGCGGGTCAGGTGCTGGGTGCATGCTTCAAACTCTGCGCGGCTGACTTTGTGGGTGATCGCGCCGTCGCTGAGTTCAACTTGAAACACATGTTCTGTGCTGTCGGACAAAGCCTGTTTGCAAGCGCGCGCCGCTGTCAGCAAGCGCGATTTGTCCGCGGCATTGTTCAATGTACGGCCTGTGGCTGTGAGCACCACATCGGCCAACGCAAGATCGTAATCATCGCCGCCCAAAGCAGAGTCGCCGCCGGTGGCCATGACCTCAAACACACCTTTGCTCAAGCGAAGAATGGACACGTCAAAAGTGCCGCCGCCTAAGTCATATACCGCGTAAATGCCTTCACTGCCATTGTCCAAACCGTAAGCAATGGCAGCGGCTGTGGGCTCATTGATCAAGCGCAACACATTCAAGCCGGCCATTTGCGCAGCGTCTTTGGTGGCTTGGCGTTGCGCATCATCAAAGTAGGCGGGCACGGTGATGACTGCGCCGTAAATCTCATCGTCAAACGTGTCTTCAGCGCGCTGGCGCAAGCTGGCCAAAATTTCCGCACTCACCTCGACAGGAGATTTTTCGCCCTCAATGGTTTGCAAACTCAGCATGCCGGGTTTGTCTATCAACGCGTAAGGGAGATTGGCAATGTTGGCAATATCGGCCACACCGCGACCCATGAAGCGCTTGACCGACACAATGGTGTTCTGCGGGTCTTCGGCCTGGGCAGCCAACGCATCGTGGCCGATGGCGCGTTTACCGCCACCTAGATAACGCACAGCAGAAGGCAATATCACCCGGCCTTGTGCATCAGGCAAACATTCGGCCACACCGTTTCTCACACTGGCCACCAGCGAATGCGTGGTGCCCAAATCGATGCCGATGGCAATGCGCCGGGCGTGCGGGTCGGGCGCTTGCCCGGGTTCGGAAATTTGCAGCAATGCCATGGGGCGTGAAATCTTTTTTAGTTGTTGTCTAAGCGCTCAAGGCGGTTGTCCAGATCGTGTTCAAAACGTTCGATGAACATCAGCGCACGCACTGTTTGCGCGGCCTGTGCCCAATCCGAACGGTTATCTATCGCTTGTGCACATTGTTGCAGAAGCAGTTGCTTCTCCAGCGCCATTTGCTGTTGCAGTGCTTCAATGGCGGCGGCATCTGTGGCTTCGTCGAGTTCTTCCCGCCATTGCATTTGCTGCATCAAAAATGCGGGCGGCATGGCGGTGTTGTCTTCAGCGCGTATGGGTGCGCCATTCAATTCACACAAATACGCTGCGCGGCGTAGCGGGTGTTTCAATCGTTGATAGGCTTCATTGACGCGGACCGACCATTGCATGGCCAACCGTTTGTCGGCTGCGCCTTGCGAGGAAAAATGGTCAGGATGCACTTGTTTTTGCAACTGCTTCCATTGCAAATCTAGCTCTGAGGCATTCAGTTGAAACCGGGGCTCTAAGCCAAACAATTCAAAATCACTGCTGGCCAGGGTCAGCGACCCTAAAACTCCCCCGCTGCTCACCATCAAACCCGGAAAGATTCACCACAGCCGCAACGGTCACGCTCGTTGGGATTGTTGAATTTAAAGCCTTCATTCAAGCCTTCGCGAACAAAGTCGAGTTCGGTGCCTTCCAAATAAGGCAGGCTCTTGGGATCAATCAGGATTTTCAAACCATGGGCTTCAAACACCACGTCTTCAGGTGCGAGTTCGTCCACGTATTCGAGCTTGTAAGCCAGGCCAGAGCATCCTGTGGTTTTGACACCCAGACGCACGCCCACGCCCTTGCCGCGTTTGCTCAAGTAGCGGTTCACGTGCCTTGCGGCAGCTTCGGTCATGGAGACTGACATATCAGTGTGCGTGCTTCTTTTTGTAATCGTCGACCGCTGCTTTGATGGCATCTTCGGCCAGGATGGAGCAGTGAATTTTCACAGGCGGCAGCGCCAGCTCTTGCGCAATTTCACTGTTCTTGAGAGACGCAGCTTCGTCCAGCGTTTTGCCTTTGACCCATTCAGTGACCAATGACGAAGATGCGATGGCAGAGCCGCAGCCATAGGTTTTGAAACGCGCGTCTTCGATGATGCCGGTGACAGGATTGACTTTGATTTGCAGCTTCATCACATCGCCGCAAGCAGGTGCGCCGACCATGCCGGTGCCAACCGAATCGTCACCCTTTTCAAACGAGCCCACATTGCGCGGGTTTTCGTAATGATCAATCACTTTTTCTGAGTAAGCCATGTTTTTCCTTTTGTGAATGCTGCTAAGCCGTCAATGGGACAAGGGCGACATAGCAGTGTTTCATTGTGGTGCGATGCGGCTCAGTGAGCTGCCCATTGGATAGTGCTGAGATCTATGCCTTCTTTATACATGTCCCACAAAGGGCTGAGGTCACGCAACTTGCTGACGTTCGTGCGAATGGTGGAAATAGCGTAGTCGATTTCTTCTTCGGTAGAAAAACGTCCCACGGTCATGCGCAAACTGCTGTGCGCCAATTCGTCGCTGCGACCCAGAGCGCGCAACACATAGCTGGGCTCTAAGCTGGCCGAGGTACACGCAGATCCGGAGGACACCGCCAAGCCTTTGATGCCCATGATGAGAGACTCACCTTCAACATAGTTAAAGCTGATGTTCAGGTTGTGCGGCACACGCTGTGTCAGGTGACCGTTGATGAACACTTGTTCTATGTCTTTCAAGCCGTTGAGCAGGCGTTGTGACAAATGCCTGGCTTTGGCAATGTCTTGGGCCATTTCCAACTTGGCGATACGGAATGCTTCGCCCATGCCGACGCACTGGTGCGTGGGCAAGGTGCCGCTGCGCATGCCGCGCTCGTGTCCACCGCCGTGCATTTGCGCTTCCAAACGAACGCGCGGTTTGCGACGCACATACAAAGCGCCTATGCCTTTGGGGCCGTAGGTTTTGTGTGAAGCCAGGCTCATCAAATCGACTGGCAGTTCTGCCAGATTGATGTCCACCTTGCCGGTGGACTGGGCGGCATCCACGTGAAAAATAATGCCTTTTTCGCGACACATATTGCCGATGGCGACGATGTCTTGAATGACACCGATTTCATTGTTCACATGCATAACGCTGATAAGCGAAGTGTCCGGGCGGATGGCATCTTTCAGTTTGTTGAGATCCAGCAGTCCGTCTTCCTGCACGTCCATGTAGGTGACTTCAAAACCTTGGCGCTCGAGTTCACGCATGGTGTCGAGCACGGCTTTGTGCTCGGTTTTCACGGTGATCAGGTGTTTGCCTTTGGTTTTGTAGAAATGCGCCGCGCCTTTGATGGCCAGGTTGTTCGACTCGGTAGCACCCGAAGTCCAAACGATTTCACGCGGGTCGGCACCAATCAGTTCAGCCACATACAAGCGCGCTTTTTCAACCGCTTCTTCGGCTTCCCAACCCCAGGCATGGCTGCGTGAAGCCGGATTGCCGAAGTGCTCACGCAACCAAGGAATCATGGCATCGACCACTCGGTCGTCACACGGGTTGGTGGCAGCGTAGTCCAGGTAAATCGGGAAATGCGGGGTCATGTCCATGATGAATCTCAGCCTTTGACGAATGCATTGCCAAGGGCAAACACGGAGTTAGGCGCGTTCACGCGGATAGGTTTGACCACCGGCGCAGACGTGATGGAACGCTTGACCAGAGGTTTGTTTTCGATTTGCAGGCCTTTGGCCAACTGGTCGTCGACCAGTTTTTGCAAATTGACCGAATTGAGGAAATCGATCATGCGCTGGTTCAATGAGGTCCAAAGTTCGTGTGTCATGCAACGGCCGGTCTCGCCCAGGCAGTTTTCTTTGCCGGCGCAATGCGTGGCGTCAATCGGCTCGTCCACCGACAAAATGATGTCAGCGACGGAAATGTCTGTGGCTTTGCGCCCGAGTGTGTAGCCGCCGCCGGGACCGCGGGTGGACTCGACCAGGTTGTGGCGACGCAGTTTGCCGAACAATTGCTCGAGGTAGGAGAGTGAAATCTGCTGGCGCTGGCTGATGGCAGCCAGGGTAACCGGCCCGTTGTTCTGGCGCAAAGCCAGGTCAATCATGGCGGTGACAGCAAAACGGCCTTTGGTGGTAAGACGCATAAAAACTCCTGAGAGGGTGCTTTGTCGACTGGATTAGTCAACTATAACACAAAGCCAAATGATTTAGTCGGGTAATAGCCGCCCAAACATGTGGCTAAGGTCTATCTTGGGGTGTCGCGCCAAAGGTCAAGCCGCGCAATCTGCCCAATTGGTCGCGGGTGGACGCAGCCTGCTCGAACTCCAGGTTGCGGGCGTGTTCCATCATTTGTTTTTCAAGACGCTTGATCTCTTTGGCAACGTCTTTTTCGCTCATGTCCTGCAAACGCGCCTGCTCCAGTTCCATGCGCATGGATTCTTTGTCAGATTTTTCGCTGTAGACCCCGTCGATCAAATCGCGAATACCTTTGACCACACCACGCGGCGTGATGCCGTTTTCCAAGTTGAAGGCAATTTGCTTGTTACGACGACGCTCTGTTTCTCCGATGGCACGCGCCATTGAATCTGTCATGCGGTCGGCGTACAAAATCGCCCTTCCCTCTAAATTTCGTGCGGCGCGTCCAATGGTTTGAATCAAACTGCGCTCAGAACGCAAAAAGCCTTCTTTGTCAGCGTCCAAGATCGCCACCAGAGACACCTCGGGCAAATCCAAACCCTCGCGCAACAAGTTGATGCCAACCAGCACATCGAACACGCCCAAACGCAAATCGCGCAATATTTCCACCCGCTCAACCGTATCAATATCACTGTGCAAATAACGCACTTTGACACCGTTGTCACCGAGGTAATCGGTCAACTGCTCGGCCATGCGCTTGGTCAAGGTGGTGATCAGTATGCGTTCGCTTTTGTCTGTGCGTATGCGGATTTCCTGCAACACATCATCGACTTGGTTGGTGGCCGGACGCACTTCCACCTGCGGGTCTACCAGTCCGGTGGGCCGCACCACTTGCTCGACCACCTGACCGGAATGTGTTTTTTCGTAATCAGACGGCGTGGCAGACACAAACACCAGTTGACGCATGCGCCGCTCAAACTCTTCCAGCTTCAAGGGCCGGTTGTCCAGCGCACTGGGCAAGCGAAAACCAAATTCAACCAAGGTGAGTTTTCTGGCTCGGTCGCCGTTGTACATGCCGGAGAACTGCCCCATCAGCACATGGCTTTCGTCGAAAAACATCAGCGCATCTTTGGGCAAATAGTCAGTCAGTGTGCTGGGTGGCTCACCAGGTGCGGCACCTGACAAATGCCGCGTGTAGTTTTCAATTCCCTTGCAATGGCCAATCTCACTGAGCATTTCCAAATCAAAACGCGTGCGTTGCTCAAGACGCTGGGCCTCGACCAGTTTGCCCATGCCGACCAATTCCTTGAGCCGGTCGCCCAACTCCAACTTGATGGTTTCAACAGCGGCCAACACTTTGTCTCGCGGTGTCACATAGTGGCTGGACGGGTACACGGTGAAGCGCGGGATTTTCTGGATCATTCGCCCGGTCAACGGGTCGAGCAATTGCAGGCTTTCTATTTCATCGTCAAACAGCTCAATGCGAATGGCTAACTCGCTGTGCTCGGCGGGGAACACATCGATGGTGTCGCCGCGCACACGGAAGCACCCGCGAGAAAAATCCATGTCATTGCGTTCATATTGCATACGCACCAACTGCGCGATGATGTCGCGCTGCCCCGGCTTGTCTCCGACCCGCAAAGTCATCACCATGCGGTGGTAGCTCTCGGGCTCGCCGATACCGTAAATCGCCGACACCGTGGCCACAATAATGACATCGCGCCGCTCCAGCAAACTCTTGGTGCAAGACAAACGCATTTGCTCTATGTGCTCGTTGATTGCGCTGTCTTTTTCAATGAACAAATCGCGCTGCGGCACGTAGGCTTCAGGCTGGTAGTAGTCGTAATAGCTGACGAAATACTCCACCGCGTTTTTAGGGAAGAACTCGCGGAACTCGCTGTACAGCTGAGCGGCCAGGGTTTTATTCGGCGCGTAAATGATGGCCGGGCGGCCCATTTGTGCGATGACATTCGCCATGGTGAAGGTTTTTCCAGAACCGGTCACGCCCAGCAAGGTTTGAAACATCTCACCATCATGCAATCCTTCCACCAGCTTGGAGATCGCCACCGGCTGGTCTCCGGCAGGCGGATAGGGCTGGAACAATTCAAACGGCGAACCGGCATAGGTTTTCCACTCACCCGCTGCGACTGCCGGGGTGTCTTCCGATTCAACAACACTTAACAAGGGACTGCTCATTGACCAACTTTGAAAGCGCGATCCGGCGCGCACATGCGAACCGCTAAAATCGTCGCCAAACCGCTAAGCCTAACGCAGTCTGCGCTGTTTGATTCCACACCCGCTTTTTCCCCTTCTCTTCAAGGACTGACGATGTCTCTTTTTTCTGCCGTTGAAATGGCACCCCGCGACCCTATTCTGGGCTTGAACGAACAATTTGCGGCTGACACCTCACCGGTCAAAGTCAACCTCGGCGTCGGCGTGTATTTCAATGACCAAGGCAAACTGCCTTTGCTGGATTGCGTACAACAAGCCGAACACAGCTTGATGGCCAAGCCCGCAGCGCGCGGTTACCTGCCCATAGACGGTATCGCGGCCTACGACACCGCGGTCAAAGGCCTGGTGTTCGGCGCTGAATCCGAAGCCGTCAAGTCCAACCGCGTCGCCACTGTGCAAGCGCTAGGCGGCACTGGTGGTTTGAAAATCGGTGCAGACTTTTTAAAGAAACTCAACCCCTCAGCCGAGGTGTTGATCAGCGACCCGAGCTGGGAAAACCACAGAGCTTTGTTTGCCGCTGCCGGTTTCACAGTGAAAACTTACGCGTATTACGACGCAGCTGCACGTGGCGTGAACTTCCAAGGCATGTTGGACAGCTTGAACGCCGCCGCTCCCGGCACTGTCATCGTGTTGCACGCCTGCTGCCACAACCCCACCGGTTATGACATCACCTCCGAACAATGGGACCAAGTGGTCGAAGCCGTTAAAGCGCGTCAACTCACGGCATTTTTGGACATCGCTTACCAAGGCTTTGGTCACGGAATCGCCGAAGACGGTGCGGTCATCGGCAAGTTCGTCAAAGCCGGTTTGAATTTTCTGGTCGCCACCTCGTTTTCCAAAAGCTTCAGCCTGTACGGCGAACGCGTCGGCGCGCTGTCCGTTCTGTGCCAATCTGCCGACGAAGCCGCACGCGTTTTGTCGCAGCTCAAAATTGTGATTCGCACCAACTATTCCAACCCGCCGACACACGGCGGCGCGGTGGTCGCCGCCGTATTGCAAAGCCCTGAATTGCGCCAGTTGTGGGAAAAAGAACTCGGTGAGATGCGGGTGCGCATCAAAACCATGCGCCAAAGCCTGGTCGATGGATTGAAAGCGGCAGGCATACAGCAAGACATGAGTTTCATCACCCGCCAGATCGGTATGTTCAGTTATTCCGGACTGAGCAAAGACCAGATGCTGCGTCTGCGCTCTGAGTTCGGTGTTTACGGCACCGACACCGGACGCATGTGTGTGGCTGCTTTGAACAGTCAGAACATCGGCCATGTGTGCCAGGCGATAGCAAGCGTATTGAAATAAAGGCGGGGACATGGCCATCAAAGCACTGATTTTTGACGTTTTCGGTACCCTGGTCGACTGGCGCAGCAGCATTGCGCATGAGGCCAAAATGCTGCTGTCGCCGCTGGGTCTGAGCACCGACTGGCATGCTTTTGCTGACGACTGGCGTAACGAGTACCAGCCGGCCATGGAAAAAGTGCGCAGCGGCCAGCGCGGTTTTTGCAAACTGGACGAATTACACCGGGGCAATCTGGATATCGTGCTCGAGCGCCTGGGCTGGCAGCAAGTAGACGAAGCAACCCGCCAACAACTGAACCTAGGCTGGCACCGGTTGGACCAATGGGCGGAAGTGCAGCAAGGATTGACTCGGTTGCGGCAACAATTTGTGTTGGCGCCCTGCTCCAATGGTCACATCGGTTTGATGGTCAATCTGGCCAGACACAACCACTGGCATTGGGACGCCATCACCGGCGCTGAAATCGCGCGCGACTACAAACCGCAAGCCATTGTTTACCAGGCCTCTGCGGCGGCGCTCGGCTTTACAACTGAAGAAACCATGATGGTGGCGGCGCACTCGGACGATTTGGTGGCGGCAGCGCGGGCCGGTCTGAAAACCGCTTTCATCGCCAGACCCGACGAACACGGCCCGGGCTTGGGTGAATCGGTAGCTAAATCGCCCATGGATTATTCAGCCGCTGACTTGATGGATTTGGCGACGCAACTGGGCTGCGCTTAAACCGCTTGTGCACTGTCAAGGTTCAACTGCCCTTAGTGGCAGTTGAACATCTCAGACGCTGTCCCACACCACCGAGCGCATGGCGATAGAGCCCAGCTGAAAACTGGTGTTGAAATAACTCACTTTGTCCTCTTCCGTGACAGCGCCTGCTGCGTAAAGCAAAGGCAGGTAATGCTCAAAACTAGGATGAGCGAGAGAGGCTTCCTGACCGCGCTTCTGAAAATCGACCAGCGTTTCTCGTTCACCGGCAGAAATACGCGCGGCCACCCAGTCATCAAAACTGCGCGCCCATTCCAGCGCCTCTTGGTTGCCCATGCGCATTTGCATGGCGCGAAGATTGTGTACCGTGTTGCCGCTGGCGACGATGAACACGCCTTGGCGGCGAAGTGTTTGCAATTGCCGTCCTATGGCAAAGTGATCGGCGACTGGGCGCGCGTAATCCATGCTGAGTTGCAACACTGGAATATTCGCTTGAGGAAACATGGGTTTAAGCACCGACCAGCTGCCGTGGTCCAAGCCCCAATCGCTGCTCAAAGTCACGCTATGGCCATCGGGTGCAGGACTGAGCAGATTCGCAATCGCTTGCGCTTCAGCAGGATCGCCCGGCGCAGGGTATTGCTGGTCAAACAAGGCCTGGGGAAAACCGCCGAAATCATGAATGGTTCGCGGCTTTTGATCTGCCGTGATCTGCCATCCGGTGGTCAGCCAATGGGCAGAAACACACAAAATCAATCTTGGCGTCGGCCAGCGCTGTCCCGGGCCGAATTGGGAGCCCATTTCAACCCAACTGCGGCGGTATTCGTTGTCTTCGATGGCATTCATCGGGCTGCCGTGACCCAAAAACATGACTGGCAGCGGTTTTTGAGCGGATTCAGGCGTGTCGGGTGTCAAATTCGGTGCATTCAATCAATTGCTCCCTGAGTTAACCGCATTTTGAGCTGTCGGCCCTACGCCAGGCTTGCAAGAGTGACAGCATGTCAGCAAGAAGTGCGTTTCAGCTGTTATATTGCATTGCAACAAACACATAGTGAGGTCACAGCCATGCTTTACCAATTCTATGAAGCCCAACGGGCGTTGATGGAACCCTTTGCCGAATTTGCTCAAGCGTCTTCCAAGATGCTGGCCAACCCGGTGTCACCCTTCGCGCAAAACCCTCTGGTGCAGCGCATATCCGCTTCCTACGACCTGATGTACCGCCTGGGCAAAGACTATGTCAAACCGGCCTTCGGCATCCAATCGGTGCATATCCATGGCTCGGATGTGGCAGTGCAAGAACATATCGAAGTCAACAAGCCTTTTTGCGATTTACTGCGTTTCAAACGCTTCAGCGACAACGTCGAAACCCTGCAAAGCCTGCACGACATGCCAGCCGTGCTGGTGGTGGCGCCCCTCTCCGGCCACTACGCCACGCTGCTGCGCGACACTGTTCGCCAATTGTTAAAGGATCACAAGGTTTACATCACCGACTGGAAAAATGCGCGTCTGGTGCCCCTGAGTGAAGGTGAATTTCACCTCGACGACTATGTCAATTACGTGCAGGAATTCATCCGTCACATTCAGTCCACCCAAGGCCATTGCCATGTGATCAGCGTGTGCCAACCCACCGTGCCTGTACTGGCTGCGGTCTCTTTGATGGCCAGCCGGGGTGAAACCCTGCCCCTCAGCATGACCATGATGGGCGGCCCGATTGACGCGACCAAATCGCCGACCGCCGTCAACAACCTGGCCATGAACAAGAGCTACGACTGGTTCGAGAACAACGTCATTTACCGCGTACCGGCCAGTTTCCCAGGCGCCGGGCGTCGCGTTTACCCCGGCTTTTTGCAACACTCTGGCTTCGTGGCGATGAACCCTGACCGGCACATGAACAGTCACTATGACTATTTCAAAGACCTGATCAAGGGCGATGACGCCAGCGCCGAACAGCACCGCCAGTTTTATGACGAATACAACGCTGTGCTGGACATGGACGCCGATTACTACTTGGAAACCATTGCCACCGTGTTTCAGGATTTCAAACTTGTGCGTGGCACCTGGGATGTGCGCTCGGAGACCGGCAAGATAGAGCGCGTGCGTCCGCAAGACATCACAGGCTGCGCTTTGTTGACTGTCGAAGGTGAACTCGACGACATCTCCGGCTCAGGCCAGACCAAAGCGGCTTTGAAACTGTGTGCGGGTATTCCTACCGAAGACAAGCACCATTACGAGGTCAAAGGTGCAGGCCATTACGGCATTTTCAGCGGACGGCGTTGGCGCGATCTGGTCTACCCGGAAATCGTGGCTTTCATACAAGCGCACCAGCCCAAGGCTAAAAAAGCTGCAGTGAAAAAACCTGCAGTCAGAGCGACTGCCAAAATCCCTGCCAAGGCCAAAACTACGGCTACAAACAGCAGGCGCCGCGCGACTGCCTGAATGCAGTGACATTGGTCGGGCGCATTCTGGATGTGTTGCCGCAAACGCAGTGCACGCGTTGCGGCTACCCGGATTGCGCGGCTTATGCGGATGCCATCGCTGCCGGTGAAGCGGCCATCAACCAATGTCCTCCCGGCGGCGATGAAGGCATACACCGTCTGGCAGCGGTCACGCAACTGACCTACAAACCTCTCAATCCGGAACACGGCATGGAAGCGTCGCGCAGTGTGGTGTGGATTGACGAGAACTGGTGCATAGGCTGTACCTTATGTATTGAAGCCTGCCCGGTAGACGCCATCATCGGCACGCACAAACGCATGCACACTGTCATTGAGTCTGCATGCACGGGCTGTGAACTGTGTTTACCTGTTTGCCCTGTTGATTGCATGCATGTGGAAAACGCCAGCGGCGACACCACCGGTTGGGCCGCTTGGTCTGAATCAGAAGCTGAGCAAGCGAGGCAACGGTATGCGGCCAGACAAGCGCGTTTGTCTGCGCCTGTCGTCGCTGCGCCCAGTCTGCCTGAGACACACAAACAAAGCCGCGTAGAGGCTGCGCTGGCGCGCGCCAAAGCACAAACGGCTCACTCAGAAGATTAAACAAACGCACGGCCTATCTCGCAGGCCATGGCTTTTGATGAAAACCCAGGCTTTAGAAAATCTGAGTTTGAGTACCACCCATCAATGGCCTTAATGGCTATCTGCTGCCAACGCCGCAAACGCATTGACCACCTCAGGCGGCGCTTGCACCAACTCAATCAACACGCCTTCGCCGCTGATCGGGAACTCTTCATTGCCTTTGGGGTGCACAAAGCAAATATCAAAACCGGCCGCGCCTTTGCGGATACCGCCGGGTGCAAAACGCAAACCTTGTGCCGTTAGCCACTCCACCGCCTCGGGGAGTTTGTCTATCCACAAGCCGATGTGGTTTAGAGGCGTGGTGTGCACCGCCGGTTTTTTGTCCAAATCCAAGGGTTGCATCAAGTCCACTTCCACCTTGAACGGCCCGCTGCCGATGGCACAAATGTCTTCATCCACGTTTTCGCGCTCTGAGGAAAATTGCCCGGTGACTTGCAAACCGAATAACTCCACCCAGAGTTTTTGCAAGGCTTTTTTGTCAGTCGCACCGATGGCGATTTGCTGAATCCCCAGCACCTGAAACGGTCTGCTCATGCGAACTCCACAATCACCTGATCCACCGTCAACGACTCGCCTTTGGCCGCCATCACGCTCTTCACCACGCCATCAGCAGCTGCGAACAACACGTTTTCCATCTTCATGGCTTCAATGACAGCCACGCGCTCACCAGCCTGCACTTTTTGTCCGACAGTCACGGCCACATCCACCAGCAGACCTGGCATGGGCGACAACACAAAACGACTGAGATCAGGCGGCGCTTTGAATGGCATCTGGCGGTACAACTCGGCCATGCGAGGTGATACCACCAGCGCATCAATGCGTCTGCCATGGTGTTGAATTTGCAAAACCAACGGGTTTTTGGCCGAACCGCGCTCGACTTGCGCGGTGAAAGGCTGGCCGTTCACCGTACCTTCAATCGCGATATCGTTCAAGCGCGAGTTGCTGTGTATGACGTAGTCTTTACCGTTGACCTTGATGACAGCGTTACCGCGTCCAGCCGCATCATCAACTTCCACCTCAGTGAATGCGTGTTCGCCTTTGGCATCCAAAGTGATGACGGCGTATTTCTGTCCCACCTTCACGTCGTAGCCCGGTAACTGGCCGCTGAGTGAAGCAGCGCGCTCGCGTGATTTGCGTCGCACAAACGCGGCCAGCGCCACCAAAAAATCGTGGTCGGCATGCGGCACATCTTCAGCATGAAAACCTTTGCCGAAATGCTCGGCGATAAAACCGGTGTTGAAATTGCCGCTGACGAAATCCGGGTGCGCCAGCAGCGCCGCTTGAAACGGAATATTGGAGCTGATGCCACGAATGACAAAACCGTTCAAGGCTTCGCGCATTTTGTGAATCGCGTCGTTGCGGTCACGTCCATGCACGATCAACTTGGCGATCATGGAGTCGTAATGCATGGAAATTTCGCCGCCCTCTTGCACGCCGGTATCCACCCGCACACCCAAGAGTTTGCTGGTGTCGGCTTGCACCATGGTTTGCTCGGGCGGTTGAAAGCGAATCAAGCGACCGGTAGACGGCAGGAAATTGCGGAACGGGTCTTCGGCGTTGATGCGGCACTCGATAGACCAACCGTTGCGCTGTATATCGGCTTGCGCGAATGGCAGTTTTTCACCCGCAGCCACACGAATCATCCACTCGACCAAATCCAACCCCGTGATGCATTCGGTGACCGGGTGCTCGACCTGCAAACGGGTATTCATTTCAAGGAAATAAAAACTCTGGTCTTTGCCGACCACGAACTCCACCGTGCCTGCGCTTTGGTATTTCACCGCTTTGGCCAAGGCCACGGCTTGCGCGCCCATGGCGGCGCGGGTTTCATCGCTGATGAAAGGCGACGGCGCTTCTTCAATCACTTTTTGGTGACGGCGTTGAATAGAGCATTCGCGCTCATTCAAAAACACCACGTTGCCATGCGCGTCTCCTAGCAACTGAATTTCAATATGACGCGGCTCTTCGACAAATTTTTCAATGAAGACCCGGTCATCGCCAAAACTGTTGCGCGCTTCGTTGCGGCAAGAGGCGAAGCCTTCGTGCGCTTCTTTGTCGTTGTAGGCCACGCGCAAACCTTTGCCGCCGCCACCGGCTGACGCTTTGATCATCACCGGATAACCAATGCTCTTGGCGATATCCACCGCTTTCTCAGGTGTTTCAATGGCTTCGTTCACGCCGGGAATGGTGTTGACCTTGGCAAGTGCCGCCAATTTTTTGGATGCAATTTTGTCGCCCATGGCTGCGATGGCTTCGTGCTTGGGGCCGATGAAGATGATGCCTTGCTCTTCGCTGCGTTTGGCGAAATCTTCGTTCTCACTCAAAAAACCATAGCCCGGGTGAATGGCTTGTGCGCCGGTTTGTTTGGCGGCTGCAATGATTTTGTCTGCCACCAAATAGCTTTCACGGCTGGCCGCCGGGCCGATGTGCACGGCTTCATCAGCCAGTGCCACAAAACGCGCGTTGCGGTCTGCTTCGGAGTAAACAGCGACCGTGGCAACGCCCATGCGGCGGGCGGTGGCGATCACGCGGCAGGCGATTTCACCTCGATTAGCAATCAGTATTTTTTTAAACATGGGTTATCTCCATCGAGTTGAAATCGCCTGCGTGCGCTACGCGCACCTTGCAATTTAGCTCCGCTGCTGCGCCGCTTCGCGGCTGGTCACCCCGATTAGCGATCAAAATTTTGTTAAACATTAAATATTTCCTTCTAAAACGCCCGGGCCATCTAAGCCAGCGCGAACCATACATGCATAGTGCATCAACATCACAGCGGAATATTGCCGTGCTTGCGCCACGGGTTCTCTACTTTTTTGTCTTTCAACATCACCAATGAGCGGCAAATGCGTTTGCGGGTTTCGCTGGGCAATATCACGTCATCGATAAAGCCACGCGCTCCTGCGACAAACGGGTTGGCAAACCGCGCTTTGTATTCGGCTTCTTTGGCCGCGAGCTTTTCCGGGTCGCCTTTGTCTTCGCGGAAAATAATTTCCACTGCGCCCTTGGCACCCATGACTGCAATCTCCGCATGCGGCCAGGCGAAGTTGACATCACCGCGCAAATGCTTGGAGGCCATCACGTCGTAAGCGCCGCCATAGGCCTTGCGCGTGATGACGGTGATTTTCGGCACGGTGCATTCTGCGTAGGCATACAACAATTTGGCACCGTGTTTGATGATGCCGCCAAACTCTTGGCTGGTACCCGGCATGAAACCCGGCACATCCACAAAAGTAATGACGGGAATATTGAACGCATCGCAAAACCGCACAAAACGCCCTGCTTTGATCGAGCTCTTGATATCCAAACAACCGGCCAGCACCAAAGGTTGGTTGGCAACGATGCCCACGGTTTGTCCGGCCATGCGCGCAAAACCTATGAGTATGTTTTTCGCGTATTCGGGTTGCAGTTCGAAAAAGTCACCGTCGTCCACGGTTTTGAGGATCAACTCTTTCATGTCGTAAGGCATGTTGGGGTTGTCGGGCACCAGGGTGTCCAGGCTCAAGTCCATGCGATCGGTCGGGTCGCCGCTGGGGCGCACCGGTGGTTTTTCGCGGTTGTTCAAAGGCAGGTAGTTGTATAAGCGGCGCAGCATCAACAATGCTTCGACATCGTTGTTGAACGCCAAGTCGGCAACGCCGCTTTTGGTGGTGTGGGTGATGGCGCCGCCCAACTCTTCGGCACTCACTTCTTCGTGGGTCACGGTCTTCACCACATCCGGTCCGGTGACAAACATATACGAGCTGTCTTTCACCATGAAGATGAAGTCAGTCAATGCAGGTGAATACACCGCGCCACCGGCCGACGGGCCCATGATCATGCTGATTTGCGGCACAACACCGCTGGCCATCACATTGCGCTGGAACACTTCGGCATAACCACCGAGTGAAGCCACACCCTCTTGAATACGTGCGCCACCCGAGTCATTCAAGCCGATGACTGGTGCGCCGACTTTCATGGCCTGGTCCATGATCTTGCAAATTTTTTCAGCATGGCTCTCAGAGAGTGCACCGCCATACACCGTGAAATCCTGGCTGTACACAAACACCAGTCGACCGTTGATCATGCCGTAGCCGGTGACCACACCGTCGCCGGGAATTTTGCTGTCTTGCATGCCGAAGTCTGTACAACGGTGCTCGACAAACATGTCCCATTCTTCAAACGTGCCTTCATCCAGTAACACCTCCAGGCGTTCGCGGGCCGTGAGCTTGCCTTTGCTGTGCTGCGCGGCAATGCGTTTTTCGCCGCCGCCTAAGCGTGCTGCTGCACGCTTTTCTTCCAGTTGATGAATGATTTCCTGCATATCAAATCCTCTTTGGTTTTCTTATTAGCTTTCAGCCACGGGCCGGGATGCCAAAGCCAGCAATTGTCGTGCGGCTGTGGACGCTGCTATACGTCCGGCGAGTACTTCCTGTTGCATGTGTGACAGTACTGCAGCAACGCCTGCGTGCTGTGTGAAAGCGTCTTTCAAGCCTGACTGAATACGCTCGTTCATCCATGTCAGTGCCTGCGTCTGCCGCCGTTGCAGCCATTGTCCGCCATCGGTTTGCAATTGCTTGAAACGCAAAACCTTGTCCCACAATGCATTCACACCATCGCCGTTCAAAGCGCTCAGGCGCATGACCTCGGCCTGCCACACCAAGGCCTCGCCCGATGGGTGGTGGCCGCCCAGCAAATGCAGCGCACTTTGAATGAAAGACTGCGCGCGAGTTGCAGCATCTTCATCAATATCAGACTTGTTGATCAAAATCAGGTCTGCCAATTCCATGACACCTTTTTTGATGGCCTGCAAATCGTCGCCTGCATTCGGCAATTGCATCAATACAAACATATCTGTCATGCCTGCCACGGCTGTTTCGCTTTGGCCCACACCCACAGTTTCAACAATGACGATGTCGTAACCGGCTGCCTCACACACCAGCATGCATTCGCGGGTTTTTTCGGCCACACCGCCCAACGTGCCGCTGCTTGGGCTGGGCCGTATAAAGGCCGAAGGGTGGACCGACAAATGTTCCATGCGGGTTTTGTCGCCCAAAATGGAACCGCCTGAAACGCTGGACGACGGGTCAATCGCCAGCACAGCAACCCTGTGGCCTTGTGCAATCAACCACAGGCCCAGTGTTTCAATCAATGTGCTTTTGCCCACACCCGGCACACCGCTGAGCCCGATGCGCAAACTTTGGCCGGTATGCGGCAGCAATTGCGTCAATAAATGGTCTGCCTGCGCGCGGTGATCGGCGCGGGTCGATTCCAGCAAGGTGATGGCTTTGGCCATGGCCCGGCGCTGCATGCGTTGGTCACTGCTTAATATGTCAGCAAGCAAATCTGTCGAGGTGGTGACCATTGGAAATACGGGTGATTGGCCTTAGGAAGCCAATGACTTATTGATTTGTTCAAGCACATCCTTGGCGCTCACAGGAATCGGCGTACCCGGGCCGTAAATGCCCTTCACACCGGCTTGGTACAAAAAGTCGTAGTCTTGGCGCGGAATCACGCCGCCGACAAACACAATGATGTCGTCAGCGCCTTGTTTTTTCAGTTCGGCAATGATGGCCGGCACCAATGTTTTGTGCCCGGCTGCCAGCGTAGAAACGCCTACTGCGTGTACATCGTTTTCAATGGCTTGGCGCGCGCATTCTTCGGGGGTTTGAAACAACGGTCCGATGTCCACGTCATAGCCCAGATCGGCAAACGCTGTGGCCACCACTTTGGCACCACGGTCATGCCCGTCCTGGCCGAGTTTAGAAATCATGACACGCGGACGACGGCCTTGCTTTTGTGCGAACTCTGCGATGTCTGCTTTGAGAGCGTTCCAGTATTCCATGGTGTCTCCAACGTGTTCACCGCCATCGTAAGCAGCTGCATACACACCGCTGATTTTTTGCGTGTCAGCGCGGTGTCTGCCATAGACCTTTTCCAACGCGTCGCTGATCTCACCCACTGTTGCCCGCAAGCGTATGGCTTTGATGGATAAATCGAGCAAGTTGCCGCTGCCGTCTTGGGCGGCTTGCGTCAACGCGTCCAATGCTTTGGTAACCGCAGTGTTGTCGCGTGCCGCTTTGATGCGGTGCAATCTTTCGATTTGCGAATCGCGTACTTTGACGTTGTCAATGTCGCGAACTTCCACCGCATCTTCGGTGGCAAGTTTGTATTTGTTGACACCGACGATCACGTCTTGGCCGGAATCGATACGCGCTTGCTTGTCTGCCGCTGCGGCTTCAATTTTCAATTTGGCCCAGCCCGAACCCACCGCTTTGGTCATGCCACCCATGGCGTTGACTTCTTCGATGATTTTCCAAGCTTCGTCCGCCATGTCCTGGGTCAGCTTTTCCATCATGTAGCTGCCCGCCCAAGGATCAATCACGTTCGTGATGTGGGTTTCTTCTTGAATGATGAGCTGCGTGTTGCGGGCGATGCGCGAGGAAAATTCAGTGGGCAGTGCGATCGCTTCATCAAAGCTGTTGGTATGCAAACTTTGTGTGCCGCCGAACACAGCCGCCATGGCTTCAATGGTGGTTCTCACAATGTTGTTGTACGGGTCTTGTTCGGTGAGCGACCAACCTGAGGTTTGACAATGTGTGCGCAACATCAGGCTCTTGGGGTTTTTCGCGCCCACGTCTTGCATGATGCGACACCACAGCAAACGTGCAGCACGCATCTTGGCGATTTCCAAATAGAAATTCATGCCAATTGCCCAGAAGAATGACAAGCGCGGTGCGAATGCATCCACGTCCAGACCTTGTTTCATGGCGGTACGCACGTACTCCTGACCATCGGCCAAAGTCAGCGCAAGCTCTAGCGCCTGATTGGCTCCGGCTTCTTGCATGTGGTAGCCGCTGATGCTGATCGAGTTGAACTTGGGCATGTGCCCGGCGGTGTACGCAATGATGTCGCCGACGATGCGCATGCTGGGCTCGGGCGGATAAATATAGGTGTTGCGCACCATGAATTCTTTGAGAATGTCATTTTGTATGGTGCCGCTCAATTGGTCTTGTGACACGCCCTGCTCTTCGGCCGCCACCACATAACCGGCGAGCACGGGCAACACCGCACCGTTCATGGTCATAGACACAGACACTTTATCCAGCGGGATCTGGTCAAACAAAATCTTCATGTCTTCCACTGAATCAATGGCCACACCGGCTTTGCCCACGTCACCTGTCACTCGCGGATGGTCGGAGTCATACCCACGATGAGTCGCCAAATCAAAAGCCACCGAAATACCTTGTCCACCTGCTGCCAATGCTTTGCGATAAAAGGCGTTTGATTCTTCTGCAGTAGAAAAGCCTGCGTACTGCCGGATGGTCCAAGGGCGAACCGCATACATGCTGGCTTGAGGCCCGCGCAAAAACGGCGCAAACCCGGGCAAGGTATCGGTATGCGGCAATGAGGCCGTGTCTTGCGCCGTGTACAAAGGCTTGACCGTGATGCCGTCGGGGGTGACCCAATTCAAGGAATGTAAATCGCCACCGGGGGCAGATTTGGCCGCCGCTTTTTCCCAGTCAGCGATGTTTTGCTTGGCGAAAGTGTGTTTGTCTTGGCTCATGGTTGTTTAAAGTTTGACGCAATCTGCAAAATAATGGGTCACGCCCGATTCATCTTTTTCCTCTACCAATCCGTGTATGTCGGTTTCAAAACCGGGGCACTTCTGGTTGAACTCACGCGCGAATTTCAAGTAATCGATGATTTTCTTGTTGAACACTTCACCTGGAATCAACAGCGGAATACCGGGCGGATAAGGCGTGACCAGACTGGTGGTGATGCGACCGAGTAAATCGTCAATCGGCACACGCTCAGTGTTGCGGTGAGCGATTTGTGCATACGCATCGCTGGGCTTCATGGCCGGTTTTAAATCGCTCAAATACATTTCAGTGGTCAAGCGCGCAATATCGTGTTTGGCATACAGCGTATGTATGTGGTGACACAAGTCGCGCAAACCCATGCGCTCGTACTTGGAGTGTTTTTGGCAGAACTCGGGCAATATGCGCCACATCGGTTGGTTACGGTCGTAGTCGTCCTTGAACTGTTGAAGCGCCGTCAACAATGAATTCCAACGGCCTTTGGTGATACCGATGGTGAACATGATGAAGAAACTGTAGAGACCGGTTTTCTCCACAATCACGCCATGCTCAGCCAAAAACTTGGTGACGATACTGGCTGGAATGCCGGCGTCATCAAACTTGCCATCTAAACGCAAACCCGGTGTCACGATGGTGGCCTTGATCGGGTCCAACATATTGAAGCCGTCAGCCAGATCGCCGAATCCATGCCAGTTGGGAGCATCTGTTTTTTTAGCCCGGCCTTTTTTCTCAGCCTTGATCACCCAATCGTCAGCGCGCCCGACGCCGTCTTCCACCAGGTTGTCCGGGCCCCACACCTTGAACCACCAGTCCTTGCCATATTCGGCATCGACTTTGCGCATGGCGCGGCGGAAATCCAGTGCTTCGGCAATGCTTTCTTCCACCAACGCCGTGCCGCCGGGTGGCTCCATCATGGCGGCAGCTACATCGCAACTGGCAATGATGCTGTACTGGGGACTGGTGCTGGTGTGCATCAAATAGGCTTCGTTGAACAAGTGCCTATCGAGCTTGTTTTCCTGCGAGTCCTGCACCAACACATGGCTGGCCTGGCTAATACCTGCCAGCAATTTATGCACCGACTGCGTGGAGTACACCATGGCTTCCTTAGGGCGCATGCGTTTTTTTCCCATGGCGTGGAAAGTGCCGTAGAAGGGATGGAATGCGGCGTGTGGTAACCAGGCTTCATCAAAGTGCAAGTTAGGCACATAACCGTCCAACATATCTTTGATGGTTTCGGTGTTGTACAAAACGCCGTCATAGGTGGACTGCGTCAAAGTCATGACCTTGGGTTTGATCGCTTTAACGTCTTGTCCTTTGAGCAAGGGGTTGGCCTTTATCTTGGCTGTGATGGCTTCGGGTTCAAACTCGCTTTTAGGTATAGGGCCGATGATGCCGAAATGGTTGCGCGTGGGTTTTAAAAATACCGGGATCGCACCGGTCATGATGATGGCGTGTAACACCGACTTATGGCAATTGCGGTCGACCACCACCACATCGCCGGGTGCGACCGTGTGATGCCAGACGATTTTGTTAGAAGTACTGGTGCCGTTGGTGACAAAGAAACAATGGTCGGCATTGAAAATACGTGCGGCGTTTCGCTCGCTTTCACCGATGGCACCATCATGGTCTAACAATTGTCCGAGCTCTTCCACCGCATTGCAAACGTCAGCGCGCAACATATTTTCGCCGAAAAACTGGTGGAACATCTGACCCACCGGGCTTTTCAAAAACGCCACGCCGCCCGAGTGACCGGGGCAATGCCACGAGTAAGAACCGTCTTCGGCGTAATCGAGCAAAGCTTTGAAGAACGGCGGTTGCACGCCTTCGAGGTAACTTTTGGCTTCTCGAATGATGTGACGCGCCACGAACTCAGGCGTATCTTCGAACATGTGAATAAAGCCGTGTAACTCGCGCAGAATGTCATTTGGCAAATGGCGAGAAGTTTTGGTTTCGCCATACACATAAATAGGCACATCAGCGTTTTTGCGACGCACCTCGTCAATAAAATTACGTAAATTCAATACAGCAGGATCAAGATCAGGTCCTGGTGTGAATTCCTCATCGTCAATCGACAAAATAAAGGCACTGGCGCGAGACTGTTGTTGTGCGAACTGGCTCAAGTCGCCATAACTGGTCACACCCATGACTTCGTAACCCTCGCCTTCGATGGCCTGAGCCAACGCGCGGATGCCCAGACCCGAGGTATTCTCGGACCGAAAATCTTCATCAATGATGACGATAGGAAAACGAAATTTCATCAACTGCTCCGTTAGGGTTGCGCACTGCTTAGCCGCCAAACCTGAAAGTGTACCCGCCGACCCGACTGCTACAATGACAATCACAGGAGAGGTGGATGAGCGGTTTAAGTCGCACGCCTGGAAAGCGTGTGAGGGTTAATAGCCCTCCGCGGGTTCGAATCCCGCCCTCTCCGCCAGGTCAACAAGTTTCAACAATTCACTCCCAGCGCCGACCCCATGAAAAAAATTCTCAGTTGCCTGCTGTTCGCTTTCGCCTCCCACACTTTTGCAGCTTCCGGTGAGGTGGAACTGGTGTTCGCTATAAGTTCATATACACCAACCAAAATCGACGCCGATGCTGACAGCTACTTCACTGTCAACTTCAAGCCCATGATCATCATTGATAAGTCGAATTTTGAACTGATCAAGACCAACGATGTGATGGGCGCCAACTGCGTTGGTTGGAGCACGACCGAAGACAAATCATCTCATTACGAGTCACATTGCCTGGTCAAAGATGTTGACGGCGATACTTTTCTTATCAACTCCCAGCGCGCCTCAGCTGGCGGCACCCCGGGTGTAGGCAAGCAGCAAGTCAAAGGCATTAAAGGCAAATTCGCCGGTATGACCGGCAGCTGTACTTTCAAAATTAAAAACGTGCAAAACGACGGCTTGTATGTAGCTGCCTTCAGCAACTGCCAGTTGCAAAAATAAACTGATTTTTCAAATCAGCAAAGCGGGCTGTAGCGTACAGTCCGCTTTTTTTATTCCCGATCAAACACCTCGCAACACGATAGCGCCCGTAGACGATCGCGACTCCAACTTCTCATGCGCGAGTGCAGCGTCACGCAGTGAAAAGGTTTCTATCTCCGGCGTTTTAATGGCCCCTGTGCGCAAAGCATGCCAGACGCGCTCTGCGCGTTCATTCAACAAAGCTTGCGTTGCCACGTAATCAAAGGCTACAGGTCTAGAAAAACTCAGAGATTTTTGCACCAACCAATCGGGTGAAATATCCTGCAGAGGTCCGCTGGCTTGACCCAGACTGATCCAATGACCGCATCTGGCCAGTGCCGCAAAATTTTCTTCCCGCGCAGCGCTGCCCAACCCGTCAATCACTACATCTGCACCATCGCAAATGCTTTGAACCGCTTGACTGAACTGGTAATTACGCCCCACTATCACATGTTGACACCCGTGGTCCCTGGCGATTCTGGCTTTTTCCGGTGTTGAGACTGTGCCAATGACCAAAGCCCCCATGCTGGCAGCCCATGCACATACTATCTGACCCACCCCACCAGCAGCGGCGTGTACCAGCAAGCGGGTACCGCTGCGGATGTGCCCTAGATCGCGTATCAAATAATCAGCCGTGATGCCTTTAAGCAATAACGCAGCGGCTGTATTGTCGCTGACACCTGCTGGAATTCGCGTTGTATACGATACGAAAACATTGCGAACTGATGCATACGAACCGGGTACAGGACACATATAAACGACTCTGTCACCAGGCAACAAGCTGGTGACCTCAGGTCCTACATCTATGACTTCGCCGGCAGCTTCCATTCCGGGTGTACCGGGTAATGGCAAAAAATCTGGTATCCAGCCTTTACGCAAATACACATCAAAATAATTTACTCCTATAGCGGTTTGCCGGATGCGAACCTCGCCCTCGGCAGGCGGTGGTACTGACACAGTTTCAAGCTGCATCTCAGACGGTCCACCGTAATCCCGTAAGCGAATGGCAGGGGCTTCAATTGCATGGCAGGAAGCAACCACTTGCCGCAGTGAGGATGCAGGGCTGACAACCGCTTGTCCAAGCGCTAAATATTTTTTGAGATTGGCAAACCCGGCTTCGTAAACACCGTGGGCCACCATGTCACGCAACTCTCGCTCCATGCCAGGTGGTGATTCAAAACTTGATGTCCAATGCCAGAAAGTGCGATTACCATCGGTCACCGGTTTGAGCGTGACAGTGGCCACATAACGCATCAAAGGCACCGTGGCATCGACAATGGTGTAAGTGCTGATGTAGTCTTTGTCAGACAGACTCAGCAACATCTCGCGTATGTGATTACCGTCAGCCAAAGTGAAGTTTCTAACGCAGCCTACCCGGTCTGAGGATTTGTTGTCTTCGATTTCGCTTTGAGCCACTACGCTGTGCCATTGGTCATGGCTGTTGAAGTCGCGCAAAACTGCCCAGACGCGCTCTATAGGCGCATCAACTATGCTTGAACGGACAACACGCTGCAAGCCCATCAACGTCGACTAGAGAAATGCCGCTTCAAAGCATCAAAACCTACCTGAAA
Source organism: Comamonadaceae bacterium (assembly GCA_947456305.1). GTDB lineage: Bacteria > Pseudomonadota > Gammaproteobacteria > Burkholderiales > Burkholderiaceae_C > Limnohabitans. Next base: position 22,935 of record CANGPN010000005.1, on the reverse strand, counting down.
TACTCCTTGTCCAATTAATTGAGACAACTCGTTTTCACGGCTGGGCGCACAATCAAATTCAGCACTCCATTCAGCAAAACACCGGCCGCCATCGGTGACTGGTGTGAGTTTGAGTGTGGCTACATAATTTTCTACACCCATGGGGCTTTCAAGAATGCTGTAGCTGCAAGTGAAGTCATAGTCGGACAAGGCCAGCAATCGTTCACGAATCAAGCCGCCACCATCGCGCAAATGAAAATAACGCACACAGCCGATGCGGTCTGAGGGTTGGTTATTTTCGATGCGACTATCAGCAATACTAGGATGCCAGATAGGGAGCGCATTGAAGTCTCTGATCCTGGACCAAACAGCGTCTGCTGTTGTTTCAATCACGCTGGAGGTGTAGACCTGAATCACGTGTTCATTCCTTGATGGCTGGTGTGTCGCTCATGCCCGCATTGGCACCTGAGACACCAGAGACCAGTCGTTGAATATCGCCTCCTTCCAAGCCGATTTCCTTTAGAAGTTGGTCAACGATGGGGGCTTGCGCTCTGAAACGTAAAGCTGAATTCACGATCCCGTCAGCAAAACCTGCTTGCGCGTTTCCCTCGCCACCGCTGTGGCCGCCGCTGCCACCCAATCCATCCACGTGCATGATCTTGATGCCTTCAATACGTTCCATGGGCCGCACAGATTCACGGATGATGGCTTCAGCTTTTTCAACCAATCGCATGCGCAATGCTGAAGCGCGGGCTTCAGATGACAAGGTATTGTGCGCATGGTTCATTAGTGATAGGGCTTCAGCTTCAACTTCGGCACGGATTTTTTGTGCCATGGAACGGATTTTGTCAGCGTCAGCTTCTGCCTCAGCCAGTGCACGCATGGCCAGTCCACGGCTAGTGCTGGCGGTATTTTCCGCATCAGCGGTTTGCACAATCCGCATGGTTTCGCGCTCTATGTCTTGCTGCGTCGCAATCAATTCAATTTCTTTGCGGCGATTGGCAATCTCCACTTCACGCGCGGTGAACACTTTTTCTTCCGCTGACACCGCAATGGCCCGGGCGGTATCTGCCTGCGCTTGCGCCTCGCTGTGGTGTTTGCTCTCCAATGCAATGGCAATGGCACGTTGTTGCTCCGCCAGTTCTAAGGCCTTGCGACGTTCAATTTCAATGGTTTGTAATGTCTGTTCCTTGTGTATGCGCTCTTGTTCGATGGTTTGATCGGATTGAATACGGGCGCTTTCAATCGATTGACGTGCAAGTATTTGTGCGCTTTCAGCTTCACGCTCGCGCTGCGCCCGCTCGGTGCTCAATTCAGCACGTTGACGTGCACGCGCGACTTCAACGTCCTGCATTTGTTCAATCCGCGCAAACTCGCTTTCTTTGTCAATTTGTAAAGACAGCTTTTCAGCTTCCAAGTTTTTATTGCGTATGGCGATCATGGTGTCTTGCTCCACATCGTTACGCTGTTTTTTACGTCGCTCGATCTGCTCGGTCAAACGGGTCAAACCTTCGGCATCAAACGCATTGCTGGGATTGAAGTACTCCATACTGGTCTGGTCTAACTGCGTTAATGATGCCGCCTCCAGTTCCAAACCGTTTTTCGTCAAATCTTCAGCAACAGCTTCTCTGACACGCTTGACATAAGCACCGCGTTTTTCGTGCAACTCTTCCATGGTCATGTCTGCTGCTGCTGTGCGCAATGCATCGATGAATTTACCTTCGATCAATTCCTTCAAACGCTCAGGCTCTAAAGTGCGCAAGCCCAGGGTTTGCGCTGCTGCGGCAACGGATGTGGAGTCAGCCGCTACACGCACATAAAACTCGGCAATCACATCAACCCGCATGCGATCTTTGGTGATCAAAGATTTGTCACGGCCGCGAACCACTTCTAAACGCAGCGTATTCATGTTCACGGGAATCACGTCGTGAAGAATAGGCAACACAAAAGCGCCGCCGTCGACCACGACTTTTTCACCGCCTAAACCGGTGCGTACAAAGGCCCGTTCTTTGCTGCTGCGCAAATACAGCCAGTGCAATAACCAGACCACCACGGCAACCACAATCGCTACAACGATCAGTCCGAGCAGGAATTCACCAAATTCAGAGCCAGTCATGGAATCTTCTCCAGCTTAAAAAACAAACAACACACTTCTTTGACCCAGCCGATGGCTAAGTCGCTTTTTTGATCTGCATGAACTCACGGGTGGTTTGCGTCAACGCCACTTCAGTTGGCAAACGCTCCATCGAACTTGCGCCGTAAAAACCATGCAACTCAGGGCATTGCCCCAATATCCAGGCCGCATCCTCGGGCGTGGCAATCGGGCCGCCATGGCACAAGAGCAAGACCTTGGGATTCACTTTTAAAGCCGCTTCACACCATTGCCGTATTGGTGTCACGCAATCCGCCAGCTTCAATGCCGTTGATGCGCCTATATTGCCGCCGGTGGTCAACCCCATGTGACACACCACGATATCTGCACCGGTGCGAGCCATGTCTGCGGCTTGTTCTGCATTGAACACATAAGGTGTGGTCAGTAAATCTAAGGCATGTGCCTTTTGAATCACATCAATTTCATGGCCATAGCCCATGCCGGTTTCTTCCAGATTGGCGCGAAATAAGCCGTCGATCAATCCGACAGTGGGGAAATTTTGAATCCCTGAAAAACCAAGTTGAATCAGTCGCTGCAGCAATTCATCTGCAATCATGAAAGGGTCTGTGCCATTCACACCTGCCAGCACAGGTGTGTGTTTGACCACAGGCAACACTTCTTTAGCCATGTCGCACACAATGTCATTGGCATTGCCATAAGCCAGCAAACCTGCCAGTGAACCGCGACCCGCCATGCGATAGCGGCCCGAGTTGTAAATCACAATCAAATCGATACCGCCCGCCTCTTCGCATTTGGCAGACAAACCGGTACCCGCACCGCCGCCAATGATGGGAAGCCCTTGCGCGACTTTGGCATTCAGTGATTGAAGAATTGAGGATCGAGCGATGCGAGGCATGGTGTTTCTTTGAAATGGTTTAAGCAGATTTGGCGATGGTGGAATTCCCGGCGATGTCATGCCACGCGTCCACCAATGCCTGGGCAAAGGGTTCATCATTGACATGCAGCGGCAAACGAATCAATTTGTGCTTAGCTGAGGGCTTGAATGTGGACACCAACGCAGTGATCAATGCCTGGTCAGCTTGGGGGTCATGAAACGGGTGTCCCGTGAGATCAATCGCGGAAAAACCTTTTTCAGGAATCAGAAAACGTACCGGTCCCTGTATGGCGTTGAGTTTTTTGCCGATGAATTCACCGATCAATCGACACTCTTCAGCGGTGGTACGCATCAAGGTGATATTCGGGTTGTGACGGTACAAATTTCGACCCTTGAATTTATCAGGCACCGTGTCGTAAGGACCGAAATTCACCATGTCTAATGCACCGCAAGAGCCGACATAGGGGATGTCCAGTTGCGCAAACACATCCATGCGGGTCGGGCCGGCGGACAACACACCGCCGACAATTTCGTCGGCCACTTCAGTGGTAGACACATCAATGACACCATTGAGTAAATGCGATGCAGCCAGTTTTTCCATCGACTGCCCGCCAGTGCCGGTGGCGTGAAACACCAAGCAGTCGTAGCCAAGCTCAAGCCGCTTAGTGACTGCCTGTACGCAGGGTGTGGTCACACCAAACATGGTCAAGCCAATCGCCGGTTTGACTGAGTCAGCTCCCCTGTGTGTGTGCGTCACCATGCCTGCCATGGCGTGGGCGGCGTTGGACAACACTTTTTCACTGATGCGGTTGATGCCTTGTACATCAGTGACGGAATACATCATGCAAATATCACTGGGGCCGACATAAGACCGTGTGTCGCCGGATGCCATGGTTGACACCATGACTTTGGGAATGCCAATAGGTAGCACACGCATGGCTGCTGTTGCCAGCGTGGTGCCGCCGGAGCCGCCTGCTGATATCAAACCGCCGACATCGCGACGGTGCTGAATAAACTGTTCAAACGCCAATGCCATGGCTGTGACAGAGCTTCCTCTGTCAGCGGTAAACACAGCGGTTTCACCGCTGGGGTGGTATCTGGCAACTTCGCGCGGATGCACCGAAGCCGCAGATGGTCTGCCACTGGTGGACAAGTCGACAGTGACAACTCGCAGCCCCAATTTTTCAAGACATTGGCGCAAGAAAAACAATTCTTTGCCTTTGGTATCAAACGTACCTGCCACATACACGGCGGTGTTGGTGCTGGTGGCAACAGGGAAATCAAAAATCTTGCCTGCCCCGCCATGCGAGGCTGATGTGTTTTTCTGTGACTGCGTTTGAAATGCAGACTGCGCCAATTGCTGACTCAATGGCAAATCTTCATTGCTGTGTGCCCGCTGAACCCGAACCACTTGAGCGGGCTGATCAGACACGGGCTCAGGGGTTGAAACTTCCAACACCTCTGCACTGGCGCGCAAGCCCAGCAAGCGCTCTTGCAGCACCTTGTCGGCAGCCAAATCGGCCGCAGGCATGTCCGCTTGTAAACGACCGTTGACCATCACCGCTATGCGGTCCGCCGCTGCAGTGGCCACACCGAGGTTTTGTTCAATCAACAAAATCGCAATGCCATCTTCGGTGGCGAATTGCCGCAGCGATGCCTCAACTTGCTCGACGATGACCGGTGCCAAGCCTTCGGTCGGTTCGTCCATCACCAATACACGTGGCTTGAGCAACAAGGCACGGCCAATGGCCAACATCTGTTGCTCACCGCCGGATAACTGTGAACCGCCATTGCTGCGGCGCTCTGCCAGTCGCGGGAACATGGCATACACACGATCGATATCACGACGTTGCGGCGCGACCAGTCTGAGTGTTTCATCGACGGTGAGCGATGGCCACATGCGTCGACCTTGGGGTACATATGCCATACCACGCCGGGTGATGGCATGCGGTGGCATGCCCAGTATTTCTTCACCAGCCAAGCGAACGCTGCCACGCGCAGGTACCAAACCGGTGATGGCGTTACACAGCGTGGTTTTACCCATGCCGTTGCGCCCGACAACGCCCAGCACGCCTTGGGTCAAGCTCAAAGAAATGCCTTGCAATGCATGCGCCTGACCGTAATAGACATGCAGGTCTTCAATAACCAGCAACGGGCCTTTCCAAGCGGAATTGACAGGGGAGTCACCAAACCATGCCATCAGTGCTTACCTCCCATGTAAATGGCTTGCACCTGTTGGTCGTTTTCAATATCTGACGGTGTGCCGGTTTTGATCACTCTGCCGTTGTGCATCACCGTCACCCGTTCAACCACGCGCAATGCAATTTCCAAGTCATGTTCAATCAAAACAAAACTCATGTGCGGTGGCAACGAGGTCAATAACAAAACCAACTCCCGCCGCTCGGCGGGCGACAAACCGGCGGCAGGTTCATCAAACAAAATCAATCGAGGGGCACCGGCCAATGCCATGGCAATTTCAAGTTGCCGTTGTTGACCATGCGCTAAATTGCTGACCATTTCATTGGCTATATGCGTCAAACGTCCGCGCTCAAGCAACTCTTGCGTGGCCGCATGCGAAGCATGTCCACGCCCGGGGCGCTTCAAACTGAACCTTGCGTTGGAGACACCTCTGACAGCCAAGAACAGGTTGTCTCTGACACTCAAATCGCGGAATAACAATGAAGACTGGTAGGTTCTGCGCATTCCTTTTCGAATGCGTTCGAACGGGTCCATGAGCGTGATGTCTTCACCAAAAAAACGAATCCGGCCCGAAGTGGGGGGAAAGTCGCCGGTGATGGCATTGAACAAGGTGGTCTTGCCTGCACCATTCGCGCCTAGTATGGCGCGTTTTTCACCGGCGAGCACTGACAAACTGACATCATCCACCGCCCGCAATGCGCCGAATGCGCGCGTCACACCTTCAAGCACCAACGCCTCAGAGGACATCAGCGGCAAATCGCTTGCAGGGTCGGTACGCGGCATGACTGTGGCAGTCAATGCCGAACGCAATGCGGTGATGGATGCCATCGTTGTCAGCCCTGCTTACTTGCGGCAGTCAGGAATGTCACGTGTGCCCAGACCCATCTTCTTGAACTCTGCTTCAGGCAGGCCCAAAGTTTGGGTCACGTTAGGCACTGTCTTGACCACTTTATTGAACAAAGAACCGTCTGGTGCTTTGGTCACTTCAGTGATGTAGGTGGGTCCTACGCCGTTGCGGTTTGCATCGATGACCACTTCACCGGCGGGGCCGACGAATTTGGTCTTTTGCAGCGCTTCACGGTATTTTTTCTGGCCACCGCTCAAATCACCTTTGACCGCGTCCAAACCATCCAAGGCGGCTTTGGTGTTGATGTAGTAGAGGTAAGCAAACAATGAAGGGCTGGGGAAACCGTCTTTGAAATTGGCTTTGTAGTCCGCAACGAATTTTTTCCATTCAGCGGTATCCAATGAATCGGCCATGGGGCCTGCGGAAGCAGTACCTACCAGTGACTCACGACGCTTGCCTTTGTAATTCAACACCGTCTGGTCAACTGTGATGGAGCCGCCCACCATGGGCTTGGTACCACCGGCCTGCTCGTATTGGGTAAGGAAGTTGACTGCATCAGAACCGCCTAAGACCACCAGCAAGGCATCAACGTCTTTGGGGATTTTGGCAATCACAGATGCGTAGTCTTTGGTGCCCAGCGGCACCCAAGCTTTGTCCAGCACCTTGCCGCCTTTGGCGCAATAGCTGGCCATGAAACCTTGGACTTGCGAATAAGGGAAGCCGTAGTCTTCTGCAATCAGGAACATTTTTTTGTAGCCTTTGGCCAATGCGTGATCGCCCAAGCCCACCATCCACTGCGCACCTTCGGTATTGAAGCGGAAGAAATTGCTTGACGGGTCATTCAGCGTGGCAGCTTGCGCGCCAGACGAACCATTGATGAAGGTGATGCCCGCCTGTGTTTTGGCATAGTTTTTCACAGCAATACCTTCGTCACCTGACAAAGGCCCGATCATGACTTGCACTTTGTCTTGCTCTACCAACTTGCGAGTGGCTGCAACTGCCTTGTCAGGGTTGCCATCGGATGAACCGCTGATGAGTTGAATTTTCATGCCGCCAGCTGTTCCGCCCTTTTGTTTCAGAGCCAGTTCAGCACCGCGAATACCGTCTTGACCAGGTACAGCAAACGGACCTTCAAGAATGGAAAGCAGGCCCACTTTCAAGGTGCCTTCCGCGAACGCAAAACCAGTGGTGGCTGCCAGGATTGCTACGCTGATCGCCGTGCGTGCCAGCGTTCTTTTGCTTAAATGCATTTTTGTCTCCTCGGGTTTAAAGATGGCCGTCAGGCCGGAAAAGACGCCGGGCCCTAGAGGGCTGCGTCGGGTTGCCTGCATGAAGGTGTTTGCTTTCATGGTCGGCGACTTCCTGATGCGCGCAGTTCCCTGCCAGGGGAGTTCCAACGCGCACGCAATTTTTGCCACAAGCCCAACAAACCATCGGGCGAGAAAAACACAATCAATAAAAATACTGCGCCTATGACGAGATTGAAGCGTTGACGGTCAAATAAATCGATGGCGAAGTTTTGTAAAAGTACGAATGCAATAGCACCTATGAATGCGCCTATGGGATGCTTCATGCCACCGAGCACGGCAATGACCAAAATATTGATCAACGCACCGGTATTGATTGATCCGGGGGAGATGCGGTTGTTGTACCAAACCAGAAGAATGCCACCAACAGCGGCCAAAAATCCGGCGAAAGCATGAGCCGCCAAACGATGTGCGGTCACATTAAAACCCAATGAATTCATTCGTCTAGGGTTATCACGAATCCCTTGTAAGGCCATGCCAAATGGTGAACGCACCAGGTATTTCACACCCCAATAAGCCACAAGTGCACAGCCCACAGCCAATCCGTAAAACGCCTCGGGTTGTGTGAAATCAACATCCCCAATGGTGGGCGCACTGATTTTGCTAAAGCCTTGGAAACCGTTGAACAAACCGTAGTTTTGCTGCGTGAGATAAAAGAACGCAACCCCGACGGCCAAGGTGATCATGATGGTATGAATGCCTTCGGTACGCACAGACAACCAGCCGACCAGCGTGGCAAATGCCATTGAAATAAGCACAGAAAAAATAACTGCCAGCCACCACGGCCAACCCAGACTGATGCTGGTCATGCTGCTGGTGCTGAAGATGGCCATCAAATAGCCGCTGACACCGGCTACCGTCATTTGCGATAAAGACACCATGCCGCCATAGCCACCGAGAAACGTCAATGACAATGCAATCAGTCCCAGCGCCATCGACTGCGCCGCAATTTGGTAAGTGAAAAAGGGCGATGCCACCATGGGATAGATAAGCAAAGCCAGCAACACGATGACATGCCGGATCCGGACATGGGTCCATGCCCTGCTCCAGCGGCTATCCTCAAGTGAATCAGGCCGGGCTGAAGCGACGGGTGAATCAGCAAACGTTGTGCGCAATGGAGCTTGTGTCACCACGCTGACTTGGGCGCGTGGTGTTTGTGTGTTCATGGCACGTCGCCACTGTGCAGCGCTCATGTGGCTTTTCCTAAAACACCGCGAGGCCTGAAAGCCAACGCAACAATCATGATGACAAAGGTGAACACCACCGAGTATGTGGGTGCATATGCTTGCCCGAATTGCTCGGCCAAGCCGATGAGCAAAGCACCGATGGCAGCACCGGGCACACTGCCCATGCCACCGACAATCACCACCACCAGAGATGCCAATAAGTAGCGCGTGTCTTCGCCGGGGGAAATAGACAAAGCAGTGCCGCCGACCACGCCGGCCAGACCCGCCAAGCCTGCACCAAGCGCAAAAGTCATGGCGAAGATGCGCTGCACATTCACGCCGGAGGCGGACAGCATGCCACGGTCATCCACACCGGCGCGGATCATCATGCCCATGCGGGTGCGTGTCAGCAAGCCCCATAAACCCAAGCCAATCACAATCGAAACACACAACACCACTAAGCGGTAAGTGGGGAATTTTTCAATGATGGGCAAACTGGTTGTGCCGTAAATCCAAGCAGGCGGATCAAAGGTGTAAATCTCTCCGCCAAAATACCAAAGCATCAGGTCTGCCAACACAATCGACAAACCAATGGTGACCAATGTTTGTCGCAAATCTTCGCCTTGCATGCGCCTGAACACAATGATTTGTATCAACACGCCGACGATGGCCGAGGACACAAAACCCGCCAGAACAGCCAGCAACCAAGAACCGGAATATTCGCCGACGATCCAACCCACATAGGCCCCGATCAGAAACAAGGAGCCGTGCGCGAGGTTGACGTTACGCATCAAACCAAACACCAAAGTGAAACCGCTGGCCACAATGAAATACAAAGAGGCCAGCGTCAATCCATTGAGCGTAGTTTTCAAAAACAAGGTCGAGTCTTCATACAAGCCCCAAACCGAAAGCAAGGCCAGTGGCAACACCAGCAACCACCAGAACGCTAATTCACTGCGTTTCATGCAGCCCGCTCCCAAGGCATGGCCCGTGTGGTTGGCGGGTGTTTGGCAAACACCCCATCCTTCATGACCGCCAGAATGCGGGAAGGTTCACGCAGAATAGACAAGTTAGTCAGCGGGTCACCATCAACCAGCAACAAGTCAGCCAGAAAACCTTCCTTGACCAAACCGAGTTCATTGGGTTTGAGCATGATTTGGCCCCCATACAAAGTGCATGAGCGAATGGCTTCCATCGGCGTAAAGCCAAGGTAACGCACAAAGAACTCCAAGTCTCTGGCGTTTTGCCCGTGCGGCGTGAATGCAAACCCATAGTCACCGCCAGGCATGACGCGAATACCGCGCTTGTGCATGGCGCTCAACGACTTGAGAGCAGCCTCCCACTCAATGGCATAGCCCAGGCTTTCAGCTTTGGCGCGCGTCATACCGAAAGCTTCGGCTTCATTTAACAGCGCATAGATGATGGCGATGCCGGGCACCACATAGACCTTGTCTTTGGCAGCCTCCAACATGTCCAATGTTTTTTCATCGCAAAAACTCGCGTGGTAAATGATTTCAATGCCATGCTTTAACGCTTGTTGCACTGACGGGCCGGAGCGTGCATGTGCAGTACCCCGCTTGCCGCGCATCTTCACTTCTTCCATGGCAGCGGCCACTTCTGCATCCGTCATCCAATGGGTTTCTGCGGGCGAATCTGGCGTGAAGTTGTCGCCTGACAAATTAAGCTTGATGCAGTCCACGCCGTATTTCAAAAACATGCGAACAGTTTTTCGCATGTCCTCTGCGCCATTGACATTGGCACCAAAGCTGAATTCAGGAAATGGCAAATGTGGCAGGGTTTCGTCACCTAGCGCACCCGGCACCGTGATCTCCTGACTCGCGGCCATATAGCGCGGACCGGGAATTTGTCCGCTGTTGATGGCATTGCGAATCACCACATCCAAGCGCGGCTTGGCACATGCGGCTCCCACACACGATGTCCATCCGGCTTCCAAATAAATTTTGGCAACCTTGGCACTCCACAACACATGCTCCTCTAATGGCATGGTCTGAATACCAGCTAAGTTGGCGGCGTTGTTCCACGAGAAATGGGTATGGGCTTCACACATGCCCGGCATGAGTGTGGCACCTGCTGCATCGATCTGTACAGCGTCGCCTGCTGAAATAGGTGAGGTTGAACGGCTGATGTGTTTGATGCGATTACCTTCAACCAAGACACTTCCCGCATAAGGTGCAGCACCGCTGCCATCAATGATTCTGACGTTGGAGAACAGTGTGGATCCCATGTGTATCTCCTTGCTCAAGCAGCCCAGCGGGTGGGAATAGGAAAACGGCCTGGCTGCGCACCGCGCTGCGAAACCGATGGCGGCTCACGATGGAACTTACCGTCTTTCATCACAGCCAATATGCGCGACTTGTCTTGCAACACCGTGATATCTGTCAGCGGGTCACCATCAATCAACAACATATCCGCCAGATAGCCTTCACGGATCTGACCCAAGGGTTCAGCACTGCGCATCATGGGTGCGCCCCAAGCCGTGGCGCTTAACAAAGCTTCAAGGTTGGACATGCCTATGTGCTTGACGAAATATTCCAAGTCTTTGGCATTGGTACCGTGCGGTGTCCAAGCAAATCCATAGTCTCCGCCGGGCATGATGTGAACGCCGCGCTTGTGTAATGCACGCATAGACTCAATGGCAGCATCCAGCTCTTTGAAGTAGCCCATTTTCTGAACCACGTCTTTGGTCAATCCATATTCACTGGCGTTGTGGCAGGTGTTGATGAGCCAGGCCAAACCGGGGGCGATGAAATGCGACTGACGGTGCTGGTCCAGCAAATCGATGGCTTCGTTATCTAAAAAACTGGCGTGGTAGATGACTTGTATGCCTTGCTTGACGCACTGCTTCACCGACCAAGTTGAGCGCGCATGTGCAGCTACCCATTTGCCCCAGCTTTTGGCTTCCTGCACACAGGTGGTGATTTCCTCTTCGGTGAACTGGCTTTGTTCGCTGGACATGCCGGTGATGGACTCACCTGACAAATTGATTTTCAATGTGTCCACGCCGTACTTGCAAAACATACGCACGCAGCGACGCATTTCGTCACTGCCGCTAACGACAGCACCAAAGGCAAATTCAGATTGAGGCAGATGCGGCTGGGTACTGTCTCCTAAGCCGCCGGGAACAGTGATTTCTTGACTGGGCGCGGTATAGCGGGGCCCGATGATGGTGCCGTCGTTGATGGCATTGCGGATGACGATATCAAGCCTTGGTTTGGCCGCTGCGGCACCTACACAACTGGTCCACCCCATATCCAAGTACTGTTTGGCCACTTGTGCGCACCACAAAATATGTTCCTCTGGCGGCATGCGTTGAATGGCATCCAAGCTAGGCTGGTCGTTCCACGAAAAATGCGTGTGCGCCTCAACCATGCCTGGCATTAAAAAACAACCCGCTCCGTCAATCACAGTCTGACCTGACACAGGCATATTTCGCATACCGGAGACTGCGCGATGGACACGCACAATTTTGTTGCCCTCAACCAGCACCTCGCCTGAATAAGGCATATCGCCGCTGGCATCAAACACATTGACATTCGTGAATAAAACTTGGTTCATCTGGCGACCCTCAGGCATATCGCTTTAAAAATTGGCGTGTCTCACGCATGCATTCGTGCGGCTTTTCCACTGGCGTCCAGTGACCGCATCGATGCAACACCTGACTGACCGCTTTCGGCATACGTCTGGCCATGGCTTGCACAGCTGCAGGCGGCGCAACCGCGTCAGCATCTCCGGTAATCAACAAGGTGGGTACTTCAATGCGCTCGATATCAGCAGCTCTGACTTGCGACAAAGCCAAACAGTAATCTGCGTATGACTGCGGGGTTTGGCGCATCAAACTTTCCCGCACAAATGCACAAGCCGCAGGGTCGTGATCTTTGGTGTGCGCACTGACTGCAGTGTTTAAAAGTGCATCCGTCACTTCTTGCAAACCAGCCAAACCGCCCTGTCGAACTTTGTCTGCGCGTTGTCGAAGCGCTTCCCGCGCAGGGTCTGCAGGTGCGACCAACGGCCCGAATAACAACAGGCTTTTCACCAGCGCGGGGCTACTTTGCGCCAGATGTTGACACACGATAGTTCCCATGGAATGCCCCATCCATTGCGCTCTTTCGATTGACAAAGTACGGCAAACCATTTGTAGGCAGTTCACCATGTCTTGAACGCTGATATCTTGGGTATCGCCCACAGACCTGCCGCACCCTGGCAAGTCCACGCGAATTAGGCGATGGCCTTCAAAAGCGGATTGCACACTCGTCCAGGTATTGGAAGTCCCGCCGAGGCCGTGTACACAAACCACAGCAGGACCGCTGCCTGAATCCTCAACTGCTATGCCTTGAATAAGGTGCAATCTCATAGCTGCGAATCTATTAAAAGATTAAACAAAAAACAATCCCCGTAAATTTTCTGCCGCCAAACAAATCAAATACGCATCAAAAGGTTCTTGAATCAAAAAAAGACATTTGTCTCATTTTTAAAAATCAGATACTACGTCCTGAATTCTTTGATAGAAAGCCCTTCCATCTCTTTTTTAATCATGACTTACCCTGATGAAAAACGCTGCTAACTCGCCAACCCCTGATTCCCCTACATCACCCGCGGGTATCAAACCGACTACTTTTGCTTTGCTCTTAATAAGCGCTTCTGAATTACTGCAAGAAAACGGAAAAGCTCCCTCCATCGCAGAAGTTGCAAAAAGAGCAGGCATTTCCCGCGCAACCGCTTACCGCTGTTTTCCAAGCAAAGGCGCTATGCTCGGTGCTATGGTGAGTCAATCGCTTGGACCTATGCGCACTTTTGCCTCCGAACATGCGCAAGGTAAGGATCGCGTGATGGATTTATTTAACCGCAGCTTTCCCAGGCTAAGTAAACACGAGTCCACCCTCAGAACAGCTGTACAGCTTTCACTTGAACAACAGGCTTTAGCGCAAGCTGGATTACTGAAAGAAAAGATATTTCGCCGCGGACACCGTATCCAGATTCTTCACAAAGCGCTTGAGCCGCTCCAAACTGAATTACCACTTGATCTTTATGAACAGTTACACAAAGCTCTGGCAGTAATCTACGGTATAGAAATATTCATTGTTCTCAAAGATATTTGTAATGAAAAAAACAGCGAAGTAAGAAAAACCTTGCTTTGGATGGCTGAAGCCTTAGTAGACACAGCGCTGGAACAAGGCCGCAGTCGCATAAACTTCAAGCCGAAACAAAAAGGATTGAAATGAAACTTGCAGCTTATGTTCATCAAAATCTTCAGCGCGTAGGCTTAGTGTCAGACGACAACAGCAGCGTCACGAGCTTTCAACTCACAGAGGAAGAAAACGCATTAGGTGTGCTTTCGCTGGTGGACCGGGCAAACGCTGCACAGGCTTTGCCGGTTACTGACGTTATCAGCCTGCCGCTGGATCAGGTCCAACTGATTGCTCCCATACCGCGTCCCCGACGCAATATTTTTTGTGTCGGTAGAAACTACCATGCTCACGCAAAAGAATTATCTTCAACGGTTTTCAAAGACAGTCTTACAGATCCCAATGCCTGGCCGATTGTGTTTACCAAGGTTCCCGAATGCGTGACTGGCCCCTATGCCTCTGTAAATTTACCCGTCAACATATCACAGCAAATTGATTACGAGGCTGAACTGGCTGTGATCATTGGTACGGGCGGTAAAAATATCAGCCGGGCTCAGGCCATGTCGCATGTCTATGGATATACCGTTGTCAACGACGTCACAGCGCGCGATGTGCAAATGCGTCATCAGCAATGGGATCTCGGTAAATCGTTTGACACTTTTTGCCCTATGGGTCCATGGTTGATGACTGCTGATTCTTTTAATGGACTCACCGCCCAAGTACGCTGTTGGGTCAATGGTGCATTGAGGCAAGACGGTAATGCCGCTCAAATGATCTTCGATATTCCCACTTTGATTGAAACCTGCTCCAGAGGTATAACCCTGATGCCTGGCGACATCATTGCCACCGGCACACCGGCTGGTGTTGGCATGGGTTTAACCCCCCCTCGTTATTTACAAAACGGAGATGTTGTGCGCGTAGAGATTGCAGGATTAGGCCATATAGAAAATCGATTTGAAGCTTGAATTGATAACGGAGTAAACACACCATGATTCTGGGAATGAACCACTTCACCGCTATAGCCGGTGATCCAGTGGCAACTTTAGCTTTTTATGAAAACCTGCTCGGTCTTAAGTCTGGCTACAGACCCGACTTAGGTTTTGACGGCGCCTGGTTGTATGCAGGCGAAACAGCGGTGTTGCATTTGTATTTTGATAGACCGGTGCCACAGCCTGCAGCAGGTGTCATTGACCACATGGCATTCACCACCGTCAATTTAAAGGCAGTTAAAGCACGCTTTGATGAAAGCGGTTATCCCTATCACTTACAGCACCGGGAAGGAGGGCCATGGCAATTGTTTTGCCACGATCCCAGCGGCGCTAAGGTTGAATTGAATTTTTCACCCAAAGAAACATTGGATTGACATAAAAAAAACCGCAACAACCCTCAAAGTTGTTGCGGTTTTTTCAAATAAAGAATTACTTTTTCTCTTCAGCCTTTTTATCAGCCGCTGGTTTCTCGGTTTTGAAGAAATCGCCTACAGTAGAGGTGGTGGAGTCCCAGGCGGAGCTCAAAGAAGCGCAACCAGTCAAGGATAAAGCTGTGAACATCACAGCGATCAAGGTCAGGGATTTGAGCGAAAACAGCATGGTATTCCTTTAATTAAAATGACATCAGTTTGAAATAGTACCAATCAATAATATAACTGCTAATTAATCGCGCATTGTGACAGTCATAAAAAATCAGGATCCTGAACTGTCAACAATTTGGCTTCTGATGCGCCAATCCCCTCCTGACTCCGCAACCACCACAGTGACCCTTTGCGAAACGACAAAGAAGTGGTTATTGGCAAACCCAGCAAAACACATACTGCCGATGATAAGAACGGCTGATGCGCCACCACCAATACAGCGGTGGGCGCATGTGGCCACTTACAGGCCTTGAGCAAAGCCTCTGAACTACTGTCGGGTTTGATTTCCTGACACAAATTGAAAGCCTGACCGAGTGAATGTACTGTCTGAACAGTTCTGACTGCCGGGCTGCACAGTACCAGGGTATCGCTTGGCATATGTTTGTTTAGCCAACGCGCCATTTTTTCTGATTGACGCCAACCTTTGTCTGTCAACGGTCTGTCCATATCCGTTTCACCCGGAAATGCATCCCTGGCATGTGCATGACGCCAAAGCAATAAATCCATATCAAGTTTTACGGCTGTATTGTTTCATCAGCTCGGATTGCGCACTGAGTGGACGACTCTTTAATGGAGGCCGCGAGCGTTGATAGTGCCCATCCAATTGCAACACCCAGGCATCCGAGTTGTCATGCAAATAAGCCACCAGGCATTCATCCACAATACGTTGACGCAAAACAGGGTCAAGCACCGGCCAGGCCACTTCAATGCGCCGCATCATGTTGCGGTTCATCCAGTCAGCACTGGAAAGGTACAAATCTTCCCTGCTGCCTGAGCGGAAATAAAACAGCCGGGAATGCTCCAGGAAACGTCCGATGATGGAGCGAACCTTGATGCGATCGGTGAATCCAGGCACCTGTGCCGGCAAAATGCACGCGCCGCGCACGATCAAGTCGATATCTACACCGCGCTGACCAGCTGACACCAGATGCTTAGCGAGTTTTTCATCGGTCAGCGAATTCATTTTCAAAATAATGCGGCCCGGCTTGCCCTGTGCACTGGCCTTGCTGATCTTGTCTACCATCTCTATCAACTGGTCTTGCAATCTGAAAGGCGCCAGCCACAAATGATTCAAATGGTTGATACGCGTCTGGCTGGCCAATTGGGTGAAGACCTGCTCCATATCCGCCGTGATCTCCGGGTTCATGGTTAAAAAACTGATATCCGTGTAGAGCCTGGCGGTACGGACGTTGTAATTACCAGTGGACAAATGGGCATAACGCACCAGCTTGCCCGATTCGCGCCGGGTGATTAACAGCATCTTGGCGTGGGTTTTCAAGCCCACCACGCCGTAGACCACTTGCGCACCTATGGACTCCAGACGCTCTGCCCAATTGATATTGGCCTCTTCGTCGAATCTAGCTTTGATTTCAACCACGGCAGTAACTTCCTTGCCGCGTAGCACTGCCTCGCGCAACAAATCCATCAAAGCTGAGTCGCTGCCGGTACGGTAAATGGTTTGTTTGATCGCCAGCACCTTGGGATCGTTGACTGCTTCTTTCAGAAAATCTAAAACACCTGTAAATGATTCAAATGGCTGGTGAATCAAAATATCGTTTTTACGTATCTGCTTGAACAAGGACTCACCCGGTTGTAATTGCTTGGGATAACTCGCTTGGTGAGCAGGAAAAACCAGTTGCGGGTTGTCTACCAAATCAATCATTTGTGTGAGTCGAACCAGATTCACCGGACCGGCAACCATGTATAGGGCAGCTTCGGGCAATTTGAATTGCTGCAACAAAAACTGTGACAAATATTCTGAGCAGCCTGATGACACCTCCAAGCGCACTGGCACCCCGAATTGCCTGTGCTCCAAGCCGTGTCTTAATGCGGTGCGCAGATTTTTCGCATCTTCTTCATCAACCAGTAATTCAGAATCACGGGTCACTCGGAATTGCGAAAACTGCCCGACGACCCGATCGGGAAATAAATCCGCCAAATGCGAGCGTATGACGCTGGACAAACTGACCATGCAAATAGCCTTGCCTGAAACAGAGGCAGGTAACCGAATCACCCGGGGCAGTGAGCGCGGCACTTTGACAATGGCAATGTCGTTTTCACGGCCGAATGCATCTTTACCGGTGAGCCGGACAATGAAATTCAAAGATTTGTTGGCCACCATTGGAAAAGGGTGGGCCGGATCCAAACTCACCGGTGTCAGCAAAGGACGGACTTCGCGGTCAAAGTATTGCTTGACCCATTTGTGCTGGGCTGCGTTTCTTTCTTCATGAGTGATCAAACGTATGCCGTGTTGCTGCAAAACAGGCATCAATTCTTCGTTGAACAATCGGTATTGCTGATTGACCAGTATGTGAGCGGCGCGTGAAACCCGCTCAAAACTCAGTTGGGAATAAGGCGCAGATGCGTTGGCATTGCTAATCTGGTGCAAATGCAACGCCACGCGCACTTCAAAAAACTCGTCCAAATTGGAAGACACAATGCACAAATAGCGCAATCTTTCCAGCAAGGGAATATCAGCGCGGCGCGCCATGTCCAGCACTCTTGCATTGAATGCTAGCGTGCTTTCATCGCGGTCAATCATTAAAGGCTGTGCGTTAATGGACATGGTTAAACAACTTTCATTTCAAGGCATCGCTTAAAAATGCAGCATGGCGCTGTGAAGTTTGCATGTCGGGCGATTCAACCATGATGCGCAACAAGGGTTCAGTGCCACTAGGTCGGATCAACAACCGGCCTTTACCCGCCAAATCAGACTCTGCCTGCTTACAGGCCGATTGAAAGACTTGGTGAGTTTTCCAATCGACACCCGCTTGCAATTTGACATTCACCAAACACTGGGCCATCAATTCAAGCTCTGACAGCAAGTCTGAGATTGAAGATTGTTGGCGTAAACACGCTTGTAACACTTGCAGACAACTGATGATGCCATCTCCGGTGCTGTGCTTGTCAAGCATCAGCATATGACCTGAGCCTTCGCCACCTAACAACCAGCCGTGCTCATTCAATTTTTCCAGCACATACCTGTCACCCACACCCGCTCGAACCAGTTGAATCCCGCTCGCTTTCAACGCGGTTTCCACGCCGTGGTTAGTCATCAAGGTGCCAACTACACCAGGCAATTCCATTCCTTGCATTTGCCTCTCACGCGCCAGCAAATAAAGCAATTCGTCACCGTTATATAAGCGTCCGTTATGGTCAACCAGTTGCAATCTGTCTGCATCACCGTCGAGGGCGACACCAAAATCAGCACCCGCTGCCACAACGGCCTGAACCAAAGCCTGGGGCGAAGTCGCGCCTACATCACGGTTAATATTCATACCATCAGGCGCACAACCTATGGCGATAACTTCAGCACCCAATTCCTTGAAAATTTGTGGAGCGGCCAGATAAGCGGCGCCGTGGGCCGCATCCACCACGATTTTTTTACCCTTGAGCGTTAAGCGGTCAGAAAATGTACTTTTGCAAAACTCAATATAGCGCCCGACTGCATCGTCCAAGCGGCGGGCCTTGCCCAAGTGGCTGGACGTCACCCATTCAGGTGCTTGCAACAAACGTTGCTCAACTGACAACTCCCATTCATCATCCAGCTTGGTACCCGAGGCACTGAAAAACTTCACGCCGTTGTCTTCAAACGGGTTGTGGCTGGCACTGATGACCACGCCCAGATTGGCGCGCAAAGCCTTGGTCAGATAGGCCACGCCCGGTGTAGGAATAGGCCCCAACAAAACCACATCTACACCCGCAGAATTGAATCCGGCCTCAAGCGCAGATTCCAGCATATAGCCCGATATACGCGTGTCCTTGCCGATGACAACACTGGGGCGGGTTTCAGATTGTTTGAGTTGGTGACCGACAGCGTTGGCCAGACGCAGCATAAAGTCCGGCGTGATCGGGGATTGCCCGACAGTGCCGCGTATGCCATCGGTGCCGAAATAAAGTCTTTTCATACGCTAATTATCCTGCCAGGCAGTCAGCATGTCTGACAGATTGCCAGACTGCCAAAGCAGCCACCGTGTCGGCCACATCGTGCACCCGCAGTACGCCAGCGCCTTTATCTGCAGCCAACACTGCTGCTGCCACGCTGGGGATCAGCCTATCGCCGACCTCGCAGCCTGTAACTGCACCTAAAGACGATTTGCGCGACCAACCTGCGAGCAAGGGCAAACCCAAGCGCAGCAGCAAAGGCTGTTGTTGCAGCAGCAAAAAATTTTGTTTAACTGTCTTACCAAATCCTATTCCCGGGTCAATGATTAACCGGTCTGTAACTATTCCTTCCCCCAAAGCGGTTTCAATACGTGCTTCAAAAAATGCCAGCACTTGATCCACAGGATCCCCCGTCATAGGAGACATCTGCATGGTGGCAGGTTCGCCGTGCATATGCATCAAACAAATACCACATGTGTACGCCGCCACAGTTTGTAATGCACCAGGCTGTCGCAACGACCAAATGTCGTTGATGATGTCAACGCCCATGTCCAGCGCCAGTTGCATGGTTTGCGGGTGGTAGGTGTCGACTGAGACTGGCAGATGCCAAGTCAGCAGTTCTTTGAGCACAGGCTGTATGCGCTGCCATTCTTCGTCGTAGGTTAAGGGAATAGCCCCCGGTCGGGTGGACTCGCCTCCCACATCGAGTATGTCTGCACCCTCTTGCCTTAAACGGCTGGCGAGTTCCAGTGCGTTACGGGTAGCTGTCAAGCCGATATCAGAAGCAAATGAATCCGGTGTGACATTGACAATGCCCATCACCAAAGGCTTGTCCAAGACCAGTTTGAAACGCGTGGTCTGCCAGAAACCAAAATGGGGCCTAAGCCCCATTGAATCTGACACATTCTCTGCCATCAAGCCGTGGTAGGTGACGGGTTGGAATGAACCGCCGGCGTACCGCCGGAGCCGTCACCGGAAGAAGGTGTACGCGGTGTCCAGTCTTTGGGAGGACGCGGCGGGCGTCCTGCCATGATGTCGTCCAACTGGTCGCTGTCAATGGTTTCCCATTCCAGCAGCGCGTTAGCCATGGCGTGCATTTTGTCGGCGTTTTCCTCGATCAAGCGGCGCGCTAGGCTGTATTGTCCGTCAATGATGCTGCGCACTTCGTCGTCCACTTTTTTCATGGTGGATTCGCTCATGTTGGTGGTTTTGGTGACAGAACGTCCCAAAAACACTTCGCCTTCATTTTCAGCATAAACCATGGGGCCTAAGGCCTCGGACATGCCGTAGCGCATGACCATGTCGCGGGCGATCTGGGTGGCGCGTTCGAAGTCATTGGATGCTCCAGTGGTCATTTGGTTCATGAACACTTCTTCGGCGATACGCCCGCCGAACAACATGCTGATCTGGCTCAACATGTACGTTCTGTCATAGCTGTAACGGTCGGCCTCGGGCAGGCTCATGGTGACACCCAATGCGCGGCCGCGCGGGATGATGGTGACTTTGTGCACCGGGTCGCATTTGGGCAGCAATTTGCCTATCAATGCATGGCCGGACTCGTGGTATGCCGTGTTCTTGCGCTCACCTTCGGGCATGACCATGCTGCGGCGCTCAGGACCCATAAGGATTTTGTCTTTGGCTTTTTCGAAATCCTGCATTTCAACCACACGCGCATTACGGCGCGCAGCCATCAAAGCGGCTTCGTTGGTCAGGTTGGCTAAGTCGGCGCCGCTCATGCCCGGGGTGCCGCGAGCAATCACGCTGGGCGACACGTCCTGGCCCACAGGGATCTTGCGCATATGAACATTCAAAATCTGTTCGCGGCCACGGATATCAGGCAGGGTGACATAAACCTGGCGGTCAAAACGGCCGGGACGCAACAAGGCGGCGTCCAGAATATCAGGGCGGTTGGTGGCTGCGACCACAATGACGCCGAGGTTGGTCTCAAAACCGTCCATCTCGACCAACATCTGGTTCAAGGTCTGTTCGCGTTCGTCGTTACCGCCGCCCAGGCCTGCGCCGCGCTGGCGGCCGACTGCATCAATCTCATCGATAAAAATAATGCAAGGCGCGTTTTTCTTTGCGTTCTCGAACATGTCGCGCACTCGGGCCGCGCCCACGCCGACGAACATCTCGACAAAGTCTGAGCCTGAGATGCTGAAGAAGGGAACTTTGGCTTCGCCTGCAATTCCTTTAGCCAATAAAGTTTTACCGGTTCCGGGCGGGCCGACCAGCAGCAAGCCGCGCGGAATACGTCCGCCCAGCTTTTGGAATTTTTGGGGATCTTTAAGGAAATCAACAACTTCTTTGACTTCTTCTTTGGCTTCGTCACAACCGGCCACATCAGCAAATGTGACGGTGTTGTTGTTTTCATCCAGCATGCGGGCTTTGCTTTTGCCGAAACTGAAAGCGCCACCTTTGCCGCCGCCTTGCATTTGGCGCATGAAATAAACCCATACGCCGATCAGCAGCAGCATAGGGCCCCAACTGACCAGCAAAGTCATCAGCAAAGAGCCTTCTTCGCGCGGCTTGACGTCGAACTTGACGTTATTGGCGATCAGGTCACCGACCAGCCCTCGATCCAGATAAGTGGCATTGGTGCGCACTTTACGGTCGTCGGTGGTGGTGGCGATAATTTCAGTACCGCCCTGTCCTTCTTGTATGGTGGCCGACTTGATCCGCTTACCGCGCACTTCCTCGAGGAAGTCGGAGTACGCCAGGTAGCCGTTACCGGCCTGACCGCGGGTATCGAATTGCTTGAACACGGTAAAAAGCACCAATGCAATTACCAGCCAAACAGCCAATTTGGAAAACCAGGGGTTGTTCAAAGCGAACTCCAGTTAGAGAGATACCGGCGAGATGCCGATAAGAAGGTTGCGTTCATTTTAGGCTTTTCAAGGCGTAATGAAGAATTCTGTTGAGTCGAACCATGTGCCACGTGCGGAATTGGCATACCTGCAGGCAGTCTGTCAGTAAATGATTGCTTAAAAACTATTTCTAAAAAGCTTCCAAAAACAAAAGCATTGCTAGAAAAGCCGCGGCTTTTTTGCCCGAGGCTATTTCAAGCCTATCCCGACCAGAAAATTTTCAGCCGATTTGTCACGACTGGCTTTGGGCTTGAAAGGCTTGACCTCTTTAAAGGTCTCCTTGAAATGTTTGACCAGTTGGCTGTAACCGCTACCGTGGAAAACTTTCACTACCAAAGCACCTTCTTTTTTCATGTGCGCCTGACAAAATTCCACTGCCAATTCCACCAGATGCGCCATGCGCGCGGCGTCTGCTGATTCGACGCCAGACAAATTCGGCGCCATGTCCGAGACAACCACGTCGACTATTCTTCCATCCAGGTGGTGGCTCAACTGCTCCAATACCTCGGGTTCTCTGAAATCACCTTGCAGAAAATGCACGCCTTCGATCGGCTCCATGGGCAGCAAATCCAGCGCAATCAGCGTGGCGTCCAGCTTGCCTGCGGCTGCACCCTCTGGAGCCATACAACGTCTGAGGTACTGGCTCCAGGCGCCGGGCGCGCTGCCCAGATCAACAACGACCATGCCGGGCTTGAACAAGCCCAGGGTTTCATCGATTTCTTTGAGTTTGTAAGCGGCCCGCGCCCGGTAGCCGTCCTTTTTTGCCATCTTCACATAAGGGTCGTTGACATGGTCGTTCAACCATGACTTGTTCACTTTTTTGCTCTGCGTTTTGACTTTCAATTCAACACCCTCTGTGTAGGAAGATAATACCCGTATGCCTGCTATCCAACTGACCCCTGCTGAACGCAAAGTTCACCGCGC
>CANGPN010000004.1 GCA_947456305.1 Comamonadaceae bacterium | reverse complement strand
TATTTACCCTCCAATATGTACTGGATTGTGCTAGATTTTGTTGGAGCTTGCAAGAGCCTATTTAGTCAATTTTCCTTTATTCATATGGGTTTAACCGAGCTTAATGGAGTCTGCTGGATGTGGATGCGTAGGACGTCCACTCCGCCATTTGGTTGAAAACGCCCCGAAAGGGGCGTTTTTCATTGGCGACTAGATCGAATCGATTAATCTACGCGAATTTGCTTCAATTGAAGGTTGCCAAAAAATCTCACTGACAAAACCTTTTATAGATTTGAAAGGCAATACCGGTGTCTGAAATCAAAATATTGCCATTAGATGAAAAAGTAGCAATTTCAATATTATCTTTAACAGTCACAGAATAAAATTTGGACGTGTAGTTGTTGCAATCTATCCTCCAAAAATCAACCGAAGTGATGGTTTCCCCGGCATTATTCAAGTGGGGATTGGTTTTGGTCCATGCTTCAACGATGGCACCGTCTTTTCTGACGTTGTCTGTATCAAGAAAATACTCTAAATAATCGCGCTTCCAAATGGATACCCAATTGCTTGCAAAAGCCAAATTAGAACTGATTAAGAAGATAAAAATAAGTTTTTTCATATTGAAGGCGAATGTGTTTTTTAAAAATTTATTACTAGCAGATCGAGTAGTTTTTAAAACAATGCAAGCGGGGTTGCAGTCATTGTTTTTTCGTTAAATTTTTGCCGAAGACATCAGAAAAAAGCTGATCAAGCATAGATGACAGCAGTATCTCTTCGTTATTTTGAGTCTGAGCTTTTTTGCAACCGTAAACCAAAATATTTAAGTACTCTTGTTCGCCTGGAATCAATTTCATTTTGTAATCGAAGTGCTCGAGCTGTTTATTTCTGCCGGAAACATAGCCCTGTGCCCAACTGACAAATGCTATCCGCGTTGGATTTTCTTCGTCAAGATTTCCATTTTGAATGGATTCCAAAAACTGTCGGCATGTTGCTTTACCTGCGCCAACCAAGACTGTTTTGTTTTCAGCATATAAATTGCAGCAATAAATTAAAAAAATTAAACAAATGACTTTACGCATGAGAGATCAGCACCGTTGAATGAGACATTTGGGAGGCAGAAGTTTGCATTGTTGGCTTGACTCAAGCTTGGCAGCTATTGAGAAATAGTTATAGTACTTCTCCTGACATTGTGCAGGCAACTGAATTACACATTCCAAACTCGGTTTCAAAATCGCGCTTCACGGCGCTTTTTATTTGCCCTGATCGCTTGATCGCATCAGATTTTCACCCTGCAAAGGGACATGTAGAGGAACACCATGTACAAAAACCTCATCGCAGCGCTGTGTTCGTTCGCTTTGTTTTTCACTTCCACCTTGGCGCAAACCGCCGGGCCGTCAAAAACGCCGCTCAAAGTCGGCTTTGTGTATGTCACGCCCCGGTTGCCTTCAGGCTGGGTGCATCAGCACGAGTTGGGTCGCCTGGCCTTGGAGCAAGCCATGCAAAAACAAGGTTTGCAGGTGCAAACCGGTTTTGTCGATAACGTGTCTGAAGGCGCTGATGCTGAACGCGTCATCCGCGACATGGCGCGGCAAGGTTACGGCCTGATATTCACGCCCAGCTTTGGTTACATGGAACCGACCATGAAAGTCGCGGCTGAATTTCCAGAGGTCAAATTCGAATCCATCACCGGTTACAAAACCGCGGCTAATGTGGCCACTGCCAATGCGCGTTATTACGAGGGCCGGTTTCTGGCGGGTATCGCGGCCGGTCGTGTCAGCAAAACCGGTATCGCCGGCTATGTGGCTGGTTTCCCTATTCCCGAGGTGATCCAAGGTATCAACGCATTCACGCTGGGCATGCAGTCAGTCAACCCGCAGGCGCAGGTCAAGCTGATCTGGCTTAACGCCTGGTTTGACCCGGCGCGTGAGCGCGAAGCTGCCATGACCTTGATGAACCAGAAGGCCGATGTGCTGGCGTTCCACACGGGGTCAGACGCGGTGATGATAGCGGCGCAGGAGCGCGGAAAAATGGCAGTTGCATACCACTCGGACATGCGACATGTGGCGCCGCAGGCGCAATTGCTGACTATCACTCATTTGTGGGGCGACTATTACAGCCAGCGTGCTGCGGCTGTCATCAACGGTAGCTGGCAAAGCTCGCAAACCTGGGGGGGGGTGCGCGAAGGCATGATTAAGGTCGAAGGCTTTGGCCCGCGCTTGCCCAAGCGCGTGCAAACCGAGGTATTGCGCCTGCAACGCGCCATAGGCAAAGGCAGTTTGCAGCCTTTCACCGGTCCGGTGTTTGACAATCAGGACGGCGTGGTGCTGGCCCGTGGTCAAACCATGACCGACGAGCAAATATTGAAAATGCATTTTCTGGTGCGCGGCGTGGTCGGTTCCTTGCCCTGAGCAGCTTGCTGGACTGCCAAACTACAATCAATCAACCAAGAAAAAGGCAGTCTGATGAGTATCAAAAGCGATAAATGGATACGCCGCATGGCCGAAGAGCACGGCATGATCGAGCCGTTTGAGCCCGGTCAAATCCGGGTGAATGCTGCGGGTGAAAAAATTGTCAGTTACGGCACCAGTAGCTATGGCTATGACATACGATGCGCGCCTGAGTTCAAGGTCTTCACAAATATTTACAGTACCGTGGTCGACCCGAAAAACTTTGATGAAAAAAGTTTTGTCGATATGCACTCTGATGTGTGCATCATCCCGCCTAACAGTTTTGCACTGGCGCGCACCATGGAATATTTCCGTATCCCGCGCAATGTGCTGACCATTTGTCTGGGCAAAAGCACCTATGCGCGCTGCGGCATCATCGTCAATGTCACGCCATTCGAACCCGAATGGGAAGGCTATGTGACCCTGGAGTTTTCCAACACCACTCCGTTACCCGCCAAAATTTACGCTGGTGAAGGTTGTGCGCAAGTGCTGTTTTTTGAAAGCGACGAGGTCTGCGAAACCAGTTACAAAGACCGTGGCGGCAAGTACCAGGGACAAGTGGGTGTCACTTTGCCCAAGGCGTGAAAACGCTGTTTTGAGGGTTTTCAAGTCTGCGGGCGCATGGTGCGACAATACGTACCAACTATGAATTCATTCTCGCAACTGCAGTTGGCACCCAATCTGGCGAAAGCTGTCGCCGAAATGGGATACGAATCAATGACGCCGATACAGGCGCAGGCCATTCCGGTGGTGTTATCCGGGCAGGATGTGATGGGGGCGGCCCAGACCGGCACCGGCAAAACCGCAGCTTTCTCGCTCCCCTTATTGCAACGCATGCTCAAGCATGAAAACAGTTCGACATCGCCTGCGCGCCATCCGGTGCGCGCGCTGGTGCTGTTGCCCACACGAGAGTTGGCAGACCAAGTTGCCCAGCAAGTCAAGATGTACGCGAAATACACGCAATTACGCAGTGCGGTGGTGTTTGGCGGCATGGACATGAAACCCCAAACAGCCGAATTGAAAAAAGGGGTGGAGGTGTTGGTGGCCACGCCCGGTCGATTGCTGGACCATATTGAAGCCAAAACCGCTGTGCTCAACCAAGTGGAGTACGTTGTGCTGGACGAAGCCGACCGCATGCTGGACATTGGCTTTCTTCCGGACTTACAACGCATCCTCAGCTATTTGCCCAAGCAACGCACCACATTGTTGTTCTCGGCCACGTTCTCACCTGAAATCAAGCGACTGGCAGCCAGTTATTTGCAAAACCCGGTCACCATTGAAGTCGCTCGTCCCAATCAGACAGCCTCGACCGTCACACAGTTGTTTTACAACCTGCCCGATGACGACAAGCGGCGTGCGCTGAAACAAATCGTTAAACAACGCGGCATCTCGCAAGCCTTTGTTTTCGTCAACAGCAAACTCGGTTGCGCGCGGTTAGCGCGTTCGTTAGAGCGTGACGGTTTGAAAACCACCGCATTGCACGGCGACAAAAGCCAGGACGAGCGTTTGAAGGCTTTAGAAGCGTTTAAAAAAGGTGAGGTCGATTTATTGGTCTGTACCGATGTGGCGGCACGCGGACTTGACATCAAAGACGTGCCTGCGGTGTTTAACTTTGACATTCCCTATAACGCCGAAGATTACATTCACCGCATCGGCCGCACTGGCCGCGCAGGGGCCGAAGGTTTGGCCGTCAGTTTCGCTTCACCCAACGATGTGCGATTGGTCACCGACATTGAAAAATTGACCAAGCAAAAAATTGAATTGCTGGGTTTCGATTTTGAAGATGACCGTCCAGCAGGCCGCATCAATAACGGCCGCCGTCATTGGGATGACGAAGACAGTAGCAGCGAAAAACCCGCTTCACGCAGCCGGTTTGTGCCGCCGCCTAAAGTGCACGATCCGTTTTTTGATAGGCCTTACGAGGCCAGTGCCGAACCAGTGAATACGGCTGCTTCGCCTGAGCAAGCGCTTTCCAACAGTCGCAGTATTTCGCCGAACATCAAACCTAAGCGCAATGTCGCTGCTTTGTTTAAAACGACAGAACCGGGTTAAGCGGGCAATGCAGTCCCGCTGCAACTGACATGTATTTTTTCACGCGCACCGCTGAGCGGGTCTAATTTCAACGCGCTCAAACATCGCCCCCACACACAACCGGTGTCAAGTTCGATCACATCATCACGGTCTAAAGCAGAAAGCGATGACCAATGGCCGAATGCCACAGTGGTATCGCGGGATTGTCGCCCGGGCACATCAAACCACGGCATATAACCCGGTGGCGCAGCATTCACATCGCCATGGTGTGCAAATTCCATATCGCCTTGCGCTGTACAAAAGCGCAACCGGGTCAAGCCATTGACGATCACGCGTAATCTCTCGTGGCCGCTCAAATTGTTGTCCCAACGATCGGGCTGGTTGCCATACATATGCTTCATGAATTCAGGCCACGCATGGCTTTGCAACACACTTTCTACTTCTGCAGCAAGCACCATGGTTTGATGCACAGTCCATTGCGGTAACACCCCCGCATGCACCATCAAAATATCTGCTTCAAACATAGCCAGCGATTGGTGACGCAACCAGTCGATCATTTGTTGGCGGTCAGATGCTTGCAGCACGTCATCCACGGTGTCGCCGGGCTTGGGCCTGGACAGTCCGAGGTGCATGGCCAGCAGATGTAAATCGTGGTTGCCGAGCAGGCAGCGAGCGCTGTTCCCCAGTTTTTCTAACCGCCGCAACACAGCGGTGTTATCCGGCCCCCGATTGACCAAGTCGCCGAGCAGGTACAAGGTGTCACGGCTGGGCGAGAATTGGATTTTGTCTAGCAGGCGTTGTAAGGCCTGGTCACAACCTTGCACATCGCCGATCAGGTACATTGCCATGGCATGATTGTCTTATAAGTATGTTGCAGGTGTCACTGGGGCTGTCGAAGATTTATGGATGTGTTGCTGATAGTTTTTTTAACCGTGGTCAATGGTTTGTTTGCCATGTCGGAAATGGCATTGGCGTCGAGCCGCAAAGCATTGCTCTCCTTACAGGCGGAACAAAAAATGGCAGGCGCCCAGGCTGCGCTAGATTTGCAACTGCGGCCTACCGAGTTCTTATCGACCATACAAATAGGTGTTACCACGCTGGGTGTGTTGAACGGCATCATTGGCGAGGCGGCATTCAGCAAGGATGTGGCCGGGTGGTTTGTTCAAATGGGTATTGCGCAGGTACTGGCTTCCGTGTTGGCGACCACCCTGGTGGTGACCTTGGTCACGCTCAATACGATATTGTTCGGCGAGTTGGTACCTAAGCGCATAGGTCAGATTTATCCGGAAACTGCGGCGCGATTGACCGCCCCTTTCATGTTGACACTCTCTTTGCTGGCGCGACCGCTGGTGAAGGCTATGTCGGCGAGTACTGCAGGGGTATTGCGTTTGCTAGGCATAGATTTGAACAAGGTCAGGCAGGTCACTGAAGAAGAAATCAGCGCCAGTCTGGTGGAAGGCGTTGATGCCGGATTGATCGAACAGCACGAGCACCAAATGGTGAAGAACGTGTTTCATCTGGATGAACGCAATCTGGCCTCTTTGATGGTGCCGCGCACTGACATCGTCTGGTTGGACAGCAGTTGGCGCATGGAGCAAGGTTTAGCGCATGTCAATGCCCATGCAGCCCATTCCTGGTATCCGCTGTGCCGCAACGGACTTGACGAGGTGGTGGGCGTGATCAGCATGGCCGCGTTGCTGGTGAATGCATCCAGCGAGCAAACCCTGGACACCTGGGCGCAGCCGGCGGCATTTGTCCCGGAGACTTTGACCGGCTTGGATTTATTGGAACAGTTCCGACGTCCCCATTCAGGCAATGCAGCTGCATCAGTTGCAACCAGCGGACGCATGGTGCTGGTGGTCGATGAATACGGCGTGGTCCAAGGGTTGATGACACCGCGAGATTTGCTGGAGGCCATTACCGGCGAGTTGGTTCAAACCGCTTCACCTCAAGAGGCATGGGCGGTTCAGCGCGAGGATGGCAGTTGGCTGTTGGACGGGCTCATGCCGGTGCAGGAACTGAAATCACGCCTGGCCTTGGAGAGCTTGCCGCAGGAGGATAAAGGTTTATACAACACCTTGGCCGGTTTGATCATGCTGTTGACCGGCAATCTGCCCAGAGAAGGTGAAGCTGTGCAAGCCATGGGCTGGCGTTTAGAGGTGATCGATCTGGATGGGCGGCGGATAGACAAAGTACTTGCCTCGATCAGCCACGAGAAATCGCAAGACGAAGACGGCTGAGTACAAGCGGTCGCTTATTGATCAATGCTTGTCTTGTAAATCGTCCAGCAGGTGGTTGATGCCGCTCACAGATTTGCGGATGGCTTCTACACGGCCGTGGAACTCTTCTATGCGTTTGGCGTGTTCTGCTTTGCTCATTGCGGCATGCGGTGCGTGAGTCGACGGCGAGGCATGTGCCGCAGCGTCCGTAGGAGAAGCGCCAACACGGCGGGTTACTGCTGTAGTTGATTGCGTGCCGGAGGGTACCGCTGCGCTTGAATGCGAAGGTGACGGGCCGGGGGCCAGACTGCGCTGGGTTTGCGGCAGATTGACAAAGTGGTCTTGCACGTGTTCTTTGTCTTGCGTGTCCTTGCGAGCAGCAACACCCGAATCGGCAAGCGGCTGGTGGTTATCTTTGAAGGTATCGTCAGCCAAGCCTTGCTGGTTGTCTTTGAGGGCTTCGTTCGCCACAACTTGCAGGTTGTCTTTTAAGGCTTCATCCTCTAGCCCTTGCTGGTTGTCTTTGAGAGCTTCGTTCGCCACGCCTTGCAGCTTGTCTTTCAAGGCTTCATCCTCTAGCCCTTGCTGGTTATCTTTGAGAGCTTCGTTCGCCACGCCTTGCAGGTTGTCTTTCAAGGCTTCATCCTTAAGCCTTTGCTGGTTATCTTTGAGAGCTTCGTTCGCCACGCCTTGCAGGTTGTCTTTCAAGGCTTCATCCTCAAGCCTTTGCTGCTTGTCTTTGAGAGCTTCGTTCGCCACGCCTTGCAGGTTGTCTTTCAAGGCTTGACCAGCCAGGCCGACATTGTCAGCTTGATAAGAGTTGTCACCGGCAAGGCCTTGGCGATTTGCTCCGGGTTCGAGGCTGGTTGCTCCGGACAGCCTGTCCTTGAGGGCCTGTTGGTCCATGCCTGCTGAGCGGTCTTGCAAGCTGCTGTTAGCTTCGTGTCCGAAGCGGTCGGCCAAAGCATTGTTTGAGCTCAGTCCGGGTGGTCGTGTGTCTTTGATTGCACTACCCGCAGACTGTGCAAAGCGGTCGCGAAGATCTTCATCTGGCAAGGGTTGGATATTGCCGGCCTGATTATCTGTAGCGGGTAAATGCGCTAAGTTGTCAGCGTTCGCGCTGCTTTCTAAAGATTGGACGTTATCTTCTGGATTTGTGTGCAAATCACTTATTAGCTGGTCTTTAGCCGCATTGGAGGCTTCTTCTTGATGCCGACTGGCTGCCTCTTCCAGCGAAGCCGAATAAGCTAAACGGTCTTTGGCATCTACGCCGGCATGAATGCCATCATCTGAGCCGGCATCTGCGCCGGCTTCATGGAAATGTGTGGGTTTGCGTTGAATATCGAGGTCATCGCTCCCAACAACGTCGCTGCGCCGTGCCTTGGCACTGTTTGAGCCTTCGGGTATCTCCACCGAAAAAGCCTTGGTGCTGCGGATTATGGGCGGCGTTGGTTTTGACATAGTGGAAATTATCGCGGTTTCGCCCCTTGTTGAAACTGACAATCAGAGAAGCGGGGGATTAATGCTTTATCGTGACTCTAGCAGTTTATCCGCCAACTCCACTGCTTCGGGGGCTCGCACTGAATAGCCATCGGCGCCTGCTTGATCAGCCAGTTCCGGCGCCAGCAGCAGTGCTGGCCCGCCCAAAATCACCAGCGTATCCGGGTTGAGGGCATGGGATTTCAATCTGGCTATCAGTTGAGGCAATTCAGGCAGTTGCTCGACCAAGCCGACGGATAAACCGATCATGTCAAACCATTCGCGTTTGAGCGTGTTGAACAGGGCATTCTCTGTAGTGGCGATTTCAACCACCACCTGCCAGCCTTTGGCGCGAAAAAATTCCGCCACCATGGCTAATCCCAAAATATGCATAGAGCCGGGGGCACAGGCCAACATGATGCGCTTGATGTCGCTGCCGGCTTGAGGGGAATCGGGGTTGGTATAGCCCAGACTTCGCGTCAACTGGTGCATGCACATCAGGCCGTGTGTCACCGCTGTGAAATCCATTTTGTCCTCCTCCCACTGTCTACCCAGCCAGCGTGCGGCCGGGGCAATCAGGTTGAGAAACAAGGATTCAATGCTCGCGCCTTCGTCCCGTAAAGCTTTGATGTATTGCAAAGCCTGATCAGCATGGTTGCTCAGGCAAATGTGGGAAAAATCGGCGACTTCAGCGTCACTGAATTGTTGATCCGAACCGCTGTCAAGACCCGTCAAAGGCATGCCGTCAGGGTGGGCTTGCATCAGTTGCGGAATGATTTGCGACTCGATCACTGACAACAGTGATTTCTGGCAATTGTCTTTGGAGGAGGTATCCAAACCGTCGTTTAACTGAGGCCTCGATTGCTTGGAGGCGCCGGACTCAAATGCAGATAACACCAGGTGAGATATGCCCTTTAGTGAACTTTTATACCTTCCAGGCAAAAAGCTGGTCAAGCTGTTAGTCATGGTGTTCCCTCCAAGGGACAAATGAGCCCAAACAAAAATATGCATAAAGCAGCTCACCCTTATTTTGTCTGTAAATGCCGGTCTGTGCTATCGGATCAAGGGTAAATCCCCGACAAAAAAAGTTTTGTTTTCTTTTGATCAGGGTTTTCCTTGTGTTTAGCGTGATACCACCCGATTTTGAAACCTTAGTGAAATACTGAATATGGATATTCATTCTTCAACAGGAGACAAAAACATGCGAACCATTCCCATAGCGAATATTGCTTCAGAGTTCAGCGATTGCGAGGAAAGTGGCATTGTGCCCAAACAAAACCTGCCCTTGGCCCGCCGGGAATTCTTGAAAGGTTCAGGGATTTTGATGGGCACCTTGGCAGCAGGCTCTGTGCTGGCGGGTTTGGCACCATCTACTGTCTGGGCCGTTGAGTTAAAAACCCTGACACAGGCCGAAGGTGAAACCTTGATGGCCATGGGACGCGTACTCTATCCGCACAAAAAATTACCCGATGCTGTTTACGCGATCTTGGCTAAAGACTTAGATGGAGCGGCATCTGGCAGCGCTGACAGTGCAAAGTTGCTGAAAGACGGTGTAGCCAACCTCAACAGTTTGGCTGGCGGCAACTTTGCCAAAGCCAAGGCAGACAAAAAACTCGCCATCGTCAAAGGCTTGGAAGGTTCCACATTTTTTGGCACGGTTCGCGGCCAGTGTGTGACCTCTCTCTACAACAACGACATGGCGTTTGCCGCATTCGGCTACCCCGGTTCTGCTTGGGAAAAAGGTGGATACATCACACGCGGTTTCCAAGACCTCAAGTGGTTACCTGCACCTTCCAAAGAAGCCAGTCCCGCCCCTTACCTGGGTTGATTCCGTTCAGAAAAACATTTTCAGGAGATACATATCATGGCTTCTATTGCATTTAACGACGACTCAGTGGTTGTCATCATCGGTTCCGGTGCAGGCGGCGGCACATTGGCCAACGAGCTCTGCCAAAAAGGCATCAAAGTGGTGGTTTTGGAGGCGGGTGCTCGCCAATCACCGCAGTCATTTGTCAACGACGAATGGAAATCATTTGGTCAACTGGCATGGCTGGACCCGCGCACCACTTCCGGTACATGGCGTGTCGCCAAAGACTTTTCAGGTTTGCCTGCCTGGATTTGCAAAACAGTGGGCGGTTCCACCACGCACTGGGCCGGCGCTTCGTTGCGTTTTCAAGAGCATGAGTTCCGTGCCAAAACAGTGTATGGAGATGTTAAAGGTGCAAACCTGCTGGACTGGCCCATCACTTTGTCTGAGCTCGAGCCCTACTACGCAAAAGCTGAGAACAAAATGGGTGTGACCCGCACCAACGGTATTCCCGGTTTGCCCGGCAACAACAACTTCAAAGTCATGTACGCCGGTGCTAAGAAACTGGGCTACAAGGAAGTGCACACAGGCAACATGGCCATCAATAGCCAACCTCGCGATGGACGCGGTCGTTGCATGCAATTGGGTTTTTGTTTCCAAGGGTGTAAGAGCGGCGCTAAATGGTCAACGCTCTACACCGAGATTCCGAAAGCCGAAGCCACTGGAAACCTCGACCTTCGTCCCGAATCGCACGTGGTCCGTATCGAGCACAACGAAAAAGGCTTGGTCTCCGGTGTTGTGTACTTTGACAAAGATGGCAAAGAGCAACGTCAAAAAGCCCGTGTGGTTTGCGTCGCAGGTAACTCTATTGAAACACCTCGTTTGCTGTTGTTGTCTGCATCGAATATGTTCAAAGATGGCCTGGCAAATTCCTCCGGCCAAGTCGGTCGAAACTACATGCGTCACATGACCGGATCCATTTACGCTGCTTTCAAAGACCCGGTTCACATGTACCGTGGCACCACCATGGCCGGCATTATTCGTGATGAATCCGCTTTCAACCCGCGTCGCGGATTTGTCGGCGGCTACGAGATGGAAACCTTGTCTTTGGGTCTGGCATTCATGCCTGCGTTCCTGGACCCGGGTGCTTGGGGTGCTGACTACGCTTGGTGGATGGACAACTACACCAACCTGGCTGGTATGTGGCTGGTCGGCGAAGACATGCCGCGTGAAACCAACCGCATCACCTTGAACCAGAACGTCAAAGACAAGTGGGGCAGCCCGGTGGCCAACGTGCATTTCGATGACCATGAAAACGACATCGTCATGCGCAACCATGCGTTCACCCAAGGTGAGCGCATTTACCAAGCGGCCGGTGCCATCAAAACCTACCGCACACCGCCATACCCATCCACACACAACTTGGGTAGCTGCCGCCTGAGCGCCAATGCGCGCGACGGTGTGGCGAATAAATGGGGCCAAACCCATGACATCGCTAATCTGTTCATCAGTGACGGCAGCCAGTTCACCACCGGTGGTGCTGAAAACCCCACTTTGACCATTGTGTCGCTGGCCATTCGTCAAGCTGACTACATCGCCAAACAAATGACCGAACGGGCCATTTGATACACTGAAATTTCCAGCGCAGGAGCTATTAATATGTGTGAATATTTCGTGAAAGCTGACCCGATACAGTACGAACAGCGTACACGCTCGGTTCGCATTCGCGGCATGCTCACTAGCATCCGGCTGGAAAATATGGTGTGGGATGTATTGGCTGAAATGGCCGAAGACGAGGGCTGTACCACCAATGCCCTCATTTGCCAGCTTCACGATGAAATCTTGCAGCACCGGGGCGAAGTTCCTAACTTCGCCTCGTTTTTACGCATCACAAGTTTGCGCTACTTGCGCCGCTGTTTGATCACCATGGAAAAAAAATACCAGCCAGTGTTTGAAACAGAATTCATTCCTGAAGTATTGCCCATGGCATTAAACGGAACACACGATAAATCCGCAGGCAGAACCAACCCCAAAGCGCTGGCTGCCGTCAAAACCTGAATTTTTTATGAGCTTCAATTCTGAAATGCAGCCCGGTGTCTGCGAACATCCGGCGACCGCATCCCGTGGTTTTGTTTTGAATCACGCCATGTTGCGTGTCAAAGACCCGGCAGTATCTTTGGATTTTTATTCCCGCATCATGGGCATGCGTTTGCTGCGTAAGCTCGATTTTCCCGAAATGTCATTCAGCTTGTATTTTTTGGCCGTCGCTGAATCTGCCAGCCATGCGCCCGAGGATCAGAATGAGCGTACTGCATGGACGTTTTCTCAATCCGGCATATTGGAGTTGACCCACAACTGGGGCACAGAAACCAAGCCCGAATTCAAATACCACGATGGCAACGCGCAACCCCAAGGATTTGGGCATATTTGTTTTTCAGTGCCCGACTTGGATGCTGCTGTTCAATGGTTTGATGACAACCAGGTGGCTTATGTGAAGCGCCCCGACCAAGGTAAGATGAAAGACGTGGCTTTCATCAAAGACCCCGACGGCTATTGGATAGAAATTGTCGAGCCCGGCAGGCTGAAAAAACTCGGCGCTTGATCAGCGCGGTTTTTTTATATCACTGGCAGAAATGAAGTCTTTGCGCTTGACTTCATCGCTTTTCATGGCTTGTTGAATCTGGCGAACAAGCAACATTTTGGTATCTTGCTGCATAGCAGCAGCACGCAGACTTATATAAATAGACTTTGCTTTGACTTTGTCGGATTTGGCTTCGACCATGGCCTGAGCCCATAAGCCGTCGCGTATAACTCCGTCTTGCATTTCACGCAAAACCATGGCGTGTATGAGTTCACTGGGTTTACTGGCCATGACTACTTTCTGAGGGTGCGGCAGAGATAAGTCGAACGACCGACCTTCTCATCGCTTAGATCTTGAAAAATAACATCACAGTTTAACTATACAAGCATTCCACGGGTTCAGAATTGTTGAAAATAGTTGATTTCACATCCGCGTCCATAAAGAATTCAGATAAATAATTTAATAAGGTAAAAAATTATTTCAGGTTGTATATCAGCATAGTCAGTAAGCATAGTTATAATTGAAAATAAATTTTTTATAGCAATATGCAATTTTCAAATTTAAACTAAATACAAATGGTTTTTGAGAAAAATTTAAATGGTATTCGGGCATTGGCCGTAATGTCCGTCATATTTTTTCATTATCAATTATTCGAATTCAATTCTGGTTTTGTTGGTGTAGATATATTCTTCTTTTTATCTGGTTATTTGATGACAAAGATTCTCACAAAAGAATCAAATATTTCATTTTTTGCTGAATATAAAGAATTTATTATCAACAGACTTAGAAGAGTACTGCCTGGTTT
The DNA here is from genome assembly GCA_947456305.1 of Comamonadaceae bacterium. Classification (GTDB taxonomy): domain Bacteria; phylum Pseudomonadota; class Gammaproteobacteria; order Burkholderiales; family Burkholderiaceae_C; genus Limnohabitans. The sequence continues at coordinate 153,582 of CANGPN010000004.1, read as the reverse complement.
AGCTGTTCTTATATTTATTAGTTTCTTTTTATTTTTTAATAAACTGCCATATCCTGAGTATATTAATTTTTGTAAAAGTATTGTTGCATCATTACTGTTTACGTCCAATAATTTTTTCGCATCAGAGTCGGATTATTTCGCAAAAAATATAAGCACAATTCCTTTAGTTCATACTTGGTCGCTTTCAATAGAGTTTCAGTTTTATATCACTTACTCCTTCAGTTTGTTGTTGGTGAAGCATAGATTCAAGCCGGAGCTTCAAAAAATTTATTGGCTATTATTATTATCCGTATTACTTTTTTTCATGCTGGCTTTATGGAATTTTTATGTCAGTAATGATTCGATATATTATTGTTTTTCTTCAAGAGTTTGGGAGTTTTTAGCAGGAGGTTTATTTTCTTATAGATTACTTGAAAGAAATAAAAACAACTCTATTTTTGTAGTTGCATTAATCGATTTAATTTTATTTGCTTTATTGGTATACAGTTTTACAATGATTGATAAAACTACATACCCTAATTTTTATTCAATTTTTCCGGTTTTGTTGTGTGTGTTTTTATTTTTAAATAAAAGCAACGAAAGAAGTTTAATTAATAAAATTCTCAACCTGAATGTAATTCAATTTGTCGGTTATATTTCATACTCTTTGTATTTGTGGCATTGGGTTGCTTATGTTTTTATTGTTAATTATTATATAGAAAATGATCTGACTATTCTTAATAAATTAACAATATTGGCGGTATCATTTTTACTTTCTACAGTCTCATACTATCTCATTGAATTGCCTGTAAAGAAAAGGCAGATATTTAAAAACAATTCAAGTTTACTGATATTTTGGTTATGCTTTCTTGTTTTATTTGTAGCTTGTGTTTTTATTGGCTTTACTAGTAACGCTAATTACAACCGGTTGCCTGAACATTTAAAATCAGCTGAGATTGCGATTCAAAATATCAATCCCAGAAGGAAAGAGTGCTTTCTAGAAGCAAAAGAAGCAAAAAATAATAATTTTAATCCCGTATTTTGTAAAATCGGAACAGCTAAAGAACGCGCAGTAGAGGTGCTTTTATGGGGTGATTCTCATGCGGATTCCCTTCAGCCCGTAGTAGATAAAGTTTTATTTGATTTTAATAAAAGCGGTGTTGTATCTAGTGCTGCTGGTTGTGCCCCGGTTCCTAAGAGTGCTTATTCTAAAGAAATAAAAGCATTTGAGCATTGTCAAGTGCTTGGTGAAAATACTCAAAAATTTATAAATTCAAATTTATCAACACTGAAGATTGTTATTTTTCATGCGAATTGGGGAAGGTATGATTTCGGGATTTTGAAAAACGAAATGCTTTCCGAATTTTGTTTTTTAAAGAAAAATGGTATTCAACCTGTTGTGATTGGTCAAGTGCCAATACCTCCTTGGGATATACCGATTTATTGGTTTAATAGAGAATTAAAATCAGGTGTCGCCATAAATAATGTTGATTTTGACCAGAACCCATCATCAATTGTCAACAATCAATTAAATACTGTATTGGCTGATGTTCAAAGTTCATGCGGAGATATCGTTTATGTCAATCCTGAGGATATTTATTGTCAAGATTCAAAATGTTTTGGAGTGAAAAATGGGGTCGGTCTTTACTATGACATTACCCATTTATCTGTGCAGGGCTCTCTCATGTTGTATCAATACCTACATGATTCACTCGGTGCTATTCTTAATAAGTGATTTTCAAATAGCTGGAACAATAACGGCTAATAAAATTTCTCGAATATGCGGCTCTACCGGCTGAGCTACACCGGCGTTTAGAAAAACATTAAGAGTAATTCAAGCTTCACTCTGGTGCATGGCTGTGAAGCGGGCCACTTCGTTTTTGGAGCCCAGGCAGACGCTGACACGCTGGTGTAATTGCGTAGGTTGTATGTCCAAAATGCGTTCGCGTCCGTTGGTGGCCATGCCGCCTGCTTGTTCAATCAACCAACTCATGGGGTTGGCTTCGTACATTAATCGCAGTTTGCCTGGTTTGTCGGGATCGCGCTTGTCCCAGGGATACATGAAAATCCCGCCGCGTGTAAGTATGCGGTGCACATCGGCCACCATGCTTGCTACCCAGCGCATATTGAAATCTTTGCCGCGCGGCCCGTCTTTACCTGCCAGGCATTCAGTAATGTAATCAGTCACAGGTTTGTCCCAATGCCGCATATTGCTCATGTTGATGGCAAATTCACGAGTGTCTTCGGGAATGCGTACATTTTCTTCGGTCAGCACAAAAGAACCTTGCTCGCGGTCCAGTGTGAACATGGCCACGCCGTCGCCAACCGTGAGTACCAGCGTGGTTTGCGGTCCATAAACGCAATAACCAGCAGCCACTTGCGCTTGTCCTGCTTGCAGAAAATCGGCTTCGCTGACTTTCTCGGCCGATTCAGGTTTTTTCAGCACACTGAAGATGGTGCCTATGCTGACATTCACATCGATATTGCTGGAGCCGTCCAGCGGATCAAACAGTAACAGGTACTCGCCTTGCGGATAACGATTGGGCACCACATAAATACTGTCCATTTCCTCCGACGCCATGGCTGCGAGATGACCTCCCCATTCGTTGGCTTCAATCAATACCTCATTGGCGATGATGTCCAGCTTTTTCTGCACTTCGCCTTGCACGTTTTCACTTTGCGCTGATCCCAGCACGCCGCCCAATGCGCCTTTGTTAACCGCATGGCTGATCCCTTTGCAGGCGCGCGCTACGACTTCCAGCAGCAAACGCAGTTCTGGTGGTATGTGATGTTTGGCGCGTTGCTGTTCAACCAGATAGCGGGAGAGAGAAGTAGCCACAGTTCAGTCCTCCAAAGCAGCGTCAATCACTTCACGCACATCTGCGCTCAAATCATCTTTGGCTGACACGCGGCGTAGGGCTTCGTGCGCGGCACTGCGGTAGGGTTCGACCAGTTTGCGCCAGCGATCCATGGCGCGCGCCAAGCGCGCAGCCACTTGCGGATTGAATCCGTCCAACTCCAGCACCCGCTCGCTCCAGAACACATAGCCGGATGCATCAGTACGGTGAAAAGCCGCGGGGTTACTGCAATAGCTGGCAATCAGGCTGCGCGCCCGGTTAGGGTTGCGGATTTGAAAATCCGGGTGCTGCATCAACTGGCGTACACGCGACAACACATGGCCTTCGTAGTCAGACGCCGATGCCTGCACGGCAAACCACTTGTCCAACACCAGGTCTTCTTTGCGGAACTGCTGGTAAAAAAGCGCTAAGGCCTCTTCAGCCAAGGGATGATGAACAGCGACCAGTGCCTGCAATGCATGCATACGTTCGGTCATATTCTGAGATTGTTTGAAGTCGTTCAAAGCCATCTGCGCCCATTGGTCTTGATTTTGCAAGTGACCGGCAAGACACAGATAATTCAATGCTAGGCCGCGCAAGGCCCGGCGACCGCTGCTGACTGCATCGGGTGAATATTCGCCTGTTGTTTTGTGATGGGTATAGGCCCAGACCCAGTCATCGGTCAATTCGAGCGCGATTTGGGCGCGCATGCTTTCGCGCATCAGGTGAATTTTTTGCGGGTCTACGCTGTCGGTCTGTTCTGAGATGTAGTTTTCACTTGGCGGGGTCAGCACCAGCTCTTTGAAAGCGGCATCGAGTTCAGGGTGAAGTAGTAACCTGCGCAAGCCTGATACCAGGCCTGGTGAAAGCAAACGCTGTGGTGGCTCATCTTGCGCCAAGGCTTGCCCGGCTGCAGACATGAACAGCCGCTGCGCTGACTCCCAGCGGTTGAATGCATCGGTATCATGCGCCAGCAAAATCAGCAGATCGGCTTCACTGTTATCCATATGTAATTGCACTGGCGCACTGAAGCCGCGCAGCAGCGACGGAATCACAGGTTCAGTGATACCGTCAAGAACCAGTGTTTGCGTCTCTTTGCTTAGCACCATCAGTTGATCCGGCAGCACCACCTCGCCGGCCTGGTTCAACAGACCGAATTGAACCGGAATCAAAAACGCTTGTTTTAGCAATTGACCCGGCGTAGACGGGCAGGACTGTTTGAAATGCAGACTCAAACGTTGGGTGGCCGCATCGTGTTCAAGCCGCAACTCCACGCGCGGGGTTCCTGCCTGCGAGTACCAGCGTTTGAATACATCCAACTGTTTGTAGAGTTCTGTCGCGGGGTTGGCATCTGCAATGGCTTGCACAAAATCGTCGCAGGTCACGGCCTGGCCGTCATGACGCTGAAAATACAGCTTCATGCCCATGGCGAAACCTTCACGACCTACCAGTGTTTGCATCATGCGTACTACCTCGGCACCTTTTTCGTAAATAGTGACCGTGTAGAAGTTGTTAATTTCCAGGTAGCTGTCAGGGCGCACCGGGTGCGCTAACGGCCCGGCGTCTTCGGCAAATTGCACGGTGCGTAGCAAACGCACATCCTCAATACGCTTGACGGCGCGCGCGGAAGCAGACCCGGACAAGTCCTGGCTGAACTCCTGGTCGCGGAATACCGTCAAACCTTCCTTTAGAGAAAGCTGAAACCAGTCACGACAAGTGATGCGGTTACCGGTCCAGTTATGGAAATACTCATGACCGACGACGCTTTCGATATTGCCGTAATCCTGATCGGTGGCGGTGGAAGGGCTGGCCAGCACGTACTTGGTGTTGAATATGTTCAGGCCTTTGTTCTCCATGGCTCCCATGTTGAAGTCTGAGGTGGCGACGACCATGAAGCGCTCAAGATCCAGACTCAGACCAAAGCGCGCCTCGTCCCAAGCGATGCTGGCCATCAGCGATTGCATGGCGTGGTCTGTTTTGTCCAGGTCGCCGGATCGCACATAAATTTGCAGCAGGTGTTCTTTGCCGTTACGTGCGGTGATGCGTTGTTCGCGGCACACGAGTTTGCCGGCCACCAGGGCAAACAAATAACTCGGTTTGCGGTGCGGGTCTACCCATTTCGCAAAATGTCGGCCATCTTCCAAAACACCTTGCTCGACCAGATTACCGTTGGACAGCAGTACCGGAAAATCGGCGTTGCTTGCACGCAGCGTGACCGTGTACAAAGACATGACGTCAGGGCGGTCCAAAAAATAACTGATGCGTCTGAAACCTTGCGCTTCGCATTGCGTGAAGAACGAATCCTGACTCATGTACAACCCGGATAACTGCGTGTTTTTCGATGGGTTGCAGGTGGTGAAAATTTCAAGTTTGAATGGCTCGTTACCTTCGGGCAGGTTTTCCAGTACCAGTTGATCGCCGTCCATTTTGAAAGAAGTGCCTTGGCCGTTGACCAAGACGCGAGAGAGGTTTAATTCCTCGCCATCCAGTTTCAAGGCTTGCGGTGCCACATCCGGGTTGCGGCGGATGTGCATGGTGTTGAGCACGCGTGTTTTGGCAGGCTCCAGATCAAATACCAGATCGACGCTGTCGATGAAGTATGCGGGCGCTTGGTAGTCCTCGCGCCGTGTGATCACTGCCTGGCCTTCACGAAACATGGGAAATCTCCGTTGTCTTTTTCAATCTCGCTCAAACACCTTGTTTGAGCGAGGCTTCAATGAAAGTATCTAGATCGCCGTCCAGCACTTTCTGGGTGTTGCTGATCTCTACATTGGTTCGCAAATCTTTGATGCGGCTTTGGTCCAGCACATAACTGCGGATTTGGTGGCCCCAGCCCACATCGGTCTTGGTGTCTTCCAATTTTTGTTGCGCTTCCATGCGTTTGCGCATTTCAAAGTCATACAGCCTTGAACGCAAGCGTTTCCAAGCCACATCGCGGTTGCTGTGCTGACTGCGCCCGTCTTGGCATTGAACAACGATGCCAGTGGGAATGTGCGTCAAGCGCACCGCTGAATCGGTTTTGTTGATGTGCTGACCGCCGGCACCACTGGCGCGGAAAGTGTCGGTGCGTACATCTGCCGGGTTGATGTCGATTTCAATCGAGTCGTCCACTTCCGGATATACAAAAATACTGGCAAAACTGGTGTGACGACCGCCCGCAGAGTCGAAAGGTGATTTGCGTACCAACCGATGCACGCCGGTTTCAGTGCGCAACAAACCGAAAGCATATTCGCCTTCAATCTTCAAGGTTGCGCCTTTGATACCGGCCACGTCACCGGGCGATTCATCTTCCAGCGTGGCTTTGAAACCTTTGCGTTCTGCGTATTTCAAATATTGACGCAACAACATGCTGGCCCAGTCGCAGGCTTCGGTGCCGCCTGCGCCTGCTTGTATGTCCAGAAATGCATTCAGCGGATCGGCCGGGTTGTTGAACATGCGGCGGAATTCCAGCTTTTCGATTTCTGCTTGAATGCGCTGCGTGTCTTCTTCAATGGTCAGCAATCCGGCATCGTCGTTGTCGGCCTTGCTCATCTCGAAGAGTTCGGTGTTGTCTTCAATTTCCTGGTTCAAGCGGGTGAGCACCAGCACGATGTCGTCCAGGGATTTTTTTTCTTTGCCCAGTTCCTGGGCTTTCTTAGGGTCGTTCCATACCGCCGGGTCTTCCAGCGATGCGTTGACGGTTCTCAGTCGTTCAGCTTTGGCATCGTAGTCAAAGATACCCCCGTAGGTCGAGGGTGCGGGCACCCAAATCGACCAGCAAATTGCCAATGGTGTTGATACGTTCTGCGTCCATGTGTAGCCTCAATCGATTTGCGTAAACCCCGATTATCCCCTGAGCGGATGAACCACCGGTCGGCTTCAGCCGCCGAGCGCCGCCGACTGGGTATGAAGCGCAAACACATTTTGCAGACCTAGCAGTACATCGCCAACAATGATGATGGCCGGGCTGGCCAGTTTTTCTGTCTCAAACAAACCGCTTAATTGAGTCAATCGCGTGCAGACATGGCGCTGTGTCGGCAGGCTGGCGTTTTCAACCACCGCCACAGGTGTGTCACCCGGCAGACCTTGAAGCAATCCCAGTTGCAATTGCGCAGCGGTTTGCACGCCCATGTAAATCACCAGTGTTAAGCGGCAGTCGTGCGCGGTGCGTGCTATTTGCGCCCAATCCACCGCAGGCAAAGCCGAGGGTGTTCGTTCAGGTGATGCATGACCGGTGATCAGCATGACACCATGCGCATGCGCCCGGTGGGTGAGGGCGATGCCCAAATCTTGCGCTGCGGCCAGACCGGCGGTGATGCCATTGACCACCTCAACCTGAATGCCCTGGGCTTGCAAATGTGCACGTTCTTCACCGGCGCGACCGAATATCAGCGGGTCACCGCCTTTGAGGCGCACCACGTCTTCACCGGCCAAGGCTTCTTGCGCCATCAACTTTTCGATAAACGCTTGCGGTGTCGAACGGCAACCACCGCGTTTGCCGACGTGGATGATGCGCGCAATGGGTGACGCGTGTTGCAACACATCGGGATGCACCAGATCGTCAACCAACAACACACTGGCGTTTTGAATGGCTTTGACCGCTTTGAGTGTTAGCAGCTCGGGGTCGCCCGGGCCTGCGCCGACAAGTGTGACTTTGGGAGAGTGCTTTGTGTGTTTCATGGTGAGTCAAAAATTACTTTAGCCAGTTCAGATATTTGTGCGACTTGGGCCTTGATGGGTGCAGGAATGCGTTCCGGGTCGGCTAACAAAGCGCGAATGTAATCTGCCGTTTGAGCGGCGTTGAGTCCGATGGGGTAAGCGGTGTTGTCTATGGCCGCCGTGTCTTGCGGATCGTGTTCTGCATATAAGACACCTGCATTGAGCAAGATTGATTTACGCATGCGTCTGGGGTCTGCCACTGGCTCGCCTTCGGTGCCGCGCAGCAACTGGGCGTTGGTATGCATCAATTGCAAAGTCTGCAACATAGATATTTCATATTCCGGGTGTGTGTAGCTGGCGACCAGCAGGGCAGGGCCGTCAACCGGGTTCATCAATTTGGCCAAACTGTGACCTGAATTTCTCAAACCTAACGAGCGACGCACTTGAAGCAGCCGCCACAAGCCCGGGCACAGCAGTTCTGTTCGCGCATACACCACCTCGCTGCTAGTCAAGCCTCGTAAAGCGCTGAGGCAAGTCAACCCCAACTCGCGCATTACCGCTTCTGTGGAAATGCGTGCATCTTCTGTGTTTGCGCCGTGCACCAAGACGCGCAAACCTTGCGCCGATAAGAGCAAGGCCAGCAAAGGTGTGAATAAGGGCAGGCGGCGAGCGCCGTTGTAGCTGGGCACCACCACCACCGGCGCGGCGCTGTCATTGGGAATGCGTTGTATCCGCTTGTCCAATGCATCTAAAAAACCTGCCATCTCTTGATCGGTTTCGCCTTTGACACGCATGGCAATGCAAAATGCGCCCAATTGCAGATCTGACACAGCGCCGTCCAGCACCAAGCCCATCAACTCGTCGGCTTGGGCGCGCGTCAAATCACGCGCACCTTGTTTGCCGCGACCTATCTCTTTGATGAAATGGCTGATGCTCATGGCTTGGATTGTCGAACAAGCTTGATGACTTTGAGTTATGAGGCAAATCACGCAAAGCTAAACTCGTTGACATGTGGATATTAGGTATTGAATCTTCTTGTGACGAAACCGGCGTGGCTTTGGTGCGTGCTGACGTTGGCAGCGGGTTGCCGACATTGGCGGCGCAAGCTTTGCACACGCAAGCGGCCATGCACGAGGCCTATGGCGGCGTGGTGCCTGAGCTTGCCAGCCGCGATCACATCCGGCGCGTCTTGCCCTTGATTCAAAACGTCATGCATCAGGCGGATGTGGGGTTGTCGCAATTGGATGTGATTGCCTACACGCGCGGCCCGGGTTTGGCGGGCGCTTTGTTGGTCGGTGCCGGTTCCTCTTGTGCATTGGCCGCTGGTTTGGGCAAACCCGTCATGGGCATTCACCACTTGGAAGGGCATTTGCTGTCGCCATTTCTCAGCGCTGACCCGCCGACTTTTCCTTTTGTGGCTTTGTTGGTGTCTGGCGGTCATACCCAATTGATGCAAGTCGATGCCGTGGGAAGTTATGTGTTGTTAGGTGAAACCATTGATGACGCGGCGGGCGAGGCCTTTGACAAATCCGCCAAGCTCATGGGTCTGGGCTACCCCGGCGGTCCCGCACTGTCGGCGCTGGCAACGCTGGGCAATCCGCTGGCGTTTGCATTGCCCAGACCTTTGCTGAATCAACCGAATCTGGATTTTTCATTCGCCGGTTTGAAAACAGCGGTGTTGACCCAGTCGCAAAAATTGGGCGCGGATTTGGAAGCACGTAAAGCAGATCTGGCTGCGTCCACACAGGCCGCCATCGTCGATGTGCTGGTGAAAAAATCGGTCAAAGCTTTGAAGCAAACCGGCTTGAAAACCTTGGTGGTGGCCGGCGGTGTGGGCGCCAACCGCGCCTTGCGTGAGCAATTGCAAGCCGATTGCCGCAAGTTCGGCGCGCGGGTGCATTACCCCGAGCCGGATTTGTGTACCGACAACGGAGCCATGATTGCCATGGCTGCGGCCATGCGCCTCGGTGCCGGGGTGCAGTCGCCCCAAGCCGATTACGCTTTTGATGTGCTGCCGCGCTGGCCGCTGGCACAAACTCTTACCTAAAACCCAATTCATAAGCTGACGAACCATGCGCCAAGCCATCATTGATTTGCAAGCCTCCCGTATCCGTGACGTGGCCAATGCCGGCCTGGGGCGCAGCGATGTGCTGGCGTTTTGGTTCGGCGAAAGCGATGAGGTCAGCCCCGAATTCATCCGCCAAGCTGCTATTGATTCGCTGCAAAAAGGCGAAACCTTTTATGCGCACAACCTTGGACTGCCTGCGTTGCGCGAAGCTATCTCCCATGAAATGCAGCAGCGCCACGGCACTGGCATAGGTGTGGATCGCATTGCCGTGACTTCCGGCGGCGTGAATGCGCTGATGTTGGCCATGCAAGCCCTTGTCAATCCGGGCGACGAGGTGGTGGTGGTCACGCCAGTGTGGCCGAATCTGACTTCACAACCGGTCATTCTGGGCGGTGTTTTGCGCACGGTCTGCTTAGAACCGCAACACGGCCGTTGGAACTTGCCCATGGAGAAATTGTTGGCGGCCATCACGCCGCAGACCAAGTTGCTGGTGGTCAATTCGCCAAACAACCCCACCGGCTGGACACTCAGCCGCGCCGAGCAGCACACCTTGTTGGACCACTGCCGCCGCACCGGCACCTGGGTATTGGCTGACGAGGTGTATGAAAACCTGTTTTATCTGCCATCAGACAACCGCTGCGCCCCGAGTTTTCTGGATATCTCCGCGCCTGACGACCGGCTGGTGGTGGCGCACAGCTTTTCCAAAAGTTTTTTAATGACCGGTTGGCGTTTGGGCTGGTTGGTCATGCCTTCGCAGATGACTGAACACATGGGCAAGTTGATCGAGTTCAATACCTCTTGTGCCAGTGTGTTTGTGCAGCGCGCCGGGGTAACGGCCATGCAGCGCGCTGCAGACATCGTGCCAACGGTGGTGGCGCAAATGCTGGCTTGCCGAGACTGTTTGTTTGCCGAACTGGAAAGCATTCCCGGTCTGGAATGGGCATTACCTGACGGCGGTATGTACGCATTTTTCAGTATTCCAGGCTTGGCAGACGATGTGCAAACCGCCAAAAGACTGGTCGCCGAAGCAGGTTTGGGCTTGGCCCCCGGCAGTGCTTTTGCGTCTGAAGCCCAGGGCTGGTTGCGTTGGTGTTTTGCCTCGCGCGACCTGGATCGGTTGGGAATGGGCGCTGAACGCCTGAGACACTGGCTTGCCAAGCTATAATTTCAAGGCTTAGCCAATTCGGTTTAAGTTCACGCCATCTGGCATTTCCGGCTGTTGGCGCATGTCAAATTTTTTGGAAAACACCATGACAACATTAAACAAGGCCGAGGTCGTCAAGGCCAATGCCCGTTCTGCCAACGATACTGGCAGTCCCGAAGTGCAGGTCGCCATCCTGACCGCACGCATCAATGAACTGACCCCCCATTTCAAAACACACGCCAAGGATCACCATGGCCGCCGTGGTTTGTTGCGCATGGTCAGCCGTCGACGCAAATTGCTCGACTACCTCAAATCCAAAGACGCAGAGCGCTACACCGCGCTGATTGCCAAACTGGGTTTGCGCAAGTAATTCCCGCCCTCGTGCAACGCCTGAGCATTCACTCAGGCGTTGTCACATGTGGAAGGGCAATGTCAAAGCGACTGACTCGGAGCGAAGCTGTGTCATTCCAAAAAAACGCAGGTATTTTTCTGGAATGGCATCGTGTTCTGGCAGCGACTTTGGGCTTTTTGAAGTGGCCTTCACTTCATATTCACCTGATCTGTTTTAGGAATTCACTATGTCTTTATTCAATAAAGTAACCAAGACTTTCCAGTGGGGCCAGCATACGGTCACCATGGAAACCGGCGAAATCGCTCGCCAATCCGGCGGTGCAGTCATCGTCAATATCGACGACACCGTGGTGTTAGCCACCGTGGTCGGCTCGAAAAACTCCAAACCAGGTCAGGACTTTTTTCCTCTGACCGTGGACTACATTGAGAAAACATACGCAGCCGGCAAAATCCCCGGTAGCTTTTTCAAGCGCGAAGCCAAGCCCAGCGAGCACGAAACCCTCACCAGCCGCTTGATCGACCGTCCCATCCGTCCACTGTTCCCTGAAGGTTTTTACAACGATGTACACGTCGTTGTTCACACCATTTCACTCAACCCTGAAGTGGACGCCGACATCGCCGCCATGATCGGAGTGTCTGCTGCCCTCAGCATCTCCGGTATTCCTTTCAACGGCCCTATCGGTGCTGCCCGCGTCGGTTATATCAACGGCGAATACGTGCTCAACCCCGGCCAAACCCAGCGCAAAGACAGCGTGCTTGAGTTGGTGGTCGCTGGTACTGAAGCCGCCGTGCTGATGGTCGAATCAGAAGCGCTGCAAATGTCTGAAGAAGTCATGCTCGGCGCAGTGGTGTTCGGACACGAGCAAAGCCGTATTGCCATCAACGCCATCCACGAATTGGTGCGCGACGCAGGCAAGCCAGTGTGGGACTGGCAACCGCCTGCCAAAGACGAGCCTTTGATCGCCAAGGTCGCGGCACTCGCCGATGACAAACTGGCCGCGGCTTACCAAATCCGCAACAAGCAAAGCCGCACACAAGCCTGCCGCGAAGCCTACGCAGCCGTCATGGCCGGCCTGAAAGCTGATGGTGTTGAGTTCGACAGCGTCAAGGTCGAAAGCATGTTGTTCGATATTGAAGCACGCATTGTTCGCAGCCAGATTCTGGCTGGTGAGCCCCGCATCGATGGCCGCGACACACGCACTGTGCGCCCTATCGAAATCCGCAACAGCGTGTTGCCGCGCACCCACGGTTCCGCTTTGTTCACACGCGGCGAAACCCAGGCCTTAGTCATCACCACACTCGGCACTGAGCGTGATGCACAACGCATCGACGCACTGGCCGGTGAATTCGAAGACCGCTTCATGTTCCACTACAACATGCCTCCGTTCGCCACCGGCGAAGTCGGTCGCATGGGCAGCACCAAGCGCCGCGAAATCGGCCACGGCCGTCTGGCCAAGCGCGCACTGGCTGCATGCTTGCCAACCAAAGAAGAGTTCCCTTACACCATGCGTGTGGTGTCTGAAATCACTGAATCCAACGGCTCGTCGTCCATGGCTTCTGTTTGCGGCGGTTGTTTGTCGCTGATGGACGCAGGCGTTCCTATGAAAGCACACGTGGCCGGTATCGCCATGGGCTTGATCAAGGACGGCAACCGTTTCGCCGTGCTGACCGACATTCTGGGTGACGAAGATCATTTGGGCGACATGGACTTCAAAGTGGCCGGTACCACCAACGGCATCACCGCTTTGCAAATGGACATCAAAATCCAAGGCATCACACAAGAGATCATGCAAGTCGCTTTGGCCCAAGCCAAGGAAGCACGCATGCACATTCTGGGCAAGATGCAAGATGCCATGGGCGAAGCCAAGACCGAGGTCAGCAATTTCGCACCCAAGCTCTACACCATGAAGATCAACCCCGAGAAAATCCGGGACGTGATCGGCAAGGGCGGCGCTGTCATTCGTGCATTGACTGAAGAAACAGGTTGCCAGATCAACATCGAAGAAGACGGCACCATCACCATTGCTGCCACCGACGGTGCCAAGGCAGATGAAGCCAAACGCCGCATTCAGGAAATTACCGCTGAAGTGGAAATCGGCAAGATCTACGAAGGCCCTATCACCAAGATTCTGGACTTCGGCGCACTGGTTAATTTGCTGCCCGGCAAAGACGGTTTGCTGCACATCAGCCAGATCAGCCATGAGCGCATCGCCAAAGTCACCGACGTGCTGGCCGAAGGCCAAATCGTTCGTGTCAAAGTGTTGGAAACCGACGAAAAAGGCCGCATCAAATTGTCGATGAAGGCTTTGCTTGATCGTCCCGAAGCACCTGCTCACCACGAAGAGCAACCCCACCAGGAGTGATGCAAGCATGAGCGGCAAACTGATCGTCGGCAACTGGAAAATGAATGGCAGCTTAGCTGCCAATCAAGATCTTGTGCGCGCTGTGATGGCTGGTTTGCCTGCTTCTTCCTGCAAAGTCGCAGTGTGTGCGCCTGCGGTGTATTTGTCTCAATTGCAGCAACTCGCGACAGGCACCCCTCTGTTGTGGGGCGCGCAAGATGTGTCAGCACACGAACAAGGCGCATTCACCGGCGAGCTGTCTGCCGGCATGCTGCGCGAGTTCGGTGTGCGCTACGCCATCGTTGGCCATTCAGAGCGCCGTCAATACCACGGCGAAACCGATGCAGGCGTGGCAACCAAAGCGCAACGTGCATTGGCTGCCGGCATCACACCCATTGTGTGTGTGGGCGAAACTTTGGCCGAGCGCGAAGCCGGTGAAACTGAAGCGGTGGTCAAACGACAACTCGCTGCGGTGATTCACACCAACGGCCATTGCATCAGCGAAATAGTGGTGGCTTATGAGCCGGTGTGGGCGATTGGCACTGGCAAGACCGCCAGCCCCGAGCAAGCACAACAAGTGCATGCACTGTTACGCGCTCAACTCAAGGCAGCCACGCCTCAGCCGGAACGCATCCCCTTGTTATACGGCGGCAGCATGAATGCTGCCAACGCGGCCAGCTTGCTGGCGCAAACTGATATTGACGGCGGTTTGATCGGAGGGGCATCCCTCAAAGCCGCAGATTTTTTGACCATTGTTACTGCGGCTTCGCACTGACTTTCACGGAGTTTTCATGAGTACGCTACTTAATCTTTTATTGTTGGTTCAAATTTTGGCTGCCTTGGGCATGATTGGCCTGATTCTGGTTCAGCATGGCAAAGGCGCTGACATGGGCGCAGCCTTTGGCAGCGGCACTTCGGGCAGTTTGTTCGGTGCCACTGGCGGAGCCAACTTTCTCTCACGCACCACTTCTGTGTTGGCTGCTGTATTTTTTGTTTGCACGCTGGCGCTGGCCTATTTCGGTAATCTTCGCACCACCAGCTCTGACGGTGCCAGCGTTTTAGAACGCGCTGCTGTGACCGCACCTGCCGGTGCTGGCGACAAAATTCCCGGGGCTTCCCCTGCACCCGAGGCGGTGACTGACAAGTCAGTGCCTGCAGCTGCTGCAAATTCAACCCCCGCAACTCCTGCTGGATCGCCTGCTTCGCAAATCCCTGGCAAATAAAAAGCGACTTAAAAATTCAGCCGGATGCAGTCAGAAGCATGTTTTTTTGGGGTTAAGATCAGAGGCTTTTTCAGAGCCCAAGCTTGGTAAAAAAGTAAACAAAGCCGTCGTGGTGAAATTGGTAGACACGCTATCTTGAGGGGGTAGTGGCGAAAGCTGTGCGAGTTCGAGTCTCGCCGACGGCACCATCAGAATCCGCTGTCATCGTATTGTCAGCACAATGCACGAAGCTGTTCAGACAATGACCTGCAAAAAGAGTTTCCAATGAGCTTAGAGCAGTATCTTCCCGTTCTTTTATTTATTTGTGTCGGCTTGCTCGTTGGTGTAGCGCCTCAGTTGATTGGCGCATTGCTGGGTCCACACAAACCCGATGCAGCTAAAAATTCCCCTTATGAATGCGGCTTCGAAGCTTTCGAGGACGCGCGCATGAAATTTGATGTGCGCTATTACTTGGTTGCTATTTTGTTCATCTTGTTCGATTTAGAAATCGCTTTTCTGTTTCCCTGGGCGGTGTCGCTCAAAGAAATCGGCTTGACTGGTTTTTTTGCCATGATGATTTTTCTGGCAATTCTTGTGGTCGGGTTCATCTACGAATGGAAAAAAGGAGCCCTTGACTGGGAATGACATATGTCACTTGAAGGCGTTTTCCAAGAAGGCTTTATCACCACCTCTTACGACTCGGTGGTGAACTGGGCCAAAACAGGTTCGCTGTGGCCCATGACTTTCGGTTTGGCTTGCTGTGCGGTTGAAATGATGCATGCAGGTGCGGCGCGTTATGACATTGACCGTTTCGGCATGTTGTTTCGCCCCAGTCCGCGTCAATCCGATTTGATGATCGTCGCTGGCACCTTGTGCAACAAGATGGCGCCTGCTTTGCGCAAAGTCTATGACCAGATGTCCGAGCCGCGCTGGGTGTTGTCCATGGGTTCATGCGCCAACGGCGGCGGCTACTATCACTACAGCTATTCAGTGGTGCGCGGTTGTGACCGCATCGTACCGGTCGATGTTTATGTGCCCGGTTGTCCGCCAACAGCTGAAGCTTTGCTTTACGGCATATTGCAATTGCAATCCAAGATACGCCGTGAAAACACCATTGCCCGTTGAGACTGTATGACCATCACTGTTTCCATTGATACCTTGCAATCTGCTTTGCAGCATGTATTGGGTGAGCGCATTCAAAAGCTGGAGTTGGCGCTGGGTGAATTGACCTTGACGGTCAAGGATGAAGATTATTTGTCTGTGGCCTTGCAGTTGCGAGACCACCCTGAACTTGCCTTTGAGCAACTCATTGATTTGTGCGGCATGGATTACTCGGCCTACAAGGACGGTGCGCATTCAGTGTTTACCGATATGCCACGCTATGCAGTCGTTAGCCACTTTTTATCTTTGACCCACAACTGGCGTTTGCGACTTCGTGTGCATGCCACTGACGAGCACATGCCCCAGGTGGATTCGATCAACGGCATTTGGAGTGCCGCCAATTGGTTTGAGCGTGAAGCTTTTGATTTGTTTGGCATTCTCTTCAGAGACCACGCAGATTTGCGCCGCATCCTCACCGACTACGGCTTCATCGGCCATCCATTTCGCAAAGATTTCCCCACCACTGGCCATGTTGAAATGCGTTACGACGCAGAGCAAAAACGTGTGATTTACCAACCTGTCACCATTGAGCCGCGCGAGATCACACCGCGCATCATTCGTGAAGACAATTACGGCGGGTTGCATTAAGCCATGGCTGACATCAAAAATTACACCCTGAATTTGGGCCCGCAACACCCGGCGGCGCACGGCGTTTTGCGCTTGGTGCTGGAGCTCGACGGTGAAGTTGTGCAACGTGCCGACCCGCATATCGGCTTGCTACACCGCGCCACAGAAAAACTGGCTGAGAGCAAAACCTACATCCAGTCATTGCCTTACATGGATCGCTTGGACTATGTGTCCATGATGTGCAATGAACATGCGTATTGTTTGGCGATTGAAAAACTCATGGGGCTTGAAGTGCCCGTTCGCGCCCAATACATACGTGTGATGTTCGCCGAAATCACCCGCATGCTCAACCATTTGCTTTGGTTAGGTGCGCATGGTTTTGATTGCGGCGCGATGAATATCTTGATTTACTGCTTCCGTGAACGTGAAGACTTGTACGACATGTACGAAGCCGTCTCCGGTGCACGCATGCATGCCGCCTATTTCCGCCCCGGTGGCGTGTACCGCGATCTGCCCGACAGCATGCCGCAATACCAGGTCAGCAAAGTCAAAAATGCGCGCGCCATTGCCCGTTTGAATGAAAACCGTCAAGGTTCATTGCTCGACTTTATTGAAGACTTCACCAAGCGTTTCCCCAAGTACGTAGACGAATACGAAACCTTGCTGACCGACAACCGTATCTGGAAACAGCGCACCGTCGGTATTGGTGTGGTCACACCTGAGCGCGCGAAAAATCTGGGCTTCACCGGCCCCATGTTGCGCGGTTCGGGCATTGCCTGGGACTTGCGCAAGCAACAGCCTTACGATGTGTATGACCAAATGGATTTTGATGTGCCGGTTGGCCTAACCGGCGATTGCTACGACCGCTATTTGGTGCGCGTGGCCGAGTTACGTCAGTCCAACCGCATCATTAGCCAATGCGTGAAATGGTTGCGCGACAACCCCGGCCCTGTCATCACCGACAACCACAAAGTGGCACCACCTTCACGCGAATCCATGAAGACCAGCATGGAAGAGTTGATCCACCATTTCAAACTCTTCACCGAAGGTTTTCATGTGCCTGAAGGTGAGGCTTATGCGGCGGTGGAACACCCCAAGGGCGAATTCGGTATTTACTTGGTCAGCGATGGTGCAAACAAACCTTACCGCATGAAAATCCGGCCACCCGGTTTTGCGCATCTGGCCGCCATGGACGAGATGACACGCGGCCACATGATTTCAGATACCGTCGCCATCATCGGCACCATGGATATTGTGTTTGGGGAAATAGACCGATGAGCACTGCAGTCCACCATTTTTCTGCTGAAACCATGCAACGTTTTCAGCATGAGTTGAACAAATACCCTGCTGATCAAAAACAATCTGCCGTCATGGCTTGTTTGTCCATACTGCAACAGGAAAACGGCTTTGTCACGCCTGAGCAGGAAAAAGCACTGGCGGCAGTGCTTGAAATGCCTGTCATGGCTGTGCATGAGGTTTTCACCTTCTACAACATGTACAACAAGCAACCGGTGGGGCGTTACAAAATCAATGTGTGCACCAATTTGCCTTGTCAACTGCGTGGCGGTCACAAAGCCTTGGAGCACTTATGTCACAAGCTGGGTATTGCATCGGGTGAAACCACTGCAGACGGCATGTTCACTTTGCAACCCGGCGAATGCATGGGCGCTTGCGCTGATGCGCCGGTGTTGCTGGTCAATGACCGCAGCATGTGCAGCTTCATGAGCCACGACAAACTCGACCAACTGATTGACGGTCTGCACAAGGTGGAGGTCAAGCCATGAACTTAGAACAATTACTGGGTCAGTTTCAAGCCAAAGGTTTGGAAACCTGTTTTCACGGTCGTCACATCAACCCGCAAATTTACGATGGCCTCAATGGCCGTAACTGGGGCTTGCAAGACTATGTGGCACGCGGCGGTTACCAAGCCTTGCGCACCATACTTGGTTTGAACGGCGAAGCAGCATGGACGCAAGATCAAGTGATTGCTTGTGTCAAAGAGTCAGGCCTCAGAGGTCGCGGCGGTGCAGGTTTTCCCACCGGCTTGAAGTGGAGCTTCATGCCGCGTTTGTTCAACGGACAAAAATATCTGGTGTGCAATTCAGACGAGGGTGAGCCCGGCACTTGCAAAGACCGTGACATTCTGGAATTCAACCCGCACATCGTGATTGAAGGCATGGCCATTGCTGCATACGCCATGGGCATCAGCGTGGGTTACAACTACATACACGGTGAAATTTTTCAAACCTACGAACGCTTTGA
This sequence comes from Comamonadaceae bacterium, assembly GCA_947456305.1. Lineage (GTDB taxonomy): Bacteria > Pseudomonadota > Gammaproteobacteria > Burkholderiales > Burkholderiaceae_C > Limnohabitans. Next base: position 135,031 of record CANGPN010000004.1, on the reverse strand, counting down.
ATCTGCATTAGACGAAGCGCGAGCCGCAGGCTTTCTGGGCGACCGTATTCAGGGCAGCGAGTTCAGCTTCCAATTGCATGCGGCCCACGGATTCGGTGCTTACATTTGCGGCGAAGAAACCGCCTTGCTCGAATCGCTGGAAGGCAAAAAAGGCCAGCCGCGTTTCAAACCACCGTTTCCCGCAAGCTTTGGCGTGTACGGCAAACCGACCACCATCAACAACACTGAAACATTCGCGGCCGTGCCGTGGATCATTCGCAACGGCGGTGCAGCTTATTTGGCCTGTGGCAAACCGAACAATGGCGGCACCAAAATTTTCTCTGTCAGCGGCGATGTCGTATTGCCCGGCAATTACGAAGTGCCCATGGGCACACCGTTTTCAAAGTTACTTGAACTCGCCGGTGGTGTGCAAGGCGGCGCTTTGAAAGCCGTGATTCCCGGCGGATCGTCAGCACCGGTGTTGCCTGCCTCCATCATGATGGACATCACCATGGATTACGACGCGATTGCCAAGGCCGGGTCCATGCTGGGCTCGGGCGCAGTCATCGTCATGAATGACACGCGTTGCATGGTGAAAAGTCTGCAACGCTTGTCTGCGTTTTACATGCACGAATCCTGCGGCCAATGCACCCCTTGCCGTGAAGGCACGGGTTGGTTGTCGCGCATGGTCGACCGGATTGAAACCGGCCACGGCAAACCGACTGACATGGATTTGTTGGACAACGTGGCAGAAAACATCATGGGCCGCACCATTTGCGCTTTGGGCGATGCAGCGGCCATGCCGGTGCGCGGCATGCTCAAACATTTCCGCCACGAATTCGAACACCACATCACGCACAAGACCTGCTTGGTCTCGTCGCAGGCACACGCGAGCCATCACCATGATTGAATTGCAAATCGACGGCAAGACAGTGCAAGTAGCTGAAGGCAGCGTGGTGATCCAAGCTGCTGAACAGGCAGGCACGTTTATTCCGCATTTCTGTTACCACCGCAAACTCAGCATTGCAGCCAACTGCCGCATGTGTTTGGTCGATATTGAAAAAGCACCCAAGCCCATGCCGGCTTGCGCCACACCCGTCACTCAAGGCATGGTGGTGCACACCAAATCTGAACGCGCCATCAAAGCCCAAAAATCGGTTATGGAGTTTTTGCTTATCAACCATCCGCTGGATTGCCCGATTTGCGACCAAGGCGGTGAATGTCAGTTGCAGGATTTGGCAGTGGGATACGGCGGCAGCGCTTCGCGTTACGAAGAAGAAAAACGCGTGGTGTTCCACAAAGATGTAGGCCCTCTCATCAGCATGGAAGAGATGAGCCGTTGCATCCATTGCACACGTTGCGTTCGCTTCGGTCAAGAAATTGCAGGCAGTATGGAACTCGGCATGTCGCACCGGGGTGAGCATTCCGAAATTGAAGCCTTTGTCGGTGACACAGTTGACTCTGAACTATCCGGCAACATGATTGATATTTGCCCGGTGGGCGCGCTCACCAGCAAGCCATTTCGTTATCAGGCACGCACTTGGGAGTTGAGTCGTCGCAAGTCCATCAGTCCGCACGATGCCACCGGTGCCAATTTGATCGTCCAAGTGAAAAACAACCGCGTCATGCGCGTGGTGCCTTTGGAAAACGAAGAGGTCAATGAGTGCTGGATTGCTGACCGCGACCGCTACAGTTACGAAGCCTTGAACAGCGATGAGCGACTGACGCAGCCCATGTTGAAACAAGACGGGCAATGGATCACGGTGGACTGGTCGACTGCGCTGGAATATGTAGCCAACGGTTTGCAACAGATCAAGACCGACCATGGTGCGTCAGCGATTGGCTGCTTGGCCAGCCCGCACAGCACACTCGAAGAGTTGTATCTGGCCACCCAACTCATGCGTGGCTTAGGCAGCGACAACATAGACAGCCGTTTGCGCGCAGCTGATTTCCAGCACGACGGCAAGGCGCGCTGGCTCGGAACGTCGATTGCATCGTTATCCACTTTAGACCGGGTGTTGATCATCGGCTCGCACATCCGCAAAGACCAACCCTTGCTGGCTCAGCGCATTCGCCAGGCCGTGCGTCGCGGGGCCAAAGTGCATGCTTTGAATGCGCAAGCTTATGACTGGGCCATGCCTTTGGCTGAGGTGTCATTGGCCGACAGTTCGGTGTGGGTACAGGCTTTGGCCGATATCGCTGCAGCAGTGGCACAGCATAAAAATCTGCAAGCTCCAGCGCCAGGCAACCCAGCTTCAACCGTGGCACAAGCCATTGCTGCTTCGTTGTTAACTGGTGAACGCAAGGCGGTGTTGCTCGGAAATGCAGCCGCGCATCACGAAAAAGCATCCAGCTTATTGGCATTAGCCAATTTCATTGCTGAACACACCGGGGCCAGCGTGGGCTATTTGGGTGAAGCAGCCAACACAGTTGGCGCACAACTGGTGTCAGCACAAGCTTTGCACGGCGGCATGAACGCCGCGCAAATGTTGCAAGCCCAATCACTCAAAGCCTTGTTTTTGTTGAACACCGAGCCTGAACACGACTGTGCAGTTGCTGCGCATTCGCTGAACAAGGTAGACATGGTGGTGACCATGTCGCCATTCAAAACCAATTTAGACATCAGCGATGTATTGCTGCCGGTGTCTCCGTTCACAGAAACCGCAGGCACGTTTGTGAACACTGAAGGGCGTGCGCAAAGTTTCCATGGCGTGGTCAAGCCCTTGGGTGAAACACGCCCTGCATGGAAAGTGCTGCGCGTCTTGGGCAGCGTGCTGAAGTTGCCCGGCTTTGCATTTGAAACCGTTGAAGAAGTGCGCGCATTGGCTTTGCCGAACGACATTGCTTCACGCTTATCGAACCAAACCCAGGCGAAAGTCGATCTGACACCTGCCAGTCAAGTGCCAGTGACCGCATCGATTTACCAATTGGATGCACTGGTGCGCCGCGCACCTGCTTTGCAACACACCTCTGACGCACATGAGGGACACAGCCATGGTTGATCTGCTGTTCAACGCTGGTGTCTCTTTATCGGCCGCTCCGTGGTGGGTGAACCTGGTTTGGCCGGTGCTGTGGAACTTGCTGAAAATCATCGCTGTGGTGCTGCCTTTGTTGGGTTGTGTGGCCTACCTCACTTTGTGGGAACGCAAAGCCATTGGATTTACCCAAATCCGTTTAGGCCCGAACCGCACCGGCCCGGGTGGTTTGCTGCAACCCATCGCCGATGCTTTGAAAATTCTCACCAAAGAAATCATTCTGCCGACCAAGGCCAGTTCAGGTTTGTTTTTTCTGGGTCCGGTCATGACCATCATGCCGGTGATGGCCGCTTGGGCTGTCATCCCGTTCGGTCCGGAAGTGGCATTGGCCAATGTGAATGCAGGGCTGTTGTTTTTGATGGCCATCACATCGCTTGAGGTCTACGGCATCATCATTGCCGGCTGGTCTTCCAACTCTAAATACGCATTCCTCGGCGCATTGCGTGCATCTGCACAAATGGTCAGCTACGAAATTGCCATGGGCTTTTGTCTGGTGGTGGTGTTGATGGTGTCGGGCAGCATGAACATCACAGACATCGTCATGGGGCAGGGCAAAGGCATGTTTGCTTCGCAGGGCTTGGGCTTTTTGTCCTGGAACTGGCTGCCTTTGTTGCCCATCTTCGTGATTTATTTCATTGCCAGTCTGGCCGAAACCAACCGTCACCCGTTTGACGTGGTGGAGGGTGAATCAGAAATCGTCGCCGGGCACATGATTGAGTATTCGGGTATGTCATTCGCCATGTTCTTTCTCGGCGAATACGCCAACATGATTCTGGTCTCCACCATTGCCGTGCTGATGTTTCTTGGCGGTTGGTTGGCACCTGTAGATACGGTGTATCTGGCTTGGATTCCCGGCTGGATCTGGCTGGCCATCAAAACCTTTGTGGTGGTCACCATGTTCTTGTGGGTGCGAGCCACATTTCCGCGCTTTCGTTATGACCAGATCATGCGTCTGGGTTGGAAGATTTTCATCCCTGTGACTTTGGTCTGGCTGGTCCTCATCGGTGCTTGGATGCAAACACCTTGGAACATCTGGAATTGATGCAAAGACACCTATGACCTCGCATACTTCCACCACGCCACCTACGCCTTTTTCCTGGGCGGATTTCTTCTCCAGTTTTTTACTGTTGGAGTTTTTCAAAGGTTTTGCCATCACCGGCAAATACATGTTTGCACGCAAAATCACTGTGCAGTTCCCGGAAGAAAAAACACCGTTGAGCCCGCGCTTTCGCGGCTTGCACGCTTTACGCCGTTACGAGAACGGTGAAGAACGTTGCATTGCATGCAAGCTGTGTGAAGCCGTGTGTCCGGCCATGGCCATCACCATTGAATCCGATGTGCGGGACGACGGTTCACGCCGCACCACGCGCTATGACATTGATTTGACCAAATGCATTTTTTGCGGCTTTTGCGAAGAAAGCTGTCCAGTCGACTCTATTGTTGAAACCCATATTTTTGAATACCACGGCGAGAAACGCGGCGACTTGTATTTCACCAAAGACATGTTGCTGGCTGTGGGTGACAAATACGAACCGCAAATTGCGGCCAGCAAGGCAGCCGATGCCAAATACCGCTAACCCCAGGGACTGATAAGCACATGGAAGTCAAGTCAGCGCTGTTCTATCTTTTCTCAGCCGTCATGCTGTTCGCGGCTTTACGCGTCATCACTGCGCGCAATCCTGTGCATGCTGCCTTGTATCTGGTGCTGGCGTTTTTCCAGGCCTCAGGTATTTGGATGTTGCTCAAGGCCGAGTTTTTATCTATCACCTTGGTACTGGTGTATGTGGGTGCGGTGATGGTCTTGTTTTTGTTTGTGGTGATGATGATTGACATCAACCTGGACGAACTCAAGCGCGGCTTTTGGAACCATTTCCCGCTGGCAGCTTCCATAGGCGCAGTGTTGGCGCTTGAGCTGGCCTCGGTGTTGATGGGTGGTTTTCGCTCGGTGCAAGTGGTGTCAGATGCCACGCCGGGTTCTGCACCTTTGCCCAACACCAAAGAGTTGGGCATTGTCTTGTATACCGATTATTTATACCCGCTTGAAATTGCTGCGGTGATTTTGCTGGTGGCCATTGTGTCTGCCATTGCTTTGACCATGCGTGAGCGCAAAGACACCAAAGCACAAAACCCGTCTGAGCAAGTCAAAGTCAAACCTGCTGATCGCTTGCGCATGGTCAAGATGGACGCTGTGCATCAGCCTCTGGTGCCGCCGCCTGCTGAGGAGCCGAAATCATGAACGTCACCCTTGGACATTACCTGACCCTGGGCGCAGTGCTGTTTGCCTTGTCTGTCATTGGAATTTTTCTGAACCGTAAAAATCTGATCGTGCTGCTGATGGCCATTGAGTTGATGTTGCTGGCGGTGAACACCAATTTCGTGGCGTTCTCTCATTACTTAGGCGACATGCAAGGGCAGATTTTTGTGTTTTTCATTCTGACCGTGGCCGCTGCCGAATCTGCCATTGGTTTGGCGATTCTGGTGCTCTTGTTCCGCAACCGGTCCAGCGTCAATGTTGACGAACTCAATAGCCTCAAAGGCTGATCCCTGCACACACCATGAGTCAATCCCTACAAGCTTCCACACTGATAACCGTTGCGCTGGCCCCTTTGGCCGGTTCACTGTTAGCAGGTATTTGGGGCACACAACTTGGCGGCGCAGGACTGGGTCGTCGCTGGTCACACAGCCTGACGATTCTGGGTGTGTTTGTTTCTTTTGTGCTTTCCGCCCTGACTTTGCAGGATGTGGTGGTCGACGGTGCCCGGTTCAATGAAACCCTCTACACCTGGATGCAAGTCGGCGGTTTGAAGATGGAAATCGGCTTCATGGTGGACGGCTTGACCGCCATGATGATGTGCGTTGTCACTTTTGTTTCGCTGATGGTCCACATCTACACCGTCGGTTACATGGAAGAAGACGAAGGCTATAACCGTTTCTTTGCCTACATCTCTTTGTTTACGTTTGCCATGTTGATGCTGGTGATGAGCAACAACTTGCTGCAACTGTTCTTCGGTTGGGAAGCCGTGGGCTTGGTGTCATACCTATTGATTGGTTTTTGGTTCAACAAACCCAGCGCCGTGTTTGCCAATATGAAAGCGTTTTTGGTCAACCGCGTCGGTGATTTCGGATTCATTCTGGGCATCGGTTTGATTGCTGCGTTCGTCGGTACGCTCAACTACACTGAAATTTTTGCAAAAACCAGTGAATTGTCCGTCTTGTCTTTACCCGGAACAGATTGGTTGTTGGTCACTGTCATCTGCATTTGTTTGTTCATCGGGGCCATGGGCAAATCAGCGCAATTCCCGTTGCACGTGTGGTTGCCCGATTCCATGGAAGGCCCGACCCCCATCTCTGCATTGATTCACGCCGCCACCATGGTGACCGCAGGTATTTTCATGGTGGCTCGCATGTCACCCTTGTTCGAGTTGTCTGACACGGCGTTGAACCTTGTGCTTATCGTCGGCTCTGTCACCGCCTTGTTCATGGGCTTTTTGGGCATTGTGCAAAACGACATCAAGCGTGTCGTTGCTTATTCCACCTTGTCGCAGCTGGGTTACATGACTGTCGCACTTGGCGCATCTGCCTACTCTGTCGCTGTGTTTCATTTGATGACGCATGCGTTTTTCAAAGCGCTGTTATTTCTCGGTGCAGGTTCAGTCATCATGGGTGTGCACCACAACCAAGACATTCGCTACATGGGCGGGCTGCGCAAATACATGCCCATCACCTGGCTGACTTCTTTGCTGGGCTCGTTGGCACTCATTGGCACGCCGTTGTTCTCAGGTTTTTATTCCAAAGACAGCATCATCGAAGCGGTGGCGGCCAGTCATTTGCCAGCGGCGCAATGGGCGCATTTTGCGGTGTTGGCCGGTGTGTTTGTGACGGCCTTTTATTCTTTCCGCATGTACTTTTTGGTGTTCCACGGCAAAGAACGTTTTGATCAGGACCCGCATGCCCACCATGATGACCATGGCCATTCGCACACGCCCCATGAATCACCCTGGGTAGTCACCTTGCCCTTGGTGTTGTTGGCCATTCCCTCGGTATGCATCGGCTATTTCACTATCGATGCCATGTTGTTCGGCGATTTCTTCAAAGATGCCATCAGTGTCAACACTGCGGCACACCCGGCCATGGCTGAATTGCAAGAGGCATTTCACAGCCCCTTGGCCATGGCAGAACATGCGCTCACCTCAGTGCCATTCTTCTTGGCAGTGGCAGGTGTGTTGACCGCCCTCTACATGTACATGATTCATCCGGCTGTGCCTGCTTTCATTGAGCGTCATTTGAAACCTGTGCACACCTTGCTGTTGAACAAATATTTTCTGGATGACTTCAACGAAAAAATCCTCGCTCGCGGCACACGTTTGTTGGCTACCGGTTTGTGGAAAGGCGGCGACCAAGCCGTGATTGACGGCTTTGTGGTCAATGGCTCCTGGCACCTCATTGGCAAAGTCGCCATGTTCGCCCGTCGCATGCAAACCGGTTTTCTTTATCACTATGCCTTGTTGATGATTCTGGGCATGTTCGGATTGATCACCTGGTTTGTTTGGCTCAAGCCTTGAAGAACACCATGACAGTACTACAACACACTCACAGAAAGTTGCCATGCAAATGCTGAGCCTGGCCATTTGGACACCTATTGTTTTCGGGGTAATGCTCTTGGCGCTGGGCAAAGATGAACATGCCAACGCTGTTCGCTGGCTTGCGCTGACCGGGGCTGTGGTCAGTTTTATATTGACGCTGCCTTTGTATGCGCAATTTGACTCAGCCAGTGCTGCTATGCAGTTTGTCGAGCAATTGCCTTGGATTGACCGTTTCAATATGAATTACCACTTGGGTGTGGACGGCATATCACTGTGGTTTGTTCTGCTCACCTCCTTCATTACTGTGGTGGTCATCATCGCAGGCTGGGAAGTCATCACCGAGCGTGTGAACCAATACATGGGTGCATTCCTGGTTCTCAGCGGCTTGCTGGTGGGTGTTTTCTGCGCATTGGACGGCATGCTGTTTTATGTGTTTTTTGAAGCCACGCTGATACCCATGTACCTCATCATTGGTGTCTGGGGCGGGCCCAACAAAATTTACGCAGCCTTCAAATTCTTTTTGTATACCTTGCTGGGCTCACTGTTGATGCTGGTGGCACTCATTTATTTGTACATTGCTTCTGACGGCAGTTTTGATTTAGCCACTTGGCAACAAATGCCTTTGGCATTGACACCTCAGACTTTTTTGTTTTTTGCTTTTTTTGCTGCGTTTGCTGTCAAAGTGCCCATGTGGCCGGTGCATACCTGGTTGCCGGATGTTCACGTCGAAGCCCCCACCGGTGGTTCTGCGGTGCTGGCAGCCATCATGTTGAAACTGGGTGCATATGGTTTCTTGCGATTCTCTTTGCCTATAGCGCCTGATGCCTCCCATGAATGGGCGTGGCTGATGTTGGCGCTGTCTTTGATAGCTGTTGTCTATGTCGGACTGGTGGCCATTGTTCAGCAAGACATGAAAAAACTGGTGGCTTATTCGTCTGTGGCACACATGGGTTTTGTCACTATCGGGTTTTTCATGTTCAGCGAATTGGGTGTGAGCGGCGGCATTGTGCAAATGATTGCCCACGGTTTTGTGTCTGCGGCCATGTTCTTGTGCATTGGCGTGCTGTATGACAGAGTGCATTCACGCGAGATTGCCAGTTACGGTGGTGTGGTCAACACCATGCCCAAGTTCGCTGCGTTCGCATTGCTGTTTGCCATGGCCAATTGCGGTTTGCCCGGCACCGCTGGTTTTGTGGGTGAATGGATGGTCATTTTGGCCGCCGTCAAATTCAATTTCTGGCTGGGTATGTTGGCCGCTTCTGCACTTGTGTTTGGTGCAGCCTACACCTTGTGGATGGTCAAACGTGTTTACCTCGGCCCGGTTGTCAATGAAGATGTGAAGGCGCTCACAGACATCAACGCCCGTGAATTTTTCATGCTCAGTTTGCTGGCCGCTGCCGTGCTGTGGATGGGTATCTATCCCAAGCCCTTCACCGATGTCATGAACGCGTCCGTCAACCAATTGCTGCAGCAAGTGGCCATAGGCAAATTACCGCTATGAAATTCTCTGCCATGAACTTTTCAGGAAGCCAACCAGGATGAATACCGTCAATTGGCTGACCGCCTTCCCCGAAATTTTTCTGCTGACCATGGCTTGCGTCATCAGTTTGTGTGATTTGTGGGTTAAGTCACCTAAGCGAGACATGACCTACGTCTTGACCTTGTTGACCTTGGGTCTGGTGGCATTGGCGCAAGCCTCTCTTGCGTCCACCGGTGACACTGTGTATGGCTTTGGCCACATGGTGGTGTCTGATGCCATGGGGAACTGGCTCAAGTGTTTCGCGACTTTGTCTGTCATGGCCACACTGGTTTATGGCAGACCTTATTCCTTAGACCGAAAAATGCTGCAAGGCGGTGAGTTGTTCATACTCAGCTTGTTCTCTTTGCTAGGCATGTTTGTCATGATCTCTGGCAATAATTTTCTGGTGCTTTATCTGGGACTGGAACTGTTGACTCTCTCCAGCTATGCCTTGGTGGCTTTGCGACGTGACAATAGCAATGCCACTGAAGCTGCGATGAAATATTTTGTATTGGGCGCATTGGCCAGCGGCTTTTTGCTTTATGGCTTGTCAATGATGTACGGCGCGACCGGTACGCTGGACTTGACCACGGTGTTCCAAGCCACGTCCAGCGGCCACATCAAACACCAGGTGTTAGTACTAGGCGTAGTGTTTGTGGTCTGCGGCATTGCCTTCAAACTGGGTGCTGCACCATTTCATATGTGGGTGCCTGACGTGTACCAGGGCTCACCTACTGCGGTGACCTTGATGATTGCAGGTGCCCCTAAACTGGCGGCCTTTGCCCTGATGATGCGTCTGCTGGTCGACGGCATGTTGCCCATGGCCATAGATTGGCAGCAAATGCTGATGGTGCTTGCTGTTTTGTCTTTGTTGATTGGTAATTTGTCTGCTATTGCCCAAACTAATCTCAAGCGCATGTTGGCCTTTTCCACTATCGCCCAAATGGGTTTCGTATTGATTGGTATGTTGTCAGGGGTGATTAACGGTAATACCTTGTCGGCCGCTAATGCTTACAGTTCTGCCATGTTCTACATGATCAGCTACGTACTCACCACACTGGGTGTGTTCGGGGTCATATTACTTCTTGCGCGCGAGGGTTTTGAAAGCGAAGAAATTTCTGACTTGGCAGGACTCAATCAACGCAGCCCCTTGTTTGCAGGTGTGATGGCGGTGTGTCTGTTTTCTCTGGCGGGTGTACCGCCGCTTGTTGGCTTCTTCGCCAAGTTGTCAGTGTTACAGGCTTTGATTGCTTCTGAGCAAACCAGTTCTTTGGTGCTGGCGGTGTTTGCAGTGATGATGTCACTGGTCGGCGCTTTTTATTATTTGCGCGTCATCAAGGTCATGTACTTTGATCCCCCATTGACAGCGACCACAGTGACAGCCGACAAACATGTCAAAGTTGTGTTGGCTGTGAATGGCGGACTGGTGCTTTTACTCGGATTGCTACCTGGCGGACTGATGTCCTTGTGTGCCGTGGCGGTGGTTCAGGCGCTGGGTACCTGAATTCACCGGCTTTGACATAATGCGCTTATGAAAGTGCTTAATCTTCAATGCCAGCATCACCACGTGTTTGAAGGCTGGTTTGCATCGGAAGATGACTACCAGTCACAACGCGAGCGTGATCTCGTTGAATGCCCGGTGTGTGGAGACATCACAGTTCATAAGATGCTGAGCGCACCCAGACTGAATTTACTCACCTCACGACTTGACCCTGCACCTGTTCAGAACACTGAGCTTGCAGCTAATAACGTTTCCTCAGAGCCTGACTCTCAAGTACCTGCTACGCTGGAGTCACAGTCAGCTTGGCTGAAAATGGTTCAGCACGTGATTGCCAACACAGAAGATGTAGGCCCGGAGTTTGCTGAAGAGGCCCGCAAAATGCATTACGGTGAAACTGAAGAGCGCAATATTCGCGGCCAAGTTTCAAGAGAAGAAACCTTATCTCTTCTTGAAGAAGGCATCAATGTGGTGCCGCTTCCCATCCCCGCTGCGCTCAAAGGTTCAGTTCACTGAACACCGCGTGAGCCAAAATTCCGGACGTATAAAGATTGACGGATAAGCTTTTGGTGACGGCTTATCCGGTCAAGTTATTTATTTTTCAGTTTGCCGCGCGGCGCTACAAAGGTAATGGGTGCACTGGGCCGGTCTCCCGGCACGATAGGCTTGGCCGGTGAGCTGTCTTTCTTAGGCTTTTTGGCCATTTTGTTACTGCGTTGTTCGCCTTTGGCCATGGTGTGCTCCAGATAAGGGTTGTAGTTAGGGGGCGTAAAGCAGCAGATTGCTTACTTCATTTCGGTGAGAAATTCAGACAGTGGCCGGCGTACTTTGACCAGGTTTTCCAACCAGTCTTGTCCGCTTGCGCGATAGCCCAAGGGCATGATGGTCACACTGCGCAAACCTTTGGCGGATAAATTCAATATCTCATCCACTGCTTCGGGCTTGAATCCTTCCATCGGCGTGCTGTCCACTTCTTCAGCAGCTGCAGCCATCAAAGCAAATCCCATGGCGATATAGGCTTGACGGGCCGCATGTTCAAAGTTGACTTGCGAATCGCGGGCAGGGTAGTTGTTCAAAAGCATTTTGCGGTAGTTCTCCCAGCCCTCATTGGTACCGCCCCGCATGGACACATTCAAATCAAACATGTGGTTGATGCGCTCGGGCGTGTAAGTGTTCCAGGCGGCAAACACCAGCAGATGGGAGCCGTCAGTAATTTGAGATTGGTCATTGGCCACAGCACGTATTTGATTGCGCACTTCTGCGTTGCTGATGACAAACAATTCAAAGGGTTGCAAACCGCTGGATGTAGGTGCCAGTCTGGCGGCTTCGATGATGCGATCCAACTTGTCTTGCGGGACCACTTTGGCCGGGTCCATTTTTTTGGTGGCATAGCGCCATTGCATATGTTTTAGTAATTGAGACATCTTGGATTCCTAAGTTATTTCGCCCAATTGTCCTTCAATCCGACTGCGCGGTTGAATACCAGCCGACCTGCTTGGTGGTCTACGCGGTCAGCCACAAAATAACCAAGGCGTTCAAATTGAAATTTGTTATCGGCTTTGGCATGTGCCAGCGATGGCTCGACATACGCGGTAATGGTTTTCAGACTGTGTGGATTGAGCACAGACAGGAAATCGCGCCCGCCGGCATCAGGGTGTGCTTCGCTGAACAGTCGGTCATACAAACGCACTTCAGCTTGCAAACCGTCTGCCACTCCCACCCATGTGATCACACCTTTGGCTTTCACGCTGTCTGCGCCTGCGGTGCCGCTTTTAGTGTCGGGAAACACGGTGGCGTGTACTTCACTCACTGCGCCATTGGCATCTTTCAAACAGCCTGTGCATTGAATGATGTAACCGCCTTTGAGTCGCACAATCGTGCCGGGTGTCACGCTGCCGTCGGCATTCATCACAGGCGGGCTTAACCGCTTGTAGCCTTTGGGCGGCACTTCAGCAAAGTCATCGCGTTCTATCCAGACTTCTTTGCCAATGGTGAAATGCCGCTGTGCGGGTTCGTTGTCGCCATCCTCTGCATGAGGCAACGCGGGCAGGGTGCATGGCTCTAAATGACCAGCGCCAAAGGCTTCATCCCAATTGGTCAGCACGAGTTTCAAAGGATCTAACACTGCCATGGCGCGATGTGCTTTGAACTCTAAGTCTTCGCGTAAACAGCCTTCCAGCGTGCTGTAGTCAATCCAACTGTCGCTTTTGGTCACGCCTATGCGCTCTGCAAACATTTGCAGACTCGCCGGTGTGTAACCGCGTCGGCGCAAACCGACGATGGTCGGCATACGCGGGTCATCCCATCCGCTCACATGCTGATCATTCACCAGTTGCGCAAGCTTGCGTTTGCTGGTCACCACATAGGTCAGATTCAAACGTGCAAATTCATATTGGCGCGGTGGTGGTGTTTGTATCAAACCGCCTTCGCTCAAACGCGCCATCAGCCAATCGTAAAAAGGACGTTGGTCTTCAAACTCTAATGTGCAAATACTGTGCGTGATGTTTTCCAGCGCGTCTTCAATGGGATGCGCAAATGTGTACATCGGGTAAATGCACCAACTGTCACCGGTGTGGTGGTGTGTGGCGTGGCGAATGCGGTAAATGGCCGGGTCGCGCATGTTGATATTGGGCGAGGCCATGTCAATCTTGGCACGCAACACCGCACTGCCATCCGCTAAGCCACCTGTGCGCATGTCTGCAAAGCGTTGCAAGTTTTCTGCAATTGAACGTGAGCGAAATGGACTGTCTACACCGGGCTTGCTGAAATCGCCCCGGTTGATGCGCATGTCCTCGGCGCTTTGCTCGTCCACATAGGCCAGACCTTGTTCGATCAAATACACAGCCGCTCGATGCATGAATTCAAAATAATCGCTGGCTTGGTAGGGCGGGGCATCTGGTGCGCCATTCCAGTCATAGCCCAACCACTTGACGGCATCCATGATGCTGTTGACGTATTCGAGGTTTTCTTTTTCAGGATTTGTATCGTCAAAGCGAAGGTGGCAAATGCCTTGGTAATTACGCGCTAATCCAAAATTCAAACAAATGCTTTTGGCGTGACCCACATGCAAATAACCATTGGGCTCGGGCGGAAAACGTGTGCGGATTTTGGCAATATCTAAAGGCGCAGTGGCATGGTGTGCTGCGTCGCCTGGACTGCCTGCCCAGCGGCGCTGGGTGTGTATGCCTTGAGCCAGATCGGCTTCGATGATCTGACGCAAAAAATTGCTAGGTTTGTGTTCTTGTTCAGTGGCAGGGGGGGCGGTTTTGCTCATTCGATGATTTTAGGCCGCTATTTAACTGGCTTGACTCGCATTCCGGTGATAGGTATCATGAGATATACCGTAAGTCGCAAGAGGTGCATCATGGAACCAACCGCCAAAGTATTTACCACCGGCCGCAGTCAGGCTGTGCGATTGCCCTTGGAATACAGGTTCGACGTGCCTGAAGTATTTATCCGGCATGACCCGCTCACAGGCGATGTGGTGTTGTCGCGTAAACCCAGCAATTGGCAAGGATTGCTCGATGCAGTGGCATTGAATGCCAGCGAAGATTTGTTGCTTGAGCGTCGTCAACGCTCAAGCAGGCGCGATCCCTTTGAGGCGCGCAAGAAATGAGCCCCGGGTATCTGCTAGATACCAATGTCATCAGCCACATCATGCAAGGACGCGATGCCAAGTTGCTGACGCGTTTAGCCAAACTTCAAGTGGGGCAAGCGGTGATATCAAGCGTGACGCTGGCAGAAATTGAATACGGCATACAGCGCAGATCGCAATCCGCAAAACTCAGGTACGCCTTAGACCAAGTGTTGGTGCACATGGATGTGCTGCCTTGGGATGCGAAGGTAGCCACTTGTTATGGCGAGCTGTGTCATTCGCTCGAAATGCAAGGCATTAGCCTGAGTGACTTTGACATGATGATTGCAGCGCATGCAATTGCAGCGAAAGTCACACTGGTCAGCCGTGACAAAGCGTTTACGCATATTCCTAAGCAACGTTTAAAAGTCGAGATTTGGTAACTGCACTTCAGGCAAATGCATCAAAGCCAGCCCAGCCATTCATGCCAGACCAATTGACCCAGATAGCGCGAGGGCAGCAGCGTAAATCCCCCCGCAATCACACAAGCGCTGACATAAAGACTTTGCATGGTGATGCGATGTGTAACGAAATCACGGCGCATTAAGGCGTGAAAAGCCACCCATAAGCTTGTCAGTGTGACGGGTACCAGCAAGTGAATCCATGTAAAGCCATGCAGATTCGGCAATTGAAAATCGCGAATGAAAACAGAGGTCAACGCTGCCAGCAACATGAATGTGACGTAGGCATATCCCGCGGCGCGGTGCAGCCAAGGCCGCCGGGTAGAGCCCATGCGAGCCCAAAGCGCAAACGGACCAAGAGTGACAGCGCCCATGGCAGCAGTCATGTGAACGGCGATCAAGGGGGTGAGTTGCATAAAAATCAAGAATGAAGAAAGACTCTTTAAATGTACGATTAAGAATTATCTTTAGGGCATGAGCGAATCCTTTTAAATTTGTAAGACCTGTCTTGACAATATCTCATTTGAGATACAAAATGAATTTTTATTTTCTCGACCCCTGATGACAGCCCAAACCTCCATGCTCCATATTCGTGTGGACGATGACACCAAAGAGCAAGCCACGGCAGCTTTGTCTGCGATGGGCTTGACCATGTCTGATGCCGTCCGTTTATTTTTGCGCAGAGTGGTGATCGACCAAGCCTTTCCTCTTGAACTCAAAGTGCCGAATGCCGACACGCTGGCCGCCATGGAGGAATCGCGAACCCTGATGAAGAAGGGACGTGCGCGCTTTGCCAACGCTGACGAACTCTTAGCTGATCTTGAAAAAAACAGCAAGCACTAAACGCGCAGTACCGCCACGCGTATCCAACTACACCAAAGTGTTTTTGAAAGACTGGCAGCGTTTGTCACATTCGGGTCGTTATGACATGACCCGGCTCAAAGAAGCCATGATGTTATTGATAGCCAACGATGCGCCGCTTGACCCAGAGTGGTTAGACCATGCACTCAAGGGCGGCTGGGCGGACCACCGCGAATGCCATATAGGCGGCGATTTTTTATTGATCTACCAAGTTGACGGTAACCATATCAATTTCGTTCGCACCGGAACGCATGCAGAACTTTTCAGCAGTTGAGTAAGCAAACACCCATCGCCGTTTGCTGATCGCTGGCACTTAGAATCAAACTCAATTAATCAAAAGGATACGCAGTGGATGTGATGTTGCTTTTAAACGCCGCCGTCATGGGCGTTGTCGAAGGGTTGACCGAGTTCTTGCCTATCTCTTCAACTGGGCATTTGATTTTGGCAGGGGCATTGCTAGGGTTTGACGATGACAAAGCCAAGGTGTTTGACATCGCTATTCAGACCGGCGCCATAGTTGCTGTGGTGCTGGTGTTCTGGGAAAAAATTCGCGCCACTGTCATGGCGCTTCCATCTCAAAGAATGGCCAGGCGCTTTGCCGTCAATGTGCTGATCGCTTTTGTGCCTGCAGTGGTCTTGGGTTTGTTGCTCGGCAAAACCATTAAGGCGCATTTATTCAATCCCACTGTCGTTGCATCCACATTCATACTGGGCGGCTTGGTGATTTTGTGGGTCGAGCGCTGGGGCAGAAAACCTTTGCATGATGGCCATCCGGATGATCACGTGCGTATCGTGAACGTGGAGTCCATGTCGCCGCTGGATGCTTTGAAAGTCGGTCTGGTGCAATGTCTGGCCATGGTGCCGGGAACCAGCCGCAGCGGTGCCACCATCATTGGCGGCATGATGCTGGGTTTGTCGCGCAAAGCAGCGACCGAGTTTTCTTTTTATCTGGCTATTCCCACGTTAATAGGTGCGGGTGTTTACAGCTTGTACAAAGAACGCGCCTTGCTCAGTGTGAATGATGTGCCAATGTTCGCCGTTGGTCTTGTCTTCTCATTCATCAGTGCGTGGTTGTGCGTGCGTTGGTTGCTGCGCTATATATCGACGCACAACTTCGTGCCATTCGCTTGGTACCGCATTGCTTTTGGTGCTGTGGTGCTGATCACGGCTCAGCAGGGCTGGATCGTCTGGCAAGCTTGATGCAAGTTATTTCGCAGCTTTAAGACTGAGCATATTCAAAATACATGCTTCAACCGCTGCAGCTGTCACCAAAGGTTTTTCCATAGGCACCAGATGCGTGCCGTCAATCATGCAAATGCGGCCTTTGGTGATTTTTTTAGAAAACTCTGTGCCTGCCAAACGCATTTCACGCGAGTGGCGTGCAGCCACCAGACTGACCGGACACGCCAGTGGATGCGCTCTGATGAGTCGCTCTAAATTGTGTGGAACGCTTTCATAAATCAGTGTTTCGGTCTGTCGGTCAAAGCTCAAAACGCGTTTGGTGCCTTCAGAGGTGTGCTCCTCGCGCGTGCCATGCAACACATAGTCATTCAAGACTTGCGGATCCCAACGCGCAAACACTTTCTTCGATGCGAAATGCGCATGCGCTTCTTCTAGCGAATTCCATTCGTTGCGTCTTTTGCGGCTGATGGCACCTGGTGAGAATTTTTTATTCAACGAAAACGTTTTTGACAACTGCAACACCTTGGCCTGTAAGCCGCCGACCGCAGGTGCATCCACCATGACCACCGCATGTGCCAGTGCAGGGTATTGCGCAGCCAGCATCAAACTCAGCATGCCGCCCAATGAGTGACCGACCAACACCACCGGACCGGTGTGCGCATCAATCAAAGGCTTGGCAAACGCATGAATTTCTTCGACCAAGTGCGGCCAGTTGCTGGTGACCGGATAGGCCGGGTTGTGGCCGATTTTTTCCAGCGCTTGCACTTGCATGCCGCGTTTGCGCAAATCATTCAACATGACGTTGTAAGTGCTGGCAGGAAAACTGTTGCCATGAAAAAAAAGCACCAGCGGTTGACCGGCAGGTACATCGTGATATGAAGTCATTCGATCAATCAAGTAATTTTTTAAGCGAGTACAAAGCATCCAAGGCTTCGCGCGGGCTGAGTGCATCGGGATCAATCTGCGCTAGTTTGGCTTGCAAAGGAGAAGGGCCGGTGTCTATGGCTTCAGGCGGTTCGGCAAACAAATCCACTTGCGCTCTTGTGTTTTGCGCATCCGTTTCCAATGCCGCCAGCGCATGTTTGGCATGGTTCAACACGCTAGCGGGCATGCCGGCCAAACGCGCAACTTGTATGCCGTAACTGCGGCTGGCCGGGCCCGGTTGGATTTCGTGCAAAAACACAATGTCACTGCCACTCTCTGCCGCGCTGACATGCACATTCACTGCAGCGCGGTGACTGGCTGCAAACTCGGTTAACTCAAAATAATGCGTGGCAAACAAGCTGTAGGACTGAGATTTGTCGTGCAAGTAAGTGGCAATGCCGCTGGCCAGTGCGAGTCCATCGAAAGTGGATGTGCCACGTCCGATCTCATCCATCAGCACCAAACTGTTCGAGGTGGCGGCATGCAAAATTTGCGCGCCTTCGGTCATCTCCAGCATGAAGGTGGATTGCGCATTCGCCAAATCATCGGCCGCACCAATGCGTGTGTGAATCGCATCTATAGGGCCGATGCGGCACGCGTCAGCGGGTACGTGGCTGCCAATGCTGGCCAGCAACACAATCAATGCCACCTGCCGCATGTAGGTGGATTTACCACCCATGTTGGGGCCGGTGATGACTTGCATGCGCTGTGTCGGACCAAGCTGCGTGTCGTTGGCAATGAAACTGCCACCGGTCTCGGCCAATCGTGCTTCAACAACCGGATGCCTGCCCCGCGTGATGCTGATGCCCGGCGTATTCACCAGTTCAGGCGCACACCAATTCAGTGTCAATGAGCGTTCACTCAAACACGCCAACACATCCAAGGTGGCCAACGCCCAAGCCACTTGCGACAGCGCAGGTACAAACTGTTGCAGTTCATCCAGCAGTTGCTCGAAGAGAAATTTTTCGCGCGACAGCGCACGTTCCTGCGCCGACAAGGCTTTGTCTTCAAATGCTTTCAGCTCAGGCGTGATGAAGCGTTCCGCGTTTTTTAAAGTTTGTCGTCTGCGGTAATCGTCGGGCACACGCTCAAGCTGCCCTTGACTGACTTCAATATAAAAACCATGCACCCGGTTGAATTGCACTTTCAGGTTGTGAATGCCTGTGCGCTCGCGTTCGCGTACTTCGAGTTCCAGCAAAAAACTGTCGCCGTGATTTTGTATGTTGCGAAGTTCATCCAACTCAGCATCAAAACCGTGGTTGATCACACCACCGTCGCGTACCAGTGCGGACGGCTCTGGCAGCAAGGCTGCGTGTAACAAGGATGCGCATGCAGGCGGCGACACCAGCGAGTGACACAGCGTTTGCAACCAAGGTGTGTCGGCTGCTTCAGACAACAAAGCGGGTAATTGCGCCGCACGTTGCAGCGCTAAACCCAATGCCACCAATTCACGCGGACGCACTTGGCGCAAAGCGATACGGGCACTGATGCGTTGCACATCGCCTAAGCCTTTCAATGCCGTGCGTAAATTGCGCCATACACCCGCACCATGTTCGCCTTGCAATGCAGCGATGGCATGGAGACGCTGTTGTGCCAGTGCGCGTTCACGCGGAGGCTCTAACAGCCAGCGCTTTAAGCTGCGGCTGCCCATGCCTGTCATGCAGGTGTCCAGCAATGAAAACACCGTCGGGCTGTCTTCGCCGCGCAGCGTTTGCGTCAACTCCAAATTGCGACGGGTGGTGGCGGGTAAATCTATGCGCTCTTCATTGCGTTCGACCCGCAGTTTTTGCACATGCGTGAGGCTGCGTCCTTGCGTGTGTTCGGCATAGGCCAGCAATGCGGAGGCGGCTGCATGCGCTTGCACCAGGTCTTGCGCCTGCCAGGCTTCCAGAGAAGCTGCATGCAATTGCTCGAGCAATTTGCGTTGGCCTAAAGTGCTGTCAAACGCCCATGAGGGCCGCTCGGATTTCACATTCACGCCAAACAGCAAGGGCTGTAAATGCGTAGGCAATTCGCTGCTGAAAATTACTTCGCTGGGTGCTATGCGTGCTATCCACGCAGTCAATTGATCGGCCGAGCATTCAGCCAAACGCAATTCGCCCTCGGTCACGCTCAGCCATGCCAAGCCGCAGCCACCTGATTTACCCGCGCGTTCACTGGCATGCACCGCCAGCACATAGGCTTCGGTTTTGTCGTTCAATAATTCGGCATCGGTCAGCGTGCCCGGGGTGACCACGCGAACCACTTTTCGCTCGACCGGGCCTTTGCCACCGACTTCACCCACTTGTTCGCAAATGGCGACGGACTCACCCAATTTGATCAAGCGGGACAAATAGCTGTCCACCGAATGAAAAGGCACACCGGCCATGACCACGGGTTGGCCTGCGGATTGGCCGCGTTGTGTCAAAGTGATGTCGAGCAGGCGTGCGGCTTTTTCAGCGTCTTCAAAAAACAGCTCGTAAAAGTCGCCCATGCGGTAGAACAGCAGCGTACTCGGAAAGTCTGCTTTCAGACCCAGGTACTGGGTCATCATGGGGGTGTGCGTTGATGGGTCTGCCATGGTCACGCAGCGCTGATCATGGATTAATGGGTGCTGTCGTCAATGTCTTTGCGCAATTCCGCAATCGCCTGCGCCGCCACAGCCTTGTCGGCCACGCCTGAAAATTTGGAATAGGGTTGCAGCAAGCTCACCAGTTGCCCGTAGACCTTGGGGTTGGCTGCAAGGCATTCACGCTGTAGCAGGTAATCAGCTTCACCCGTGAAATTGCCCACCAGACCGCCCGCCTCAGTGACCAGCAATGCACCGGCTGCCATGTCCCAAGGATGCAAACCGGTTTCAAAAAAACCATCGCTGAAACCGGCCGCCACATAAGCCAAGTCAAGTGCCGCTGCGCCTGGTCTGCGGACACCGGCTGTGCGGGTCATGACCTCGGCCAACATGCTGAGGTAGGCTTTGAAATCGTCGCCATCGCGGAAAGGAAAACCGGTGGTGATCAAGCATTCCTTCATGCGAATGCGTTTGCTCACACGCAAGCGGCGGTCATTCAGAAAAGCACCTCGTCCGCGCGTGCTGGTGAACAAATCGTTGCGGGAGGGGTCGTAGACCACGGCTTGCTCTAAACGGCCTCTGCTTTGCAGTGCAATACTGACGCAATAAAACGGAAAGCCGTGAATGAAGTTGGTGGTGCCGTCCAGCGGGTCGATGATCCACACATGTTCTGCATTCGGGTTGCCATGCGTTTTGCCGGACTCTTCGGCCAGAATGCCGTGGTCCGGGTAGGCGTTGAGCAAAGTGTCAATGATGATTTTTTCGCTGGCTTGGTCGACTTCGGTGACAAAGTCGTTTTCCATTTTTTTCGATACACGCACCGATTCCACATCCAAGGCGGCGCGGTTGATGATGGAGCCTGCCGCCCGAGCCGCCTTGATGGCGATATTGAGCATGGGGTGAATGGAGGAAGTGGAAGCGGTGATGGTCATAGGGGAATCGACAAGCCTGTGTTGAACGCGTACAAGCAGCGTCTATCTGCAAAAAAACACGCCCGGCAAAGCGGGCGGCGACAATGTCATCATTTTAGTCCCATGCACACACGATTTATCCTGATCGAAACCAGCCACGCCGGCAATGTCGGAGCGACGGCGCGCGCCATGCGGGTCATGGGCTTTGACGATCTGGTGCTGGTGCGCCCGCGCTGGGCCAATGTGTTGCGTCGCGAGGAAACCATTCAACGCGCCAGTGGTGCATTGAATGTGCTGGAAAACGCCCGCATTGTCGACACGCTGGATGAAGCGCTGGACGGCATGACACATATGTGCGCCACGGCCATGACCCCGCGCGATTTCGGCCCGCCTACACGCGCTCCTCGCGAGCATTTCGCGCAGTTACCCGCGCAGGGCGACGCTGGCGGCGGCATGGCGTTTTTGTTTGGTTCCGAGCGCTTCGGCATGAAAAACGAAGATGTTTATCGCTGCAACGTAGCGCTGAGCATTCCTACCGATCCAAACTTCGGCTCGCTCAACATCGCAGGCGCAGTGCAAGTGATTGCCTATGAATGGCGCTTGGCTCTGGGCGGGTATGCAGTGCAGGATGCGGTGGCGACTTCTGTGCAAGCCGATGCAGCACAAATCGCCGGGCTGTTGTCGCATTGGCAACAGTCGCTGATCGATATTGGGTTTCTCGACCCGCAAGCGCCTAAAAAATTGATGCCGCGCCTCAACCAGTTGTTCAATCGCGCGGCTTTGAGCGAAGAAGAGGTGCATATTTTGCGGGGCATTGCCAAGGCGATGACGCAGGCTTCGCAGCGAAAAAGTTAGACTCTTTGCATGTTTTCAAGAATACGCGCCGACATACAAACCATCCTCGACCGTGACCCTGCCGCGCGCAGCGGCTTCGAGGTGCTGACTTGCTATCCCGGTTTGCATGCCGTGGTGTTGCACCGCATGGCGCATGCCTGCTGGGGAATGGGCCTGAAGTGGGTGGGCCGGTTTATCTCGCACATCGCGCGCTTCATGACAGGTATTGAAATTCACCCTGCCGCAGTGGTGGGCTCCGGCGTATTTTTCGACCATGCCATGGGCGTGGTGGTCGGCGAAACCGCTGAAATCGGCGACGGCTGCACGATTTACCAAGGCGTGACTTTGGGCGGCACATCGCTTTACAAAGGTACCAAACGCCATCCGACATTAGGCCGCAATGTGGTGGTTGGTGCCGGTGCCAAGGTATTGGGCGGTTTCACGGTTGGCGATGGTGCCAAGATCGGCAGCAACGCGGTGGTTACCAAGCCCGTGCCCGCCGGTGCCACTGCGGTGGGTAACCCGGCTCGCATCATCGAAGCCAAGACCGATGCAGTGCGCGAGGAAGTCGCCTCCAAAATGGGTTTTTCAGCTTACGGCGTGACGCAAAACGACGACCCGCTGAGTCAGGCCATACGCGGCCTGATCGATTACACGGCCGAGCAGGACAAGCAAATCGCCATGTTGTGGCAGGCGTTGGAAAAATTATCACAAGGCTCTTTGAACGCTTCGGATTGCGTGCCTAAAGAAGCCGCAAAAAATGTGCATGCTGAGATTGAAAAACTCAACAAACTGATTGACTGAGCGGTTTAAGCACAGCGGTTTCAAGTCGATACAACAGCTATGTCTGCTTTCATCAAATTACATCCGCACAGTCTGAGCTTTCATCATGTGGACAATGGCAGTTACACCGCTGAATTGTCTTTCTCTGTCGAGCAATACGGTTTGATGGTGCGAAATTGCCTGATCAAGCTTCAACTGTTTGCACCCAACGAATTTCACACCCATTGGTGGATGGTGTGCGAGGACCCCGCGCAACTCAACGTGCCCGGGTTTGCGGTGTTTTTACGATCGCTTGAAAAATATGTGTTCGCCACTTTGAAATATTCGCCGGAGGAAGCGGTGATGAACAGCCCGCAATCTGCCAACCTGCGCTTGATCGGCAGCGGCTCAGCCAGCAGCGAGTTGTTTTTTGAAAAAATGTATTTCGATATCACGCAGGTGGCTTTTCACGTGGTGAATGATTGAAAATTTACAGCGGCGCGGTATAGGGGCGCACAGCGGTTTTGGGTCGAAAAGCCTTGCAAAACGCGTCCCGCGTTTGCATATATGGCCCGCCTATCAAATCAATGCAATAAGGCACCGCGGCGAATATGCCGTCGACCAGACTGTCACCTTGCGCATCCTTCAGACCGCCTAAAGTTTCGGTGATGGACTTGGGTTGACCCGGCAAATTGATGATCAAGCTGTTGCCTCGAATCACCGCCACTTGCCTGGACAAAATGGCTGTCGGTACAAAGCGCAAGCTGATTTGGCGCATTTGCTCGCCGAAGCCTGGCATCTCTTTGTCAGCCACGGCCAATGTGGCTTCAGGTGTGACATCGCGAATGGCCGGGCCCGTGCCGCCTGTGGTCAGCACCAGCGAACAACCGGCATCGACCAGGTCTATCAGCGTCTGGCTGATCAGGCCTTGCTCATCCGGAATCAAACGGGCTTCAAACACCAGCGGGTTATGCAAGGCCTGTTGCAGCCATTCGCGCAGCGCGGGCAAGCCTTTGTCTTCGTAGGTGCCACTGGAGGCGCGGTCGCTGATGGACACGATGCCAATACGAACGGTGTCTAAAGAAGGGTCTGCATTCACGGTGCTTCTGCCTTTTGTGCGGACAAATGATCGCGCACGAGTTTGAAAATATCCCTGTAAGCACGGCCCTGTCGGGGAAAAGCGCCTTGCGATACTGCGGATTTGTCGGGTAAACCGTCTTTGCGTGCTTGACGCACCAAGGCGCGCAATTGCTGGCTGTCGGTATCCGGATGCGCAACCAGCCAATCGGCGAGGGCCTGGTCATCTTTCAGCAAGCGCTCACGCCAGTGTTCAGCCATGTGCAATGCCAAGGTTTCTTCGGCGCTGCCGTTGTGCTGCACATCCAGCGCGTCGCGTATGGCTTGCACCTGCGGTTCGTCCAGCTTGCGCATCAATTTGCCCACATATTGCATTTGGCGGCGCAGGCCTTCGAAATTGGTGATTTTTTTTGCGTCACGTATGGCTTCAAACAACAATTCAGGCACATGCCCGAGCGTTACCAGTTGCTGCATCGCGTCCTGGCGCAATTGCAGCAGGTCTTCGCCGAGCTTTTGAAGTTCGTTGCTTTCACGTTTCAGGTCGGTCCGGCTGGCGCTGTCGCTGCCTTTGAGTTCGCGCTTGAGTTCGAGATCGAGCTCGCTGCCTTCGGCCACAAAATGGCCTTTGACGTAATAACCTTTGGTGGGTTTGCGTGACATGGTGAAGGGTGAATGGTGTGGCAAGTATCATAGCTGTCGATATGAAACCACATTCCACCCCCCCCTCTTCCTCTGACAAAGCCCTGCCGGGTTTCAGCCACAGCCGCGCTCAATTTGAAGCGCTGGTAGATAGCGCACTGGCACATGCCAAAAAACTCGGTGCCACCAACGCCGCCGCCGAAGCCTCGGAAGGCTGCGGATTGAGCGTTTCCGTGCGCAAAGGTGAGTTGGAGAACGTTGAACGCAACCGTGACAAATCGCTGGGGGTGTCGATTTACATCGGCAATCGCAGAGGCAGTGCCAGCACCTCAGATTTTTCACAAGCCGCGATTGAACGCACCGCCCAGGCTGCATACGATATTGCCCGATTCACTGCCGAAGACCCGATGGCCGGTTTGCCTGACCCCGACATGATTGCCCATGAGCAGCGTGATTTGGATTTGTTTCATCCTTGGACGATCAACAGTGAACAAGCCGCTGAGCTTGCTTTGCGCTGCGAAGCCGCTGCTTTGCAAACCGATGCACGCATCACCAACAGCGAAGGCGCGGCGGTGTCAGCGCAGCAAAGCCATTTCTTCAGCGCACATACCCACGGTTTTCGCGGCGGCTACGCCAGTTCGCGCCACAGCTTGTCGGTGGCCCCTATTGCAGGTACAGGCGACGACATGCAGCGCGATGCCTGGTACAGCTCTATGCGCCATCCGGATGAACTCGCCGCGCCAGAAGTGGTCGGTCGCTACGCCGCCGAACGCGCCTTAAGCCGTTTGCACAGCCGCAAAATCCGCACCGTCAGTTGCCCGGTATTGTTTGAATCTACTTTGGCCACGGGTTTGCTCGGCGGTTTGGTGCATGCCTTAAGCGGCGGCGCGCTCTACCGCAAAAGCAGTTTTTTGATGGACTCGCTGGGCAAGCAAGTGCTGCCCGCGCACATCAACGTGCTGGAAGACCCGTTTGTGATGCGCGGCAAAGGCAGTTCACCGTTTGACGAAGAGGGCGTGAAAACCAGTGCCCGTCAGTTGATCAAGGACGGCAAGGTGCAAGGCTATTTCTTGAGCAGTTATTCAGCGCGCAAACTCGGCATGACCACCACCGGCAACGCAGGCGGTTCGCACAATCTGGTGATGTCATCCACCCAAACTCAAGCGCACGACGATTTAAAAGCCATGCTGAAAAAACTCGGCACCGGTTTGTTTGTCATTGAATTGATGGGGCAGGGCATCAACTACGTGACCGGCGACTATTCGCGCGGCGCCAGCGGCTTTTGGGTGGAGAAGGGCGAGATTGCCTACCCGGTGCAAGAAATCACCATCGCTGGCAATATGAAAGACATGCTGATGGGGATACAAGCGGTTGGCGCTGATGCTTACAACTACGGAGCCAAAACCATAGGCTCGGTGTTGATCAACCGCATGAAAGTGGCAGGCGCATAAATGGCGCTTTAGTGCACCAGCACCACCATGGCGTTGTCCGGCCAGTGCGCCCACAGGTGTTGGCCGGTTTCAATGGTTTCGTGGTGGCGATCGGTGTTGGTCACCCAAGCCTGGAGTAATTGACCATTTGTCATTTTCAGGTGGTAACTGGTGTAACTGCCGAAGTACGACATGCTTTGCACCGTACACGCTACGGCATTATTGGCACTGCCCGGGTCTTGCAGGCTCAATTGGATTTTTTCCGGCCGCAAAGCCACCGTCACCGGCATGCCCAAGTGACCGGAAATGCCGTGTCCCACATGAAAAATGCAGACATCGCTGCTGATGACAGCATGGTCGTTTTCGTCTTTGGAAATTTCGCCGTCCAGCAAATTCACATTGCCGACAAAGTCCGCCACAAAACGGCAGTTCGGGTATTCATAGACCTCGCTGGGTGCGCCGACTTGTAAAAATTTACCTTCACTCATGACAGCGATTCGGTCGGCCATGGTCATGGCCTCGTCTTGGTCGTGCGTCACCATGACGCAAGTCACACCGACTTGTTTGATGATCTTCACCAATTCGACCTGGGTTTCTTCGCGCAACTTTTTGTCCAACGCACCCAAGGGCTCGTCCAGCATCAGCAATTGCGGGCGTTTCACCAGACTGCGTGCCAGCGCCACGCGCTGCTGCTGCCCGCCGGAGAGTTGGTGCGGACTGCGTTTGGCGAATTTTTGCAATTGAACCAGTTGCAATATGTCTTCCACGCGCTGCGCGATTTCCGCCTTGGCCACGCCGTCGCGTTTCAAACCGAAAGCCACGTTCTCCCACACATTCAAATGCGGGAACAGCGCATACGACTGAAACATCATGTTCATGGGACGCTCATAAGGCGGCAGGTCGGTGACATCTTTGCCGTCCAGCCATACCCGGCCGCTGCTCGGGGTTTCAAAGCCTGAGAGCACTCGCAACAACGTGGATTTGCCGCAACCGGAAGAGCCGAGCAGTGCAAAGATTTCGCCGCGTTCAATGTCAAGACTGACGTCATTGACGGCGACTGTCCCGCCAAAGTGTTTGCTGATGTGATCTATGCGCAGGTAAACAGGGGAATCGGCCACGGCGTATGTCATTGGAAAGTTGGCGGGCAACGCGCTTGACCCAAGCATGCATCAAGGCGTCTTCTTGCGGATTTTAGGCACGAACAGGGCAACAAAGCTTTGTGCCACCCGGTTTGTGCCAAAAGGAAGGCATCAACTGTTTCAGCCAGCCAAAGATGCCTTGACCGCAGCACTCACTTGTCCCATATCGGCTTTACCGGCCAATCGTGTTTTCACTGCACCCATGACCTTGCCCATGTCGCCGGGGCCGCTGGCACCCAATTCAGCGACGATGGCCGCCACTTCTGTTTGCACTTCTTCCAGCGACAGGCGCTGCGGCAAATAAACCTGCAGCACGGCGATTTCAGCGCTTTCCACATCGGCCAGGTCTTGGCGTTGCGCGCTCAGGTAAGCAGCAACCGAGTCTTTGCGTTGCTTAATCAGTTTGTCGACGATGGCGATCACCATCACGTCGTCAAGCTCTACCCGTTCATCCACTTCTTTTTGCTTCATCGCCGCTTGCAACAAACGAATGGTGCCTAGGCGCACGCTGTCTTTGGCGCGCATGGCGGTTTTCATGTCTTCGGTGATTTGGGCTTTGAGGCTCATGGGGTGTCTCCAGAAAAAAGACAGGCCCGCGCGGACTGGGCCGGGCGAGCCTGATCAGGCCAAGGCCTGCGAATATCAGTACAGTTTTTTGGGCAACTGCATGCTGCGAACGCGCTTGTAGTGGCGTTTGACAGCAGCTGCTTTTTTACGCTTGCGCTCGGCGGTTGGTTTTTCGTAAAACTCACGGGCGCGCAAGTCGGTCAGCAAGCCCAGTTTTTCGATGGTGCGCTTGAAGCGGCGCAGTGCCACGTCAAAGGGTTCGTTTTCTTTTACACGGATGGTGGTCATTGACAACAATTTTCAAAATGTGCTCACCAGGTGTTTGAAGAAGATCGGACCTCAAAGCCGGGTAGCGGTGTTACGGGGTGTTGGGGGCTCAACATCGGGCCAAGCCGCCAAACGGCAAATTATAGCGGGTTCAATTGAGCTCCCAAGGCTTTCGCACACGCATGGGCACTGGCCCAGGCCCATTGGAAGTTGTAGCCGCCCAGCCAGCCGGTGATATCCACCACTTCTCCTATGAAATACAGGCCTTTTTGGGTGGATTCCATGGTTTGTTGGGACAGGTCGCGCGTGTCGACGCCACCTGCGGTGACCTCGGCCTTGGCATAGCCTTCTGTGCCGGAAGGGGTCAAGGCCCAGGCTTGCAAGGCCGCTGCCAGCCGTTGCAAGGCTTTGTCCGGTGTGTCCGCCAGGCTGCGTTGCCAGTCGCTGTGACCCGCCGTCCATGTGTCGGCCAAACGCGACGGCAGCCAGGCTGCCAAGGTGTTGGCCAGCGTTTTTTTGCTGGATTGTTTGGCTTGAAGCAGCGCTTCGGCCAGATCGGTGTCTGGCAACAGGTTGAGGCGGATGGACGTGCCTGCCTGCCAATAACTGGAAATTTGCAATACTGCCGGGCCCGACAAGCCCCGGTGCGTGAACAACAGGTCTTCGTTGAACGACACCGGTTTTTTGCCTTGACCGGTTTGCATGGCCACCGGCAGCGACAGCCCTGCCAGCGTCGCGTAAGGCTGCCAGTCGGCGGCGGTGAAGGTGAGGGGCACAAGAGCGGGGCGCGGCTCGACCATCCGCAGGCCGAATTGTTTGGCCAAGCGATAGCCTATGTCTGTCGCGCCAATCTTCGGGATAGACAAACCGCCGCTGGCGACCACCACGGCCCGCGCTTGCACCTGACCTTGGTCGGTGTCGGCCAGATAGTGTGGTTGGGGTGACTCGCTATAGGTCAAGCCTTTAAGGCTGCACGGCTGCCAGCGGGTGACTTTGCCGCCCATGGCACCAGCCTCGCTTTCGCGCAACAGCATGTCGATCAGGTCTTGAGCGCTGCGGTCGCAAAACAACTGGCCTTTGTGTTTTTCGTGAAATGGGATGCCGTGTTTTTGCACCAAAGCAATGAAATCTTGTGCGGTGTAGCGGCTGAGTGCGCTGCGCGCGAACATGGGGTTCTCGCCTAAGAAATGCGTGTGCGGCGCGCGCGGGTCAATATCTTTGTTGGTGAAGTTGCTGCGCCCGCCGCCGGAGATGCGGATTTTTTCCGCCACTTTGGGGTAATGATCGAGCAGCAAAACGTTCAAGCCTTGCTGTGCAGCCACGCCTGCACAAAACAAACCTGCCGCGCCCGCGCCGATGATCAGCACATCAACCTGGGTCATGGCTGCTGCAAAAACGCCTCGATGTGTTGCGCCAGTACTTGCGGCTGGTCGTGGTGCATCATGTGACCGGCATCGTGTATGGTGACGCTGTGAATGTCTTTGATGTGCTTAATGCGTTCATGGAATTCTTCCAGCTTGTACTTGCCTTGCCACCATTTTTCCAAGTCGTTTTGACTGGCTTCCACATTCAACACCGGCGCGCTGATACTGTCATACATCGACAGCATTTCCTCCACACGAAACAAATACGGGTTGATCACTTTGTGCGCCGGGTGGCCCAAGATTTCCCATTCGCCGTTGCTGTTTTTCTGAGCCCAGTGTTGCGCCAGCCACTGCGCTTTGTCCAAACTCAGGCGCGGGTTGGTTTTGATCAATCGCTGGGCCACGGCTTCGCTGTCCGGGTAGCTGCGTAAATTCATCTCGCCTTCACGGGCTGCTTTGACTTCGTTCAACCATTTGGCATACCGACCGGGCGCTTGTGAAGGCTTGGTGGCGGCCAGCCCGAAACCTTCCAGGTTGATCAAGCGGCGTATGCGTTCTGGCCGCGCACCTGCATACATAGACACCACCGTGCCGCCCATGCTGTGGCCGAGCAAATCAATTTGCCCCTCAGGCTGGAAATGGTCAATGAGCGCGTCCAGGTCGGCCAGGTAATCCGGGTACCAGAAACTCTCGACTGCGCCGGCATCGGTGAGGCCGAAACCACGCCAGTCAGGTGAAATGATGTGGCGGTCCTGCTGCATGGCATCCACCACAAATTGGAATGATGCGCTGACATCCATCCAGCCGTGCACCATGAACAGCGGCAACTGACCGGGACGCGGCGTGCCCCATTCGCGTACGTGGTAGTTGAGTTGGCGCAATCTGATGAAGCCGGTGCGCGAGGCTTTTTGAACTTGGTACATTCGCCCAATCATAAGGATGTAGCGCATGACCGACGGTCACATCACAGACAACCACGCACAGATGCACAACAGCTTTCGCTGGTCAGTGCCTAAGCATTTCAATATTGCTGAAGTATGTTCGCGCCGCTGGGCTGCGTCGCCGCTGCATGCGTTGCAAACCGCTATCGTCAGTCACCATGCAGATTCGCACTTGCACATGCGACACACTTATGTGCAATTACAACAAGCGGCGGATGCATTCAGTCAAGTGTTGTTTGAACAAGGTGTGAAACCCGGCGACCGCGTGGCTGTGGTGTTGCCGCAGCGTTTTGAAACAGCTGTGGCTTACATGGCCATTTTGCAAATGGGCGCGGTTGCCATGCCCTTGTCGCAGTTGTTCGGGCCGGAAGCTTTGCTGTATCGCTTGCAGGATTCGGGTGCGGTGGTTGCCGTGGTGGATGCGGTGTCCTCTACTGTGGTGGCCGGTTTGAAAGTGCAATGCCCTGCATTGCGTTGTTGCATCAATGCAGATGATGGTGATATTTTTTTCGACGCTCAAGCCGTTGCGTTCACACCGCAGTCGCCGCTGTTCAACACCTTGGCCACTGACGCTGCGGTATTGATTTACACCAGCGGCACCACCGGCCCGCCCAAAGGCGCATTGATTCCGCACCAAGCGCTGATGGGCAACCTGAGCGGTTTTGTGTGTAGCCAGAATTGGTTTGGTTTTTCAACCAATGGCGTTGGCGTGACAAGCCATGAGGAATTGCCATTGGGCAGCCACGCTGTCTTTTGGTCGCCCGCCGACTGGACCTGGACTGGCGGCTTGATGGACGCTTTGTTGCCAACGCTGTATTTCGGTCGCCCCATCGTTGCTTGGCCGGGTCGTTTCTCCGCCGATCTGGCGTTTGAATTGATGCAACAGCACCGCGTGACGCACACATT
Source organism: Comamonadaceae bacterium (assembly GCA_947456305.1). Taxonomy (GTDB): domain Bacteria; phylum Pseudomonadota; class Gammaproteobacteria; order Burkholderiales; family Burkholderiaceae_C; genus Limnohabitans. The sequence goes on along the minus strand of CANGPN010000004.1, from coordinate 104,030 downwards.
TTTATTTCCCACGGCGTTGAAAGCCATGATGAAAGCCTACCCGTCGCCGCAACCGCGTTTTCAATTGGACTTGCAAGCCATCATGAGCGCCGGTGAAGCCGTGGGTGACGCGGTGTTTGCGTATTGCCGTGATGAACTTGGCGTGACCGTGAATGAAATGTTCGGGCAAACCGAGATCAATTACATCGTTGGCAACTGCGCCATGAACGGCGACACCAGCGACGGTGTTGGCTGGCCTGCCAAACCCGGCAGCATGGGCCGTGCTTACCCCGGACACCGCGTGGCGGTGATTGACGAAGACGGTCATGAATGTGCCGACGGTGTGCCCGGTGATGTGGCGGTACACCGCTTAGACGTGCACGGTCAGCCCGACCCCATATTCTTTATCGGCTATTGGAACCAAGCAGAGGCGACCCAACGCAAATTCACCGGCGACTGGTGCCGCACCGGTGACCTGGCCACTCGCGATGCGGATGGATACCTTTGGTACCAAGGCCGCGCCGACGATGTGTTCAAAGCCGCCGGTTACCGCATAGGGCCCAGCGAAATCGAAAACTGTTTGGTGAAACACCCGGCCGTGGCCAACGCCGCTGTCGTGCCCAAACCCGATGCCGAGCGCGGCAACTTGGTGAAGGCGTATGTGGTGTTGTCTGCGGGCTTTGCACCTTCAGATGCATTGGTGACGCAGTTGAAGCAACATGTGCGCGGCTTGCTCGCGCCTTATGAATACCCCAAGGAGATTGAGTTCATCGACCAGTTGCCGATGACCACGACGGGGAAAGTGCAGAGGCGGGTGTTGAGGTTGAGGGAGGAGGAGAGGGCGAGGACGCACTGATTAACCAAGCCCCGCCGCCGCTCTCAGCTTGTCTTTCTTACTTGGCCGCTTGCCCTTAACACCACCATTGCCCGGCGGCGCAGGCGGTTCATCCACAGGTTCAAAGCCTGGCACCTGATCTAAATCAAGCGAAAGGCTTTCGCGTTTTTGTATCAGCTTCCAATGCGCCAAAGCGTGGGCAGTGACAAAGCTCACCGCATCCCCGTGCGCACCTGCGCGGCCGGTGCGGCCTATGCGGTGGGTGTAGTCGGTGGCTGAGCGCGGCAAGTCGTAATTGATGACCACGGGCAGCATGGCGATGTCTATGCCGCGTGAGGCCAGATCGGTGGTGACCATGACATGGCAGAGCCCGGTTTTGAAATCGCGCAACACATCTTGGCGCGCGCCCTGGCTCATCTCGCCATGAAAAGGTACAGCATGGATGCCTGCTTTGCACAACTTGTTCGCCACATGCTCGCAAGCGTAGCGCGTGGCTACAAACACCAGCACTTGCTTCCAAGCGTGTTCTGCGATCAAGTGCCGCAGCAAAGCCGTGCGCTTTTTGTCATCCACTGCTATTGCGCGTTGAGTGATGTCGGGCTTGTGGCCCTCAAATGCTTCAACGGTGACACGCACCGGGTCGAGCAATAAGTTGGCGGCCAGCGCTTCAACTTCAGGTGCAAACGTGGCAGAGAACAACAGGGTGTGACGCTTGGGCGGTAACAGCGCCAACACGCGTTGCAACTCTTCGGCAAAACCCAAGTCCAACAAACGGTCGGCTTCGTCTAGCACCAAGTGTTGTACTTCGCCCAGATGCACCGCGTTGTGATCGATCAAATCCAGCAACCGCCCCGGCGTGGCCACCACGATATCGGCGCCTCCGCGCAAGTCCATCATTTGCGGATTGATGGACACCCCGCCGAACACCACAGCGACTTTCAGCCCGGGCTTGTAGGAAAGATGCGTGAGTACATCGCCCACCTGCACCGCGAGTTCTCGGGTTGGTACTAACACCAGGCGGCGAATCGGGCGACGGAAGTTGGTCTTGCGCGGTTGCAATTCATGCAACTGCACCAGCGGTAATGCAAACGCCAGCGTCTTGCCCGAGCCGGTGGGCGCGGTAGCCCACACATCGCGGCCTTGCAGCGCAGGCGAAATGGCTTGGGCTTGTATGGGCGTAGGCGCGTACAAGCCCATGTCGGCCACTGTGTTTTGCAGGGCAGGGGAGAGATTTAAATCAGAAAAGTTCAAACGGATGAGTTGCAGGTTGGTTTTTGTAAATATGGTCAGCTTAACCTGTAGCACTCGGGGCGAATCCAAGCGCACCTAATTACCGTCATAAAAATTTAACTCTATTGAATTCAAATATAAAGACAGATAACCCAAAAGAGTTGAAAAAATGTCACGTGTAGATTCGCACGCATCCACTGAACGGCTTGGTTTAGGGCTTGTTGAATGTCAACGAATTCTCGGTGCCGCCATACAACTAGCGCAACGCTCAGAGCTGTACCGCCAATATCCATTGGGGCTTTTTGCCAGTCGTTTTGAAACTGCAATCCAGAGCAACCGGTTTCGCTGTCTAGAAAATGAACACGGAAATTTGCTGGCTTTTTGCGCTTGGACCTTTATCAGTGCAGAAACGCTAGATCGTGTGCTCACCCAGGGTCATGACCCACAGCCTGAGGAGTGGTGTGAGCAAGGCACCCTATTTTTCAAAGAATTTATCGCACCCTTTGGCCACGCCAAATTGCTGGTGTCTGATTTACGCAGGCATGTATTTCCAAACACCGTAGGCCGCGCTTACGGTTTGCGAGGACGCATGGGGCCGGTGATGGTTAGTGCAACTAAGCCACTGGTGCGGCACTTCTATCAATATTGATTTCTTCATTAAGTCTGGAAAACGCATGTCAAGTTTTGTTCAATCACTGAATTTCTTTTTCACCGGCAACTACAACGGTAATGACAGAGACAACAATATCACCGCCATCGGTTTTGCGGGTACCGTCCGGGCGTACGGGGGGAATGACACTGTCACCACCGCTTCTTTTTACATCAAAGTAGAAGACACATGGGGCCATTTAGACCTCTGGGGGCTCAATGGTGGTGTCAATGTTCAAAAGTCTGGCGACGGCACTGTTTCTGCACATGTGTTGGCAGCCAATTCGAATATCAGTCATTGGGGGCAATATGGCGATGTCAATTTTTATGGCGGTACTTTCAATAGCACTATTTATAGAAATGGTTTTGCTGGAAATGTGAATTTTTATGGCGCAGCAGCTTCTAGTTATATCGAGCACAACACCACGTGGGGTGACACCACTGTGGTTGGACTATTCGGCTCGAGCACCATCAAACGGAATGGCTCCGTTGGGTACGTGAGCTTGTATGGGGCTGTAGCTTCTAGTTATATCGAACACAACACCACGTGGGGTGACACTATAGTAGCTGGTCTATTCGCTTCTAGCACTATTAAACGCAATGGTGACGTTGGGAACTTGTTTTTCAACGGGGGTGCGACTAATTCTTACATTGAGCACAACACTACTATTTGGGGTGACACCAATGTAACTGGACTATTCGCTTCGAGCACCATTAAACGCAATGGCGCAGGTGGGCATTTGAATTTCAATGGGGGTGCGGCTAATTCTTACATCGAGCACAACACTACTATTTGGGGTGACACCAATGTAACTGGACTATTCGCTTCGAGCACCATTAAACGCAATGGTGTTGCTGGAAATGTTAATTTGAGCGGTGGGGGGGTGGCTAATTCTTACATTGAGCACAACACCACGTGGGGTGACACCACTGTGGTTGGACTATTCGGTTCTAGCACCATCAAACGCAATGGCTGCGTTGGGTGGGTGAGCTTTTATGGGGCTGTAGCTTCAAGTTATATCGAGCACAACACCACTTTAGGACACACCACAGTAGCTGGACTCTTTGGCTCCAGTACCATTGCTCGTAATGGGCAAATAGGGGATATAACGCTTAACGGCGGTGCGGTTAGCAGTGCCATTATCGACAATCTTGACTGGGGCAATGTCTATGTGAATGGCGCGTTTGCTAGCAGCAGAATTTATAGAAATGGTGGAAATGGCAATGTTTATTTGAATGGAGCAGCCGCCTATAGTTATATTGAAAATAACAGCACCTTGGGTGACATAGCGGTAGCTGGCTTGTTTGGATCTAGCACCATTAAGCGCACTGGAACTTTTGGAAGTATCACACTAAGTGGCGGTGCGGCAAACAGCACCATCATCGATAACCTAGAACAAGGCTACGTTGATGTTTACGGTGCATTTGCAAACAGTACCATTTTTCGCAATGGCATATCTGGCAGTGTGAGTTTTTATGGTGCTGCGGTATCTAGCTATATAGAAAATAACACCCAAAACGGTGATATTTATTTAGCAGGTGCGGGCGTATCTAACAGCATTAAGCGCAATGGCAAATCAGGTAAGGTCACAGCCATGGGTGCTGGGGGTTACATCCAAATCACCATGAATGTGGAGCAGGGCAATTTGAGCATTACTTTTGTCGCGGGTGGCAATGTCATTACCCGAACTGGCGAGGGAAGCAGCAATATCAATGTGGGCGGAGCAGCCAATGTCATCACGACCGGCGTGAGCAATGACACGATTGTTGCTATGGGAGGTGCAAACATCATCAAGGCTGGTTACGGCGGCAATGACACTGTCACCGTCGGTGGTGGGGTGAATGTGCTTCAGTTAGGACACGGCAATAACACGGTAAGTGCAGTGGGCGGCGCAAATGTGGTGTTAAGTGGCCACGGCGAAAACAATATTTCTGTCGGCGGTATTGGCAACGTGGTGATGAATGGCAACGGTAAGTTGACTGCGCATGCTATCGGTGGTCTGAATGCGGTTTTAACCGGTGACGGTAATTCAACTATTGATGTCGAAGGCGGCTTGAATGTGGTCATGGCCGGTAATGGCCCTAACAACACGGTTCGAGCCTATGGATTGGGCAATTTAGTCGTCACCGGTTCGGGAAACGACCGCATCCGTGCAGGCGGTTTGCTGGGCATGGTCACAGATACGGTGGGACTGACCTCTGCTGACTCGTTCGAATTTGACCGCGTTGTTGTGCTTGGCTCCGATGTATTAAATACATTGGAAAGGACAACTGCAAACTTGCTTAGTCTGAATGCTTTGACCGTGACAAACCTCGGCAACATCGTGATTGCAGGAGAAGGTAACAACAAAATCAAAACCTACGGTGGCATGAACTTTGTGCAGGCAGGGTCGGGGGATGATGAAATTTCTATGGTGGGCGGGCTTAACTGCGTGGTCGCAGGCAATGGCAAAAACAAAGTGTTTGCTATTGGCGTCAGTAATTGGGTTTGGAGCGGTAACGGCGATGACGAATTACAGGCCATTGGTGGCAACAATGTGTTTGTGGCGGGGGATGGCAATAACCGCATGACGGCTTTAGGTGCAGACAATGTGTTTATAGGCGCAGGCGGTAATGACAATGCGTTTATGGCGGGGGTGGGTAATATTTTTATTGCTGGTGGTGGCAACAACTCTGCCGTCATGCTGGGCAAGGGCAACTTCATGCAAGCTGGCAGCGGTGACGACAAGGTCTTGGGCTTTGGCACGATTGGCAATGCCTTCATATTGGGTGATGGCAACAACACTGTGGGTGCGCTGGGTGGGAAAGCCAATATTGTTTGGACAGGTGCGGGAAATGACATGGTAATTTCTATCGCACCTTCCATAGGCAATTTGTTGCTCTTGGGCGATGGCAATAACTTTGCCATGGCTGCGGGCAAGGGCAATATCGTTATCACTGGCTCAGGTCAAGACAGCGTATTGGCTTTGGGACAGTACAACGTCATCAGTACCGCGTCTGGGACAGACAACGTGCTTGCATTGGGCGAAACCAATTTGGTTCACACGGGTGGTGACGATGACATGGCGCTGTTGGTCGGCAAAACCAATTTACTGGATACAGGTTGGGGTAAAGATATTGCTGTTGCGATTGGCCAAAACAATATCGTGCTCACCGAAGCAGGAAACGATACTACGCTGGTGGTGGGGCAAAGCAATTATGTTTTCGCTGGCAGCGGGGATGACATCGTTGCCGCCTTCGGTGAAACAAACTATGTGCTCACTGGCAGCGGTGCAGATATTGCCTTGGTGTTTGGCAAGAAAAACGTAGTTGCTACAGATAACGAAATCGTTATTACCGAAGAAGATTTGCCTTGGAAAGAAAGTTCATCTTTAAAAAAGATCGATGGCAAAGATTGGTCTGACGAAACCGGTTTAGACGTCACGGCCCAAGCGGAGTTCAAAATTTCAGGCGATTTGGTGGCTTACTTTCCCGACATTGAATTCTCATCAGCAGACAAGCCCGATTGGAAGATGCCTACATTGACGCTGCCGCAATTCAATTACCAAATTCCAACAATGCCAAGGCTGAGCAGCACGCCAACTTACGAGCACGGTACTTTAGGCAGCTATGGTTTACCGCAAATTGTTTTACCTGAGTTGTCTAGCCCGGAGCTGCAAGTTCCTGGCATCACGGTTCCCTCTTTCAGCTTCCCTAATTTCGCACAAGCCAGTGGCTTTAATTTGAATTCGATCAAGCTGAATTTTTTTACCGATTTCAATGTCAACTCCAACTGGTTCGGTGTGTTGGGTAGCAGCTTTTCAGACTTGGTAGGCCTGCCGCAAAAAGATGGCAGCAGCAACACCATTTTCGGTAGAACGCTCAATGTGCAGCCCACGGTGTCAGGCAACGTGAATCTCAATGGTGCTGATTTAAGCGGCAAAACCAGAACTTCTGATATCGCCTCGGTCAATGCCATCGTGGCAAACGCTGAGTACAGAAACACTGCAGAAGCGCGAGTGAAGACGGTAGACCCCGCTGCAAGCGCAACTGGCACGACTTTCGCAAATGGCGCGGTATGGGGCCAGTCCATTGGTAACAATCAAAACGCAGCGCAGCCAGCACCCTGCACGTCCATTACCAAGGCTTCCAGTGCATCGGGCACTACCTATCAATTGCCCAGCTTGACTTTCGATGACATCGCTTTGCCAAGCTTTAGTCTCAATGGTTTTGATTTGTCTGGCTACAGCCAATTGCTGGGCGATGTTTTCAGTGGGCGCGACTTTTTTGGTGTCACCCTACCTGGTTTCAGTGTTCCTGAGTTCAAGGTGCCGAACTTCAATCTCTCTGACTATGTGTCCGATGGCAGCACCAATGCACTGTCGATCAAAGGCCGAAGTATTCAACTGCCCAGCCTGCAACTCCCGGTTATTGCCGGGCTCAACATCAGCAATCGTTTACCTACGTTTGGAAACTTTGATTTTCATCACGGCAGTGGAGATGTGGCATTGGTAGGTGGGCAGGACAACCGCGTGATGACGGGCGCAGGCGATGACCTTGCATTGGTGATGGGTCAAACAAACGTGGTCATTGCAGGCGATGGCAATGATGCTGCGCTGATATTTGGTCAAAAAAATTACTTCCGTGGAGGTGCGGGAAGCGACTGGGTTTTCGCAGGTGGCAGTGAAAACAATGTCAAAGGCCAAGACGATAACGACTTGATGGTTGCTTTAGGATTGACTAACAAAATTGATGCCGGTAGCGGTAACGATGTTTTGATAGCTGTAGGCAACACCAACGAACTCGATGGCATGGCTGGGGATGACTTCACCGTCGCCATTGGTAATGAAAACAAAATCGGCTACAAGCCTGACGCTATTGCTGGCGATGGTAACGACACCATCATTGCGCTAGGTTGTACCAATACCATCAAGGCCGGATTTGGGGACGATTGGGTGCTGACTGTAGGCCTTTCCAACACCGTAGATTTGGGTCCGGGTAATGACCTCGCCTGTGTCGTCGGTTGGAGCAATACTGTGTTGGGAGACTATTGGCCCGTTGAAAATGGCGATGACATTATTTTGGTCGCGGGTGGCAAGAACAATGTTCAAGGCAACGGTGGCAATGACTTGTTGTTGGTGGCGGGATTAGCCAACCGTATTGATGCAGGCAACGGAAGTGATGTGGTGCTTACAGCCGGGCTAGGGCAGATCATTAACTTAGGTGATGGCAATGACATCGATGTGGCGCTTGGCGTAGGTAATGTGGTCACCGGTGGGCTGGGTGATGATGTGATTTATGTTGCAGGCTCACTCAATACCGTATTTGCTGGTGAAGGTAACGATGTACTATTTGCTTTTGGTGGCGGAGCTAGCTTGAACGGTGGTGCTGGCAATGATGTTTATTTGTCGCAAGGCGTGTCAAGCCGAGTTCTCCAATCCCAAGGCTTGCTCCATAACGGCACCGCCATGATTCAATCCGCGCTCCAAGCCCTCAATAGTGGTACACAAGCTATCAGCAATGAAGTTGCACCAGACAAAATCAGCGATTACCAATCACAGCTTGGTAGCGCAGTAGTTCAAGATATCGCAGGAAATGGTTGCAACGTGTTTTACTCAGGCTTTGACAAAACCGTGGTGCAAGCTGGTAGCGGCGACGACCGCTTTCACTTTTACCTTGGCGATGCAGACATGAGCTTGACCAGTGGCTCAGGACGTGACCATCTCTACATCCATGCCGATCTAAATGAGTATGCCGGTTTGGGCCTCAATACAAGCATTGAAGCACGTGATTTGTACTATCAGGCCGATACCAAAACCTTGAGCATATGTCGCAATAACCTCACCTATGGCAGATTAAACCTTGCAGACTTTGACATAAACGACACGGTATCGCTGTTGACAGCTAACGGAAAAAGCATTGATCTGTTGATATCCACTTTGCAAGCACCAAGCTACGCACAAACTAGCGCTCAGTATTGGGCGCTAAATATCACGGTTCCGAATGAATCCAACCCCGCCCTAAATTTGACAGCCTTGTATGGTCAAATGAACACGAGTTTGATGATTAATACTGTTGTCTTGTAAGTTCTATTGTTCAGCGCCTGCTGGACGTTAGCTTGTTGATTGTCATTGGTAATGGCTTGCCTCAAAGGGTTAAACGTAAAGACTGTCTTAGCGCAAGTCTTAGGTTTCAGCCTCTTAAAGCAGGCAGCCCAACCCCTGTCGCATCAAACCCGCCGTCTACCGCAATCATTTGCCCGGTCAAATAACTGGCCTCTGCTGACGCCAGAAACACAATCACCCGCGCAATTTCCTCTTCACTGCCATAACGATTCAACGGTATGGCATCGTGGTAGGCGCTAACGATGGCTGGTGTGTGTACCGCTGCAGCAAGCTTGGTTTTCACCGGGCCGGGTGAGACGCAGTTCACGCGTATGCCCCATTCGCCCAGTTCGGCGGCTTGTTGTTTGGTCAAATGAATGACAGCGGCTTTGGATGTGCCATAGGCCACGCGAAGTGTGGACGCACGCAGGCCTGAGATAGACGCGATATTGACAATGCAACCTTTGCTTTCGCGCAGGGCGGACAGCGCAGCCTGCGAACATAAAAACACACCGTCTAGATTGGTTCGCATCACGGTTTGCCAGCGTTCAAACGTGGTCTCTTGAATCGGACCGAAATCGGCCACTCCGGCGTTATTCACCAGCACATCGACTCGCCCCGACCATTGCAAAACAGTGTGCATCATGGTGATGACTTGGTCTTCTTGAGACACATCGCAATTCACTGGCAACACATTTTTTAAATCTTGCGAGGCGTTTTTAAGTTCAGGTGCATCCCGGTCGACCATGGCGACTCTGTAGCCTTTGCTCAAAAACAGTTTGGTGGTCGCCAAGCCTATGCCGCGCGCCGCGCCGGTGACGATGGCGGTTGGTTGATTGGTTTCTCCGGTTGGTGTCATGGTGTGTGCATAGGCGTTGAGGTTTGCCGGTTTTGTAACTCGAATGGATTGAATTACAACCTAGATTGCCTGCTCATAGACATTTATTGGTTCTTTGGAATAAGCGGCTTGTCTTAGATGCAGCCCGGAACGTAGTAAATTCACTTCATTCATTGCACCAACGTAAACTCAGCCACATGAAAAAACTCGATCTCACCCCCGTCCGCTTGGGTCAAAGCGATTTGCACGTCACCCCTATTTCATTGGGCACCATGACTTTCGGTCAGCAAGTGGACGAAGCCCACTCGCACACCATCATGGACCACAGCATCGCACGCGGTGTCAATTTCTTTGATACCGCTGAGATTTACGCAGTGCCCCCGACTGCCGAGTCCTTCGGTAAAACCGAAACCTATATCGGCAACTGGCTGTCCAAGCGACCCGGTATGCGTCAAAAAATCGTGCTGGCCTCCAAAGTGGCCGGTCCCTCACGCGGTATGCCGTGGGTGCGTGCCGGCGAGGGCATGACCCCTGCCGACATACAAGCTTCGTGTGATGCCAGTCTCAAGCGCCTGCAAACCGATGTGATTGATCTCTACCAAATCCATTGGCCGGAACGTCACGTGCCCATGTTCGGCGGCATGTATTACGAGCCGAAGAACGAAAAAACCGCCACCACCATTCATCAACAATTGGAAGCCTTGGCTGGTCTGATTAAACAAGGCAAGGTGCGTTACATCGGTTTGTCGAACGAAACACCTTATGGGGTACATGAATTTGTGCGTTTGGCCGAGCAACACAACCTGCCGCGCATAGTCAGTGTGCAAAACGCTTACTGCCTGGTCAATCGCGTGCCGGAAAACGGTTTGGATGAAACCATGCACCGATTGAATGTTTCGCTGTTGGCCTATTCACCGTTGGCCTTCGGATTGCTCACCGGCAAATACGATGAAGCCGGTTTTCTGAGTGACAAATCGCCCAAGGAAGGCCGCATTGCCAAGTATGAAAGCGTGCGCAAGCAACGCTGGGCGCGACCGGAAGCGCTGGCTGCGGCCAAGCGTTACAACCAACTCGCCCGCGACAACGGCATGACACCGACCGACATGGCGCTGGCGTTTTGCTACACGCAGTGGAGGGTGGCCAGCACCATCATCGGTGTGACCTCGGTTCAGCAACTCGATGAGGACCTGGACGCATGGGGCAAACAACTCACACCCGACATGCTCAAGGCAATTGATGAGATCCGCTGGGACATGCGCGATCCGGCGGTTTAAATCGTGGTGGACACGTATTTGCCATTGCTGCATCCATTGGCGGCCGCACTGCTTGCTTATCTGATCGGATCACTGTCGTTTGCCGTGTTGGTGAGTCGGGTCATGGGGCTGGCCGATCCGCGTTCTTACGGCAGCCAAAACCCCGGTGCCACCAATGTGCTGCGCTCGGGCAATAAAGCGGCAGCGGCGCTGACCTTGTTGCTCGATGGAGTGAAAGGTTGGCTACCTGTGTGGGCTGTGGTGCGTTACGGCAGTGCATATGGTTTGGGAGATGGCAGCTTGGCCTTGGTTGCACTGGCGGCGTTTGCCGGGCACCTCTGGCCGGTGTTCTTTCGTTTCAAAGGCGGCAAGGGCGTGGCCACCGCAGCAGGTGTGTTGTTTGGTATTGAACCGGTCTTGGGTTTGGCGACATTTGCCACCTGGTTGATCGTCGCTTATTTCACGCGCTATTCATCGTTGGCAGCGCTGGCCAGTGCCGTGTTTGCACCGGCCTATTATTTTTTAGGCCATCAGGTGATTTGGTTGATGGACACGCGCGTTTGGATGGCCACCGTGGTCATGAGCGGCCTGTTGATTTGGCGGCATCAGTCAAACATTGCCAAGTTGATGCGCGGTGAGGAAAGCCGCATCGGTAAGAGTTGATTGGCGTAAGGAAATTGGGGAAATTGGGGTCAGGGTCAGGGGAAATTGGGGTCAGGTTCCAATTAATTCGAAGAATTAATTGGAACCTGACCCCAATTTCGGAAGAATTAATTGGAACCTGACCCCAATTTCCAATTTCCCCAATTTTTAATCAATCACGGAAATTGTCAAAGCTCAGCGGTAAATCGGGCATGTCTTTGCGAATCAGCGCCATCGCCGCTTGCAAATCATCCCGCTTGGCCCCGGTGATGCGCACCGCCTCGCCTTGAATGGCGGCTTGAACTTTCAATTTGCTGTCTTTGATCACGCGCTGGATTTTTTTGGCATCTTCGCTGGCAATGCCATTGCGCACTTTCACGATTTGTTTGACCTTGTCGCCGCCCATTTTTTGCACATCGCCTTTGTCCAAAAAGCGGATGTCCACATTGCGTTTGGTCAGTTTGTTGCGCAGGATGTCGTCAATTTGTGCCAATTGAAAATCACTGTCGCCGATCAGCGTGATTTCCTTGTCCTTAAATTCTATGGCGGCGGACGTGCCTTTGAAATCAAAACGGGTAGCGATTTCTTTGGCCGTGTTCTCAACGCCGTTTTTCACTTCCACCACGTCGGCTTCACACACAGTATCAAAAGAGGGCATGGTCGGTACTTCACAAGTTCAGGTGCGACAATTCTCACATGATTATTGAGACACAGGTTCCGCTGCAAGCCCACAACACCTTCGGCATCGCCGCCAAAGCCGAGCGCCTTCTGCGCTTGCGCAGCATGGAGGATGTAGCTGCATTGCTGACCGACCCGATCCGCACAGAGCCGCATTTCGTGCTGGGCGGTGGCAGCAACATCGTCATCACCGGGGACATCAAACCTTTGGTGATCAAAGTCGAGCTCAAAGGCAAGCAGTTGGTGTCAGAAGATGACAAGGCGTGGATTGTGCAAGCTGCCGCCGGTGAAGACTGGCACGACTTCGTTGCATGGACCTTGGAAAAAGGCTGGCCGGGGCTGGAAAACTTGGCCATGATCCCCGGCCTGGTCGGTGCCTCGCCGGTGCAAAACATTGGTGCTTATGGCGTAGAGTTACAAGACCGATTTGAATCGCTAGATGCAGTCGATTTGCAAACAGGTCAGCATTTCACCTTGGATGCAGCGCAATGCGCTTTCGGTTACCGCGATTCGATCTTCAAACACCAAGCCAGCGACAAACGCGATTTGGGTTTGTTGGGTCGCGCGCTCATTACCCAAGTGCGATTTCGTTTGCCTAAGAAATGGAAAGCTGACATCGGGTATGCCGACTTGGAAAAAAAGCAAGCGCAAACCGGCATAGCCAACCCGACAGCGCAACAAGTGTTTGACTGGGTTTGCGACATCCGTCGCGCCAAATTACCCAACCCGCAAGTAGTGGGCAACGCGGGTAGCTTCTTCAAAAACCCCACCGTCACGCCCGAGCAATGTGCAGACATCATTGCGCGCGAGCCGCGTTTGGTGCATTACCACTTGAGTGACGGGCGAATCAAACTCGCCGCCGCTTGGCTGATTGATGCCTGCGGCTGGCGCGGTAAATCGGTGGGCAATGCGGCGGTTTACGACAAACAAGCGCTGGTCATCATCAACAAAGGCGGGCGCGACAGCCCGTGCACAGGCGGCGAGGTGGTGACCTTGGCCAAAGCCATTCAAACCAGTGTGTACGAGCGTTTCGGCATTCAACTTGAACCAGAACCGGTGGTGGTCTGATGTCTGGTTTTATTCTGAGATTCGTTTTGGCTGCTTGCTGCGCTTTCATCGGCGCAGCGAATGCACAAACCTATCCCAACAAGCCCATACGTTTGATCGTGCCTTTTGCTCCCGGTGGCAGCACCGATTTGATTGCGCGAATCATCGCCGAGCCCTTGGGCAAATTGCTTGGTCAAACGGTGATCGTGGAAAACAAGGCGGGCGGCGGCGGCACGGTCGGTGCGCTAGAAGTTGCGCGTGCTGCACCCGATGGCTACACGCTGGGTTTGACAACTGCGTCAAGTGCCGCAACCAACCCGGCCATCAATCCGTCCATTGCCTATAAACCGCTCACCGATTTCACGCCCATCATCAACATGGTGGCTACGCCGAATGTGCTGGCGGTGAACCCGGCGTTTCCTGCCAAAGACATGGCGGGTTTTTTGAAAGAGCTGCGTGCCAAGCCAGGTAAATACGATTACTCGTCTTCAGGCACCGGCGGTGTCGGGCATTTGCAAATGGAGTTGTTCAAAAGCCTGACCAAAACATTTGTGGTGCACATTCCTTATGCAGGTGCCGGGCCTGCATTGCGCGACACCGTCGGCGGCCAAGTACCCATCATTTTTGACAATCTGCCGTCGGCCATGCCGCATATCAAAGACAAGCGTTTGATCGCGATAGCGGTGGCCTCACCCGAGCGCGTGCCCGAGTTGCCAGATGTACCCACGTTCAAAGAACTGGGCTTAGAGCCTGTGAACCGCCCGGCGCTCTACGGCATCTGGGCACCCAAAGGCTTGCCTGCGCCTTTGGTTGCGCAATTGAATGCAGCAGTGCGTAAGGTGTTGCAAGACCCGGCGGTGATCAAGCGCATCGAGGCCAGCGGCTCTCGCGTGGTGGCCAACAGTCCGGGCGAATTTGCAGCGCAATTGAAAGCCGAATACGAGGTGTACAAAAAGGTGGTCGATGCGCAAAAGCTCAAGCTCGACTGACACGCCGGACCCGCTGATCGATGCCTTTATAGACAGCGTTTGGCTGGAAGACGGTTTGTCTGCGTTGACGCTGGCGGCTTACCGGCGCGATTTGAATGCCTTAGCCCTTTGGCTGCATACGCAACACAGTTCTTTGGGCGCGGCGGTGGAATCAGATTTACAAGCCTATTTCGCCCACCGTCACGCCGACACCAAAGCCACATCGGCCAACCGGCGCATGACGGTGTTCAGACGTTTTTACCGCTGGGCTTTGCGTGACAACCGCTTGCTGGCCGATCCCACGTTGAAGTTACTGTCGGCCAAACAACCGCTGCGTCTGCCCAAAAGTTTGAGCGAAGCGCAGGTCGAGGCTTTGTTGAACGCGCCCGATACCGACACGGCTTTGGGTTTGCGTGATCGCGCCATGTTGGAGTTGCTGTATGCCAGCGGTTTGCGTGTGAGTGAACTGGTGAACCTGCCCTTGTTGTCCTTGAACATGCGCGAAGGCGTGTTGCGCATCACGGGCAAAGGCGACAAAGAGCGCTTGGTGCCCTTCGGCGAAGAAGCAGGCGATTGGATGCAGCGTTACTTGGACACGGCACGCGGTGAATTGCTGGCCAACAAAAACAGCCCGGCGGTGTTTGTCACGCAGCGCGGCGTGGCCATGAGCCGCGTGATGTTTTGGATGCTGATCAAGAAATACGCGTTGCTGGCGGATATCCATGTGCCGTTATCACCGCACACCTTGCGCCACGCATTCGCCACGCATTTGCTGAACCATGGCGCGGATTTGCGTGCGGTGCAAATGCTGCTTGGGCACGCGGATATATCTACTACGACGATTTACACGCATGTCGCGAGGGAACGCTTGAAGCAGTTGCATGCGCAGCACCATCCCAGAGGTTAATGCCTTCAGCATGTCCGGCATTGAAAATCAAACCAAGCGCTGCGCCAACAACCAATCAATCTCTTCCTGCGTGAACCCGGCTTGCAGTCGCGCCTCGTTGTTGAATGGCGGTTTGAGGCGAGGTGCTGCGTGACGTTGCACCAGCAGCGGGTAATGCGTCAGCGGGTCCAAGCCTTGCTGATCACACAGCCAGCGAAACCAGTGGTTGCCAATCGCCACATGGCCAATCTCGTCACGCAAAATAATTTCCAAAATGGGCTGTAAAGCCACCGCATGCGGTGAATCGCTCAAAGGCAATTTGGCCTGTATCAAAGGCGTGGCATCCAGCCCGCGCGCTTCCAAGGTGCGCGGCACCAATGCCATGCGGGCAATCACATCGTTGGCGGTTTTCTCGCACATTTGCCACAAGCCGTCGTGCGCCGCAAAGTCGCCATAGTTGTGGCCCATGTCGCGCAGCAATCCGCACAGCAATTCAAAATGCGTCGATTCTTCATACGCCACTTTAAACCAGTCGCGGTAATACGCTTCGGGCAAACCGGCAAAACGCCAGATCGCGTCCAGCGCTAAATGGATGGCGTTGTACTCAATATGGCAAATCGAGTGCACCAGTCCTGCCAAGCCTTGCGGTGTGTGCACCGAACGTGAAGGCACTTGGTGCGGCGGCTTTAATTCTGGTTTGGCAGGGCGGCCCGGCAACGGCACATCAGGTGTTGACAACACAGCTTGCGTGTTCAGTGTCAATGAGTCACGCTCGCGCCACAGCGATTGCACTGCCGCCACTTGGGTCTGCGGGTCGGCATCGCACAAGACCTTGAGGGCAGCGCTGCGTAATTCCATCCCTACAATTGTAGAAACACACAGGAACACGCCAATGACCATTTACCAACTCGACGATCACACCCCCGATATTCATGAAAGCGCTTGGATAGCAGACAGCGCACAGGTCATGGGCGCGGTCAGTTTGCACGCCAACACCAGCGTCTGGTTCAACGCCGTCATTCGCGGCGACACCGAAACCATCACCATCGGAGAGGGCAGCAACATCCAGGACTTGGCGGTCATACACGCTGACAACGGTTTGCCCGTGGTGATCGGCAAACATGTGACGGTCGGGCATCAAGTCATGTTGCACGGCTGCACCATCGGCGATGAAAGCCTGATAGGCATTGCAGCCGTGGTCTTGAACAGTGCGCGCATAGGCAAAAACTGTGTGGTCGGTGCCGGCTCAGTAGTCACCGAGGGCAAAGAATTTCCCGACGGCAGTTTGATCATGGGCACACCGGCCAAGGTGGTACGCGAACTCACCCCCGAGCAAATTGAAGGCCTGCGCAACAGCGCCAAACACTACATGAACAACTCGCTGCGTTTCAAAAACGGATTGAAAAAAATCGCATGAGTGAACTGCATAAATTTTTATTTGAAGGTTTGCCCGTGCGCGGCATGCTGGTTCGTCTGACTGACACTTGGCAAGACATTTTGAAACGCCGCGCCGACAACTTAGAAACCGGGCCTTACCCCGAAGCCGTGCGTCATTTGCTGGGTGAGATGACCGCTGCAGCCGTGCTGATGCAAGCCAATATCAAGTTTGACGGCGCGTTGATTTTGCAATTGCACGGCGAGGGTCCGCTCAAACTCGCGGTGGTTGAGGTGCAGTCCGATTTGCGATTGCGCTCAACAGCAAAAACCATAGGCAAAGTTGCAGACGGCATGCCGTTTGAAGACATGGCGAACCAGAACAACCTCGGGCGCTGCGCCATCACCTTAGACCCTGTGGGTCGACGTGCAGGTCAGCAGCCTTACCAAGGCGTGGTGTCGCTGTACGACGACCATAAACAACCGTTGAAGAAATTCAGCGACGTTCTGGCACATTACATGTTGCAAAGCGAACAGCTAGATACCACGCTTGTGCTGGCCGCGAACGACACAATGGCAGCCGGTTTGCTGATACAGCGCTTGCCCATGGGCGGGATTGCCAACTTGGGCGGCAGCAAAACCATGGCTGAGGAAGATGCCATCGGCCAAAGCGAAGACTACAACCGCATCGCCATACTGGCCAACAGCTTGACCGCCCAAGAGTTGCTTGAACTCTCAGCGGACAAGGTGTTACACCGTTTGTTCTGGCAAGAAAATCTACGCCATTTCGCTCCCGAGCCCGGCATGGATTCCCCGCGCTTTGTGTGCTCGTGCAACCGCGAGCGGGTCAGCAATATGATTCGCAGCCTCGGTCGCGAAGAGGCCGACAGTATTCTGGCTGAGCGTGAATTGATAGAAGTGGGTTGCGATTTTTGTGGCCAGCAGTACCGTTATGACGCGATCGACGCAGCACAGTTATTTGTTCAAGGGCAGCCGCCGGTGCCGCCGCCGAGCTCAGCTTTGCAATAAACGACCAAAGAGTTTTTGTTCGCAAGCCGGGTCGGCACAGCATTCGCATACGCCTTGCCAGCGGCCTTGTATTTCCTGCCGGGCGCTGGCCGAGGGCAAGCCTTGTACCAGTGCAAACAGGGCTTGTTGAACGAATGTCTCTTGGTCACCGTGTACTGTTTGGTACGCACGTTGTAATTGATGCAATTGCGTGCGCCACGCATTGTGCGATTCATCACCGTTGTTGTCTTGCAGATGTCGCCAAAGCAAATACCGTGCATCAGCCGGTGCATGGCTCAAGTCCTGCGGGCTTGCGGGGCAGTAAAAATCAAAAGCCAGAGATTGTTCAAGCAAGGCTGCTTGCAACCTGGCAGCCAGCGATTGACGCGCTGTCAAGTTGCCGCCAGCCAGCACCACTTGTCGCAATAAACCAGTGCTCACTTAGCAGGCTTGGCCAGTTGCACAAATATTTCGTTGGGTTTAACCATGCCGATTTCAGCGCGGGCGCGTTCTTCGACCATTTCCAGTCCATCGCGTAAATCCCGTAATTCGGCGCGCATGCGGTCTATGTCGCTTTGCGAGCGGGCGTTGGCGTGTAACTGGTTTTCATATTGCTGGCGCAGTCGCCATACGTCCGGCACGCTGCCGCGTCCGAACCAGAGTTGCAATTGCAACACCAGCAGCAGACTCAGCAGAATAAGGGGGACAGGACGACGCATGGATACAGCTTTGTTGTTGTGTCAGCCGCGCAAGTTGTAGAAAGCCGCGCGGCCCGGGTAAGTCGCAATGGTACCCAGATCTTCTTCAATACGCAAAAGTTGATTGTATTTAGCAAGCCGGTCTGAGCGGCTGAGCGAGCCGGTTTTGATCTGACCGGCATTGGTGCCCACTGCGATGTCGGCGATGGTGGTGTCTTCGGTTTCACCCGAGCGGTGGCTGATTACTGAGGTGTATCCGGCGCGTTTGGCCATTTCAATCGCGGCGAAAGTCTCGGTCAGCGTGCCGATTTGGTTGATTTTGATCAGTATCGAATTTGCAACACCTTTGTCTATGCCTTCTTGCAATATCTTGGTGTTGGTGACGAACAAGTCGTCGCCGACCAGCTGCACTTTCTTGCCCATGCGGTCTGTCAAATGCTTCCAACCGTCCCAATCGCCTTCGGCCATGCCGTCTTCAATGCTGATGATGGGGTATTTGTCGGCCCAGGTGGACAACATGTCAGTCCATTGAGCGGCGTCGAGTTCCAGCCCTTCGCCCTTCAGATGGTATTTGCCGTCCTTGTAAAACTCGCTGGCTGCGCAATCCAGACCCAGCATGATTTGCTCGCCCGCTGTGAAGCCTGCTTTGTCGATGGCATCCAAAATCATTTGAATCGCCGCTTCATGGCCGGGCACATTCGGCGCAAAACCGCCTTCGTCGCCGACGGCAATGCTCATGCCTTTGTCGCTCATGATTTTTTTCAACGCATGGAACACTTCAGCACCGTAACGCACAGCTTCGCGGAAAGTCGGCGCGCCAACCGGGATGATCATCAACTCTTGCAAATCGAGGTTGTTGTTGGCGTGTGCGCCGCCGTTGATCACATTCATCATCGGCACCGGCAATTGCATGCGACCCATGCCGCCGAAATAACGGTACAGCGGCAAGCCGCTTTCTTCGGCAGCGGCGCGGGCCACAGCCATAGAGACCGCCAAAATGGCATTGGCACCTATGCGTGCTTTGTTGTCGGTGCGGTCGAGCTCGATCATCGTGTGGTCTAAAAACGCTTGGTCAGACGCATCCAGACCAATGACCGCTTGGGTGATGTCGTGGTTAATGTTTTCCACCGCAGTCAGCACGCCTTTGCCGCCGTAACGGCTGGGGTCGCCGTCGCGCAATTCAATGGCTTCGCGGCTGCCGGTGGATGCGCCTGAAGGCACGGCCGCACGGCCCATCACACCGCTTTCCAACAACACATCACATTCCACCGTGGGATTGCCGCGGCTGTCCAGAATTTCACGTCCGACGATATCAACAATTGCACTCATGTTCTGACTCTCTTCAAGAAAAAAACGCAAGCCTTTAAGGCTTGCAAGACACATTCATTCAGGCTGAAAAATCGTTTTCCAGCAAAGGGTGTTTTTTGGTCACGGCATCCAACTCAACCAAAGTTTCCAACAAAGCTTTCATCTTGCCCAAGGGCACGGCATTCGGGCCATCCGACCAGGCTTCATTCGGCTTGGGGTGGGTTTCCATGAACAAGCCTGCAACGCCTGCAGCCACACCTGCGCGTGCCAGCACAGGCACCATGTCGCGCGCGCCGCCACTGCTCGTGCCTTGACCGCCCGGTTTTTGTACCGAGTGGGTCACATCGAACACCACGGGCGCGCCGGTGTTGCGCATCTCGGCCAAGCTGCTCATGTCGGCCACCAAATTGTTGTAGCCAAAGCTGACACCGCGCTCACACGCCAAAAAGTTGTCTTCGGGCAGACCTTTTTCACGCGCGGCGGCACGCGCTTTGTCGATCACGTTCTTCATGTCCCAAGGCGCCAAGAACTGGCCTTTTTTGATGTTGACCGGCTTGCCCGATTGCGCCACCGCACGGATGAAATCGGTTTGCCGACACAAAAACGCCGGGGTTTGCAGCACATCGACCACAGCCGCCACAGTGGCCACCTGAGATTCATCGTGCACATCGGTGAGCACCGGCAGGTGAAGCTGGCTGCGCACTTCGTCCAAAATTTTCAAACCGGCATCTATGCCCACGCCGCGCTGCGTGCTGCCCGAGGAGCGGTTGGCTTTGTCAAACGAGCCTTTGTAAATCAGCGGAATACCCAAGCTGCTGCATATTTCTTTCAATTGACCTGCCACGTCCAAAGACATTTGCAAACCCTCGATAGAGCAGGTGCCTGCGATCAAAAAAAAGCGATGCTTTAGCCCGGCATCAAAGCCGCACAGCTTCATGCCACCACCTTGCGTTTTGGGTGTTCGGATTGGTAGGCCAGGGCGGCGTGCACAAACGCATTGAACAGCGGGTGGCCGTCCCAAGGGGTGGATTTGAATTCGGGGTGGAATTGCACGCCCATGTACCAAGGGTGCACGCTGCGCGGCAATTCAACAATTTCAGTCAGGTGCTCTTGCTGCGTGAGTGCGGATATGACCAAGCCCGCGTCGCGCAATCTGTCGAGGTAATTCACGTTGGCTTCGTAGCGGTGGCGATGGCGCTCGGTCACCACGTCGCCGTAAATCTCATGGGCCAGCGTGCCTTTGGACACGTTGGAGGTTTGCGCACCTAAGCGCATGGTGCCGCCCATGTCCGACTTGGCATCGCGCTGCTTGATGCTGCCGTCCGCGTCTTTCCATTCGGTGATGAGGGCGATGACAGGATGCGGGCCGTCGGGATCAAACTCGGTGCTGTTGGCGTTTGTCAAACCGGCCACATGGCGGGCGTATTCAATGGTGGCGATTTGCATGCCTAAGCAAATGCCCAGGTATGGCACTTTGTGTTCGCGTGCATAACGCGCCGCGCAAATCTTGCCTTCGGTGCCGCGTTTGCCGAAACCTCCGGGCACCAAAATCGCATCAAAGCGCGAGAGTTGCGCCGTGTTCTCGGGCGTCAAAGTTTCAGAATCGATGTACTCGATATGCACCCGCGCGTGGTTGCGAATACCGGCGTGGCGTAAGGCTTCGTTCAGCGATTTGTAGCTGTCGGACAGGTCCACGTATTTGCCCACCATGGCGATGTGCAATTCGAACTCGGGGTGCTCGACCGCATGCACCAAATCGTCCCAGCGCTTGAGGATGGCAGGCGGCGTGTTGAGTTTGAGTTTTTCGCAAATGAGTGCGTCTAAGCCTTGCTCGTGCAGCATGCGCGGCACTTTGTAAATCGTGTCCACATCCCACATGGAGATCACGCCCCATTCGGGCACATTCGAGAACAGAGAAATTTTCGAGCGTTCTTCTTGAGGAATAGGACGGTCGGCGCGGCACAACAAGGCATCTGCTTGTATACCGATTTCGCGCAGTTTTTGCGCCGTGTGCTGGGTGGGTTTGGTTTTGAGTTCACCTGCGGCGGCTATCCAAGGCACATAACTTAAATGCACAAATGCCGCGTTGTGCGGGCCCATGCGCAAACTCATTTGGCGCACGGCTTCTAAAAACGGCAGCGATTCGATGTCACCCACCGTGCCGCCGACTTCGACGATGGCCACGTCCACGGCTTCAGGCGTGCCGACACCGGCCCCGCGTTTGATGAAGTCTTGGATTTCGTTGGTGATGTGGGGAATGACTTGGACCGTGGTGCCCAGGTAGTCGCCCCGACGCTCTTTTTCCAGCACGCTTTTGTATATCTGGCCGGTGGTGAAGTTGTTGGTGCGGCGCATGCGCGTGGTGATGAAGCGCTCGTAATGACCTAAATCCAGATCGGTTTCAGCCCCGTCTTCGGTGACAAACACTTCGCCGTGTTCGAAAGGCGACATAGTGCCCGGGTCGACATTGATGTACGGATCCAGTTTAATAAGGGTGACTTTGAGGCCACGGGATTCAAGAATCGCGGCTAAAGAGGCGGCGGCGATTCCCTTGCCCAGGGAAGACACCACACCGCCGGTGACAAACACAAATTTGGTCATGTCCAAAGCGGGAACGCACGGTTCCCTGTAGGTGGAAAACAAGATTATAGGGGGGTGGTATTGACCCTCTGCTACATTGCGCCCCATGAGCGAACTTCTCAACAAACACATTGTTCTGGGCCTGAGCGGGGGCATTGCCTGTTACAAGGCCGCAGAACTCTGCCGGACGCTGGTCAAACAAGGCGCGACGGTGCAAGTGGTCATGACCGAGGCTGCCGCGCAGTTCATCACGCCGGTGACTATGCAGGCTTTAAGTAACCGCCCGGTGTTTGTCTCGCAGTGGGACGCGCGCGAACCCAACAACATGGCGCACATCAACCTCAGTCGCGAAGCCGATCTCATGTTGGTGGCCCCGGCCAGCGCCGATTTCATGGCCAAGCTGCTGCACGGCCGTGCCGACGATTTACTCAGCCTGATGTGTTTGGCGCGTCCGGTGGAGCGCGTGCCTTTGTTGCTGGCACCCGCCATGAACCGGGAAATGTGGTCGCACCCGGCCACGCAACGCAACATGGCGCAATTGCGTGCCGATGGCGCGCAGGTGCTGGGTGTGGGGCAGGGCGAGCAAGCTTGTGGTGAAACCGGTGACGGGCGCATGCTAGAGCCCGACGAACTGCTGCATGAAGTGAAGAAAGTGTTTGCGCCCAAGCCCTTGCTGGGTAAACACGTGTTGGTGTCTGCCGGGCCGACGTTTGAGGCCATAGACCCGGTGCGCGGTATCACCAATTTGTCCAGCGGAAAAATGGGTTTTGCCCTGGCGCAGGCCGCTGCGCTGGCGGGTGCGAAAGTCACTCTGGTGGCCGGACCGGTCTCACTGTCCACGCCTTACGGTGTGAATCGCACAAATGTGCGCTCGGCGCTTGAAATGCACGCTGCTGTCATGTCAGCATTACCGCAGGCCGATGTGTTCATCGCCACTGCCGCTGTAGCCGATTGGCGGCCAGCACAAGCAGCAACGCAAAAAATCAAAAAAGACGGTTCCGGCCAAATGCCTGCGCTGAATTGGATTGAAAACCCGGACATCCTGGCTGATGCTGCTGCCACTGAGCTAGCTCGGAGTGGCAAATTGTTTTGCGTCGGCTTTGCGGCGGAGAGCCACGATGTGCTGGCGCATGCGCAGGCAAAACTGGTGCGTAAAAAAGTACCTTTGATCGTTGGCAATATCGGCTCTGAAACATTTGGCGCGGATGACAACGCTTTGTTGTTGGTGGACGCGCAAGGTGCAGACGAATGGCCGCGCGCACCCAAAACCGAATTGGCGCAGCGACTGGTGGCCGAGATCGCCAAACGCATTCAACGCAGTTAAGGAATACCGAATGAAGTTAGACGTGAAGATTTTGGATGCGCGTTTGCGTGAAGCCGTGCCGGCCTATGCCACGCCGGGCAGCGCGGGCTTGGATTTGCGCGCTTGCTTAGACGCGCCCTTGACCTTGCAAGCCAATGCCTGGCAACTGGTGCCTACGGGCATGGCTATCCATTTGAACGATCCGGCTTATGCCGCTTTGATATTGCCTCGCTCAGGACTTGGCCACAAGCACGGCATTGTGCTGGGTAATCTGGTCGGCCTGATAGACAGCGATTACCAAGGCCAATTGATGGTCAGCGCATGGAACCGCAGCGATGTGGCCTTCACCATCGAGCCTATGGAGCGCATTGCGCAGCTGGTCATCGTGCCGGTGGTGCAAGCGCAATTCAATCTGGTGGATGAATTTGCCCAAGCCAGCGAGCGCGGCGAGGGCGGTTACGGCTCTACCGGTAAGCGCTGATCAATGCAATAAATCGCTGCCGGGTGTGGGCGGCAGGCTGAAAAAGCCGGAGCCGCAAGTGCCGTGCGATTTTTCTTGCGCGGTGGCGTGCCGCACACCGGTGACCTTCAGCGATATGCGAAGCGCCATACCAGAGAGCGGGTGGTTGCCGTCTATCACCACATGTTCCGGGTAAATATCGGTGATGGTGTAGATCACGTCCTTGGGCGCTTCGATGTTGCATCCTTTGGGCAGCGCATGGCCTTCAATCGTCATGCCTTCTTCAATTTCAGCGGGGAACAGCGAGCGCGGCTCTAAAAACACCAACAACTCGTCAAAGTCGCCGAAGGCTTCTTCGGGCTCTAGATGCAAATCAATCATGTCGCCGACCTCGTGCTCTTGCAAGGCTTGCTGGATCTTGTCCAGCAAATCGTGGCCGCCTAAATAAAACTCGACCGGATCGTCGAGTTCGTCGAGTATTTCGCCTTGGGTGTCTTTGAGTACCCAGGTCAGGGCGACAACGCAGTCAGTAGTGATGTTCATGGGGCAGAATTGTCGCAGTTTGGAGAGAGACATGAAAAAACACGAATTGCCGTCCGTGCTGGGCAGCATCAGCCCGCAGGAATTCATGCGGGACTACTGGCAGAAAAAGCCTTTGCTGATTCGCCAGGCCATACCCGGCATGCAGGCTTTGTTGTCGCGCAAAGATTTGTTTGCAATGGCATCTAACCCGGATGTGGAATCGCGGTTGGTCAGCGGCAATGGCGATTCACAGCCTTGGCGCATGCAGCACGGGCCCTTCAAGCCGCGCGCTTTGCCGCCGTTGAGTCGCCCGCATTGGACGCTGCTGGTGCAAGGCGTGGATTTGCATGTGGAAGCATTTGCGCAATTGCGGGACCGGTTTCGCTTCATCCCGGATGCGCGCTTAGACGATGTGATGGTCAGTTACGCCAGCGACGGCGGCGGTGTCGGCCCACACTTTGACAGCTATGACGTGTTTTTGTTGCAAGCCCACGGGCAAAGGCGCTGGCGCATCAGCGCGCAGAAAAATCTGCAACTTCGCGACGACGTGCCGCTGAAAATCCTCTCGCAATTCAAGCCGTCAAAAACCATGTTGCTCGAACCTGGCGATATGTTGTATTTACCGCCGCATTACGCGCACGAGGGCGTGGCGGTGGGCGAGTGCATGACGTATTCCATCGGTTTCAGAGCGCCAGAGATGCGTGAATTGGCCGCCGAGTTGTTGTCACGCATGACAGACATGGACAACGCCATGGCGCCAGTTCGCTACCGCGACGCTGGTCAAGCCATGGCAGTCAAACCTGCTCAGATACCCGCAACTCTGCAAGCTTTTGCAATGCAAAGCGTGCAGTCATTGCTCACCCAATCCCGCCAGCTCCAAGTGGCTTTGGGCGAAGTGTTGACAGAGCCCAAAGCCGAGGTCTGGTTTGCCACACAGAACTGTCCCCGGAATTTGCAATCGGTTCGTTTGAATGCCAAAACCCGTATGCTTTATGACGATCAATATGTTTTTATCAATGGTGAAAGCTGGCGTTGTCAAGGCGCTGATGCCCGCAGTTTGAAGCTATTGGCGAATGAACGAAGCCTGAGCGGGCTTGACAGCCTCTCGCCCCAACTCGGTGCTTTGCTCAGGGATTGGGTGCAAGCGGGTTGGCTGCATTCCAGCTAGTCTTAAAGTGATAAAACAAAGCCCAAAGTGAGGCTCGGGAAATCACCTATAATAAATGGCTGAGTTGAAGGAGCTTGATTCCATCGGCTCGGTCACAAGTTTGAATGTCTTCAATTTGTGGCATCCATTGAATTGTTTTCGCATCTATTAAAGGAAATACCCCCATGAAAAAATCACTCCTCTTGGCAACTCTGTTGGCCGCTGCTCTGGTCGCTTGTGGCAAAAAAGAAGCCCCTCCCGCACCTGCTGCCGCTCCTGCACCTGCTGCTGAAGCACCTGCTGCTGCACCCGCACCTGCTGCTGCACCTGCTGCTGACGCACCTGCTGCTGCACCCGCTGCCGCTCCTGCCGGCGAGAAGAAGTAATTTTTTCTGCTTCCAAAAAATGCCACCTTCGGGTGGCTTTTTTTTGGCCTATGCGGTCGGTTGACTTATCAGCGCGAGGCTCAGCGTTTAGCAGTAATTAATGCACCGTGAACCAGGGCGTGCCCAGCAACGGGTCTGCAACCAGAATGTCATCCGCCTGGCATCCGGCGGCCTGAGCCAGTGTGCTTTGGGCTAAGTCGGGGCGGTTGTTACGCTCGCTTAAATGGGCCGCCACCAGCAGACTAAGCCCTGGATGTACCAGCGCAGCTGCCAATTGGGCCGATTCTTCGTTGGATAAATGCCCTTGAGGCCCCGCTATGCGTTTCTTCAAAAATGCCGGGTAAGAGGACAGCGCCAGCATCTCGGGATCGTGGTTGCACTCGAGCAGCAAGGCATGGCAATCTTTTAAAGACTCAATCACATGTGCACTGCCGTGGCCCAAATCAGTCAGCACGCCCAGCCGGCGATCGCCATCTGAGCAGCGCAGTTGAAGAGGTTCGCGGGCATCGTGCGGCACGGTGAAGGGCATTACCTCAAGCGCGCCGACAGCAAACGAATGGCTGTCACTCGCTATGTGCCATTGGTCCGGGGCCAAGCCCCAGTCTGAGAGTTGACACGCCAGCGCAGTACCGCGACTCATCCATACATCTATTCCGGTGCGTGTGGCCAGTGCCCGAGCGTGACCGACGTGGTCGGCGTGTTCATGGGTAATAAAAACCGCATGTATATCTTGGAGGCTGAGCTCGGCGGCGTCGAGGCGTTTGCCCAATTCACGCACGCTCAAACCGCAATCGATCAGCAGGCGGGAGACCTGTTGGCCGCAACGCGCTTCGACCAGTGTGGCATTACCCGCGCTGCCACTGCCCAGGTTTTTGAAACGAAGCACCGGCTTATTTCAGTTCGTTGACCAGCAGTTTGGCGATACGGGTTGCTGTTTCAGAACCATCGGGTTGGCCGGAGGTATTGAGAATGGCAATGCTTGAGGTCTGGGTGCCGGTCGCTGAAATTTTCAAACGGTATTGCTGCGGAGTAGACGGCGGCTTGGATTTACTGAACCAGCGGCTGAAAAAGCCCTGCTCGGCGTCGGTGTTGATTTCCACATAACGTACAAAGTACAAGCCTTGATTGCGGTCACGGTCTTCGACGGTAAAGCCATTGCGATCCAGTGCTTGCCCGACGCGCCGCCAGGCGATGTCAAAACCTTGCTTGAATGTGACGGTGGGCTTACCTTCGATCATCAGCAATTCGCTGGCGCTGTTGACTGCCGGTAACTCCATAGCGGTCTCCGTAGCTGAAGCATTACCGGGTGTGGCAGGTCCGAGTTTGACCATCAAGCGGCGCATGAATTCTTTTTCCAATTCAGGGTCTGTCGGACGGGGTTGCCAAACGATTTGGGAAGACGTTCTGGTGCCGCCGACTTCAATCAAGCCGCGGTGGCTGATATAGATTTCAGTTTTGTTCTCCGGGGTGCGCTCAAGACGTATGCGGAATTTGTCGCGTTCACCGGTGGAGTAAACAGAGTCAAGCAGTTTGCCAAGATTACGACGGATAAAGTCCTGAGGCAATTTGGCGCGGTTCTCGGCCCAATCGGTTTCCAGCAAACCCACAGACTGTTCTTCTTTGATGAAGATGAAACCGGATTCTTTCCAGAAGTCTTTGATTTGCGGCCACAGTACCTCGGGTGTGCGGGCCACTTCCAGCCACATTTGCTGGCCTTCGCGCTTGACCTTGATATCGCCCAGACTCATGGGGCTGGTCGGTGTGCCGTTATCAACCGGCATGGCTGCACCGTTGATACTGTTGGCGCTGACCGTTCCACCCGGCATGTCATAGCGTTTGCTACGCGTCATTTTGGACAGATCGGGCGGCACCTCCAGCGGCAGGACTTTTTCTTCAGTCTGGGATTTGTAGTTGACCTTGTCGTTGTCCATGATGGAGCCGCAGGCCGCCAGCAAGGTCACGAGCACAAGCGAACCGCCCGCCCGCTTGAAATAAAACTGAGAACATGACATCAAACTGCGTCCTTTAAGATGATTCAAAGTAAACCGGTACTGCGAAGCACGGCCTCGAGAGCCGGTTGTAAATGGCTGGACAATGGGGTCATGGGTAAACGCATGGTGCCGCCGCATAAACCCATGCGGGCCGCAGCCCATTTCACGGGAATGGGATTGGCTTCTGTGAACAGGTGTTTGTGCAGGTTGAGCAAGCGGTTTTGAATCGCCATGGCTTCACGCGTCTGACCAGCGATGGCGGCCACGCATAACTCGTGCATTAATTTCGGGGCGATATTGGCGGTCACGCTGACATTGCCCTGGCCGCCGCACAGCATCAGCGCCACGGCAGAGCCGTCGTCACCAGAGTAAACAGAGAAGCCCGCGGGCGCATCGTGAATCAGCCACTGGGCCCGCTCGATGTTGCCGGTGGCTTCCTTGATACCAATGATGCCGTCTACCTGAGCTAGGCGCATGACAGTGTCGTGCTGCAAATCGGCCACAGTGCGCCCGGGTACGTTGTAGAGCACCATGGGCAAATCGACAGCTTCAGCTATAGCTCGGAAATGCAGATATTGGCCTTCTTGCGTGGGCTTGTTGTAATAAGGAACCACTTGTAATTGGCAATCGGCGCCGACCTGACTGGCAAACCGGGCCAGTTCAATCGCTTCGGCAGTGGAGTTGGCGCCGCACCCGGCCATGATTGGTACACGTCCGGCAGATTGCTCGACGGCCACGCGAATGATTTCGCAATGCTCCTCAACACTGACCGTCGGCGATTCGCCTGTGGTGCCGACCACGCCTATGCAGTCGGTGCCCTGGCTAATGTGCCAGTCTATGAGTTTGCGCAAATGAGGGTAGTCAATACTGCCGTCTTCGAGCATCGGGGTGACCAGGGCCACGATGCTGCCGGTGATAGGTGCCATGGGTCAGTCAGTGTGTGACAAAGATTGTCATTCTATCTTTAGCACGGACCGTCAGCCGTCGGGGTGAGCTAGCGCATGACGCGCAGGTAAGAAGCTGTCAAGTTCTTGCGCTTGTACGGCCACGATACGTTGAACAAAACGCTCAGGCGACGCACAAAACCCGTCCTCGTAAGCTATGACACGCAAGCCTTTGCACAATCTGAGTAATTCCCCAGGTTGCAGTAAAAAATCCGGGTTGGAGGGTTTGCCTACAGTTTCATTGCCCAGGGCAAAGGTTTCGTAAATCAGCACCCCGCCCGGTTGCAAGCAGGCCAGCAGATCCGGCCAGCGCTCGCGCCATAAATAATTGGCCACGACAATGGCTGCAAAGGAATGGGGACTGAGCGGCCAAGCCTGGTTTTCAATATCTGCTTGCAGTACTTCACCAAATGCCGAGGCGGCAACCAGCGCCTGGGCATCGCGGTCCACGCCCACGGGGATCAAGCCCTGTTGTTGCAGCCATTGCATATGGCGGCCGCGCCCACATGCCAGATCAAGCACTCGGGCGCCCGCAGGAATGAGGTGCGTCCAGCGACGCACCCAGTCGCTGGCAAGAGTTGTGGCAGATGGCAAAGGTGTAACCATCAATGGCGCGGTCTGTGCTCGGGCTTGAGCGCGGCCAAAGCCAGGCGGTCCACCAACCAGGGTGCGATCAATTTCAACCAACGCCCCAGTTTGCCCTGACTGGTCATGACCACATCGCGGCGGCGTCTGACCATGCCGTAAATGATTTGGCGGGCGCATTCGTGCACCGTCATGGCGTTTTTTTCAATCAGTCCGCTGACCCCGGCTTTATCGCCGTGGGCATTCAGTCCATTCACACGGATTTGGGTGTGAACCGCGCCCGGGTAGGCGATGGTCACGCTGACGCCGCTTCCCTGCAGCTCTGTACGCAGGGCTTCAAAAAAACCGGTCAAAGCAAATTTGCTGGCGCTGTAAGCGGTGCGCCCGGGCACTCCTACCAAACCCGCCAGCGATGACACGGCCACAATACGGCCATGGCTTTCTTTTAAATATGGCAAGGCCGCATGCGTGCAATACACGCTGCCCCACAGGTTGACTTGCATGACTTCGTGGTACCAGGCAAGTTTGTCGGCTGGCACATCTTGCAGCAAAGCGTGCGCCGACAAACCGGCGTTATTTATCAGTATGTCCAACCCGCCGCATTCACGAACTGTGGTGTCGATCAAATGTCTGCACTGCGCTTCGTCAGTGACGTCAGTGGGCATGATCAGGGTGCGTGCGCCCAAGGCTTTGCATTCGGCTGACACCGATTGCAAAGCCGATGTGTTGCGTGCAGCCAGCACCAGCAAAGCTTGCAAACCGTGACGGCGCGCCAGCTGCCGGGCCATTTCAGCGCCTATGCCGTCGGATGCGCCGGTGATGATGATGTTGGGCATTTACAAGCACCCCCATAACTGATTGGCCAAAACCTGCTGGAACGCCGGTTGCAAATACAACAAAAATACCCAAGACAAAGCCGCCAGCACTACCCCCTGGCCTAGCCATTTGCTCAATTTGAAGTTGAGGCTGTTCATGCGGCTACCGGCATCCGTTGTATGCCTTGTTCTCGCACTGGCAGGTTGATCAATGCCGCAAATACACTGAGGGCGATCGTCAGGTACCAAACCGTGTTGTAGCTGCCGGTGTGGTCAAACACCCAGCCGCCCAGCCAAACGCCCATGTAACTGCCCAACTGGTGGCTCATGAAAACAAAGCCGCTGAGCATGGAGAAATGTGCCACGCCGAAAATTTGCGCCACGATGGCGCTGGTCACCGGCACCGTGGATAACCACAGCAAACCCATGGCGGCGGCAAACAGGTAAACGCTCATGGGCGAGAGCGGCAGAAAAATGAACAGACTGATGATGACACCGCGCGCAATATAGATAGCGCTTAAGAGCAGGTTTTTCGGCAGGTGTTGGCCGATCGAGCCGGTGGCATAGGTGCCGAAAATATTGAACAAACCAATCAGCGCCAGCGCGGTGCCGGCCACTTGCGGGTCCAAGCCTTGGTCTTTCAGGTAACTGGGCATGTGCACGCCAATGAACACCACCTGAAAGCCGCAGACGAAATAACCGGCCATCAACAATTGAAAGCTGCGGTAGCCAAAGGCCTCGCGCACCGCTTGCCAAATGCTTTGCTGGCGCGCCGGGGCTTGGCCACCGGCGAAGGCGGGTTCGCGCAAACCCAGGGTCAACGGCAACACCAGCATCATGACCGCCGCCAGCACCAGCAAAGCCTGGTGCCAGCCTATGTGTTCAATCATGTATGACGAGGTGGGGACCAGTAAAAACTGTCCGAAAGAACCGGCGGCTGACACCACGCCCATGGCCCAGGAACGTTTCTCCGCCGGGATATTGCGCCCGATGATGCCGAACACAATGGCAAACGTGGTGCCCGCTTGCGCCGCACCCACCATCAAGCCGACGGTCAAAGCCAGCCAGGCGGGAGAAGCGGCATTCGCCATGCCGAATAAGCCCAATGCATACAAAACACCGCTGACCACCATCACACGGAAAGCGCCGAAGCGGTCAGCCAGCATGCCGGAAAAAATACCGAACAAACCCCAACTCAGGTTTTGTATGCCGATGGCGGTGGCAAAGTCTTCGCGGCCCCAGCCCATCTCCTGCGTCATGGGTTGCATCCACAGACCGAAACCATGGCGAATGCCCATGGCCATGGACACAATCACGGCGCCGCAGACCAATGTTTGCCATAAAGGCAAGGTTTTAGGAGTTGGGTTTTGCATGGGCTTAACTGTAACGATTTCAGAAGAAGTGCTTAGCTTTGGGGCGCGCATGTCATAGACTGTTCATTTACCCAGTGTTGAATCAACGCTCTGTCTACAATCTCACCCCATGGCAACCAAAAACACCGAATATTCCGAAGGGTCGATACGCGTTCTCAAAGGACTCGAGCCGGTCAAGCAACGACCCGGCATGTACACCCGCACCGATAACCCGCTGCACATCATCCAAGAGGTGATTGACAACGCCGCCGATGAAGCGCTGGCGGGGTACGGCAAAAAAATCACTGTCACCTTGTTTGCCGATGGCTCCATCGGCATAGACGACGACGGGCGCGGCATTCCGTTCGGCATGCACCCCGAAGAAAAAGCCCCGGTCATCGAATTGGTGTTCACCCGGCTGCACGCAGGTGGCAAATTCGACAAAGGCAGCGGCGGCGCTTACAGCTTTTCCGGCGGCTTGCACGGCGTGGGCGTGAGTGTGACCAACGCGTTGGCCAAGCGCATGGAAGTCACCTCCTTCCGCGAAGGGCAGGCGGCGCATTTGGTGTTTAACGGCGGCGATGTCATAGAAAAACTCAAAGTGCGCAAAGCCGAAGCCGGTGACCGTAAACAAGGCACGTTTGTGCGTGTTTGGCCGGATGCCAAATATTTCGAATCATCTGCTTTACCCTTGAATGAGTTGGTGCATTTGCTCCGCAGCAAAGCCGTGCTCATGCCCGGCGTCAGCGTCACACTGGTGCAGGAAAAAGCCAAAGAAACCCAAACCTGGTTGTACAAAGGCGGTTTGCGTGATTATTTGATGCAAACCTTGAACGCCGACCCGTTCATTCCCTTGTTTGACGGCGAAGGTTTCGCTGACGGCGGCCATGAAAGTTTTGCCGAAGGCGAGGGCGCGCAATGGTGTCTGGCCTTCACCGAAGACGGCGCGCCGGTGCGCGAGAGCTATGTCAACCTGATTCCCACCAGCGCAGGCGGCACCCACGAAAGCGGATTGCGCGATGGTTTGTTCAACGCAGTGAAAAGCTTCATTGATTTGCACGCCTTGCTGCCCAAAGGCGTGAAGCTGTTGCCCGAAGACGTGTTTGCCCGCGCCAGTTTTGTGCTGAGTGCCAAAGTGCTGGACCCGCAGTTTCAAGGCCAGATCAAAGAGCGTTTGAATTCACGCGACGCGGTGCGTTTGGTGTCCAGCTTTGTGCGGCCTGCGCTGGACTTGTGGTTGAACGAACACGTGGACTATGGCAAAAAACTTGCCGAGTTGGTGATACGCGCCGCGCAGTTGCGCCAAAAAGCCGGTCAAAAAGTGGAAAAGCGCAAAGGCTCTGGCGTGGCCGTGTTGCCCGGCAAGCTCACCGATTGCGAAAGTCGCGACTTGGCGCACAACGAAATTTTTCTGGTCGAAGGCGACAGCGCAGGCGGCAGCGCCAAAATGGGCCGCGACAAAGAGTCGCAAGCCATTCTTCCATTGCGCGGTAAGGTGTTGAACACATGGGAAGTAGAGCGCGATCGCTTGTTTGCCAACAACGAAGTGCACGATATCTCTGTGGCCATCGGTGTGGACCCGCATGGCCCTAACGACACCCCCGATTTATCCGGCTTGCGCTACGGCAAGGTTTGCATACTGAGCGACGCGGATGTGGACGGCTCGCACATACAGGTGTTGTTACTGACGCTGTTCTTCCGCCATTTCCCCAAGTTGATCGAAGCCGGTCATGTGTTTGTGGCTCGTCCGCCGCTGTTCAGGGTGGATATTCCAGCGCGCGGTAAAAAACCGGCGGCAAAAGTCTATGCACTCGACGAAGGCGAGCTCACATCCATTCTGGACAAAAGCGTGAAAGACGGCGTGCCGCGTGAGAAATGCAGCATCAGCCGCTTCAAAGGTTTGGGCGAAATGAACGCCGAGCAGTTGTGGGACACCACGCTCAACCCGGACACCCGCCGCTTGTTGCCGGTGCAACTCGGCATTCTGGATTTCGCGCAAACCGAGGGCATGATCACCCAGTTGATGGGCAAAGGCGAGGCTGCGGCGCGGCGTGAATTGATGGAGTTGCATGGCGACTCTATAGATATTGATGTTTGAAAAAAATGACTGAACAAACCTCTCTTGACTTGAACGCGTCTGAATCAGACGACGGCATTGCCTTAGGCCATTACGCCCAACGCGCTTACCTTGAATACGCCCTCAGCGTGGTCAAAGGCCGGGCCTTGCCCGATGTCTGCGACGGCCAAAAACCGGTGCAGCGGCGCATTTTGTATGCCATGTCGCGCATGGGTTTGGGCTTTGGCGGCGCGAATGGCGCGGTCGGTGCGCGACCGGTGAAGAGCGCCCGCGTGGTCGGCGATGTGCTGGGCCGCTATCACCCGCACGGCGACAGCGCAGCCTATGACGCGCTGGTGCGCATGGCCCAGGATTTTTCTCAGCGTTACCCGCTGATCGATGGCCAAGGCAATTTCGGTTCGCGTGATGGTGACGGTGCGGCCGCCATGCGTTACACCGAAGCACGCTTGTCGCGCATCACCAGTTTGTTGCTGGATGAAATCGACGAAGGCACGGTGGATTTTCAGCCCAACTACGACGGTTCCACTGAAGAACCCAAACAATTGCCGGCGCGTTTGCCGTTTGCTTTGCTCAACGGGGCCAGCGGCATTGCGGTGGGCATGGCCACGGAAATACCCAGCCACAATTTGCGCGAAGTCGCTGACGCGTGCGTGGCGCTGATCAAAAACCCCAAGCTGTCGCACGAAGAATTGCTGCAATTGCTGCCCGGCCCGGATTACCCCGGCGGCGGTCAAATCATCAGCAGCGCCGCCGATATTTCAGACGCTTACGCCACCGGACGCGGTTCGCTCAAAGTGC
Organism: Comamonadaceae bacterium; assembly: GCA_947456305.1. Classification (GTDB taxonomy): domain Bacteria; phylum Pseudomonadota; class Gammaproteobacteria; order Burkholderiales; family Burkholderiaceae_C; genus Limnohabitans. Next base: position 69,595 of record CANGPN010000004.1, on the reverse strand, counting down.
GGGCGCGTTGGGTCATCGAAGATTTGGCTCGCGGTCAATGGCAGCTGGTGGTCAACGAATTGCCGCCGAATGTCAGCTCGCAAAAAGTGCTGGAAGAAATTGAAGAACTGACCAACCCCAAGGTCAAGACCGGCAAAAAAGCGCTGACACCTGAGCAAACCCAGTTGAAGGCCACAGTGTTGTCGGTGCTGGACATGGTGCGCGACGAATCATCCAAAGACGCACCGGTACGCCTGGTGTTCGAGCCCAAAACCCGCACCATCGAGCAACAAGAACTCATCACCACGCTGCTGGCGCACACCAGCTTGGAGAGCTCGGCTTCGATCAACCTTACCATGGTCGGGCTGGATGGCAGACCGGTGCCCAAATCACTGCGTCAAATGCTGGAGGAATGGATCAGTTTCCGCCAGACCACGGTGCAACGCCGTACGCAATTTCGCTTGGACAAAGTACTGGCGCGCATCCATATTCTGGAAGGCCGCCAGTTGGTGTTGCTCAACATCGACGAAGTGATTCGCATCATCCGCCACAGCGACGAGCCCAAGCCTGCGTTGATTGAGCGCTTTAAGCTCACTGAGCGCCAAGCCGATGACATTTTGGACATTCGCTTGCGCCAGTTGGCGCGACTCGAAGCCATCAAGATTGAGCAGGAATTGAAAGAGTTGCGCGAAGAGCAGGGCAAGCTCGAAGACATTTTGGGCAGCGCCGCTTCATTGCGCAAATTGATGGTCAAAGAAATCGAGGCTGATGCCAAAGTGTTTGCCGACGAGCGTCGCACCTTGATTCAAGCCGAGAAAAAAGCCGTGGCCGAAGTCAAAGTGATTGACGAGCCAGTGACCGTGGTGGTGTCTGAAAAAGGCTGGGTACGCGCCCGTCAAGGCCATGGCCACGAATCCGGCAGTTTCGCGTTCAAAGCAGGCGACGGTTTGTACGACACGTTTGAATGCCGCACCGTGGATCAACTCATTGCCTTCGGTTCGAATGGCCGTGTGTATTCGGTGCCGGTGGCGTCCTTGCCCGGCGCGCGAGGTGACGGTCAACCCGTGACCACGCTGGTCGATGTGGAAACGGGTACACAACTGGTGCATTACTTTGCCGGTCCGACCACCATGACCTTGTTGCTCAGCGGCTCGGGCGGCTACGGTTTTGTGTGTTGCATAGACAACCTGATTTCACGCAACAAGGGCGGCAAGTCATTCATCAATTTGCAAGACGGCGAAACGCTTTGCGTGCCGTCTGCGGTCGGCGGCGGCAACGGTGCCGAGCCTTTGCCGATTGCCACGCACGTGGTCTGTGCTTCCACCGGCGGACGCATACTGACCTTTGACATCACCGAACTCAAGGCCATGGAAAAAGGCGGTCGTGGTTTGATGTTGATGGACCTGGAAGACAAAGACACACTGGCCGGAGCGGCAGCTTACACACGCAGCATTTGTATTTTGGGTGTGGGACGCGGCGGTAAGGCTCGCGAAGAGACGTTGGAGATTCGCAGCTTGAACAATGCCCGTGCAGCCAGAGCCCGCAAAGGCAAGGTGGCCGACCTGGGCTTCAAACCTACACACGTGCTGCGATTGCTTTGAAGATTGCCAGATCGATTACTCTGAGTGCAATTCGGCAATCAACTCAATTTCTACGCATGCACCCAGTGGTAACTGGGCTACGCCAAAAGCGCTGCGCGCATGCGCACCTGCGTCGCCCAGGATATGTACCAGCAGTTCGCTGCAACCATTGGTGACCAGGTGGTGCTCGGTGAAATCAGGGCTGGAATTGACCAGACTCATCACTTTGACTATGCGTTTCACTTTGTTCAGATCGCCGCCGCAGGCGGTTTGTAAGGTGCCCAGCAAATCAATCGCGATGGCCTCGGCTGCTTGTTTACCGGTTTCGGTGTCCATGTTGTTGCCGAGTTGGCCGACCCAGGGCTTGCCGTCTTGTTTGGCAATATGTCCGCTGATGAAAACCAGATTCCCGGTTTGGACGTACGGGACATAGGCGGCGGCAGGCGCGGCCACAGGCGGGAGTTGGATATTTTTAGCTTGCAGGCGAAGGTTGATGGACATGGTGAGTTCCTGTAAAGAATAAAAAAGTGTTCGATTCGAAGCTGCGCAAACCGTTTGGCTGCTTTACAAGCTATTTTGCACTTGCCGGGTTCAAGTATTGGCCGAACAATCCGATACATATAAGCCGATAAATCAAACACACCATGCAGTATCTACTTTTCAAACCACTTACCCGCCGTTCTTATCGGCTTTGCATCAGTGCCTTCAGCCTGTGTTTCGGGGCCTGGCTAACTGCTCAGGCTGCCGTTAATGATGTGGACGAGGAAGGCCGCTTGATTGCCGCCCCTGATGAAACCGACTTGGTTGAGCGCGGCTACTTGTTTTATCCGCAACGCGTATTGCCTAAAAACCCCAAGGACGCACGCCGCCAGTCAGCGGTTGTACCCACCGCTCAGCCAGTCGTGCAGGCAGTTCAAGTCCCGGCTGTCGAGCAACTGGCTGCCGCCCAGCCGGTACAAGTCGAGCACACTGCAGCGCCAGCGTCGGGCAGTACCGGCAAATCTGACGACCCGCATCAGTCGCAGGCTATCACTTCGCAAACACTGCCGCCTGTGCTGGTAAAGACTATGGAGCCCCATGGCGCAACGCCTCACAAACCGGTGGCCGGGTCTGTCATCGTGCAACCCTTGGAGCGGGTGAAAACTGTGACATTGCCGGATCACGGTGCTGGCTCGCATGGGTCTGACAAACACGGCCACGACGATAAAGCCAAGGCGCATGAGGAGGAAACTGCGCCGGTGTTGAGCAAAGCCGAACAAGCCAAGCTTGAGCGTGCCAAAGCCGCGCAAGCCAGAGCCGAGAAGATGAAGGAGGAGCAGGCCAAAGCCGAGTTGGCACGCGCTGAGCGTTTGAAAGAAGCCCAAGCCAAGGCTGAAATTGCCAGAGCCGAGCGTGCCAAAGCTGCGCAAGCCAGAGCCGAGAAGATGAAGGAGGAGCAGGCTAAAGCCGAGTTGGCACGCGCCGAGCGAGCCAAAGCCACAGCCCAAGCCAAGGCCTTGAGGGCGCAGGAAGAATTGGCCAAAGCTGAAAAATTACTCGAAGAGCTCTCCAAAGCTGACAAAGCCAAGGCCGAAGCGCCTAAAGAAGAGCAAGCCAAAGAGACATCTTCCAAAGACGAGGACGCCAAGACCCAAACAGCCCATTTACCCAAAGCTGACGCGGCAGAGTCCGCCAAAGATGAACATGCTGCAAAGGTGGCCGCTAAACCTCAGGCCGATCAAAAGGCAGAGCCTGCCAAGGACGAACCCGCCAAGTCAGACACAGCCCACAAGGCAGAACCTTCCAAGGATGCGCATGCCAAGGACGAACACAGCAAAGACGAGCACGCCAAGTCTGAGCCTGTCAAGAGTACGAATGCAGCACCAGCACATGCGGCACCCTCCGCCGGTCAAAAGCTGTTACTGACCAACCAGGAAAGCCGCTTGTTGAGTACTGCGGATTAAATAAGCTGTGTGTATCAAGTTGCTCTGACTGCTGCCGATTACCTGCTTATGTCGTGTTTTTTTGTCATTCTCCGTTGTGTGCTGTTGAGCCTGAGCCTGCTCGCCAGTGCCGCCCATTCTGAATGGGCCGAACTGATGAAAGACGAGGACATCACTTACGTCTGGGACAAAGACTCGGTGCGCGCCATACACGTCAGCCGCATCGCCTGGACAATGACCAACAATCCGGCCAAAGGCGTCAAAGCACCTAACGGCGAGGAATACCAGTCTTCCATGGCGCGCTGGCGCATCAACTGCAAAACCGACTCCTTTATCAAATTGTCGGAAAGCTATTACGCCAAATTGGACGGCAAAGGACGTGAAGTCGCGTTTTATGAGGCCGCTGACTGGCGACCGCGCGACGCCGCCATCCGGCCCGGCTCGTACTTGTCGCTGCTGAAAAAACAGATTTGCACTAGCGCTGAATCAGCATCTTCATAACTACAGTGCCTGTCTGCCGGGTGAGAAGTCGCCGGGCAAGAAAGGACACGCTTGCTTCACCTCGGCGGGCCTGCGCCCTGGCTGCTGGCCTGGTTGACCGGCACCGCACTTCAATTATTTCAACCGGATCTCTGGCCAGGCCAGGCCTATGTGTGCCTGGTCTCTGGCGCTTGCCTGATGGGCATTGTCAATCGCCGATTGATGGCCCGCTGGACGACTGCACCGCCGCGAGTCATCGCATGGTGGCCGTTGTGTGCCGCTGTGTGTCTGGGTCTCAGTCTTTCGTTTGCCCTCACCGGCTTACGGGCTGTCTGGTTTGCCCAAGAGGCCTTGGACCCGGCGCTAGAGGGGGTGGACTTGCAAGTCACAGGCGTGGTCTGCAGCCTGCCGCAATGGCACAGCGATGGCGTTCGCTTTGGCTTTCAGGTGGAGCAGGCACAGCGTAGTGCAGATCAATTGAGTGTGCAGATCCCCGCTGCTCTCAATATTGGCTGGTACAGCATTAACCACGATGGCCAAGCCCGCGCCTTGCCCGACGTGCAAGCGGGAGAACGTTGGCAGTTACCGCTTCGTTTGAAAAGGCCGCACGGTCTGGTCAACCCCGGCGGATTTGACACAGAACTTTGGATGTGGGAGCAAGGCATTCAAGCCACTGGCAATGTGCGAGAGCGCGCGCCCGGTACTCCGCCTTTGCGTATCGCAGCCACCTGGCAAAACCCCATAGAGCAATGGCGACAGCAGGTACGCAGCAAGATTGTGCAAACCTTGAAAGAGCCGCGCTTCAGTGGACAAACAGCGGCCTTGCTGCTCGGCGATCAGGCCAGCATCAGTCAGCGTGACTGGGACGTGTTTCGCATCACCGGCATCGCGCACCTGATGAGCATCTCGGGCTTGCACATCACTTTGTGGGCTTGGGTCGCTCGTTGGTTGATAGCGCGTCTATGGCGTTACAGCGATTTGTGGGGCAGGTCCTGGTGCTTGACTTACCCTGCACCCTTGGCAGCTTTATGGGGCGGGGTGTTGTTTGCGTTGGGGTATGCAGTGTTCAGTGGCTGGGGAGTGCCTGCGCAACGCACCGTCATCATGCTGCTGGCGGCCTGCTGGCTGCGGGTGAATGCATTGCACTGGCCGTTGTCTGCGCAATGGTTGCTGGCCGCAGTGGCGGTGTGTGTCTGGGACCCGTGAGCTTTGTTGCAAGCCGGTTTCTGGTTGAGTTTTGTCGCGGTGGGTATGTTGTTTCTCATGCCTGCTTCAGGGTCAACCGTTGTGACAACTGCAACGCCTGCCATGCCGTGGTGGACAAAGCTGTTGCAAGCGGTGCGTCACTTGCTGCGCGAACAAGGCTTCATCACTTTGGGTTTGGCACCGCTCACGTTGTTGTTGTTTCAACAGGTCAGCATTGTTGGTTTACTGGTGAATCTGTATGCGATTCCCTGGGTCACGTTTGTGGTGACACCATTGGCGTTTGCCGGTGTGCTGTGGTCGCCGCTGTGGCAGTTATGCAGTCTGAGTTTGCAAGCCTTGATGGCCACGCTTGAACCCTTGCAAGCGCTGCCTTGGAGTGTGTGGCACACCGCAGCACCGCCTTGGTGGTTGGCGTTGACAGGTATGGCGGGCGTTGCGTTGTTCATCACGCAACAACAATTTTGGCGACGCATGGCCAGTGCAGCGTTGGTGATGCCAGTGTTTTTTTGGCAAGCACCCCGGCCCTCGCATGGTGCTGTGCAAGTTTTGATTGCCGACATAGGGCAGGGCAATGCAGTGTTGGTGCGTACCGCGCAACACAGCGTGTTGTTTGACACCGGCCCGCGATTTGGTGTGGACAGCGATGCCGGACAACGCGTGCTGCTGCCTGTGCTGCAAACCATGGACGAACGCCTCGATGCATTGGTGCTCAGCCACCAGGACAGCGACCACACCGGCGGCGCGTTGTCGGTATTTAAGCAGCATAAGCAAACACTGCTGTGGTCGTCCATCACCGACACGCATTGGCTGGCGCAACGCTTGCCCTTGCAGCGTTGCGCGGCAGGGCAGGCATGGGAGTGGGACGGCGTGCAGTTCGATTTCATTCACCCGCTGCCTGCCGATTACGACAAACCCTTAAGCCCTAACTCACGCAGTTGCGTATTGCGCATTCGAGCGCAAGGGCAAGCCGTGTTGCTGACCGCTGATATTGAAGCCTTGCAAGAACACGCACTGGTGCAACGCATGGGCGACGATCTCAAAGCCGATGTGTTGCTGGTGCCGCACCACGGCAGCAAAACATCGTCTACCGAAAGCTTTCTTGATGCAGTGCAACCGCGCTGGGCGCTGCTGCAACACGGTTACCGCAACCGCTACGGCCACCCCGCGCCTGTGGTGGTGCAGCGCTACGAAGCGCGTGGTATTCGCATGCTGGATTCACCGCATTGCGGGGCCATGCATTGGCGCAGCGATCTCCCCGATGAGGTGCTGTGTCAGAGGGAGTTGGATAAGCGGTATTGGCGGTTTGAGAAAAATTGATGTCCCTCGTGCAATGCCTGGCAGTTGCACCTGTGCAAATTTGGTGTCATTGCCAAAAAAAGACCCACCTAGGCGGGTCTTCTTCATAACGAAAAGGTAAAAGCTAGATTAACTTATTTCTTTTCTTCAACTGCAGGCGCTGTAGGCGCAGCCGCCGGAGCTGCTGCAGTGTCAGCTGGTGCGCTTACGGCTGGTGGTGTTTCCACTGCCGCCGGTGCAGCAATGCTGCCGCTGTGGAAATGCATCATCACGGGCACGATCAGCAGTGCCACGATGTTGATGATCTTGATCAAGGGGTTGACCGCAGGACCGGCAGTGTCTTTGTAGGGGTCGCCCACGGTGTCGCCTGTCACAGCAGCTTTGTGGGTGTCAGAACCTTTGCCGCCGTGGTGTCCATCTTCGATGTACTTCTTGGCGTTGTCCCAAGCACCGCCGCCGGTACACATGGAAATGGCCACGAACAAACCGGTGACGATGGTGCCCATCAACAAACCGCCCAAAGCCGCAGGGCCGAGGACCAAGCCAACCACGATAGGTGCGACGACAGGCAACAAGCTGGGGACCATCATTTCTTTGATGGCTGCTGTGGTCAACATGTCCACCGCTGTGTCGTACTCAGGCTTGCCGGTACCGTCCATGATGCCTTTGATTTCCTTGAACTGGCGGCGCACTTCCACCACCACCGCACCGGCGGCGCGGCCCACGGCCTCCATCGCCATCGCGCCGAACAAGTAAGGAATCAAGCCACCGATGAACAAACCGATGATGACTTTGGGGTCGCTCAAGTCAAACTTGATGTGCGCGCCCAGGCCTTCGAGCTTGTGGGTGTAGTCAGCAAACAGCACGAGAGCTGCCAGACCGGCAGAGCCGATGGCATAGCCTTTGGTCACTGCTTTGGTGGTGTTACCTACAGCGTCCAACGGGTCGGTGATGTCACGCACGCTTGCCGGCAATTCAGCCATTTCAGCAATGCCACCTGCGTTATCGGTGATAGGACCATATGCGTCCAAAGCCACCACGATACCGGCCATGCTCAGCATGGAAGTCGCAGCGATAGCGATGCCGTACAAACCACCCAGATCAAAGGCGCTGTAAATGGCAGCACACACAAACAACACGGGCCAAGCGGTGGAGCGCATGGACACGCCTAAGCCGGCAATGATGTTGGTGCCGTGACCGGTGGTCGATGCTTGCGCGATGTGCTGCACAGGCGCGTACTGCGTGCCGGTGTAGTACTCGGTGATCCAGACCAGCGCGCCGGTCAAAATCAAACCGATGGCGCAGGTGCCAAACAATTTACCGGCGCTCAACGCTGTGCCATCAGGCAAAGCCATGGGTGCGGGAAACAGCGACTGGGTCACAAAGTAAAAAGCGATCAACGACAAGATGCCGGAGACGGCCAAACCTTTGTAAAGCGCTGGCATCACGTTGGTCATGCCGGGGCTGGCTTTGACAAAGAAACAACCAATGATGGAAGCAACGATAGACACGCCGCCGAGTACCAGCGGGTAGAGCACCATGTTCGGACCGGCGGTACCGGCCAGCAGCGCACCCAGCACCATGGTGGCGATCAAGGTCACTGCATAGGTTTCGAACAAATCGGCGGCCATACCGGCGCAATCGCCCACGTTGTCTCCGACGTTGTCCGCAATCACGGCCGGGTTGCGCGGGTCATCTTCAGGAATACCGGCTTCAACCTTACCCACCAAGTCAGCGCCGACGTCAGCGCCTTTAGTGAAAATGCCGCCGCCCAAACGGGCAAAGATGGAAATCAGTGAAGAGCCAAAAGCAAAACCCACCAGTGGATTGAGCATGCCAGCCAGCGCTTTGCCGTCAGCAGGTACGCCAGCGCGGGTCAGGTACCAGTAAAAACCGGTCACACCGAGCAGACCTAAGCCAACCACCAACATGCCGGTGATGGCACCGCCACGGAAAGCGACATCCAGCGCCGGGCCAATGCCTTTGGTCGCTGCTTGTGCTGTGCGCACATTGGCGCGGACAGAAATGTTCATGCCGATAAAACCGCATGCACCAGACAGCACAGCACCGAGCACAAAACCGACGGCGCTTAACGGGTCTAAGACCCATGCAATGAGAACTGCCAGAACCACACCGACCATGGCGATGGTTTTGTATTGCCGGGCGAGGTAAGCAGCTGCGCCGGTTTGAATGGCAGCAGCAATCTCTTGCATGCGGGCATTGCCTGCGTCTTGGGAAAGAATCCAGCTGCGGGCCCAGAACCCGTAAATCACGGCGATGAAGCCGCAGATGAGCGCAAATACAAGCGCTGTAGAACCAGTCATAAGATCTCCTTGAGTTGTTTCGCGAAGAGGAGGGGCAACGTTCAAAGGTTGTCAGCCCCACCTTTGCGTTGCTTCCTCACGCACTCATGAGAGCGTGATTGGCCAACCCCGCGAATGTACGTGATTCGCGTTACGTTTTTGACATATTCGGTTGATGTTGTGAATCAAATCAAGGGTAACTACTGATAAACAATGCGATAATTTTTGATTCTTCCACCTCTTCCAAATTCAACATGGCCTTAGATAACGTTACCGCTGGAAAAAATACACCGCATGAATTCAATGTGATCATTGAAATTCCCATGAACGCCGACCCGATCAAGTACGAAGTTGACAAGGAAACCGGTGCGATTTTTGTAGACCGCTTCATGAGCACGTCCATGCATTACCCGACCAATTACGGTTATGTGCCCAAAACCATCAGCGGAGACGGCGACCCGGTGGATGTGCTGGTGATCACACCCGTGCCCTTGATTCCCGGTGTGGTGGTGACTTGCCGCCCCATCGGCATCTTGAAAATGGAAGATGAAGCCGGTATGGACGGCAAGGTGCTGGCAGTGCCCACCGACAAAATTTTGTCCATTTACACCCAGTGGCAAAAGCCTGAAGACATGAACCCCATGCGCTTAAAAACCATTGCCCATTTCTTTGAGCATTACAAAGATTTAGAGCAAGGTAAGTGGGTGAAGATCATCGGTTGGGAAGGTCCCACTTCAGCCATGCAGGAAATCGAAGAAGGCATTGCCAACTACCGCAAACTGCATCCCTGATTCATAGGTTGCGTTTGAAGGGATTGCGTTCATCGAGGTGTTCGAGGTAGTTATCCACACCTCGACCCTCGCGGCTTAAAAATTCCTCAACAGCTTTTGAAAAACGCGCATCGGCCAGCCAATGCGCGCTGTGCGTACTGACAGGCATCAATGCCCGCGCCATCTTGTGTTCGCCCTGAGCGCCTCCCTCAAAACGCTGCACGCCGTTGGCGATGCACCATTGCAGCGGTTGGTAATAGCAAGCTTCAAAGTGCAAACAATCTACCCGTTCCAAAGCACCCCAATAGCGCCCGTATGCCACCGCTTGTTGGCTACCAAAACCGTGAATGCCAATCAAACTGCTGGCGATGGCCTGGCCGTTGCGCTCGGCGATAAACAATAACCAGTTCTCTGGCATGTCTGTGCGCATGCGTTGGAAAAAATCCGGTGTGAGGTAGGGGGCGTTGCCATGTTCCAAGTAAGTGCGCTCATAGCATTGGTAGAAAAAATCCCAATCTGCATTGCTGATGGCCGTGCCTTGTGCGTGTCTGAACACCACGTCGGCTTGAGTCACTTTGCGCCTTTCCTGACGGATTTTTTTGCGTTTCTCCTGATTCAGGCTGCCCAAAAATACATCGAAGTCCGTCCAGCCCAGGTTTTGCCAATGGAATTGCACGGTTTGGCGATGGAGTAACTCAGCCCGTGTGGTGGATGCCATGTCAGCCGCACTGCCAAACAGCAAATGCAGGGAAGAGAGTTTTTCTTCAGCGCACCATGAGATAACAGATTGCAACAACATGTCGCGGTGTTCTTCACTGTCAGCCAGCAGGCGTGAACCGGGCACCGGCGTGAACGGCACTGCGATCAAGGCTTTCGGGTAATAGTCCAGCCCGTGCTGGTTGTAGGCGTTGGCCCAAGCCCAGTCGAAAACATATTCGCCATAAGAATGGGTTTTTAAGTACAGCGGACAGGCCGCTACCAATGTGTTGTTCAACCAAAGTGAAAAATACCTGGGTGTCCAGCCACTTGCAGGCAATGCGCTGTGGCTGTTGTGCATGGCCAGCAAATACGCGTGGCGCATGAACGGGGTGGGGCAGTCTTGCGTAGCGAGCAGGGCATCCCAGTCGGCGGCGGGCAGTTCACCCGGGTGTTCGTGCACCCGAATGCCATAATCGTTCAGCTTATTTTGCATTTCATCCATGACGCTTCAACTCAGTGTAGCCCAGCTCAATTTCACCGTCGGCGACATGGCGGGCAATGCCCGAAAAATCATCGACGCCGCCCGTGCGGCTTACCAGCGCGGTATTCGTTTGCTGATCACCCCCGAACTCGCGATTTGCGGTTATGCCGCCGAAGACCTGTTTTTGCGTCCATCTTTCATTGCGGCCTGTCAACAAGCTGTGTCGCTGGTGCAAAACGAATTGGCTGATTTAAAAGGTTTGCATGTGGTGGTAGGTCACCCCAGCGGCGACGACAAACGCACGCGCTCGGTCGCAGTGCAACAGCGGTTCAACATGGCCTCGGTGTTTTGCGAAGGACAACGGGTCGCCAGTTACGCCAAACGCGAGCTGCCCAATTACCAGGTGTTCGATGAGCGTCGTTACTTCACTCCCGGGCAGGACAACTGTGTATTTGAAGTGCAAGGTGTGAAGATTGGCTTGCTGATTTGCGAAGACGCTTGGTTCGAGCAACCCGCTTTCGATGCCCGTGAAGCCGGCGCGCAATTACTGGTGGTGATGAACGCTTCACCTTTTCACCGGGGCAAAAGCTTGGAGCGCGAGCAAGCCATGCAGGCGCGCTCGCTGGCAACAGGTTTGCCTTTGGTCTATGCCCATCTGGTCGGGGCGCAAGACGAGGTGGTGTTCGAAGGACGCTCTTTTGCGCTGCAAGCCAATGGTGATATTGCAGGTCGTGCGCCCGGTTTTGTGGAAGCTGCTTTCGATGTCGGTTGTGAGTTGCATGCCGGGCGTTGTGAGCTGACAGCACAGCAAGTTGGCATGTCTGACGATTTGTCGGATGTCTGGCAGGCGCTGGTGTTAGGTGTGCGCGATTACATAGGCAAAAACAGATTCCCATCCGTCTTGCTGGGCTTGTCCGGCGGCATTGATTCAGCGCTGGTAATGGCGATTGCAGTAGACGCTTTGGGCGCAAACCGTGTTCGCGCGGTGATGATGCCCTCGCCCTACACCGCAGGCATTTCTTTGACCGATGCCCGCGAGATGGCGCAACGCATGCAGGTGCGTTACGACGAGTTATCCATCGTGCCTATGTTCAACGATTTCCTGCAAACGCTGGCCACAGATTTTGAAGGAAAGCCAGTCGATACCACCGAAGAAAACATACAAGCGCGCATACGTGGTACCTTGCTGATGGCCATGTCCAACAAGCATGGCTCTATCGTGCTGACCACCGGTAACAAAAGCGAGATGGCCACCGGCTACTGCACTTTGTATGGCGACATGGCAGGTGGTTTTGCGGTCATCAAGGATGTGTGTAAAACCTTGGTTTACGAACTGGCCCGCTGGCGCAATCAGCATGACCCTTTCAGCACTTGCACTTCGCCCATCCCAGAGCGCATCATCACGCGGCCGCCCAGCGCTGAGTTACGCGAGGACCAGACCGACCAAGACAGTCTGCCGCCATATGATGTGCTGGACGCCATCATCGAACGCTATATGGAGCAAGACCAGAGCCAGCAACAGATCGAGGCGGCGGGGTTTAGTAAGGCTGATGTGGATCAAGTCATACGCTTGATTCGCATCAATGAATACAAACGTCGTCAAGCGCCGATAGGGGTGCGGATAACCCACCGTGGCTTCGGCAAGGATTGGCGTTATCCTATAACCAGTCTTTTTCGCGCCTGAACAGGTTTGCGCTCAGTCTTAAAGGAAAGAATTTTCATGAAACAAATCACCGCCATCATCAAACCTTTCAAACTCGAAGAAGTGCGTGAAGCACTGGCCGAATGCGGCGTGACCGGCCTGACGGTCACCGAGGTCAAGGGTTTTGGTCGACAAAAGGGCCATACCGAGTTGTACCGTGGTGCTGAATACGTGGTCGATTTTCTGCCTAAAGTGAAAGTTGAAGTTGTGGTCAATACGGGCGATGTGGACCGATGCGTGGATGCCATCGTCACCGCGGCGCGCACCGGCAAAATCGGCGACGGCAAGATTTTTGTGACTGCGGTTGAAAAAGTGGTGCGTATTCGTACCGGCGAGACCGACGAATCTGCGGTTTAACTGTCTAGCTTTACGCTCCATCGGGCGCCGCAAAGATCCATGGGAAAGGGTTTAAATGCCTTGCAATCCGTCAGAAACTGACAGGCCTGCCGCCTCTATGAGCCGGGGCAGTAAATCCTCTGTCGAACTGGACTGCAAAACAAAGTCCATTTGCCAGTCAGAGACAAAACCGTGATCAACCGTGTTTTGCATAAAGTTCAATAAGCCGTTGTAATAGCCATCCACATTCAACAGGCCGATCGGTTTGTTGTGAAAACCCAGCTGCTTCCAGGTCCAGACCTCAAACAATTCTTCAAACGTGCCAATGCCTCCCGGCAAGGCCAGAAAGGCGTCGGCGCGTTCGGCCATCATGAATTTGCGCTGGTGCATGTTGTCCACCATGTGCAATTCGTCGCAATGCGTATTGGCGGTTTCTTTTTCAGCCAGTGCATGCGGAATGATGCCGACCACCCGTCCGCCCGCGGCCTTAGTGGCCATGGCGACAGTGCCCATCAGGCCGTTGCCGCCGCCGCCATAAATCAGTTGCCCCTGTCGCGAACCTATCCATTGACCGACGGCCGTGGCGGTCAGCGTGTAACTGTCAAGGCTGCCGGGGCGTGAACCGCAATATACGCAAAGAGAAAAAGCTGATTTCATTACAGGATGTTGTCAGGTATCTGAGTCAGAGGTGTGACCGTCGGATGGACCAGGTCTGACGTCAATCAGGCGCGTACCGCTCCATTGGTCGTGCCAGAACTGGCGTTCAGGATGGAAGCGGCTCAACCACGCCCACAGGGCAATCCAGATCAGGCAGGCCAGCATCGTCGCGAACAGCGGCAATTGTGCGATTTGCGAAGCAAGTAAAGGCGGCAAAAACCACACCCAGCACAGCGCGTAACGCAACAAAGCACGCTGCTGAGTGAGCGGTTCCCCTTGCAAATCCCGTACTTTGATGTGCCAGGTTTTCATGGCCAAGGTCTGACCTTTGTGCCAGAACCAGGTGAAGTAAACAGCAAGCACCAGACAGACAAAAGCCTGTAAGCCGTGGCGGTTGTCTAAAGCGTGCCGGGTTTGACTTAAGGTGCTGAAGAGATAACCAGCAATGAAAATAACGCCGAATAACAATATGCCTTCGTAGACCCAGCAACTGAGCCGGCGCAATACCGATGGGGTTGTTTGGCGATGCGTTTGTATGCCCTGCGACTCAAGCGCAGACATCACGGTTTATCAACAGTGTTGCGTTTTTTGATAGGCAGCAGGGTAAGGGGATTGACTTCGGCAGTTTCAATACGCTGTGGCTTTTCCTGACCTTCTTTGGCCACAGGCGTCACCGTCAATTTGTCAGCCGCTACTGGTCGCGCAGCCATAGCAGCTCCTTTGGACCAAGCAGGTTTGCCTTGGGGTAACTTATTTTTTTCTTCGTCATTGAGTGACCGATAGGCTTCCCATTTAGCAATTTTTTCGTCAGCGCTCAGTTGTTGTGACTGAGCGAAATGCAATCTGGCCTGGTAACGCTGGGCCGGAGTGAGCGCTGCCCATTCACGCATGCGCTCTTGCGCAATGGCTTGCGCCGCCGGGCTCAAGTTGGGGAAGTTTTTGGCAATTGCCAGCCATTTACGTTTTCGATTTTCTTCCAGCGTAGGCCATAAATTTTGCAGCGGGCGCAGGATTTGGTGCTGCTCTTCGTTCAGTTCAGCCCAGCGCGGGCCTAGCTCTTCGCCATGCGTTGTTTTGCCGGCAGATTCAGGTGCAGTTGTCTGGCTTTGGGATTGGGTTTGCGCCGGACAGACAGCACTGAAAACCGGCAGCAGTGTCAGTGCAACGGCCAGTCCAAATGAAGGCAAGGTATCGTCAAAACGAAGGCGCATCAATCTTTTTGCAGGGATTTGTTTTTAAGAAAATCGAAGAACGCCGGGTCGGCGTAGGCTTGAGGAGGCAGGTCATCGATTAAGAGCGCCGAGTCGATTTCCGCCAACTCCATGGCTGCTTGGTTATTGTGGAATTCGTATAGCAACATCAAACCTGCAGCCAGACACACCAGAGGAATGAAAGACGCCAGCAGTTTGTAAATATCATGGGTTGAGGACTGAAAGGGTAAACGCACAGTGCCATTTGACTGGATTTGCGCGTCTGAGATGGTGCTCAACTCGGCACGCTTGGCACGCCCGGCAGCCAAAGCACGGGTGCGGGCGGCACGAAGGCGCTCTGTAATGTCATACGGCAATTGCTGGCTGTGTTGATCCAAAAGCGCTGCCATGCGCATGCCAATCTGGTCTTGAGGTGTGATTGGTGAGTTTTTCATGGTTTCAATCCTTTGGCAGTCAAGGCTTTGTGCAATGCCTGAATAGCTCTGGAGCAGTGTGTTTTAACACTTCCTTCAGAGCAACCCATGGCTGCAGCGGTTTCGGATACGTCTAGCTCCTCCCAATAACGCAGCAGGAAGGCTTCCCGTTGACGTCCCGGCAGTTTTTCTATTTCGGACTCGATATCCCGCACGATTTCGGTGCGCGAAAGCAAATCCTGGGCACTTTCTGCTGCCGGTGTGGTCCCGGACTGGTCCAGAATGTCAAGAAAATCAAAGCTTTCGTCCTCATTTTCCGGCCCAAAGTCGTTGTAGTTGCTGAACAGAGCATTGCGGGTTTTCTGCCGCCTGAACCAGTCCAAGGTAGTGTTGGAGAGGATACGCTGGAACAACATGGGCAGTTCGTCAGCCGGTTTGTCCGCGTAATGCTCGGCCAGTTTCATCATGCTGTCTTGCACGATATCCAGCGCCGCATCCTCCTCACGCACGTGATAAAGCGATCTTTTAAAGGCGCGTTTTTCAACGCTAGCCAGAAAATCTGAAAGTTCTTTGTCGGAGGCCAAGAGGTTGCAGGTGCAGTTGATTCGCAAGCAAAACGGAGTTTGAAGGGACACAAACTTGCCAAACTTTGCATTATGGCATCGCAAACAGCGTTTGTTCTAATAGGCAAAAACCATGACTAAACAATGTCATAATCTCTGGCTCCCCAAGAAAAGGATCCGGGCATGGTGTTAAACGCTTGTGGCCTGGTTTCCAAAGTCTTGATGCGCCTTCACAAGAGGTGGCAAAAAGGCACCCTGGGTTTTTCGTCCCCGAAATTCACAAAGGTTCAACACCATGGAAATCTCCAAAGCCGAGCTGCTATCAGCTGCTGTTGCCAGTCAGCAAAACCAGGCTCCAATAGAAATCAACGGCTCCGACATTCTTGTTAAATGTCTGCAAGCTGAAAACGTCAAATACGTCTGGGGCTATCCCGGCGGCGCCGTTTTATACATTTACGACTCGCTTTACAAACAAGAAACCATTCAACATGTGCTTGTTCGTCATGAGCAAGCTGCCGTTCATGCCGCAGACGGCTACGCGCGTGCCACCGGAGATGTGGGCGTGGCTTTGGTGACTTCCGGGCCCGGCGTGACCAATGCCATCACCGGTATTGCTACTGCCTATATGGACAGCATTCCCATGGTCATCATTACCGGGCAGGTGCCGACACACGCCATCGGTTTGGATGCATTCCAAGAGTGCGATACGGTTGGTATCACACGCCCTATCGTCAAACACAATTTTCTGGTCAAGGATGTCCGCGAACTCGCCGATGTCATGAAAAAAGCCTTCCACATTGCCCGTAGCGGCCGACCCGGCCCGGTGGTGGTGGACATACCCAAGGATGTGTCTTTCAAGAAAACCATCTATGCCGGTTATCCTACTAACGTGGAAATGCGGTCTTACAACCCGGTACGCAAAGGCCACTCTGGTCAAATCCGCAAAGCACTGCAATTGCTGCTGACTGCCAAACGTCCGTTCATTTATACCGGCGGCGGCGTATTAATGAGCGAGGCTTCGGCTGAATTGCGTAAGCTCGTAGATATGCTGGGATTCCCCTGCACCAATACCTTGATGGGCTTGGGTGCCTATCCTGCCAGTGACCGTAAATTCCTTGGCATGCTGGGCATGCACGGCACGGTCGAAGCCAACAACGCCATGCAAAATTGCGATGTGTTGCTGGCAGTTGGCGCCCGCTTTGATGACCGCGTCATCGGCAATCCCAAGCACTTTGCGCAAAACGAGCGCAAGATCATTCACATAGATATTGACCCGTCCAGCATTTCCAAGCGAGTCAAGGTGGACATTCCCATCGTCGGTGATGTCAAGGACGTTCTCACTGAAATGATTGGCATGCTGAACGAAACGCCAACCAAGCCCGATCCGAAATCCTTGGCAGCTTGGTGGGAAACCATCGAAGCTTGGCGTGCGCGTGATTGTTTGAGGTACGACCGCAATAACACGCTGGTCATCAAGCCTCAAAAGGTTATTGAAACCTTGTGGAACATGACCAAGGATGCTGACGCTTACGTCACCTCCGATGTCGGTCAGCACCAAATGTGGGCTGCACAGTACTACCGGTTTGACGAACCGCGCCGCTGGATCAATTCCGGTGGATTGGGCACCATGGGCGTTGGCATTCCTTACGCCATGGGTATCAAACTGGCCAAGCCCGACAGCGAGGTGTATTGCGTCACCGGTGAAGGCTCTGTGCAAATGTGTATCCAAGAGCTTTCCACATGCCTGCAATACAACACACCCATCAAAATTCTGTCTTTGAACAACCGCTATCTGGGTATGGTGCGTCAATGGCAAGAGGTGGAATATGAAGGCCGCTACAGCCACAGTTACATGGACGCTTTGCCGGACTTCGTGAAACTGGCTGAAGCCTATGGTCATGTCGGTATGTTGATCGAACGCCCGGAAGATGTCGAACCCGCTTTGCGCGAAGCGCGCAAACTCAAAGACAGAACAGTGTTCATGGACTTCCGCACCGACCAGACCGAAAACGTTTTCCCTATGGTTCAAGCCGGTAAAGGCATCACTGAAATGCTGCTCGGCAGCGAAGACCTTTGATTTTCTCAACTCACATTTGACGAATCTATTGTCCGTCGAGCCGCCAAGTTACCGCTTGGCGGGGAGGGCGGCGAAAAGAGGAGTTACACAACCATGAAACACATCATTGCAGTATTGTTAGAAAACGAACCCGGTGCCTTGTCCCGGGTCGTTGGCCTTTTTTCCGCACGCGGCTACAACATTGAATCGCTGACTGTTGCCCCGACGGAAGACCCTAGTTTGTCTCGCATGACGTTGCAGACATCAGGCTCAGACGACGTGATTGAGCAAATCACCAAACACTTGAATCGCTTGATCGAAGTGGTCAAAGTGGTTGACTTGACCGAAGGCGCTTACACAGAGCGTGAATTGATGATGGTCAAGGTCCGCGCAGTCGGCAAAGAGCGCGAAGAAATGAAACGCATGGCGGATATTTTCAGAGGCCGCATCATCGATGTGACCGACAAAAGTTACACCATTGAGTTAACCGGCGATGTGTCAAAAAACGATGCTTTTATAGAAGCCATCGAGCGCGGCGCCATTTTGGAAACAGTGCGCACAGGTGCCAGCGGCATTGGCCGTGGTGAACGGGTGTTGCGGGTTTGAATTGAATCAACATTTAAGGAGAGATAGCGATGAAAGTTTATTACGACAAAGACTGTGATTTGAGCCTGATCAAAGGCAAAACTGTGGCCATCATTGGCTACGGTTCACAAGGCCACGCACACGCCCAAAATTTGAACGACAGCGGTGTCAAAGTGGTGGTGGGTTTGCGCAAAGGCGGCGCATCCTGGGACAAAGTCGGCAAAGCCGGTTTGACTGTGATGGAAGTTAACGATGCCGTCAAAGCAGCTGATGTTGTGATGATTTTGTTGCCCGACGAGCAAATCTCCGAGGTCTACAACAATAACGTGGCTCCTCACATGAAGCAAGGCGCTTCATTGGCGTTTGCCCATGGCTTCAACGTTCACTACAACCAAGTCGTGCCGCGTGCAGACCTGGACGTGTGGATGGTCGCTCCCAAAGCCCCCGGCCACACTGTGCGCTCAACTTACACCCAAGGCGGCGGCGTGCCACACTTGGTCGCGATTCACCAGGACAAATCGGGCAAAGCCCGTGATCTGGCTTTGAGTTATGCCATGGCCAATGGCGGCGGCAAAGCCGGCATCATTGAAACCAATTTCCGCGAAGAAACAGAAACCGATTTGTTCGGCGAACAAACCGTGTTGTGTGGCGGTGCGGTTGAACTCATCAAAATGGGTTATGAGACTTTGGTTGAAGCTGGTTACGCGCCTGAAATGGCGTATTTCGAATGCTTGCACGAGTTGAAGTTGATCGTGGACCTGATTTATGAAGGCGGTATTGCCAACATGAATTACTCGATCTCCAACAACGCTGAATACGGCGAATACGTGACTGGTCCTGAAGTCATTAACGAAGAATCACGCGCTGCCATGCGCAACGCCTTGAAGCGTATCCAAACCGGCGAATACGCCAAGATGTTCATTCTGGAAGGCCGCACCGGTTACCCCAGCATGACAGCTCGCCGCCGTTTGACTGCTGACCATTCAATCGAAAAAGTCGGTTCACAATTGCGCGCCATGATGCCTTGGATTGCCAAGAACAAATTGGTTGACCAGAGTCGCAACTGATGAACTATCCGCACCCATTGCTGGCGCGCGAAGGCTGGCCCTTTATTGGGTTGGCCGCCGTTGCTTCCCTGGTGTTGACACTGTTGTGGGGCTGGCTGGCTGCATTGCCTGCTTACATCATTTTGGTGTTTGTCATTCAGTTTTTCCGCGACCCGCCACGGGCGGTACCTAATGAGGCGAATGCTGTGCTGTCCCCTGCGGACGGCCGCATTGTCAAAATTGAAAAAGTGCGTGATCCCTACGCTGACCGCGATGCTTTGCTCGTCAGCGTATTCATGAACGTTTTTAACGTTCACAGCAACCGTTCCAGTGTCAATGGTCGTGTGCGCGCTGTGCATTACTTTCCCGGTTTGTTTGTCAATGCTGATCTGGACAAGGCTTCGACAGAAAATGAACGCAACGCGGTCATCATCGATGCGAATATGAATGGCGAAAACCAAGTCGTCACATTGGTGCAAGTGGCGGGTTTGATTGCGCGTCGCATTCTTTGTTATGTGCACCCCGGCGACGCTTTGGAAAAAGGTCAGCGTTATGGTTTCATACGCTTCGGTTCGCGGGTGGATGTGTATTTGCCTCTGACAGCGATTGTCCGCGTCGCACCGGGCGACAAAGTGTCTGCCACAAGCACAGTGTTGGCCACGCTGTAATGCCATGAATCCCCAAGAGTCCAGCGACCCCGTCGAAGAAGTGCCAAGCCGTTTGCGCAAGGGCATTTATGTATTGCCCAACCTGTTCACACTGGCGGCATTGTTCGGTGGTTTTTACGCCATTGTCATGGCCATGAACAATCACTATGAAGCTTCGGCAATCGGCGTATTTGCAGCCATGGTGCTTGACAGTTTGGATGGACGCGTGGCCCGCATGACCAATACCCAATCTGCTTTTGGTGCCCAAATGGATTCATTGGCAGACATGGTGTCATTCGGTGCAGCTCCTGCATTAATCAGCTACGAATGGGCGCTGAAAGATTTGGGCCGCTGGGGATGGTTTGCTGCTTTTGTTTATTGCGCATGTGCTGCATTGCGTTTAGCGCGTTTTAACGTAAATACTGAAGTTGTGGATAAACGGTTTTTTCAAGGACTCCCTTCGCCAGCTGCCGCAGCCTTGGTGATGGGATTTGTCTGGTTGGTCACAGTGCTGGATATCAATAAGAGCGATATGGCATGGCTGATTTTTGCGCTCAGCATGTACGCCGGTTTGACCATGGTCAGCAATGTGCCTTTCTACAGTTTCAAAGATTTCCGGATGCGTAAAAGCGTACCTTTTGCTGTCATAGTGTCTATTGCGCTTGCTATTGCGGTCATTAATATCCATCCGCCCATCGTGCTTTTTTCTTTGTTTATGGCTTATGGTTTCAGCGGGTACGTGGTTTACGCTTGGCGCAAAGCCAAAGGCTTGCCGACCAGCGTGATCAGCACCTCCACTGATGAGCCTGACGAGAAGGGCTTGCATTAAGAAGATCGATGCCTCGATCAATTTCTTCTTTATGCTACATTTTGGCCATGAACTTCTCGCTCAACTTACTGCTACTAGGCTCCAACGGGCCCAGACAGTAACGCTTGCGCGATTATTTCCAAGGCCCGTATGCACCCGCAACGGGCCTTTTGTTTTGGTGCGCTACGGGTATGACGGTGGTTGATGACACAGGAGCTGAATCATGAGCAATCAATTGATAATTTTTGACACCACTTTGCGGGATGGCGAGCAATCCCCTGGCGCCTCCATGACAAGGGACGAAAAACTGCGCATTGCCAGGCAGTTAGAGCGATTACGGGTTGATGTGATCGAAGCTGGTTTTGCAGCCAGTTCCGAAGGAGATTTTCAAGCGGTCAAAGCCATTGCCAACGCCATCACCGAATCAACAGTCTGCTCACTGTCGCGCGCCAACGACCGCGACATTTCACGTGCCGCAGAGGCACTCAAGGGAGCCAAGCGCTCACGTATTCATACGTTCATCGCGACATCTGCCTTGCATATGGAAAAGAAATTGCGTATGACGCCCGACCAGGTGTTCGAGCAGGCCAAGCAATCCGTGCGTTTTGCGAGAAACCTGGTGTCAGACGTGGAGTTCAGTCCGGAAGACGGTTATCGCAGCGATGTCGATTTTTTATGCAGAGTAATTGAAGCGGTGATTGCTGAAGGCGCAACCACCATCAACGTACCCGACACCGTGGGTTACGCTGTTCCCGAGTTGTACGGTAACTTCATCAAAACCTTGCGCGAGCGTATCCCGAATTCAGACAAAGCCATCTGGTCTGTGCATTGCCACAATGATTTGGGCATGGCCGTTGCCAATTCTTTGGCCGGTGTGCAAATCGGAGGAGCACGTCAGGTGGAATGCACCATCAATGGCTTGGGTGAGCGCGCAGGTAATTGCTCGCTGGAAGAAATTGTCATGGCGGTCAAAACCCGCAAGGATTATTTCGGCTTGACACTCGGTATTGAAACCCAACACATTTTGGCGGCCAGTCGCATGGTCAGCCAGACCACCGGTTTCGTGGTTCAACCCAACAAGGCCGTGGTTGGCGCAAATGCCTTTGCCCACGCTTCAGGCATCCACCAGGATGGTGTGTTGAAAGCCCGCGACACCTATGAAATCATGCGTGCCGAAGATGTGGGCTGGAGCGCCAACAAAATCGTGCTCGGTAAATTAAGTGGCCGTAACGCTTTTAAACAACGCCTGCAGGAGTTAGGTGTGGAGTTGGAAAGCGAAGCCGAGACCAATGCTGCATTCGCACGATTCAAAGAATTGGCTGATCGCAAGAGTGAAATTTTTGATGAAGACATCCTTGCGTTGGTCAGCGAAGAAAGCGTGTCGCACGATGGCGATGTGTTCACATTTGTCAAACTCTCCCAACGCAGTGAAACCGGTGAGCAACCTCATGCAGCTATCGTATTCACCGATGCTGGCAAAGAAGTGTCTTGCGAATCGGGCGGTAACGGACCGGTAGATGCATCTCTGAAGGCCATTGAGAAGCACGTACAAAGCGGCGCAGAAATGGTTTTGTATTCGGTCAACGCCATCAGCGGTTCGACTGAAAGCCAAGGGGAGGTCACTGTGCGTTTGCAAAACAACGGGCGCATTGTCAACGGTGTCGGTTCAGACCCGGATATCGTTGTGGCATCTGCCAAAGCGTATTTGAGTGCTTTGAATAAGTTGCAAAGCAAAGCGGAGCGCGTAGCTGCCCAGGGCTGAGTTTTGATGGCCTATCGTAAACCCTAGGTGCTTTAAAAATGACACGCAAGTCTTTGATATTGCCAGATTTTTCAAATACGCTTAAACTCTGTTAAATCAGGTTTCACACCAGACAAGGACAGTCTTTTGAAAATTTTGCGTATATCTATGATTTTTGCCGCCACGGCTTTGAGCCTAGCCGTGTTTTCAAGCCCCGCTTTTGCCCGCCAACACATGGCGGCAGGTAAAAAAACAGTGGTCAAAGCCACGGTCAGTCGTAAAAAAATCAAATTGCGTGCACGAGCAGAGGTTCCTGCCCGTCCCTCGTTCGGGCAAATCGCGGGTTTACACGGCGGCAGCGACGAGTTGTCGCTCAAATCCAGCGTCGCTTATGTCATCGACCAGGACACACAGGAAGTTTTGTTCAGCAAAAACGACAACGCCATATTGCCGATTGCCTCTATCACCAAGTTAATGACGGGTTTAGTGATACGAGAGTCCAACCTCAGTTTGGATGAACCCATCACCATCACCAATGAAGATGTGGATATGGAAAAGGGCAGCAGCTCCCGTTTGCGTCCCGGTACCACATTGACCCGAGGTGAATTGCTGCACCTTGCTCTCATGTCCAGTGAAAATCGCGCTGCGCATGCGCTTGGCCGCACTTACCCCCAAGGCCTTTCCGCTTTTATCCAGCAGATGAACGCCAAGGCCAAGCAATTGGGCATGAGCGACACCAACTACGCAGAACCTACCGGCTTGTCCAGCAAAAACCAGTCTTCAGCCAAAGATTTAGCTACCCTGGTCGCTTATGCCGCCAACGACGCCATGTTGCGTGAGCTGACTACCTCCGGTGGCACTGCGGTCGAAGTCGGTAACCACACTTTGAAATACCGTTCGACCAACCGTCTGGTTACCAACCCGCAATGGAACATCGATTTGCAAAAAACCGGCTATATCTCGGAAGCAGGTCAATGCCTGGTGATGCAAGCCAAGATCGCCGGCCGCAAACTGGTGATGGTGTTCCTTGATTCCGCCGGTAAATTAAGCCGCATCGCAGATGCCGAGCGGGTTCGCCGCTGGGTGGAACTGCGTCACCCGGCGCAACAGCCCCAAACCTAATCGCTATTCATTCAATGCAAAGCCCAGCGCCCCGGATATCTGGCGGGCGGTGGCTTGCAGTTTGGCTAGCCATCCCTCGTCCAGACGGTCGGCCGGCGCCGAGATAGACAAACCTGCAATCAGCTTGCCTTGGTCGTCGTATATACCGGCGGCCATGCAACGCACGCCTAACTCCAATTCTTCGTTATCCCGCGCAAAGCCGTTTTGCCTGACCTTGGCCAGTTCTTTTTCCAACGCAGCCAACTGCGTAATGCTGTTGCGTGTATGGCCACTGAGGCCGGTTTTGGTGGCATACGCACGCACGCGAGTTGCTTCGTCTGCCGCCAGAAATAATTTGCCCACCGAGGTCAAATGCAGCGGTGCCCGCCCGCCTATGGCGCGCACTACCTGCATGCCGGAGCGCTCGCTGTAAGCGCGCTCCACATAGACAATTTCATCCGCCTGGCGCACACTCAGATTCACCGGTTGTTGAATCATTTGGTGCAATTCACGCATGGGTTTGAGCGCGGCGTCGCGCACGTTCAATCGGGCTTTGACGAAATTGCCTAATTCCAGCAGCCGCATGCCAAGCCGGTAATGCCCCGGCTCGGGACGATCGACAAACCGTCCTATGACCAGGTCATTCAAAATTCTGTGAGCGGTGGATGGGTGAAGGCCGGTTTTTTCGCTGATGTCCTTGAGTGTGGTTGAGCCTTCTCTGGATGCCAACTCGTTCATCAAAGTAAACATCCGCTCCAATACCTGGATAGAGGGAGCACGATCGTTATCGTCATCTGAATTTCGCATGACGGGATTTTACGGCTTAGGTGTCAGGCCTCTCGCCATTGACCGTCAACCAATAGCTCGTGCGGGTTGAAAAGGGCTTTGTAATCCATTTTCGGACTTTGGGCTATCCAATAGCCGAGATAAACATAGGGCAGACCGAGTTGTCTGGCTTGTTCTATTTGCCAGAGCACGCAAAAAGTGCCCAAGCCAGATTTGGCCATTGGATCGAAAAAAGTGTAGACAGCTGACAATCCGTCATTGAGCACATCCAGTATGGACACCATGCGCAATTTGCCGGGTGTACCGTCAGGCAAAGCCGGGTCGCGGAATTCGACCAGTCGCGAATTGACCCGGCTTTGCAACAAAAACTGGGTGTACTGCTCGACGCTGTCTTGGTCCATGCCGCCGCCTGAATGCCTGCCTGTCTGGTAATTCAGGTACAAGTCGTAGTGTTCTGGCACATAGGCCAGTTCAGAAATATGCACCGACAAACCGGCGAGCAGTTTCAAGGTGCGTCGCTGACTGCGGTTGGGCTGAAACCGGTCGGTTGAAATCCGTAAGGGAACGCAAGCACGGCAACCATCGCAATATGGCCGGTAAGTGAACAAACCGCTGCGTCTAAAGCCTTTGGCCACAAGTTCTGAGTAAGTGTCGTTATGTATCAAATGACTGGGAGTGGCAACTTGGGATCTGGCCTGTCTGTCTTCCAAGTAACTGCATGGGTAGGGCGCAGTGGCATAAAACTGCAAAGATTGAAGCGGTAAATCCTTGAGATGCGTCACGTTCAGCGGCTTATTTTCAATATGTGCTGCCAGTATATAGGTAGGAATTCCCATGGCATTGCAGCCTGGGTTTTGGCATGCATCAAGTGTTCGAGAAATTCAATTCTGCTGATTTCACGAGCGCCCAGACTGGCCAAATGCGCTGTTTTTTGCTGGCAATCTACCCACTTCACCCCGTGCGCTTTGCAATAGGCCATCAGCCCGGCAAGCGCCAGCTTGGAGCCGTTAGGCTCTAAACTGAACATGGATTCACCAAATACGGCTTGACCCAGTGCAATGACATACAAGCCGCCGACCAGCCGGTCGTTGACCCAGGCTTCCACGCTGTGTGCATAACCGGCCTTGTGCAGTTGCACATAGGCATTCACCATATCTTTGACGATCCAAGTGCCGGACTGACCGGGACGAGGCGCCCGCGCGCAGTGTTGTATCACCGCCTCAAAATCGCAGTTCATACGGATTTGCAGCGTACCGTCCAGCACGGCGTGTGTGAGGATTTTGCGTAAAGACCGGTGCAATTTGAATTCATCGCAGTGCAACACCATCCGGGGATCGGTGCTCCACCACATCACCGGCTGACCATCGCTGTACCAGGGGAAGCAGCCTTGCCCGTAGGCTTCTAGCAAGCGAGGCAAAGCCAGACCGCCGCCAATGGCCAGCAGACCAGGTGCCACAGTGTCTCGTCCCCACGCTCTGCTCGGTGGCGGCAAAGGGTCGTAAGCGGACAACTGAATGACCTGGGGTTGTTGCATCACAATAGGGGTAGATTCATCATCTGGCACTTATTCAGGGAGAAGATACACCATGCAAGCATCCACCTCTACTCTGGTGATCACCGAGAATCCCGCGCCCGGCATATGGCGGCTTGTTCTGAACAAGCCTGACAGCTTCAACGCATTGTCGACGCAGATGTTGCAGGCATTGAATGATGCTCTCTCTGTCACCAGTGCCAAAGCCGATTGCCGGGTGATTGTGCTCGCCGCACTGGGTAAGGCGTTCTCGGCCGGACATGATTTGCGTGAAATGTGCAGCCACCCCGACCAGGCCTATTACACAGATTTGTTTGCTTTGTGCTCCAAGGTGATGATGCAGATTCAGCAGTTGCCGCAACCAGTGGTGGCCCAGGTGCAAGGTATTGCTACTGCAGCGGGCTGTCAGTTGGTCAGCATGTGTGACTTGGCTGTCGCTGCCGACAGTGCCAAATTTGCTGTCTCCGGCATAAATTACGGTTTATTTTGTTCGACGCCTGGCGTTGGCTTGAGCCGCAGCATGCACCGCAAGCAAGCCATGGAAATGCTGTTAACCGGTGACTTTATTGACGCATCGCAGGCGGTAGAGCGCGGTTTGATTAACCACAGCGTACCCATAGCGCAACTTGAAGACACTATAGTGAATCTGTGCCTCAAGATCAGCGCCAAACCTGAGCCTGCAGTCAGAATGGGCAAAGCGCTTTTTTACAAGCAAATCGAGATGGGTATTGCAGCAGCGTACCAGTTAGCCGGTCAGACCATGGCTTGCAACATGATGGATGAAACAGCGCAGGAAGGCTTTCAGGCTTTTCTGGACAAGCGCAAACCGTCCTGGAGCTCTGAGGCTTGATCAGTGCGGGTTTTCAAAAAATACGATGTTTGAATAATTACTGAATTCAAAGTAGACTTTTTTTTCTCCCGGGTCGACTTGCATGTTCAGGTTTTCGTCCAGATAGCCATAACCATAACGGTATTCACGTGGTTTGCCGTCATCCGTTCCTAGCGCAGTGCTGAGTTTGTCTACTTGTAAGAAACGCCGTACCAGTTTGTCACCAGCGTAGATTTCGAGTACACCGTCTGTACCGGTCCAGTTTTGTATGCCTCGCCCGATTTTGTTTTGTTGTTCTTGAGTACATGCGCCAACAACTAACACAGCAAGTATTAACGTAGCGAGTCGGACGATAGGATTTTTTTTCATGATTGAGACCGGTTGGAGTATCAGGGCTTGGCGTCGCCGGCATCAGGTATCTCTGGTTTTTTGTCCCAGAAAACGGCTTTGTCCGGAAACAACCAGCGAATGCCGCCGCGCGGGTCAGTCACATCGCCTTTGAAGCGCGGTATCAAGTGCATATTGATGTGCATCACCGTCTGGCCGGCGGCAAAGCCTTCGTTCACACCGACGTTGAAGCCTTGCGGGTTGTGCTCTTCCTGTAATTTGTTTTTGACGCGCATCATCAAGGCCATCATGTCTTCACGTTCCTGGTTAGTCAGGTCAAAAAATGAAGCAGTGTGTCGTTTTGGAATGATGAGAGTGTGTCCAGGAGAAACGGGGAAGACATCGTGAAATGCGATTGACAAAGCGCTTTCATCAATGATGCGGGCCGGGGCCAGCGAGCAATAAGTGCATGTGATTGGTTTGTCCATGAGAAATTATGCGCTAAGTCTTAGCGTTTCAACATACTGATATGCTTGATCAAAAGTATCGGTTTGTTTTTTGTAGAACCGGTTACTCGGAGTATGTATTCAATTCGAGGAAAACAATGGGCGATTACACAAATATGTCGGGTTATTACGACCTAATAATGACATCCGGCTATTACGACTATCCAAAAATAGTTAATGAGTTAATTTCTAATGCAGATTTCCACCAAGTGCTTGAAATTGGATGCGGCACCGGTTTGATCCTGGAAGAATTGGCCAGCAGAAAAAAAGACGTTGAAATCACCGGCTTTGATTTGACCGAAGCCATGTTGTTAATTGCCAAGAATCGACTCGACAAGTTTCCTCAAGTGCAACTGGCTCATCAAAACGTCACTGCACTGTCTTTGGACAAGCAATTTGATTTGGCATTCTCATACGGCGGTGTTTGGTACTTCGTCATGGACGGAGTGAACGAACCTTTTTTGGTCAGCCACATCTATGACGAAAAAGCCAATGAGGAAGGATTGGCCAGGGTGTCTGAGCATGTACGTACCAGTGGACATTTGCTATTGGGTGTACAAGGTCCACATAAAGATTACCAAAGCCCGATCACGAATGGCTACATCTACTCCCAAACGATCAAACCCATTGCACATGGCTTTACCAAACATTATTTTCTGCACGCCAACGACGAGAAATTGATGGAGCAGTGCATTGACTACAGGACCTACACTTTTTCCGAAGCGTTGGAATTGTTAGCCGAGTTTGGTTTCACACACCAGCCTTCATCCGCAGCATTGCCTCAATTTTTGAGTTTTGTGAAGTCATGAACAAACCATCTTTGGCTTTCATCGGGGTCGGAAACATGGGTAACCCCATGGCAATGAATCTGGTCAAGGCCGGCTATGCAGTCACTGTGTTTGATATCGATGTAGCCAAAACGAAGAACCTGCAAACCGCCGGTGCCAGTGTGGCAGCGTCCTTGCAGCAAGCCGTTCAAAACACAGATGTGGTCATGGTGTCATTGCCCGGACCGCCTCAGGTAGCTCAAGTCATGCTGGGTGATGAAGGCGTGTTGTCGCATTTAAAGCCTGGCACCACAGTGATCGACACCACCACCAGTTCAGTGGAGTTGATTCAACAACTGGTTCAACTTTCAGCGCAAAAAAATATTGAATACCTTGAAGCGCCTGTCACGAATGCAGTCGACTTCGCTGCCTTGGGCAGGCTGTCTATTTTTGTGGGCGGCTCGCTCGATGCATTTGAAAAATGCAAACCTATTTTTGAAGTGATTGGTGAAAAAATATTTCACGTGGGTAAAGCAGGTAACGGCGCGACAGTGAAGTTGTTAACCAATCTGTTGTGGTTTGTCAGTGCAGCCACCATCGGTGAAGCTTTGATGCTGGGAGCCAAAGCCGACATACCTTTGAACACGGTGTGGGAAGCCATCAAGTCAAGCGCCGGTAACAGCTGGGTGGCGGAGCACGACGTGCCTTCCATCTTCGCCGGTCATTACGATCCTAGCTTCTCACTGGCTTTGTGTTGCAAAGACTTGGGGCTGATCAACGACATCGCGCACTCACAAGGCTACAGCCTGCCCATGGGCGCACATGCCTTGGCTTTGTTTGAAAAAGCCAAATCGGTTTACGGGGCTGATGCGGCAGAGTTGCACGTGGTCAAACTGCTTGAAGACCAGGTCGGCCATTACCTCAGACCGGCTGCTGACACGCAGAGTTAGCCATGAAGCAACAGCAACTGATGAAGGAAGCGCATTTGCACATGCCGCAAGGCGTGGCAGAGAACTACCGCTATTGGGGCGACGATAAAACCGTCTTCATTCAACACGCCCATGGTTGCGAATTGACCGACAGCGATGGCAAAAAGTATGTTGATTTCAGATTGGGTTACGGACCGATCATCTTGGGTTACCAGGACGCGCGTGTGGATGATGCCGTCATTAGACAAATCAAACAGTCTGGAATCTTGACCGGTTTTGCCACCGAGCTTGACACAGAAGTGGTGAAACAAATCAAGGCCTTGTGTCCTCACATAGACAAAATGCGTTTTGCCAACTCCGGCACGGAAGCTGTGATGGGCGCAGTGCGCACCGCCAGAGGTTTCACGGGACGTGAGCGAATTGCACTTGTCGAAGGCAGCTTCCATGGTTTGTACGACGAACTGATGTGGAAATCCGATATTGAAAATTGGCAGCCCGGCGACAAGCATGCACCCAGTGTGATTCCCTTTGGCGCCGGCATTCCGGCAAAAACCAGAGAGCTGGTTGACATCATTGGTCTGAACGATTTTGAGGCGCTGGAACATTTGTTTAAGCATCGTTCGGATCAACTGGCGTGTGTGTTGCTTGAGCCCATCATCGGCAACGCAGGCAGTATTTCAGCGAGTCAAACCTGGTTGCAGCGTTTGCGTGATTTGTGCGACCAGAACGGCACACTGCTGTTGATCGACGAGGTCAAATCCGGTTTTCGTGTGGCCAAAGGCGGCGCACAGTCTTTGTACGGCATTTATGCTGACTTGACGACCTATGCCAAAGCCATGGGCAATGGTTACCCGGTGGCGGCTTTTGGTGGCCGCGCCGAGGTCATGGATGTGGTCGGCTCGAACAAGGGCGCAGTGGTTCATGGAGGCACCTACACCGCCAATCTGGTGGGTTTGAGTGCAGCGCATGCCACGTTAGATATTCTGGCGAACACGGATGCATTGAACACAGTGGACGAGGCCGGTACGCGCATCAAGCAAGTGTTGTCCAATGTATTCACGCGTGCAGGACTGGCCCATGCATTCGCCGGGCCACCCGCCATGCTGGGCATTCATTTCACCCCTGATGTGCCGCAGACCTACCGCGATTGGCGCAAAACCGACAGCCGCTTGTACAACTTATTCGCTTGGGAGTTGATTGAGCGCGGCGTGATGCTGGAGCCCGATTCTCGCGAGCCATGGTTTTTTTGCGAAGCCCATGCCACTGTAGATTTGTCTTGGTTGGAAGATGTGGCTACCCAGTCTTTGAAAGCCGCGCAGGACAAAGCAGTCCGCTGACCCTACAGGTCTGCCATTCAATGAAAGCTGTGCAATACGCATGTGCGACATTGAGGTCAATGGCGATCCAGACTGCAACCGCTGTCCAATGAGTTAAAGTTTTGCCAACTTGATCAACGGTATTGCATATGCGCTATTTACACACCATGGTTCGTGTCACAGACCTCGAAGCCTCTTTAAAGTTTTACCGGGATGCTTTGGGATTGGAAGTCCTGCGTTCCAGAGAAGTCCCCTCAGGTAGGTTCACATTGGTATTTCTGGCGGCTCCCGGTGACAGTTCCGCCCAAGTGGAATTGACCTACAACTGGGATCCTGAAGAGCTGCTTGGCGGACGCAATTTCGGTCATCTGGCCTATGCTGTTGACAATATTTACGCAACTTGTGAACGACTACAGCAACATGGGGTAGCCATACTCAGACCGCCACGCGATGGCTACATGGCGTTCGTGCGCTCTCCGGACAACATTTCCATTGAGTTATTGCAAGCCGGGCAACCTTTGCCAGCTGCTGAGCCTTGGTCAAGCATGCCGAACATCGGTCAATGGTGATTGCGCTTTGACCACTGCCACCGAGAACGCTGAACCGCCTAAAGACAACAAGCCCGATTTCCCAGCGGAGTTGTTGTCCCAAGTCGCGGCACTGCCTTCCTTACCGGGCGTGTATCGCTACTTTGATGCAGAAGGGCAAGTGCTGTATGTAGGCAAAGCCAACCATTTGAAAAAACGCGTCAGCAGTTATTTTCAAAAAACCCATGACGGCACTCGCATCGGACACATGGTGTCCAAAATCGCCCGCATGGAAACGACCGTGGTCAGGTCTGAAGCAGAAGCACTGTTACTGGAAAACAATTTAATCAAGACGCTCAAGCCTCGCTACAACATCTTGTTTCGCGATGACAAAAGCTACCCGTATTTGAAAATCACCCGCGCGAAATCAGCTGAAGTGGATTCGCTCGGGCATCCTTCACCCAAAGCCATTTCCCGTGTCGTGTATTACCGGGGCGCTGTGGATAGACAGCACGATTATTTTGGCCCTTATCCCAGCGTGTGGGCGGTGAGAGAAGCCATTCAGCTATTGCAAAAAGTATTCCGTTTGCGTACTTGCGAGGACACGGTGTTCAGAAACCGCACACGCCCATGTTTGCTGCATCAGATCAAGCGTTGCTCTGCACCTTGTGTCGGCATGGTCAGTGAACAAGACTATCAGCAGGATGTGCAAAACGCATGTGAATTATTGAGCGGTCGTACTCGCGAAGTGATGAAAGCCTTGGAGTCACGCATGATGGCGCACGCTGAGGTGTTGGAATTTGAAGCGGCTGCCGATGTACGCAATCAAATCAACGCATTGTCCAAAGTACTGCACCAGCAATCGGTCGATTCGGTCGACGACCGCGATGTAGACATATTGGCTGTGCTGGTACAAGGCGGCAAAGCCTGTGTGAATTTGGCCATGGTCAGAGGCGGCAGACATTTGGGGGACAGCCCGTATTTCCCAACGCATGTGGACAACGCTGAACCTGTCGAGGTGTTGGAGGCGTTCATCAGCCAGCATTACCTTGAGATTGCTGCGCCGCCCACCTTGATCACCAGCCATGCGGTGGACAAAACTTTGGTCAGTGCTTTGAGTGAGCAAATCGGTATCAAGTTACACGTTATCCACCAACCACGCGAACAGCGCAAAGCCTGGCTGGAAATGGCGCAACAAAACGCAGCCATCAAGCTGGCGCGTTTGCTGGCCGAGGAAGGCTCTCAACAGTCGCGCACCAGAGCTTTGATAGATGCCTTAGACCTTGCGCCAGAAGACATCGACAGTTTTTTGATCGAGTGTTTTGATATTTCACACACAGCAGGTGAAGCCACGCAAGCGTCTTGTGTGGTGTTCCACCACCACCAAATGCAGGCTGCGCAGTACAGGCGCTACAACATCGAAGGCATCACCGGTGGTGATGACTACGCAGCCATGCGCCAGGTGTTGACACGTCGCTACAGCAAACTGGCGGAAGCGGTTCGCGCAGGTGAAGCCAAGTTTCCGGATCTGGTGTTGATCGATGGCGGCAAAGGGCAGATCAGCATGGCCAAGTCGGTGTTTGAAGCCTTGGATCTGGATGTGTCCCGATTGGTGGGCGTGGAAAAAGGTGAGGGGCGCAAAGTTGGTTTAGAAGAACTGGTGTTTGCCGATGGGCGACCCAAACTCACGCTGAGTCAGGATTCATCTGCGCTGATGTTGGTCGCGCAAATTCGTGACGAAGCACACCGTTTTGCCATCACCGGTATGCGGGCTAAGCGCGCCAAAGTCAGAACCGGTTCCAGCAGTTTGGAAGACATTCCCGGTGTGGGTCCGCGCAAGCGCGCAAAGCTTTTGCAACGTTTTGGCGGTGTGCGCGGTGTCGCGGATGCGAGCGTGCAAGACCTGTGTACGGTGGAAGGTATTTCGTTGGAGTTGGCTCAGGCCATTTACGCTGCGCTGCATTGATTCAAGGCCGGATGATTTCCAGCATTCTGTCAAGACCGCCGCTGTCAATCGCGATGTTCGCCTGCAACCTGACCTTGGGCTTGGCCTGATACGCCACCGACAAGCCACACCACGCCATCATGGGTAAGTCGTTGGAGCCATCGCCCACCGCTATACATTGGCTGGCATGAATTTGTTTTTGGCTGCAGGTGAGTTGAATCATGCGTTTTTTTTCTTCGCCATCGCAAATATCGCCCCAGTCCTGATCTAGCAAACGACCGGTTAACACACCATCAACAATTTCCAGTTTGTTGCTGCGTGTAGCCTCGATGCCAAACATGGCTTGCAGCCTGTCGGTGAAATAGTCGAATCCGCCGCTGACAATCAAGGTGTACAGCCCTGCTTTTTGACAAGCCGCAATCAGTGACTTCACGCCCGGGTTGAGTTGCAGTTTTTGCTCAAACACCTGCTGCATCACATTGGCCGGTGCGCCTTTGAGCAAAGCCACACGCTGTCGCAAACTGTCTTTGTAGTCGGTAATTTCACCGCGCATGGCGGCCTCGGTAATTGCAGAGACTTCCCTTTGACGACCAACCATGCCGGCCATTTCGTCTATGCACTCGATGTTGATCAATGTCGAGTCCATGTCAAACGCAATCAATTTGTAGTCTGACAAAGCCAGCGTGGAGGGCAGGTTTTGCGTCCAGAGTCCGGGGCTGTGTTCTTTCAAGCTGTTCATACGGCGGCTTTCTTCGGGGCGGGTGCCAGCGGGTCACCCAGCGAACGCAGAACGTCTCTGACCATTTGTGCTCTGTCTTTCACATCGGCTATGTCTTTTTCTATGCGCAATTTGTCGTTGCCTGCAAGTTTGATGTGTTTGTTTTTTTGCACCAGTTGGATGATGCGCATGCCGTCAACCGGGGCATTCGGTTTGAAGTTGATCAGGATGACCCCGGGCGCTGCGTCCACTTTGGCTACGCCATAAGGTTTGGCCAACACACGCAAACGGTGCGAATCAATCAAGGTTTGTGTTTGGCTGGGCAGTTTGCCGAAACGGTCTATCAGTTCTTCCATCAATGCGTCGACTTGATCTTGGGATTTGGCGGTCGCCAATTTTTTGTAAAACGACAAGCGCAAATGCACATCGCCGCAGTAGTCATCCGGCAGCAAAGCAGGCGCATGCAAATTGATTTCGGTGGTGACTTGCAAGGGGCTGAGCAAATCCGGCTCTTCGCCGTTCTTCAACGCTCGCACCGCCTCGGCCAGCATTTCGTTGTAGAGCTGAAAACCCATTTCCTGCATATTGCCGCTTTGGTTGTCGCCCAGCACTTCGCCGGCTCCGCGTATTTCCAAGTCGTGCATGGAGAGGTAAAAGCCCGAGCCCAGCTCTTCCATTTGCTGAATGGCATCGAGTCGCTGGCTGGCTTGTTTGGTCAGTCCTTGAATATCCGGCACCAGCAAATACGCATAGGCTTGGTGGTGGCTGCGACCGACGCGCCCGCGCAGTTGGTGCAACTGTGCCAATCCGAATTTGTCAGCGCGGCTCATCAATATGGTGTTGGCCGAGGGCACATCAATGCCGGTTTCAATGATGGTCGAGCACAGCAAAATATTGAAGCGCTGCGCCACAAAATCGCGCATGACTTTTTCCAGTTCACGCTCAGGCATTTGGCCATGGGCAATCGCAATGCGTGCCTCGGGTATCAATTCTTGCAATCGCTCTAAGCGGTTTTGAATCGTCTCGACTTCGTTGTGCAAGAAGTAGCACTGGCCACCGCGTTTGAGTTCGCGCAGCACCGCTTCGCGAATCACGCCGTTGTCTTCGGTGCGCACAAAGGTTTTGATGGATAAACGACGCTGCGGTGCAGTGGCAATCACGCTCAGGTCGCGCATGCCTTCGAGCGCCATGCCCAAGGTGCGTGGAATGGGCGTGGCGGTGAGTGTCAGTACATCTACCTCTGCGCGCAAGGCTTTCAAGGTTTCTTTGTGCTTGACACCGAAGCGGTGTTCTTCATCAATCACCAACAACCCGAGGTCTTTGTACTTCACAGATTCGCTCAGCAGTTTGTGTGTGCCGACCACGATGTCGATGTTGCCCAGCGCCAGTCCTTCAATGCTTTGCTTGATTTCTTTGGCCGAACGAAAACGGCTGAGTTCGGCGATCTTCACCGGCCATTTTGAGAAGCGGTCGGTCAGCGTTTGAAAGTGCTGCTCCGCCAACAAAGTGGTTGGTGCGAGTATGGCGACTTGTTTCCCGCCCATGACAGCCACAAAGGCTGCGCGTAATGCGACTTCGGTTTTGCCAAAGCCGACATCGCCGCAGACCAACCTGTCCATGGGGCGCGGGCTGATCATGTCTTGCACCACGGCGTGAATAGCGGCGCGTTGATCGGCGGTTTCTTCGAAGCCGAAATCGGTGGCGAATGTTTCGTAGTCGTTGGCGCTGTAGCGGAACGCATGGCCTTGTCTGGCTGCGCGTCTGGCGTAGATGTTGAGTAACTCAGCGGCGGCATCGCGCACTTGTTCGGCAGCGCGGCGCTTGGCTTTGTCCCATTGGCCCGAACCCAGCCGGTGCAGTGGTGCCGATTCCGGGTTCATTCCGCTGTAGCGGCTGATCAAATGCAGTTGACTGACAGGCACATACAGCGTGGCTTCATCTGCATATTCGAGATGCAAAAACTCTTGCAACAGGGGCTGGCCTTTGTCATCCACACCTTGCCCCATGTCCATGTTGATCAGTCCTCGGTACCTGCCAATGCCATGTGAACTGTGAACCACCGGGTCGCCGACTTGCAGCTCGGACAAATCGCGAATGAGCGATTCGACATCGCTGACTTCTTCCTGCTTGCGCCTGCGCCTGAGCGTGGGCCCGGCCGCAAACAGCTCTGTTTCGGTGATCAGATCAATGCCGTGTTCCAGCCAGGCAAAACCGGTGTGCAATTGGCTGACCGCCATGCCAAAGGTGTCGCTGCTGTCTACAAATGCCTGCAAGCTGTCAAACACCTTGGGCTGAATGCCTGATGCGGATAAAAAGTCCAGCAGGCTGGTGCGGCGGCCTTCAGATTCAGCCAGTATCAGCAAGCGCTGAGCGCTGCTTTGCTGGCGTTGGGTCAGCTTGAGCAGAGGTTGATCAGCGCCGCGCTCTACCGTCATCAACGGCAGACTATCAACCCATGGCAGTGTTTGTAGTTGTGTAGACGGGCGAACGCTGAGCACGGCGTGTGCATTGGCGGCAGTGAAAAACTGTTCTGCGTTCAAAAACAGTTCAGCTGGCGGTAACACCGGGCGTTCAGCATCACCTTGCGCCAGCCGGAACCGATCTTGCGCGTCTTGACCGAAACGGGTGAGCACCGGTTCTATGTCGCCGTGCAACACCACCACGGCTTGTTCGCCGAGGTAATCAAACACACTGGCTGTTTCTTCAAAAAACAGCGGTAAGTAATATTCAATACCTGCTGTAGCAACACCGTTTCCCATGTCTTTGTAAAGACGGCTGCGGGTCGGGTCGCCTTCCAGCATTTCGCGCCAACGGCTTCTGAACAGAACGCGGGCATCTTCATCCATGGGAAATTCGCGGCCGGGCAGCAAACGCACTTCGGGCACCGGGTAGAGGCTGCGCTGCGTGTCCGGGTCGAAGGTGCGTATCGAGTCGATTTCATCGTCAAACAAATCGACCCGGTAGGGCACCAGCGAGCCCATGGGAAACAAATCGATGAGGCCGCCGCGAACCGTGTACTCCCCCGGGCTGATGACTTGGTTCACATGGCTGTACCCCGCCAGCGTTAACTGGGATTTCAACTTGGCTTCATCCAGCTTTTGCTTGACCTTGAAATGAAAGGTATAGGCCGCCAAAAACGCTGGGGGTGCCAAACGATAAAGCGCAGTAGTGGCTGGCACCAGTATCACATCGGCATCGCCTTGAGAAATGCGCCACAGTGTGGCCAGTCGTTCGCTGATCAAGTCCTGGTGCGGCGAGAAGCCGTCATAAGGCAGCGTTTCCCAATCGGGAAACAGCACGCAGCGCGCATCCGGTGAGAAAAAAGGCAATTCATCTAACAACCGTTGTGCATCGAAAGCGTCGGCGGTGAAGATGGCTATCCTGCGGCCAAGCGCCAGTTCGCGGTCAATCAGCGCCGACAACATGGCCGCATCCGCAGATCCGGGTGGTTTGCTCAGGTGAAAACGTTTGGCGGCGGCGAGATCGGGTAACTGCATGAATTTAAATGGAACCGGCATGACAAACACCCCCGGATGCGGGCAAACGGGGGTGAACATGGCTGATTCTAGAATGGGGCACAGCCATTTTG
Source organism: Comamonadaceae bacterium (assembly GCA_947456305.1). GTDB lineage: Bacteria > Pseudomonadota > Gammaproteobacteria > Burkholderiales > Burkholderiaceae_C > Limnohabitans. The sequence continues at coordinate 32,243 of CANGPN010000004.1, read as the reverse complement.
TAAGAAGCTTTGCATTTACCCCTTGTGACAGATTCATCCCAAGCCCGATTCCATGTGGTTATTCCCTGCGCCGGTAGCGGCAGTCGCGCAGGTGTCGCCACACCTAAACAATATGTACCGCTGGCTGGTGTTCCCATGGTGGTTCACACCATGCGCGCGTTTTCAGGTTTGCTTCACATGGGGAAGGGGGTCTTGGTGGTTTCACCTGAGGACAGTGACATAGCAGACGTGTTCGAACAACACCCGCAACAGCACTTTGTCATCAGCCGTACGGGCGGTGCCACGCGAGCTCAAAGCGTGTTGGCCGGTTTGCGGTATTTAGAGTCGCAGGGAGTCGCTGGCAATGAATGGGTGATGGTGCATGATGCCGCCCGTTGCCTCGTCACCACTGGATTGATTGAAAAATTGTGGCTGGCTTGCCAATCAGATGCCGTCGGCGGATTGCTTGCCTTGCCGGTGCCGGATACTTTGAAATCCGGAGAAAACGACAGAGTGACATCTACATTGCCAAGAAGCGATAAATGGTTGGCTCAAACTCCCCAAATGTTTCGCATGGAGAATTTAATCACTGCCTTGCAGCAAGCTAGCGATCAAGTCACAGATGAATCTTCTGCGCTAGAGGCCATGGGACATTCCCCGAAGTTAGTTACTGCAGCAGCATTCAATTTCAAGGTCACCTATCCACATGACTTTCAGTTGGCTGAAGCGGTATTGGCCAGTCGTCATATCTCCATCAACACGCAGTTGGAAGAAAAATCATGAGTCACCAAGCTATTCGCATCGGTCAGGGTTGGGACGTGCATGCACTGGTACCCGGGCGTGAACTTGTCATTGGCGGTGTCCGGATTCCTTATCCCCTGGGACTTCTGGGTCATTCAGATGCGGATGTGTTGTTGCATGCCGTGATTGATGCCATGTTGGGTGCTGCAGCTCTGGGTGATATAGGGACGCATTTTCCGGACACGGATGAGCGCTGGAAAAACGCTGATTCGCTGAAATTGTTGTCTGCGTGCGCGTCTTTACTGAAAGACAATGGATGGTTATTACAAAACCTGGACAGTACCGTGATTGCTCAGGCTCCAAAACTCGCGCCATTTATCTATGCCATGCGCGAGCAAATAGCCGGGGCTTTGTCCATAGACATTTCTAATGTGAATATCAAAGCTAAAACTGCTGAAAAGTTGGGGCCTGTAGGGCAAGGTCAATCGATAGAAGCGCAGGCCATTGTGTTGCTGTGTTCAGCCGGCTGAGCCCTGATTGTTATCAGGCGGCGATACTTGTTTAGGGTATCCGGTCTGCTCGTACAAATAAGCCAGTTTCACCCAATGTCTGACCAGGCGCTTGTGTTCAGCGTTCAATTTCATGAACTGACGCAACATCTCCGCATCACACAAGCCTAGGCTTTGTGATTGTGCAGGTTCGTTCAATGGCAGTGAGGAAGTTTGCGGGCCGAATAATAAGTCATGCGGGCTGATTTGTAGCAGTTCGCTCAAGGTTTTGAGTTTGTCTTGCTTGGGAATGGATGCGCCGATCATCCAGTTTCGCGCCGCGTGTGGCGTGATGCCATCTCCCCAGTAGCGCATGTTGAACGCATCAGCGAGATGGGTGGCAGAGGACTTCAGGCCGGCTTCTTTCATGGCGTGACGAAGACGAGCTGCAAAAGCCTGCGATTCGGGGTTGAGGGTGTGTTTTTTCATGTTCAGAACGATAAAACAGTCCTGCAAAATTGGCAACAGAGTGATACTTACTTTTTAATTAACTGAATAACGCGGGAAGCTGTCTCCATCATTTCGTTGATAGACAAACCAAGCGCAGTGATTTACTGTGCGGTCCAGCCGCCATCCATGTTCCATGCAACGCCGCGAATGTTGTTACCAGCCTCGGAGCACATAAACACAGCCAGTTGTCCAAGTTCTTCAGGTGTGGTGAATTGCATGGAGGGTTCTTTTTCACTCAACAGCATCCGTGTCGCCTGCTCAACCGTTACGCCGGCGGACTGCGCCTTGGCGTCAACTTGTTTTTGCACCAGTGGCGTCAGTACCCAGCCTGGACAAATCGCATTGCAGGTGATGCCCGTGGTGGCTGTTTCCAGTGCGGTCACTTTGGTCAATCCGACCAGGCCATGTTTGGCAGCCACATACGCGGATTTGTCCGCAGAGGCCACCAGACCGTGTACCGAGGCTATATTCAATATGCGGCCCCAATTGTGTTGACGCATGCCAGGCAGCACCAACCGGGTGGTGTGAAACGCGCTGGAAAGATTGATGGCAATCACATCGTCCCATTTATCGACGGGAAATTGATCCACGGGGGCGACGTGTTGTATGCCGGCATTATTGACCAATATGTCTATTGGCCCCCATTGGCTAGCTGCCATCTTCACCATGTCTTCAATCTCTGCGGGACGGCGCATATCAGCAGCGTGGTAGAGCGAAGCTACGCCCAGCGCCTCAATCTGCGAACGCGCCTGATCTACTTCACCAAAGCCATTGATCACGATACGCGCTCCTGCCTGAGCCAGCGTTTTGGCAATACCCAAACCGATACCGCTGGTTGAGCCGGTAACCAGCGCGGTTTTACCGCTTAAAAAACCGTGTGTCATGAGATGTTTCCTATCCTTTAGGATGTTGTATCCAAGGATTTTGCCCGAGTCCGGTATTTCGACTGTTTTCAATGAAAATTTTTGCCCCAGCCCCAGCCGCTACTACATCACACGAATTAGGCGATGTAGCTGAACCAGACCGGCACAAGGTTTGCACCAAGGCCAGACAGTTTGCCGAACCCCTGTTAAGCGGTATGAGAGAGGCTGGAGGCGAGCCCACTCTGGCGCACGCCGATGGTGTGGTGTCCTTGCTGACAGCGATGGGGGCAACCGAGGACATTCAGGCTGCGGTGTATCTGGCGTATGGTGCAGCGGTCCTGAACAAACCTGAGGACACCCTAGCGGGCCCTTTTGGCGACAACCTGACAGACTTGGCGATTTCAGCCCATAAATTGTTTCAGTTACAGAAAGTTGCGCGCGAAAACAGCAAAAGCGTTCAGACAACAGTTTTGCAAATTGAAAACGTGCGACGAATGTTGCTGGCATTTTCCAAGGATTTGCGCGTGGTCATGTTGCTGCTCGCCTCTCAGTTGGTGAGTTTGCGTTACGCCACGGCACAAAAAATCAGCGGCTTTGAATCACTGGCGCAAGATGTGTTGCACATTTTTTCACCTTTGGCTAACCGCCTGGGCGTCTGGCAAGTGAAATGGGAAATGGAAGATTTGGCTTTTCGTTTGCTGGAGCCGGGTGTTTACAAAGAAGTTGCCGGTTTACTTGAAAAAAAACGCACAGAACGCGAACAAGAGATTGAAATGGCCAAAGCAGAATTACATACGCTTCTGCTGTCCCAAGGCATTCAGGCAGAAATTCAGGGGCGGCCTAAAAACATTTACAGCATTGTTAAAAAAATGCGCGGCAAGTCTTTGAAATTTGAGCAAGTACTGGACTTGCTGGCCATGCGCATCATTGTCGAAAAAGTAGAGGATTGCTACCGTGCACTGGCTTTGGTGCACCAGCAAATGCGCGCTGTTGACAACGAGTTTGATGACTACATCGCCAAACCCAAGTCCAATGGTTACCAGTCCTTGCATACGGTCGTGAAGTCTGCGCTCAACCAGGTGTTTGAAATTCAAATACGTACCCGGGCGATGCACGAACACGCTGAGTACGGTGTGGCTGCCCATTGGGCTTACAAGGAAGCCGGTCTCAAAGGTTACGGTGGAGTGACGGTACCGACGGTTCAAGCGCAAAAAGTGGCAGTCCTGCGCCAATTGTTGGCTTGGGAAAGAGACTTGAGTGCAGAGCAACACGCCAGCCAGGTGTTGTCAAAAAGTGTGGAAGAAAAAATTTACGTGCTGACGCCACAGGCATCGATTGTGGAATTACCGCAAGGTGCCACACCCGTGGATTTCGCCTACACATTGCATACCGAATTGGGACATCGCTGCCGCGGCGCCAAACTCGATGGCGTACTCGTGCCTTTGTCAACCAAGCTTCAAAACGGCCAAACAGTTGAAATTACATCGGTGAAAGAGGGCGGTCCCTCGCGCGATTGGTTAAACCCTGAATTGCGCTTTATTGCCACTGCCCGCGCCAAAGCCAAAGTCAGAGCCTGGTTCAATGCGCAACAAGTCAGCCAAACCATGGCGCGCGGCAGAGAGTTGATTGAAAAACTGCTGCAAAGGGAAGGGCGGACCTCCTACAAATTAGAGGATCTGGCTAAAAAACTCGGTTTTGAAACTGCAGCACATTTGTTTGAGGTTGTAGGTAAAGACGAATTTGCTTTACGCAATATTGAATTGATCTTGCGCCCGGCGGTGTTTGTACCTGCTGAGGATGACAAGCTTTTCCGCAAGGCCCAGCAACCCCAATCTTCAACCCGGTCTGGCGGCTTGCTGGTGGTAGGCATGGATTCGCTGTTGACGCAATTAGCTAAGTGCTGTCGCCCGGCCCCGCCAGATGTTGTGAAGGGTTACGTCACCAAAGGCAAAGGCGTCAGTGTTCATCGTGCCAAGTGCGGCAATTTCATGCAATTGATGCAGAACAACCCGGACCGTGTGATTGATGTCGACTGGCAGTCACCCGTGGAAAGGCAGGGTACAGAGAAATATCTGGTGGATATTCAATTAATGGCTGATGACCGGCAAGGATTGCTGCGTGACATATCCGAAGTTTTTGCCAGAGAAAAAATGAATGTGGTCGGTGTCAAAACCCAATCTATAAAAGATACTGCTTGGATGACGTTCACAGTGGAAGTCCATAACGCATCGGGATTACAAAAGATGCTGGCACTGTTGAATGCAGTCAATGGTGTCAGATCAGCCAGAAGGCATTGATTTGTTGAGATTTGACTGGGGCAATACGGCTTTCATGCAGCGTGGCAACCTCTCCATGATCCAAAGTCATGTCAAACCCAGTCAAGAAACGCGGATTTGTCCGGCTACGCTACCGCTCTGATTGGTTTTCCGGAATGAAGATGCTTGTGGTTGCGTCAAGCGCAAACTTATTTCGTTATGTGATCTGGCTTTGTCTACCCACACTGGCAAGTATTTATTTCTTTTTGTCGCAAGCACCTTTGCCCTTGGATGTGAGGACCTGGCTGTATTGGTGGACTCTGCCTTTTTATTACGTTTTCATCCTTTTGCTATTCAGTGTCTTGTGCTGGCCAGTCGCTATGATTGCCCGAATTAGATTGCTGCTTCCGGTACTTGGCGGCTTATGGTTGAATCTGTTGGCAGTAGACATCATTGTTTTTAATGCCTACCGTTTTCATATCAATTTATTTTTTATACAGATGTTTTTTTTGGATTTCAAGGGACTTGGATTGCCGTGGTTTCTTCAAATCTATGCATTGCTGTCTGTTCTTTTGTTATTTGCAGTCAGTTACGGCCTGTGGCAAGTGGCTGTGCTTCGACCGGTAATCCATTGGTCGAGGGGAGTTTTTGGTATTGTCCTGGCTGTGCTGATATTCGCTTTCAATCAATCAATACACGCTTGGGCGAGTTATTTTTACCGATCTGAAATCACCAAATACAGCGCCTATTTGCCTTTTTACTTTCCGGTACAAGACCCTCAAGGTGTGAAGTGGTTGAGTCTGGTTTGGCCTTCTGTTTTCCCCGCGACCGATGGCCAATTAACCGGTAATGACTTGACTGAGACCAAACTCATTCGTTACCCTTTGTCTGATGTGATGTGTCCAGGTAGTAGCAAGCCGCATATTTTGATGGTGGTGGTAGTGAGTTGGCAGGCCGATATGTTGAACCCCTCAGTCATGCCGAGTACTTTTGCGCTGGCATCCACCGCATGGCATTTCAAAAACCATATCTCCGGCGGCAACTCCACGATTCCAGGTGTTTTCAGCCTGATGACCGGTTTGCATGCCAGCTATTACGAAGCATTCAGAACCCAAGCTTTTCTTAACCGATCTTTTTTCACAGAAACTTTGCACAAACAAGGCTATGACAACCGGGTCTTCACCAACTCCTCGTTTAACAACTTTGCTTTGCGGCCTTTGCTTTTTTCAAGAGTCAGTGATGAACATTACGTCGCTGCTGATGCGCAGTCACTTGATCAAGGGGATCAGTACGTATTGAAAGCCTGGCAAGCTTCTGTGAGCGAAAGTCATGCGCAACCGCGGTTTGATTTTGTGTTTCTGTCTTCTCCGCACTACCCCTACAGTTATCCGCAGTCAAACATACCATTTACGCCCACGTCTACCAATAAAGCCGAACATTTTTTACGACGCGACATTGATCCGCAACCCTTGAAGAACGATTACCGCAACAGTTTGAATTTTGTCGATCACTTGTTGGGTCAAATTGTGAAGACATTGAGGCAAAGCCCATATTGGAACAACACTTGGCTGTTGGTAGTGGGTGACCACGGGGAAGAATTCAACGACAACGGCTTGAAATACTGGGGGCACGCCAGCAATTTCTCCCGCTGGCAAACCCATGTGCCCTTGATCATCAAACCTGCGGGGGATTACACACCGCAGAAATTTGACCGTTACTCCACCCACCAGGACGTGGTTCCTACACTGATGACACGGGCCTTGGGTTGCGCCGGGCAAGACATCACCAAGTACGCGAATGGTTTGCTGTTAGATGAATTGCCTGAAAAGCGGGGCACAGTCATTGGCTCTTACGTGAGCTCAGCGTATTGGGTTAACGGCGCAGTTCAAGACAAGTTGCTGGCGCATCTGCATTACGACTGGCAAGACATGAGAGTCAATCGCGCGGATATCAGCAGTCCAGACATACTGACCTTGATCAATGAAGAGACACAGTTTTTCCATCGCTGATCCTCCAGCTTAAGAGACGATGGTTATGTTTTCAAGCGGGGTATTTCTTGCTGCTAGAATAAGCTATTCGGCAACGAAGGCGCGTAGCTCAGCTGGTTAGAGCACCACCTTGACATGGTGGGGGTCGTTGGTTCGAGTCCAATCGCGCCTACCAATGCCTTAGTGGCAGGTATGTGTTTCATCATGATTTATCCACACTAGGCGACATATTCTTTAGGACAACTCTTGTCACGTTCCAAAGACCCTAACCGCACACCCTCCCCGGACGAATCTGCGCAACCTGATTCTCTCCGGTTGATCAAAAAATACCCTAACCGTCGGCTGTACGATACCTGCACATCCAGTTACATCACTCTGCAGGAAGTCAAGGCCATGTTGATTGATGCTCAAACAATCAAAGTGGTCGATGCAAAAACCGACGAAGACCTCACGCGAAGTATTTTTTTGCAAATCATTCTTGAAGAAGAGGCCGGCGGATTGCCATTGTTTTCAGAGGCAGCGCTGGCCAATATGATTCGTTTTTACGGCCATGCCATGCAGCCGTTCATGGGCAACTACTTGGAAAAAAATATTCAACAATTTCTCGATATGCAAACGCAATTGGCGCAGCAGTCCCAGCATATGAGCCCTGAAGTCTGGGCGCAGTTTCTTGCCAACCCGGCAGGTGGCCTGCCTTCCCTGGTCGGCAGCTATACGCAACAGTCCAACCAAATGATGATGCAATTACAAGAGCAAATGCTCAAAGCCATGGGATTAAAACGCTGATGTCTACCACGCCAACTGTCGGTTTTGTCAGTCTGGGATGCCCCAAGGCTCTGACCGATTCAGAACTGATCCTCACGCGACTGAGCGCAGAAGGCTACACAACCTCGAAAACCTTTGCCGGTGCCGATCTTGTGATCGTCAACACCTGTGGGTTCATTGACGATGCGGTCAAAGAAAGTCTGGACACCATCAGTGAAGCTTTGGCGGAAAACGGAAAAGTCATCGTCACCGGCTGCCTGGGCGCTAAAACCAATGCTGACGGCGGCAACCTGGTCAAAGACTTGCACCCCAGCGTGCTGGCGGTCACCGGCCCGCACGCCACCCACGAGGTCATGGAAGCGGTGCATTTGCATTTGCCTAAGCCGCATGACCCGTTTTCAGATCTGGTGCCCGCGGCTGGGATCAAGCTGACACCCAAGCATTATGCTTATTTGAAAATCAGTGAAGGTTGTAACCACCGTTGTTCGTTTTGCATCATTCCTTCGATGCGCGGTGACCTCGTGTCGCGCCCTGTAGGCGATGTGTTGAACGAAGCCAAGGCCCTGTTTGAGTCTGGCGTGCGCGAGTTGCTGGTCATCAGCCAGGACACTTCGGCGTATGGCGTTGACATCAAATACCAGACCGGTTTTTTCAACGGCAGACCGGTGAAATCACGTTTGTTTGATCTGGTGCAAGCCTTGGCTGAACTGGCAGAGCCTTTCGGCGCCTGGGTCCGCTTGCATTACGTTTATCCCTACCCGAGTGTCGATGAAATTTTGCCTTTGATGGCAACTGGTCGCATCCTGCCTTATTTGGATGTGCCTTTTCAGCACAGCCATCCCGATGTGCTTAAGCGCATGAAGCGCCCGGCCAGTGGCGAGAAAAACCTGGAGCGCATCGATGCCTGGCGCAAGATATGTCCGCAACTGGTGATTCGCAGCACTTTCATTGCGGGCTTTCCCGGCGAAACAGAGCAGGAGTTTGAGCACTTGCTTCAATTCATGCGTGAAGCGGAGATTGACCATGCAGGCTGTTTTGCCTACAGCCCGGTTGATGGCGCGACGGCCAATCAACTGTTTGGCATGTTGCCGCAAGAGGTGCGCGAAGACCGGCGTTCCAGGTTCATGGCGGTGGCAGAAGAAATATCAACCGCCAAATTAAACCGTTATGTTGGCTCGACCATGCAAGTTTTGGTTGACAGTGCCAAAGCCATGGGACGCCAAGGTGGTGTGGGCCGCAGTTTCCGGGATGCACCTGAAATTGACGGGCTGGTACACATGGTGGCACCTGAAAAAATAAGTAAAAGTTATCGTGCTGGTGAATTCACCAAAGTGAAAATCCTTGGAACACAAGGACATGATTTGATTGGATTGCCGGTTTGATCTGTGTAAACCGGTGTAGCGGTTCGTTGGTCTGTAAGATTGGTGCCCAGGAAGGGACTCGAACCCCCACGATGTTACTCGCTAGTACCTGAAACTAGTGCGTCTACCAATTCCGCCACCTGGGCCTTCAGGAAAGCAGAGGATCATATCAAAAAAAACACCCCTAATACCGTCGTACTCCTTGAAGAATTCAAAGGCGTCGTAGAAGGTCATCGTGATGGCCATGGATTTGTCATCCGCGACGATGGTCAAGCCAATGTGTATTTGCCGCCTAATGAGATGCGTGCCGTGTTGCATCGTGACTGTGTGATTGCACGTGTGACCCGCACAGATAAAAAGGGCAGACCCGAAGGACGGATTCTGGAAATCACTGAAAGACCGGCGCATCCCATTATCGGGCGCCTGTTGCAGGAAAGCGGTGTGTGGCTTGTCGCACCTGAAGACCGGCGATACGGTCAGGATATTCTGGTTCCTAAATCCGCCACGGGTAAGGCGCTGGTCGGTCAAGTAGTGGTGGTCGAGTTGACAGAACCGCCGAGTTTGTACGGCCAACCTGTGGGACGTGTACAGGAAGTGCTGGGCGAGATGGACGACCCTGGCATGGAGATTGAAATAGCGGTGCGAAAATACGGCGTCCCCCACCGTTTTTCAGAATCTTGTTTGAAGCAGGCAGAAGGCTTGCCGGACAAAGTAATGGCCAAAGACACACCAAACCGTGTGGATTTGACCGATGTGGCTTTGGTCACAATAGATGGCGAAGACGCGCGAGATTTTGACGATGCGGTGTATTGCGAACCGCTGACAGACAAGTCGCAACCAGGGTGGCGATTGCTGGTAGCTATCGCTGACGTAGGTCATTATGTGGACACCGGCAGTGCCATTGATATCGACGCCTACGACCGCGCCACCAGCGTGTATTTCCCGCGCCGGGTGATTCCCATGCTGCCGGAAAAATTATCCAATGGTTTGTGTTCGCTGAACCCCCAGGTGGATCGTTTGTGCATGGTGTGCGACATGATGGTGGGCATAGACGGAGAGGTGTTTGCCTACCAGTTTTATGAAGCTGTGATGCACAGTCATGCGCGTTTCACCTACACAGACGTGGCTGCCATTTTGTCTAATACGCGCGGGCCGCAAGCAATCAAACATAAGGCGCGCGTCAATGATTTGATCCATTTGCACGATGTGTACCGGGCCTTGCTCAATTCGCGTCTCAAGCGCGGCGCCGTGGATTTTGAAACCACCGAGACACAAATCGTCTGCGATGAAAGCGGAAGAATTGAAAAAATTGTTCCACGCGTTCGCAACGAAGCTCACCGTTTGATTGAAGAGGCTATGTTGGCGGCTAACGTTTGCAGCGCCGACTACATCATGAACAGCAAACACGCTGCGCTTTTCAGGGTGCACGAAGGACCGACGCTGGAAAAAATCGAAATTTTGCGCAATTACCTCAAAGCCATTGGCGTAGGGATGCATATCGGTGAATCGCCAAAGCCGGAGCATTTTCAGGCGATTGCTAACGCCACCAAAGACAGGGTGGATGCACAGCAAATCCACAGTATGTTGTTGAGATCGATGCAACAGGCGATTTACACGCCTATCAACAGCGGTCATTTCGGGCTGGCCTACGAGGCTTACACCCATTTCACCAGCCCAATCCGCCGCTACCCGGATCTACTGGTGCACCGTGTCATCAAGTCCATATTGCAAGCCAAACGCTATCAACTGCCGGCGCTGCCTACACCCGGTGAGGCGCACGCCAAACTTGTCCGCAGACTGGCCACCCAAGCGGCCAAATCATCCAAGCCTTCATCACAGGCGAACGTCAAACACTCGCCTGAATTGCAGTCCTGGCAGGCGGCAGGTTTGCATTGCAGTGCCAACGAGCGTCGCGCAGACGAAGCCAGTCGAGACGTTGAAGCGTGGTTGAAATGCCAGTACATGCGCGAGCATCTGGGTGAAGATTTCAGCGGCACCGTTTCCGCTGTCACTACATTTGGCGTGTTTGTCACTCTGGATGCCATGTATGTTGAGGGCCTAGTGCACATTACCGAACTCGGTGGCGATTACTTCCGTTTCGATGAAGCCAGGCAGGAATTGCGCGGAGAGCGCACCGGTATTCGCTACGCCATCGGCGCGCGCGTGCGCGTACAAGTCAGCCGAGTCGATCTTGATGGACGCAAAATTGATTTCCGTTGGGTCCAGGACGATGTCATCGACGGCAATGCAGGAGTCGTGCGCAAACCCAAACCTTTGCCTGTGGATGAGTTGCGCAAAATTTCGGGTAAAACCGGTATCAGCAGCGCGAAGAAGAGCACAGGCTCCAAGCGCGGCTCACAAAAACCGTTTGCCAAAACGGCGAAAAAATCGCCGACCGCTTCACCCCAAAAAACCAAAAGCGCCAAAAAACGCGCTTGATATTTCAGGAGATAAACATGAGTCAACAAAAAACTGCCATCGTCACAGGCGCAGGTACAGGTGTGGGTAAAGCTGCAGCCCAGGCATTGGCTGGGGCTGGATGGCGGGTGGTACTGGCCGGGCGCAGACAACAACCTTTGGATGAACTCGCTCACAGTCTGGGTGAATCCGCCCGAAGTTTGGCGGTGTCAACCGATGTGGCCGACCCTGAATCTGTGGCTGCGCTATTCGCCACCACTGTGAAAACCTGCGGCCGTGTGGATTTGTTGTTCAACAACGCCGGTGTCAGTGCGCCTGGTGTGCCTTTGGACGAGTTGAGCATCGAGCAATGGCGTAATGTGGTTGATATCAACTTGAATGGTATGTTTTACTGTTTGCAACAAGCTTTTAAAGCCATGAAAACCCAAAACCCTATGGGCGGGCGCGTCATCAATAACGGCTCGATTTCAGCTTATGCGCCGCGCCCTAACTCCATTGCATACACCGCAACTAAGCATGCCGTAACAGGTTTGACTAAAACCGCAGCACTCGATGGACGGAATTTCAATATCGCAGTCGGACAAATCGATATCGGTAATGCGGGCACAGACATGGCTGCCAAGATGGCGTTAGGTGTGCCTCAGGCGAACGGCGAAATCAAGGCCGAGCCCCTGATGGACGTGTCTCACGTAGGTGAATCCGTGTTGTACATGGCCAGCTTGCCCGCCAGTGCTAATGTGCTTTTCCATACTGTGATGGCGACCAATATGCCTTTCGTTGGCCGGGGCTAAAAGCGTTCTAGTCCTAAGCCTTTGAGGTCGATTTCGCAATCTCTGCCTGAGACCATGTCAGCGATGGCTCGGGCGCTGCCGTTGCTGCAAGCCCAGCCGTGGTTGCCGTGCCCGGTATTAAGCCAAACACCTTGCACGCCGCTCAAGCCCAAGACCGGCAAGCCATCACTCATCAAGTCTCTGCAGCCGCGCCAGACCTGCACATTGTCCTGGGTCTTGGCTGCGCCCGGAAACCAATCGTTCAAGACCTTGTAAAGCAGGGCGGTGTTTTCTTGGCGTGTGTCTTTGCTGGTGCCAATCTCGCACATGCCACTGACGCGCACGCGTTGTCCTGATTTACTCATTGCTACTTGATGAAAGGCGTCCATCACTCCGAGCGCCGGGGCATCCATTTGCTCTCGCAAGGCCGCACTTAGTGAATAACCGTGTACCGCCAGCAAGGGTAGATGAATGCCCAATTTGTATACCAGTTCCCGGCTGTGAATACCTGCACAAATAATCACATGATCAAACAATGCTGATTCCTGGTTCACACATTGCACAAACCGGGGCTTCGCAGGTGACAAAGGCAGCACTTCATGGCCGGTTTTGAAGACAACGCCCAGCTTTTCGGCCTCTTGCTTAGCCAGTAAAGTGAATTGGCGGCAATTGGCTACGACATCTTGGGGAAAACTGACTGCGCCCCATAGGGGTGTTTGTGCTGATAAAGCCGGTTCTAATTCTCGGGCCTCATCTGGCTGAAGCGCTTTGAAACCGATCCCCGCTTCTGTCAGTAATGACAATGGCAATTGCAGTTCGACAAAATCTGATTCGCTGCGGCAGAGCAACAAAGTGCCTTGGCTGTTTTCATAACTCAAGCCGTACTGCTCCGTGATACCTTGAAAGACTTCCAGGCTGTAGAAGGCCAGTCTTTGTAGGGCAGCAAACTGCAATTGAAATTCAGGCCTCTGGCAGGCGCGCATCCATTGCCATAGCCAGGACGCTGGAAATTGTGGCAAGCCGTTCAAGCGGATGCCGCTTTGGCCCAACAGCCATTTTTTGAGTTGACGGGAAAACAGGCCTGGCGCTGTCCAAGTGTTGACCATGCCCGGCCCCATGAATCCGGAGGATGCAAAACTGGCTTGCTGTGCTATGCCTGAGCCTTTTTCATAAACAACTACGTCGTGGCCATGTGATACAAGTTCAAGAGCTGTTGTTACACCCACCACCCCTGCTCCGATGACGGCAATTTTCATAGTGCCTTTCCGGTGCAGGTCTGCCGTGGCAGGAACGTTGTTGCAGGTATGTTAAAATTCAAAGGCTTTGCGCAAATCGGATGATTTGATGAGACAAGGCCAATCCCAAACCGGTTCAATAAAGGTGTTGCTGACTGACAGTTCATTCTGTGATTCTAGTGATGGCGAACCGGATTTTAGACTTAACCTTTGGAGTAATTTATGTCAGTAAGCATGCGTGAAATGCTGGAAGCCGGTGTCCACTTTGGCCACCAAACACGTTTCTGGAACCCGAAAATGGCACCTTATATTTTCGGCCATCGTAACAAAATTCACATCATCAACCTGGAAAAGTCGCTGCCTTTATTTCAGGACGCCATGAAGTTCGCTAAGCAACTGGCAGCCAACCGTGGCAACATTTTGATGGTCGGCACCAAACGACAGGCGCGTGAAATTATCGCCAGCGAAGCCAAGCGCGCTGGTGTTCCTTGTGTCGACCAACGCTGGCTCGGCGGCATGCTCACCAATTTCAAGACCGTCAAGACTTCCATCAAACGCCTCAAGGACATGAAGGCTCAGCAGGAAATCGGTCTGGATGCGATGTCTAAAAAAGAACAACTCATGTTTATGCGTGAACTTGAGAAATTGGAAAAAGACATTGGCGGCATTCAAGACATGGTCACTTTGCCTGACGCTATTTTTGTGATCGACGTGGGTTTCCACAAAATCGCCATTGCCGAAGCCAAAAAACTGGGCATTCCTCTCATCGGTGTGGTGGATTCCAATCACTCTCCTGAAGGCATTGACTACGTGATTCCCGGTAATGACGATTCCTCTAAAGCGGTTACTTTGTACGCCAGAGGCATTGCAGATGCCATCCTCGAAGGTCGCGCTAATGCGGTCAATGAGGTGGTCAAAGCAGTCACTGACGCAGAAGATGAATTTGTCGAAGTTGAAAGCGGCACGCCTGCTTAAGTCTGGCGGTTTTTGAGACCAAGGGGCTTGATTGGCCCCTTTTTTGCACCCCTTTGAATAAACGCAAAAAATACAGGAGTTAGATATGGCAACAATTACGGCAGGCATGGTCGCAGAACTGCGTGCAAAAACTGACGCGCCGATGATGGAATGTAAAAAGGCATTGACCGAAGCCGAGGGCGATATGGTCAAGGCAGAAGAATTGCTGCGCGTCAAGCTCGGCAGCAAAGCCAGCAAAGCTGCTGCGCGAGTCACAGCTGAAGGCGTGGTAGCGATTGCTATGCACGGTGGAGCTGGCGCCATGTTAGAGGTTAATTGCGAAACAGACTTCGTCACCAAGAATGACAGCTTTTTGGCTCTTGCCAATGCGGCTGCCGCTTTGATCGCCGCACATCACCCGGCTGATGTGACTGCTTTATCCGCCTTGACTTACGCGCAGGACGGATTTGGACCGACAGTCGAAGACGTGCGCAAAGGCCTTGTCGGCAAAATCGGTGAGAACATGAGCTTTCGTCGCTTCAAATATTTTGACCAAAGCAACCACCTCACTTCTTATTTGCATGGCACGAGAATTGGTGTGGTTGTTGAATATAACGGCGACGAAGCAGCTGCTCGCGATGTCGCCATGCACGTTGCAGCCATGAAGCCGGTTTCGCTGACCAGTGCAGATGTGCCGACTGAACTGATTGAGCGCGAGCGTTCCGTGGCAACTGCCAAGGCTGCTGAGTCAGGCAAACCTGCTGATATCGCTGCCAAAATGATCGAAGGTTCCGTACAAAAATATTTGAAAGAAGTTTCTTTGTTTAACCAGCCGTTTGTTAAAAATGACAAGCAAACAGTTGAACAAATGCTTCAGTCGGCTAAAACTACTGTCAAAGCGTTCACTATGTACGTGGTCGGTGAAGGCATTGAGCGAAGAGTAGATGACTTTGCAGCCGAGGTGGCTGCTCAGGTGGCTGCAGCCAAACAATCAGCGTGATAAAAAAAGGGGACACAAGTTAGTCCCCTTTTTTTTGAAGCTTGTCCTATTTGTTGTACCGGAGAATTTTGCAATGACAGTCCCACAACCTGCTTATAAAAGGATTTTGCTCAAACTCTCCGGTGAAGCCTTGATGGGAGATGATGCTTTCGGTATCAATCGCGATACTATAGTTCGCATGGTTGAGGAAATTGCAGAGATTACCCGTCTTGGTGTTGAAGTGGCTGTGGTTATTGGCGGCGGGAATATTTTTCGCGGCGTAGCCGGTGGTTCTGTCGGCATGGACCGTGCAACCGCTGACTACATGGGCATGTTGGCCACAGTAATGAATGCACTGGCATTGGCGGACACCATGAACAAGGCCGGTTTGGTCGCCCGCGTCATGTCCGCCATCGGTATTGAGCAAGTAGTAGAGCCCTACGTGCGGCCTAAGGCTTTGCAGTATTTGGAAGAGGGCAAGGTGGTGGTTTTCGCTGCAGGTACAGGCAATCCGTTTTTTACCACTGACACGGCAGCAGCTTTGCGAGGAGCTGAAATCGGTGCTGCCATGGTGTTGAAAGCTACCAAGGTCGACGGTGTTTACAGCGCTGACCCGAAAAAAGATCCCTCGGCAACCCGCTATAGTCGAATCAGTTTTGATGATGCCATCCGCGGGAATCTGGGCATCATGGACGCAACCGCATTTGCCTTGTGCCGTGACCAGAAGTTGCCCATTACCGTGTTTTCGATTTTCAAACACGGAGCGCTTAAAAGGGTGGTCATGGGTGAAGATGAAGGGACACTTGTTTTCGCCTGATAAATTTTTGACAAAAGCGGCACAGGAGTTGGAATCATGGATATCAGTGAGATTAAAAAAAACAGTGAAAGCAAAATGGATCAATCCATTGCGGCCTTCAATAACAGCTTAAGCAAAATACGCACTGGACGTGCCAATCCAGGCTTGCTTGACAACATCATGGTTGAGTATTACGGCAACCCTACGCCGTTGTCTCAAGTTGCCAATGTATCTTTGTTAGACGCGCGCACCATCAGCGTTCAACCTTGGGAAAAAGGACTAGGCCCCAAAATTGAAAAAGCTATTCGTGAAAGCGATTTAGGTCTTAATCCTTCTTCCATGGGTGACTTGATACGTGTACCTATGCCTCCTATGACCGAGGAACGCAGAAAAGAGATGACTAAAATCGTTCGCAACGAAGGTGAAAATGCCAAAGTGGCTGTGCGCAACTTACGGCGTGATGCTAACGAGGCCGTGAAAAAGTTGGTGAAAGATAAATTGGCGTCCGAGGATGAACAAAAGCGTGCTGAAGCCGATATACAAAAAGTCACTGATAAGCATATTGCAGACATTGACAAATTGATGGCATCCAAAGAGCAGGAAATCATGGCTGTCTAAGCAGCTTTTTCACATGCTTAAACAACGCATCATCACCGCTTTGCTTTTATTGGCGGTTTTTTTACCTGCGTTGTTTCATCCCGATCCGCTATGGATTGGTATTGCAGGCCTTTTATTGGTCGTTGCCGGCGCCTGGGAGTGGGGCCGTTTGAATGACATGTCGGCCAAATCGGCTTTGTCTATGTCAGCCTTGTGTCTGGCGGCATGCGCTGTTTTATGGGTTGTTCAGACGCGTGCTTTATTACCTTCTGCTGTTTGGCTGTTCATCAGTATTTTCTGGGTTGCTTTGTTGTTGTATTTCTTAAAAAACGGGGTAGACAGCTGGCGCTTGTTTCCGGCCATTGTGCGAAATCTGACCGGCATATTGGCTCTTACCATGACTTGGCTGGCTTTGTTCCAAGCTAAAAACGCGGGTACGTCCTTGTTGACCTCTGTGCTATTGCTTGTCTGGGTGGCGGATATCGCTGCATACTTCGTTGGAAAGCAATGGGGCAAACACAAACTCGCACCAACTATCAGCCCCGGCAAAAGCCGTGAAGGACTGGTGGGAGGCTTGCTTGGCGTGGTGCTCTTATCTTTTACCTGGCTGAGCTTGCAGACCCGTTTTCCTGCGATGGGGGGCAGTTTGTTTGACAGACTTTATGTACATGGCAGTTTGTCCATGCTGGCGGGAGTATTGGGTCTGACCTTGATCAGTGCAGCTGGTGATTTGTTTGAATCTTTGCTCAAACGCAGCGCCGGGGTGAAAGACAGCAGTGGTCTGTTACCCGGCCACGGAGGTGTACTTGACCGGTTGGATGCTTTGTTGCCTACATTGCCTGTAGCCGTGTTACTTGCTTTGATGTAATTCACCAGCTATGAAAAAAAATCTGACCGTGCTTGGTTCTACAGGATCTATAGGCGTCAATACGCTGGATATTGTCGCCAGGCATGCTGACCGCTATCGTATTTTTGCTTTAACCGGTGCCACCCAAGTGGACAAAATGTTCGCCCAATGCGCTGCTTTTAAACCGGTGTTTGCAGTGATGGTTGACCCACTTGCCGCGCAGCAATTGGAGGAAAAATTACGCGTCGAGGGCTCAACAACCAGGGTGTTGAGTGGTGCGCAAGCGCTTAACGAAGTGGCCAGTGCTCCCGAAGTGGACATGGTGATGGCGGCGATTGTGGGTGCTGCGGGTTTGGCCTCTTGTTTAAGTGCAGCGCGAGCAGGTAAACGTTTATTACTAGCCAATAAAGAAGCACTGGTGGTGGGTGGTGAGTTATTTTTAGACGCCGTCGAACAAGGCGGCGCCAAACTTTTGCCCATTGACAGTGAGCATTCAGCCGTTTTTCAAGCTTTACCTGAAGATGCCTCGACCTGGCCGGACGTGGTTAACAAAATAATATTGACTGCTTCAGGCGGGCCGTTCAGAAACCGTTCTGTGGATAGTTTGCACTTGGTCACACCTGAGGAAGCTTGTGCCCATCCTAATTGGGTCATGGGTAGAAAAATATCGGTTGATTCGGCAACCATGATGAACAAAGCACTTGAGGTCATAGAAGCCAGGTTTTTATTCGCGGTTTCTCATCAGCAAATTGAGGTAGTCATACACCCGCAAAGCATTATTCACTCTATGGTGGAGTTTGTAGACGGCTCCATTGTTGCGCAACTTGGTACGCCAGATATGCGAATGCCCATCTCCTACGGACTGGCCTGGCCTGATCGGATTGCATCCGGGGCTGGGTTTATTGATTTTAGAAAAAATGCATTGATGACATTCGAGTCCATGCATGAGCCTGAGCACTTGCAACGATTTCCAGGTTTGGCACTGGCTTGGGAGTCGCTGCAAGCGCCTAGCGGCACTACGGCTGTGTTGAATGCAGCTAACGAAGTGGCGGTTGAATTGTTCTTAAGCCGCTCTATCCGTTTTGATCAGATAAACGCCGTCAATCTCGGGACTTTGGCTGCCTGTGCTCCGCCAAAACCCCAATCCTTAGAGGATTTACTCGAGATTGACTTACATGCACGCTCACAAGCCCGTCAAGTGGCAGCCAAGCTATTACAAAAACATTGAAAAACTCAGCTGGACGCATAGTCGCTTGCATAAGGCGATACTGGCAGTTTGAACTTGTCTGTGATGTATTATCGAGTCAGGCGCTTGAAACTAGGCGTATTGCATCCTGCAACACTGACAGTTTTTGCGGTTTGCGGGGCCTGAAACTTGCCCGTTCTTCAGGCGATTCCATTTTTGAAATTTCTTTGTCCGATACATTTCAACAATTCATGAAATTCTTATTAATGTTTCAAGCTATCCGTTTTTGTCTAACCGTGGTGATTGCAGTTTTCATGTCACAGGCTGCATTTGCCGTTGAGCCTTTTCAGGTCAAAGACATTCGTTTAGAAGGCTTACAAAGGGTAGAGCCTGGCAATGTTCTGGCTACATTGCCGTTCAAGGTGGGTGAAAATTATTCGGACGATAAGGGCACTTTGGCTATCAGGAATTTATTTGCCTTAGGCTTATTCAAGGACGTACGAATTGAAGTTAAAGACAATATAGTGACTGTAGTGGTCGAAGAAAGACCTTTGATTTCTTCGATCAACTTTGTAGGTATCAAAGAGTTTGATAAAGATACTTTGAAAAAAGCACTCAAAGATATCGGATTGTCTGAGGGTCGACCTTTTGACAAAGCCTCCTCAGACCGAGCAGAGCAGGAACTCAAGCGCCAGTACATCAACCGCAGTTTATATGGTGCTGAGGTCGTTACAACCGTGGCTCCTGCCGAACGTAACAAGGTCAATTTGAATTTCACTGTGATCGAAGGTGATGTTTCCAAGATCAAAGAATACAAAATCGTTGGAAATAAAGCCTTCGATTTACCAACAATCAAAGATCAACTGGATTTGTCTGAACCCAATTACATGTCCTGGTACACCAAATCTGACAGGTATTCTCAAGCCAAACTCAATGCCGACCTGGAGAATCTGAAGTCCTTTTATTTGTCACGCGGCTATCTTGAGTTCAGGGTTGAATCAACCCAAGTTGCCATTTCACCTAACAAACAAGACATCACCATTACGATCAACATCATTGAAGGCATGCGGTTTGTGGTCAGTGAAGTGGCTCTTGAAGGTTACTACCTTGGTAGAGACAACGAGTTCAAGTCTTTGATCACCATTAAACCGGGGCAAGCCTACAACGTGAGCGATGTGGTGGACACTAGCAAAGCATTTGCTGAATATTTCGGTAATTTTGGCTTTGCCTTTGCCAGAGTTGAGCAGCGAACTGAAATTGACAGACAAACCAGCCAGGTCAAAATCATTTTGCAAGCAGACCCGTCCAGGCGCGCTTATGTCCGCCGTATCAATATCGCCGGCAATGATCGCACCAAAGACGAAATCATCCGCAGGGAATTTCGCCAAATGGAATCTTCTTGGTATGACGGTCAACGCATTCGGTCCTCCCGTGACAGGGTAGATCGTTTGGGGTTCTTCACTGAAGTAACTATCGATACACAGGAAGTTCCAGACAATCCGGATCAGGTTGATATCAATTTGAAAGTCGTTGAGAAGCCAACTAATTCTTTATCTCTTGGTGTAGGTTTTTCCTCATCTGAGAATGCATTTTTGTCGTTTGGTTTGAATCAGGATAATTTTTTCGGTACTGGCAATTCAGTTGGCGTACAAATTAATACCAGCCAATACAACAAAGTTTATTCTGTACACACGACAGATCCATACTTCACGGAAGATGGTATTTCACGAACTTTTAATTTGTACAGCAAAAATTCAAGACCATATTCGACTTCCAGCACTTACTACAATATCAATTCCAGTGGACTTGGCCTGAGTTTTGGCGTTCCCATTGCTGAGACTGATACTATTTTTGTGGGTGCGGCTTATGACAGCACATCAGTGTCAAATGGTTCAAACCTGCCCTTGGCTTACACCAACTACGTGAATGAGCCCTTTACTTCAATTCCTTTGACCTTGGGCTGGGCCCGCGACAGCCGCGACAGCACATTGGCGCCCAATAAAGGCAAATTTATGCGCCTTAATTCAGAACTGGGTTTGATGGGTGATTCCCGTTACTACAAAAATTCTGGTCAATACCAGCAATATTGGCCTCTCACACGCAAATACACGCTTGCGATCAATGCAGAACTTGGTCTTGGAGGTGGTATTCAAGGCCACGATTTCCCCGTGTTCAAGAATTACTATTCTGGTGGATTAGGGTCGGTGCGCGGTTTCCAGCAGAATTCCTTGCAGACGGATACGACTTATGACCGTTACAGCGGTCAGTACGCTACCGGGGGATCCAAGAAAATTCTGCTCAATACTGAATTTCTCATGCCTTTTCCTGGTGTAGGTACTGACAAAACCCTCAGGCTTTATACATTTATCGACGTAGGTAACGTTTATACAGACCAGGAATCTGTGGATTTGAGTCAACTCAGAAGCTCTACGGGTTTAGGTCTGAGTTGGATATCTCCTGTCGGGCCGCTTCGCCTGGCTATTGCCAAACCCATCAAACGATTCGATAACGATAGAATACAGAGCTTTCAATTCCAGATCGGGACTTCATTCTGATGAAAACTAAACTGACACGTTCACTGTTGCTTTCACTTTTGGGTCTTGCAAGCCTGAATGCGTATGCTGAAGAACTTCGCATTGGTTTTATCAATACCGATAGGATTTTCAAAGAATCCAGCACGGCCAAGGTGGCGCAAACCAAACTTGAGCAGGAATTCTCCAAACGGGAAAAAGAACTCGTTGAACTCGGTGGCGCATTGAAGTCCAACTCAGAAAAACTTGAACGAGATTCCCCTACGCTATCTGATTCTCAGCGCACAGCACGCCAAAGACAGTTGTCCGATCAGGATCGCGAATTTCAACGCAAAAGACGCGAATTTCAAGAAGATTTAAATGCCAGAAAAAATGAGGAACTTCAGCAAGTTCTGGAAAAGGCCAATAAAGTGGTCAAACAAATTGCTGAAGCTGAAAAATACGACCTGATACTACAAGAAGCCGTCTACATTAGCCCCAAGCATGACATCACCGACAAGGTGATTAAAGTCATCAACAGCGGCAAGTGATGGCGTGGTGTCCCTTGCATTAGGGTTCATCGTTGAGCAACTTGGCGGAACATTGCATGGTTCGCCTGATACTGTTATTTCAGGTTTAGCGCCGCTTGCGTCTGCCGAAAGCGGCCAGTTGTGTTTTCTCAGTCACCCCAAGTACGTTTCACAACTTGATCGCAGCCAAGCCGCTTGCGTAATTGTTTCCCATTCGCACGCTGCGTCTGCCAGGTCGCGTGGTTGTTGTCTGGTGGTCGACAATCCATATTTATATTGGGCTAAATTGACTCAGTTATGGCGTCAGCACGTTTTACCTTACAAGACTTCTGCAGCGATTCACCCTACAGCGGTGGTTTCAGAGACTGCCTTTATTGATCCTACGGCGCGTATTGGACCTTTGTGTGTGGTTGAAGAGGGCGCCGTCATAGGTGCCGGCACCTGGCTCAAATCCGGCGTTACCGTTGGAGCTAGTTGTGTCATTGGAGATAACTGTATTTTGCATGCTGGTGTGGTGATTGGGGCTGATGGATTCGGTTTTGCGCAAGACCAAGGGCAATGGGTCAAGATAGAGCAATTCGGTGGCGTTGTCATAGGCAGCAATGTTGAGATCGGTGCCAATACATGTGTGGATCGCGGCGCCATTGAAGACACTGTGCTGGAGGATGGTGTCAAGCTCGATAACCTGATTCAGATAGGACACAATGTCCACATAGGTAAACACACAGCCATGGCCGGCTGTGTCGGTGTCGCCGGTAGCGCCAAAATCGGTGCGTATTGCACCGTCGGCGGAGGCGCGGTCATACTTGGCCATCTTGAATTGGCAGACCATGTGCACGTTTCGGCCGCATCGGTGGTTACCCATTCGTTGCTTAAAGCAGGGACCTACAGTGGTGTCTTCCCCATAGACGAAAATACATCCTGGCAGAAAAACGCCGCCAGCTTGCGGCAATTGAATGCGCTTCGCGAGCGCCTACGTCGTTTAGAAAATAATTTCAATACATCAGGATCATGAAAATGGATATTCATCAAATTTTAAAAATGCTGCCGCACCGCTACCCTTTTCTTTTGGTAGACCGGGTGTTGCAACTTGACAAAGGTAAATCCATAGTCGCCTTGAAAAATGTCACTATCAATGAACCGTTTTTCAACGGCCACTTCCCGCATCGCCCTGTGATGCCGGGCGTTTTGATGCTCGAAGCTCTGGCCCAGGCTGCTGCATTGCTGTCTTTTCACACCATGGAAGTCGTGCCAGATGACAACACGATTTACTATTTCGCTGGGATTGATGGCGCACGTTTCAAGCGCCCGGTTGAGCCCGGTGATGCATTGACACTGATGGTCGAACTAGATCGTATGAAAGCCGGTATTTTTAAATTCAAGGCCAAGGCCATGGTGGGTGAAGAATTGGCGGTTGAAGCCGAGTTGATGTGCACCATGCGTCGTATTGATTGATTTGCCCATGGCTCACATACACCCGAGCGCACTGGTAGACCCGGGCGCACAACTTCACGAATCGGTCACAGTCGGCCCTTACACCATCATTGGGCCCCATGTCCGCATCGGTGCAGGCACGACGGTGGCCTCGCATTGCGTGATTGAAGGCCGAACCACCATAGGCGAAGACAACCGTATTTTTCAATTCAATTCCTTAGGTGCTGTACCGCAGGATAAAAAATACGCTGGTGAACCTTGTGAGCTGATCATTGGCGACCGCAATACCATCAGGGAATTTTGCACTTTCAACATAGGTACCGCCCAAGACCAAGGCGTGACGCGTATTGGTAACGATAACTGGTTGATGGCTTATGTGCATCTGGCCCACGACTGCCAAGTCGGCAACCGCACTGTATTTGCCAACAGCACACAGTTGGCCGGTCACGTGCAGGTCGGTGACTGGGCGATTCTGGGCGGCTTCACTGTGGTACATCAGTTTTGCCGGCTCGGCGCTCACAGCTTCACAGCTATGAACTCCTTGTTGTTTGCAGACCTTCCTCCATTTGCTATGTGCCAAGGACAACCGGCGCAAGTGCGTTCCATGAATTACGAAGGTTTGAAGCGCCGCGGTTTTTCTGCAGCGCAGGTACAAGCCGTCAAGCAAATGCACAAGGCGCTTTATCGCGAAGAGCTCACATTGCAAGCTGCAATCGAACAGATTCAAGCCATGTCCCACTCAGATTCGGGCATTGTCGAAGTGGTTGATGTCATGTCCACTTTTCTGGCTCAGGTGTCGCCTGGTCGCGGCATCATCCGTTGAAAATTGCAGCTTACTCCATGACTGAAAGATCTGCCCTGGAAATAGCGATGGTGGCAGGCGAGACTTCCGGAGATCTACTGGCCTCTCTGGTGATTCCGGGTTTACAACAACGCTGGCCAATGTTGCGCATGGCCGGTATCGGCGGTCCGCGAATGCAGCAGCGTGGATTCAGCTCTTGGTGGCCCATGGAAAAGCTGTCAGTGCGCGGTTACGTGGAAGTACTCAAGCATTACCGGGAAATCGTTGCTATCAGGCGGCAACTCAAGGCCCGTTTACTGGACGCCAAACCCGATGTATTCATAGGTATCGATGCACCTGACTTCAATCTGGATCTGGCCCGTGACCTGAGACATGCTGGATTGAAAACCGTGCAATTTGTATGTCCCTCGGTCTGGGCGTGGCGTGCACAGCGCCTGAAAAAAATCCGTGAAAGTGTGAATCATGTGTTGTGCATTTTTCCTTTTGAACCCGATCTTTTGTCGCAACATGGCATTGCTGCTACCTTTGTTGGCCATCCCTTGGCAAATTTGATCCCCGAACACGCAGACAGGGCAGCTGCCAGAGCACAATTGGGTTTGTCGCCGGACATAAGAATGTTGGCTGTGCTTCCCGGCAGCCGCAAAGATGAGATTAAACATTTGCTTCCGCGGTTTTTAGCCGCCGTTGAATTGCTGCGACAACAGCAGGCTAATTTGATTGCCGTCTTGCCTGTGGCTCCCGGTATGTCTAACTTGGTCCATGACATTGCCAGGCAGTTTCCCGGGGCCGATCATTTGAAAATTATTTCCGGCCAGAGCCATACAGTGATGGCCGCCGCCGATGTGTCCATGATTGCCAGCGGTACGGCGACGCTGGAAGCTGCTTTGTTCAAATGCCCGATGGTGATCGCCTACGCCATGCCCTGGTTGAGCTGGCAAATCATTGAGCGCAAACGCCTTCAGCCCTGGGTCGGCTTGCCGAATATTTTGTGCAGTGAATTCGTGGTTCCCGAGTTGTTGCAATCACAGGCAACGCCTTCGGCACTGGCTCGCTGCGTCACAGAGTGGCTGGAGCAACCTGCCAGAGTACAAGCCTTGCGACAGACTTTTTCCCGCATGCACCAATCGTTAAGGGCTGACACGCCTAAGGTAGCTACAGATGCGATCGCACAAATCCTTCAAGCCTGAGCAGGTCAAGCTCAATTGGGACGATGGCCCGGTATTGATCGCAGGCGTTGATGAGGCCGGTCGCGGACCCTTGGCCGGCCCGGTGTTTGCCGCTGCCGTTATTCTGGATGATTTGGCCCCTGTGCGCGGTCTGGCTGATTCAAAAACGCTCAGTGCATTGAAGCGTGACAAGCTTTACGACCAGATACGGGCAAATGCTTTGTGTTTTTGTGTGGCCCAGGCTTCGGTACAGGAAATCGATGAGCTCAATATTTTGCAAGCCACCATGCTAGCCATGCAGAGGGCGGTGCTTGGCTTGCGATTAAAGCCGGGCAAGGTGTTGATTGATGGCAACCGTTTGCCTGTACTGGATGTGCTGGCAGAGGCGATTGTCAAAGGAGACAGCAAGGTGGCGGCTATTTCCGCTGCCTCCATTCTTGCCAAGGTAGAGCGCGATCGCTGGTGTTGCTCCATAGATACCGAGTTTGAAGCTTATGGTTTTGCCAGACACAAGGGCTACGGCACTCCAGAACACCTGAAGGCCTTGCGCACGCTGGGTCCGACTGTTTGGCACAGAAGAAGTTTTGCGCCTGTCGCTGCAACGCTTGATGTTTTAAATCAGGGGCACGCGCATGGCGATTAAGTCCATCAGTTCCAAAGATAACCCTCAATACAAGCAATTGAAATTGCTAGCAATTGACAATACGTCTTACCGTAGCAGCGGTCAAATTTGGCTAGAGGGCGAGCATTTATGCCAGGCCGCGCTGGACAGCGGTATGCGCTTTAACCAACTTGTGTTACTGGATGCCGTACAGGACAACAGGCTACATACATGGGCTTTGCGCTGCGAATCTGTTTTGCAGTTGACCGGCAGTTTGATGAACGAACTGAGCGCATTACCATCGCCATCATGGATTGGTGCAGTGGTGGAGTTGCCGCAAAATCCGCTCTCAAACCCGCTGGCTTCATCAGTGGTGCTTGATCAAGTTCAGGATCCCGGCAATGCTGGCGCTATCTTGCGCTGTGCTGCTGCTTTTGGTTTTGAGCAGGTCATCTCCACTTCAGGCTCGGTGGCTTTGTGGTCTGCCAAAGTGATTCGAGCTGCGATGGGCGCGCATTTCAGTCTGAAGGTTCACGAGTCTTGGGATGTATCTGAGATCTTGAAATTAAATACGCCTGTATTGCTGACCGATGTTCACCGGGGCGATTACTTGCATGAACTGTTAATGGAAAAAAAATTACCCTGGCCTTGTATCTGGGTGTTTGGCCACGAAGGTCGCGGGGTCAGTGTTGATTGGCCAAATGAAAGAGTGCAACGTGTCAGGATTGCCCAACCGGGAGGGCAGGAGTCGCTGAATGTGGCTGCTGCTGCTGCCATTTGTTTGCATGCCAGTGCCAGTCAACGTGTAGGGAAGTGTTAATAGCAGACTTTTCAAGCCGGCTTGCAGGAGGGCAGGGATATAATGTCTGACTTTTATATCAACCGCACGCCCTACGCTCGCAAAAAAGCCAATCCCCTTGTATAGCAGCCAAAGAGAAGGCCTCTCTTGCAACTGGGGCGTCACCGAATCTCGGAGATCTGAGTGCTTTTGACTCTTCAGGGAAATCGTCCTCCCGCTATTTTGGCGCTTTCAGACGGCACGGTCTTCATGGGGCAATCCATCGGTCACGATGGCCACACTGTCGGAGAAGTAGTATTCAATACATCCATGACCGGTTACCAGGAAATCCTGACCGATCCGAGTTACTGCCAGCAATTGGTCACGCTGACTTATTCGCACATAGGCAATTACGGCGTGAATACCGAAGACAGCGAAGCTGATCGTATTTATGCGGCCGGGCTGATCATCAAAAACTTACCTTTGATGCATTCCAATTTCCGTGCAAGCAGCGACTTGACCCATTTCCTCAAAACCCAGGGCACTGTGGCTATTGCTGATATCGACACCCGCATGTTGACCAGACATTTGCGCGAGAACGGCGCCCAAAACGGCGCCATCGTGGCTTATCCCAAAGACCACGTCATCACAGCCGAGGACAAGGCGCAAGCGGTAGCACTGGCCAAACAAGCACCGGCCATGAATGGCTTGGACCTGGCTTCCCAAGTCAGTGTGACCCAGCCCTATCCGTGGAGCGAGACCGAGTGGCAACTGGGTGCGGGCTACCGTAAGCTAGACAAAGCCCGCTTTCGCGTGGTCGCCTACGACTTTGGCGTCAAGAGAAACATTCTTCGCATGCTGGCCCAACGAGGTTGTGAGGTCACTGTGGTTCCTGCGACCACGTCAGCCGAGCATGTGCTGCAGTTAAAACCGGACGGTGTGTTTCTCTCTAACGGCCCTGGCGACCCTGGGCCTTGCACTTACGCTATTGAAGCCACGCAAGCCTTGCTCGCTAAAAAAATCCCTTTATTCGGTATTTGTTTGGGGCACCAGATTCTGGCGCTGGCAACCGGTGCAGCCACCTACAAAATGAAGTTCGGCCACCACGGCGCCAACCACCCGGTCAAAGATTTGCAGACTTCCCGAGTGTCCATCACCAGCCAAAACCATGGCTTTGCGGTCGATGAAAAATCGCTGCCCGCGCATGTACGCGCCACCCACGTCAGTTTGTTTGACGGCAGTTTGCAGGGCTTAGAGTTAACAGACCAACCGGCTTTCAGTTTCCAAGGGCATCCTGAGGCCTCACCAGGCCCGCACGACATCGGTTATTTGTTTGACCGCTTTATTCACTCAATGGCGGTTTCTCAGCATGGCTAAACGTACAGATATCAAAAGCATTCTGCTCATCGGTGCAGGACCTATCGTCATCGGTCAGGCTTGTGAGTTTGACTACTCCGGCGTACAGGCTTGCAAAGCTTTGCGCGAGGAAGGTTACAAGGTCATATTGATCAACAGCAACCCGGCCACCATCATGACCGACCCGGCAACGGCCGACGTGACTTACATAGAACCGATCACTTGGAAGACCGTCGAAAAAATCATCGCTAAGGAAAAACCGGATGCGATTTTGCCGACCATGGGTGGTCAAACAGCTCTCAATTGCGCTTTGGATTTGTGGCGTCACGGCGTGCTCGACAAATACCTGGGTGCCAACACCGGCAAGCCTGTGGAATTGATTGGCGCGACACCCGAAGCGATTGATAAAGCCGAAGACCGTTTGAAGTTCAAGGACGCCATGACCAAAATCGGTCTGGGTTCGGCGCGTTCAGGCATCGCCCACAGCCTGGATGAAGCCTGGGCGGTGCAAAAAACAGTCGGCTTTCCGGTGGTGATACGCCCGAGTTTTACCCTGGGCGGCACCGGCGGCGGCATTGCCTACAACCCTGAAGAATTTGAAGTTATTTGCAAACGCGGTTTAGAAGCGTCTCCCACCAGCGAATTGCTGATTGAAGAATCCTTGCTCGGCTGGAAAGAGTACGAAATGGAAGTGGTGCGCGATAAAGCGGACAACTGCATCATCGTATGTTCCATTGAAAACTTGGATCCCATGGGCGTGCATACCGGCGACTCCATCACGGTGGCGCCCGCTCAAACACTGACAGACAAGGAATACCAGATTCTTCGCAACGCCAGTCTGGCGGTGTTGCGCGAAATCGGCGTCGACACCGGTGGCTCCAACGTACAGTTCTCTATCAATCCTGCTGATGGCCGCATGGTGGTCATTGAAATGAATCCGCGCGTATCGCGCTCGTCTGCGTTGGCGTCCAAAGCCACAGGCTTTCCAATCGCCAAAGTGGCCGCCAAACTGGCGGTCGGTTTCACGCTGGACGAATTGCGCAATGACATCACCGGCGGCGCGACGCCCGCGAGTTTCGAGCCCAGTATTGATTACGTGGTTACCAAAATCCCGCGGTTTGCATTTGAAAAATTCCCTACTGCCGATAGCCGGCTCACCACGCAAATGAAATCTGTGGGGGAGGTCATGGCCATAGGTCGCACCTTCCAAGAGTCTTTTCAAAAGGCGTTACGCGGACTTGAAGTCGGTGTGGACGGCATGAACGAAAAAACCCAGGACCGCGAGGTGCTTGAAAAAGAACTCGGCGCGCCCGGCCCCGAGCGCATTTGGTATGTGGGCGACGCGTTTGCCATGGGCATGAGCGTCGAAGAAGTGCATGCACTCACCCGCATCGATCCTTGGTTTCTGGTGCAAATCGAAGACATTGTCAAAATCGAACTCGAACTTGAAAAGCATCAACTCGCAGACATTAGCGCTGGTGAACTGCGTTTGTTAAAGCAAAAAGGCTTTTCCGACCGCCGACTGGCCAGACAGCTCAAGACAACGGAAAAGGCTGTTCGCCAGGCCCGACATACTTTAGGCGTGCGCCCGGTTTTCAAACGTGTTGACACTTGCGCGGCGGAGTTTGCGACCAATACCGCTTATATGTATTCCACCTACGAGCAAGAGTGCGAAGCCGCGCCAACGCAACGCAAAAAAATAATGGTTCTCGGAGGCGGACCCAACCGCATCGGTCAAGGCATTGAGTTTGATTACTGCTGCGTGCACGCTGCGCTGGCGATGCGAGAGGACGGCTATGAAACCATCATGGTCAATTGCAACCCCGAAACCGTGTCCACCGATTACGATACCAGCGACCGCTTGTACTTTGAACCATTGACACTGGAAGATGTGCTGGAAATCGTCGACAAGGAACAACCGCTGGGCGTGATTGTTCAATACGGTGGTCAAACCCCGTTGAAGTTGGCGCTAGGCTTGGAAGCCGAAGGTGTGCCCATCATTGGCACCAGCCCTGACATGATTGATGCGGCCGAAGACCGCGAGCGTTTCCAGCAATTGCTTCATGCCATAGGCTTGCGTCAACCGCCGAACGCCACCGCTAGAACCGAAGCAGAGGCTCTTGAGAAAGCGCAGGAACTCGGTTACCCGCTGGTCGTGCGCCCCAGCTATGTTTTGGGCGGTCGCGCCATGGAAATCGTGCACGAGCAGCGCGACCTCGAGCGTTATATGCGCGAAGCTGTCAAAGTCAGCCATGAATCCCCGGTACTGCTGGATCGCTTTTTGAACGATGCCATCGAATGTGATGTCGATGCTATTTGTGACGGCAAACAAGTCTTCATCGGCGGTGTCATGGAACATATCGAGCAAGCCGGTGTGCACAGCGGTGACTCCGCATGTTCTCTCCCGCCTTACTCCTTGTCTGACCAGACTATTACCGAGTTGAAGCGCCAAACCACCGAAATGGCGCACGGCCTCAAAGTGGTTGGGCTGATGAATGTGCAATTTGCCATCCAAAAACTAGACGGTCATGACGTGATTTATGTGCTTGAGGTCAATCCGCGCGCCAGCCGCACCGTGCCCTTTGTCAGCAAAGCCACTGGCATACAACTGGCCAAGGTTGCGGCGCGTTGCATGGTGGGGCAAAGTCTAGCTTCGCAAGGCATTACCCGCGAAGTGCACCCGCCTTATTTCAGCGTCAAAGAAGCCGTTTTTCCGTTTGTGAAATTTCCCGGTGTCGACACCATCCTTGGTCCGGAGATGAAGTCCACCGGAGAGGTCATGGGAGTGGGACTGACATTTGGCGAAGCTTTTGTCAAAAGCCAGTTGGGTGCAGGTACCAAACTGCCGCGTCCCACGGATGCTGTGCGTAAAGTTTTTCTAACTGTGAAAAATACCGACAAGGCTCGTGCGGTGGAAGTAGCGCGACATTTGGTTGCTTACGGGTTTGAGCTGGTTGCTACCAAAGGCACAGCTGCCGCCATCCAAGCTGCCGGCATCCCGGTTGTGGCCGTCAACAAAGTCACTGAAGGCCGTCCGCATGTGGTCGACATGATCAAAAACAACGAGATCGCACTGGTCATCAACACCGTGGAAGAGCGCCGCAATGCCATCGCTGATTCGCGCCAGATACGCATTTCTTCGCTGCTGGCCCGTGTCACCACCTTCACGACGATTGCTGGCGCAGAAGCCGCGGTCGAAGGCATGAAATACTTGGACAATCTGGATGTTTATTCTTTGCAGGATTTGCACCTTCAATTGCAAGCCTGATTTACCAACTGTACACACTTGCCATGGCCACCATTCCCATCACCAAAGTCGGCGCTGAAAAGCTCAAACAAGAATTACACACTTTGAAAACGGTAGACCGTCCCTGGGTGATCAACGCCATTGCAGAGGCGCGTGCCCAAGGCGATTTGAGCGAAAACGCCGAATACGATGCTGCCAAAGACCGCCAGGGTTTTATCGAAGGCCGCATTCAGGAAATTGAGAGTAAGTTGTCAATGTCGCAAATCATCGATCCGGCCTCACTGGATGCCGGTGGTCGCGTGGTGTTCGGCGCCACTGTGGATCTGGAAGATGAAGACTCCGGCGAGCGTGTCACCTACCAAATCGTTGGCGAGGACGAGGCTGATTTGAAACTCGGGCTGATCAATATCAGCAGCCCGATTGCCAGAGCTTTGATCGGCAAGGAAGAGGGCGATGTCGCCAGTGTTCAAGCGCCGGGTGGCGTCAAACAATACGAAATCATCAAGGTTTCTTATATCTGATTTTTCTTCTTTACCGATTTTTGTTTGGGTTTGGCGCGCTTGACCTGACCGCCTGCCGCTAATCGCTGATTGCCCAAAATCGTGACTCGTTTCATTTCAGGCCGTTGACCACCCCGGCTGCTGTATTTCAGTACTTTGAATTCGCGCGGTCCGGGCATTTTGTCCTGATCCAGTTTTTTTTCTTTTTCTGGCTGCGGACGCCATAACACTAGCAATTTGCCTATGTGTTGAATCGGCGCGGCGTTCAGTTGATCGGCCAGCGTTTGAAACATCAGTTCGCGTTGTTTGCGGTCGTCGCCGAGTACGCGGATTTTGATCAAGCCGTGTGCATTCAGCGCAAGCTCGGTTTCTTTGATAACGGCGGCACTCAGTCCGTCGTTGCCGATCATGATGACAGGATCAAGATGGTGCGCATTTGCGCGGTGAACTTTGCGTTCAGCAGGGGTCAGTTGGATAGCAGGCATACGGGTATTATCTTCCTACACAGAGGGTGTTGAATTGAAAGTCAAAACGCAGAGCAAAAAAGTGAACAAGTCATGGTTGAACGACCATGTCAACGACCCTTA